>CAWKAG010000036.1:0-3890 GCA_963847455.1 uncultured Acidimicrobiia bacterium
TGTCGATGTATTCGAAAACCTCGACCTGGCCGCCGTGATTGAGATGCGGGTGCGCTGAACAGGCGGCTGCGGCTGCATCGAGCGAGTCAGCTGAGATCACCGTGTAGCCCGTCGCAGGAGAGTCGCTCAAGGGGCCGTCGGCAATCGACCCGGCGCTAGCAATGCTCTTGGCGGCTCCGAACGGAGCACCGCCGTCGACGATGGCCTCGCCGAGCATGCCATACCAGGCTCCCCACTCGGCCATGATCTTCTCCTGCTCTTCGGGTGTGGCAGCCATTCCCATGCCACCTGTATACAAAACTACGAACTTTGCCATCGTGCCTCCTTGGCTCGGGGCCTTTCACCCTACGCAAGTCGCCTGGCCTGCGCTCGGCGCCTGTCGCAAGGCGTCCCCGGTGCCGGAGCGGTGATCAATCGGCGATTCTGAAGTTCGCAGGTCTGCGAGAATGGACTCGAAACCTGAATCCGATGCGGCTAGTCCGGGGAGGCCGAGTTTTGAGAAGTGTTGTTTTGCTCCAAGCAGCCACCGACCTTGATCTTCTCGCTGCCCGAAACCAGATGGCTGTGAGCCTCGGGTTTCATATCATCTTTGCGGCTTTGGGAATTGGGTTCCCGCTCATCACCTTGCTCGCCCATCGGCGCGGAATTCGACACCAGGATCCGGACGCACTACTTCTGGCGAAACGGTGGTCAAAGACGATGGCGATCCTCTTCGCAGTCGGTGCTGTGTCCGGGACAATCTTGTCCTTCGAGATGGGCATCCTCTGGCCGGGACTCATGGGTCCGTACGGCGACGTGATTGGCTTGCCGTTTACCCTTGAGGGCGTCTCCTTCTTTACGGAGGCGATCTTCATCGGTATTTACTTGTACGGGTGGAAACGGATGCCGGCTAAATGGCATTATCGATCGCTCTATCCAATCGTCGCTGCCGGAATCGCGGGTTCGTTCTTCATCGTGGCGGTCAACGCCTGGATGAACGCCCCGGCAGGGTTTGAAATCGCCGCAGACGGGTCGATCATCAACGTGGATCCACTGGCGGCCATGTTCAACTCGGCTGTCGCGGTGCAATACGTCCACATGCTCCTGGCGGCTTACATGGTTTCAGGGTTCCTCGTGGCCGGGGTGTATGCAGCTGCATGGCTGAAGGGTCGCCGCCAGCCGATCTACCGACTCGGATTCCTGATTGCCTTCTCGGTTGGAGCCATTGCTGCTCCGATCCAGGTCCTGGTTGGTGACGTGGCCACCCGCCGACTGATCGAGGCCCAACCGTCCAAGTTCGCGGCGATGGAGATGCTCACCGAGACTCGAAGCCGCGCCCCGCTGACCCTGGGAGGTGTCATAGTTGATGGCGAAGTGGTTGGCGCCATCGAGATTCCTGGTGTCGCTTCGTTCCTCGGTACGCGGAACTTCGACGCGGTGGTTCCCGGACTCGATGCCGTTCCGATTGATGAGCGACCATCGGACCGTCTCGTCAATATTGTCCACTCGTCATTTCAGCTCATGGTGGGGCTTGGTACGGCGTTGCTCGGCCTGGCGGCCTGGTTTGGGTGGTCGTGGTGGAGGCGACGGGAGCCTCCCGAAAGCATCTGGTTCTGGCGGGCTGCGCTTGTCGCCGGTGGGGCGGCGACGGTGGCCATGGAGGCCGGTTGGGTCACAACCGAAGTCGGGCGCCAGCCATGGGTCGTATACGGCATCCTGACAACGACTGATTCGGTAACCGGGGCCACGGGATTGATCTGGGGTCTGGTGGGGATCACCGCCATCTACCTGGTTCTCGGCACAATCACCGTCATGGTTTTGCGACGCGTGGCCCACCAGTTCCGCGAAGGGGCCGAGGTTCCCACCCCGTACGGGCCGATGTCAGCGGACGGCTACTAATGCTGGCGAATGTGATGCTCGTCGTTATCTGGTTGGGGATATGTGCGTATGCCATCTTCGGTGGTGCTGATTTCGGAGGCGGGATTTGGGACCTCTTCGCTGGAGACGCCGCCAGAGGGGCGAGACCGCGACGCCTGATAGCCAACGTCATCGGGCCGGTGTGGGAAGCCAATCATGTCTGGCTCATCTTCGTCCTGGTTTACTTGTGGACTGCTTTCCCGGAGGCCTTCGCGGCGATCGCTTCGACGATGTACATTCCCTTGACGTTGGCGGCCTTCGGAATCATCTTTCGGGGCTCCGGGTTTGCCTTTCGTAAATGGGCTACCACCACCAGTAAGGCCCGGGCTTTCGGAGCAGCATTTGCCGGCGCTTCATTTGTCACGCCGTTCTTCCTGGGTGCCGTTGCTGGTGGCGTGGCGTCGGGACGGGTTCCGCTTGGGAACGCCGCAGGATCCCCATTTGGCTCCTGGCTCAATCCAACTTCAATCCTGGGTGGGTCCTTGGCAGTGGTGTCGTGCGCGTTCCTCGCTGCGGTGCTACTCACCCATGAGGCCGCCATGGAAGACGACTCTGTGATGGAGGAGTACTTTCGCATTCGAGCTCTCGTCTCGGGGGCATTGGCCGGGGTCATTGCCTTGGTCGGCGTCGGAGTGCTCCGGGCTGATGCGGCGCATCTGTTCGAAGGCCTCACCAGTTGGCCGGGAATCATCGTCATGGTTGCCTCGGCTCTCGGCGGATTGGCCACCATGGCGTTGATGGTCCAGCGGCGCTTCGTTGCTGCTCGCCTCACAGCGGTGCTGGCGACAGTCAGTGTGCTGTGGGGGTGGGGCGTTGGGCAATATCCCGATGTTCTACCCGGAGAAGTAACTGTGGCTGCCTCGGCTGCGTCGGATCCAGTTCTGATTGCGATGCTCGTAGCATTCGGAGCAGCCGGGATTATCGTCGTCCCGGCGCTCGTGTTCCTGTACTCCCTTACCCAGCGCGGAACTCTTGGTGAAGCGGGAGGCGTCGACGAGAATTCAACCGAGGCTCTGTTGTCGAGGCTCCGCGCCGAAAGCCAAGACTGAATTGCAGCGTCGACGATCGGTTTTTGAGCCGTGGCCGAACGTCGTGGATGTTGATCAATGCCGGTGTTCTCCGTAAGGTTGGTCGGATGAAACACGCCCTTTTCGTGCCTAACTTCGGCGTTTTTTCAGAGCCGCGGGTGTTCGCCGATTTGGCTGCTCAAGCTGAGGATGCCGGTTGGGATGGCGTCTACATATGGGATCACATCCTGATCGAGGACGGCACGCCAATGTGCGATCCGTGGGTGGCTATGGCGGCCGCAGCAACGGTTACCACGCACATCCGGCTCGGACCCATGGTCACTCCCACCCCCCGGCGCCACCCCTGGAAACTCGCCCGGGAAGTCGTGAGCCTCGATCGTCTCTCGCAAGGGCGGGTCGACTTCGGGGTTGGCATAGGTCACCCGCCCGAGGTCGAATACGGCTCGTTTGGCCACGAAACCGACAACCGAATCCGGGCCGACAAGTTGGACGAGAGCCTCGAACTCATCACGGGGCTTTGGAGCGGCCAACCATACGCCTTCGATGGGGTTCATTATTACCTCGAAGAGTGCACCTTCCTACCGACACCCGTTCAGCAGCCACGGGTGCCGATCTGGGTGGCGGCCACGTGGCCGAACAAGCGGCCGTTCCGACGAGCTGCCCAATGGGATGGAGTGTTTCCGCTGGAGGTCGGACCGACCGGGTTTGTCGATATGTCCTATGACGACATCGCTGAGATGCTTAGCTACGTGCATCAACATCGCACGTCGGATTCCGTTTTCGAGTTTGTTGCCGGTAACGGCGACGCACCGGATCGATCGTTGGACGATCTTGCCGGACTCGGCGTCACCTGGTTTTTCTACAACCTTTGGGATATGGAGGCAGAATCGACGCGCAAGGTGCGCGGCGGGCCGTGGCGAGCTTAGAAATTTTCTCGACAAGGCTGACGTCAGCTCGATCCCGCAC
>CAWKAG010000037.1:0-25202 GCA_963847455.1 uncultured Acidimicrobiia bacterium
CAGGACCGGCTTCGACAGGCGTTCGGCAAGAAACACCGTTTGCGAGATAGTTGGGTCGGACAGATAGTCGACCGACTTGAGCGCGTCAGAAACCTCGCCAGGGGTTGACAAAGGGGTTTGGTGCATGTCGAAGATTCTACCGATCCACGTACCGCGCCGCACCAACCTCCAATAGCGGTCGCGCACGGCCGGTTCGGTCTAATCTGGCGCCGCACAAACGACAACGGAAGAAGTACCGTGAAAATCGTGATCGTTGGGGCGGGCGCCGTAGGTTCCTACCTCGCCCAACGGCTCTCCACCGAGGGCCAGGATGTCGTGGTCATCGAGAGTGAAGACGGGCGGGCTGAACAGAGCCAGGCATCTCTCGACGTACTTGTGATTTCCGGGAACGGCGCAAGTCCCGCCATTCTCGAAGAAGCAGGTGTCGGAACCGCCGACCTTCTCATCGCCGTGTCGAACAACGACGGCGTCAACCTGCTTGCCTGCCACACCGCCCACGGACTCGGAGCAGCCCGCACCGTCGCCCGAGTCGAGGATCCGGGATTGCGAGAAGGTTTAACCGGACTGAACGTCGACGTCGTCATCGACCCGGCTGAATCAGCCGCCGAGGAACTCCTTCATCTTGTGCAGCAGGGTGGCGTCTCGGAACTCATCGAGTTCGGCGAGGGAAAGCTCATCCTTGTCGGAGGAACCGTCCAGTCGGGTAGCCCTCTGGCTGGCCGCACCCTTGCCCATGTACGAGCGGAAGTAACCGAGTTCGACTGGGTCGGAGCCATCATCGTCCGACATCAAAAGACCATCATTGCCCATGGCGAAACGGTGGTGCTTCCTGGAGACCATATGTTGATGATGGTCACGGGCGGCAATGTCGACAACGCCACCGATCTCTGGGGCTTGAATACCCGCCACGTAACCCGGGCCGTCATTCTCGGGTCGACCCATCTCGCCGAAGTGACTGCTGTACGTCTCCTGGCCGAAGGCATGAATGTCGCCATGGTTGATCCTGATCGGGCCAGGTGCCGGGCGTTCGCGTCTCGTCTCAACCGGGCCATGATCACCTGCGGTGAACTGACCGACCCGGGCGTGTTGGAGTCGCTCAACCTGACTCGTTCCGACGCCGTTCTGGCCCTGTCTGGTTGGGACGAAACCAATATTCTGGCGTGTCTCCTCGCCAGGGCGCTCGGAGCCGGGACGACCGTTACCCGGGTGAATAACCAGGCGCTCACTGGTCTGCTCGGGGACGTCGACATAGATGCGGTCATCTCATCCCGCCTGGCCGCTGCCAACGCCATTCTCCAATTCGTACGCAGGGGCCGGATTCACGCTGTTGCCACGTTCAGCGACACGGATGCCGAAGCGATCGAGCTCGAAGTCACGGCTACATCGAAAGCAGCAGGTCAGCAGGTTGCGCACTTGTCACTTCCGACTGGCGTGGTCATTGGAGGGGTGCTGCGCGACGGTTCGGCGATGGTGCCCACCGGCGATACGTTCATCGAACCAAATGACCGGGTCATCCTGTTTGCGCTTCCATCGGCGATCGAAGCCGTGGAAACGCTGTTCGCCGGATGACGAGTCGGGCGAGAACCGGTCGCCGCCGAGGGCGCACGTTCATCCTTCGACAGGTTGCCTATGTGGTCGGGGCGGTCGTCGGGGCGTCCGGCCTGGCGGTACTCCCGGCAGCGGTCACTTCAGCCATCTACCAGGAGTGGACGGACTTTCGAGCTTTGCTGCTGGCCTCAGCGGTCACCATGGCCGTCGGGGCGTTTTTCTGGAGGTTCATCGGCCGCCGTGGCAGCGAACTTACGAGTCGCGAAGGGTTCGCCATCGTTGGCGTGTCGTGGTTCGCGATCAGTGCCTTCGGGTCTCTGCCCTACATCTTTTCCGGTGCAATCCCCGACCTGACCAACGCCTACTTTGAGACTGCATCCGGTTTCACCACCACTGGAGCGTCGATCTTGGCCGACCCCGGCCAGCTCGGGCACGGCCTACTCATGTGGCGATCACTGACCCAATGGGTAGGAGGGATGGGGATCATCGTCCTATCAGTGGCCATTCTGCCGCTGCTCGGGGTCGGTGGGGTGCAGTTGGCCAGGGCAGAATCCCCTGGACCCACCCCCGATCGACTGACCCCCCGGTTCAGCCAGACCGCCAAGAGGCTGTGGCTGCTGTACGCCGCCATCACCTTCACGCAGATTGTGCTCTTGGCTTTCGGTGATATGAACCTGTTTCAGTCCATCGCTCATTCGCTGACGACCATGTCGACCGGAGGGTTCGGCACCGAACCGACGTCGATGAACAACTTCTCGATCTACAGCCAGTGGGTAGTCATCCTCTTCATGATGATCGCTGGTTCGTCCTTCACTCTGCTGTACCGGGGCCTTCGACGCCCCAAGGCATTCCTCGAATCCGCCGAGTTTCGGACCTACATTGCCATAGCCATCGGGGCGATCATCATCATCGTCGGCGGTTTGATCGCCACGGGTGGCGCATGGTCTGAAGAAACCATTCGCGATGGAACGTTTACCTCCATCTCCATCATCACGACTACCGGCTTTGGAACGGCCGACTTTGCGCTGTGGGTCTCGGGCCTGCAGGTGTTCATCGTCGGCCTCATGTTCCTGGGCGGGATGGCCGGGTCAACGGCCGGTGGGGTTAAGACGTTCCGGATCGGGACCCTTGCCAAAGCCGCGCACGCCGACCTTCGGCGGCTCATTCATCCCCGCGGGGTGTTTGTTACCCGGTTCGGCAAGAAGGCCGTTCCTGACGACATCGTCGAATCTATCCAGTCGTTCTTCCTGTTCTACATGTTCCTGTTTATGACCGGTACATTCCTGCTGGCGTTCATCGACTCAAACTCCAGCACCGACCTCGACCTCGTCACCACGGCCACAGCCGTCGCATCGGCGCTTGGGAACATCGGACCGGGACTGGCTGACGTCGGTCCGACTTCCAACTACGCAGGCATACCTGGGGTCGGTAAGTGGCTTCTGTCGTTCCTGATGATCACCGGGCGACTTGAAGTCTTCCCGGTCCTACTGCTCTTCACGCCCGACCTCTGGCGAAAATAGCCGCACGCGATCAGACGAGCAGCACCAGATCGTCGCGATGGATCATCTCACCAATAGCACCAGCCAATTGATCAGCGTCGAATCGGACGATGCCCTTGGCAATCATGCTGCCGTCCGGGCCAACGACTTCAACGGCCTGACCGGCGACAAATTCGCCATCACAACGTGTCACCCCAACGCTGAGCAACGACCGGCCAGATTGCCGGATTGCCTCCTCGGCGCCGCGATCGACCGTGATCCGACCATCCGAAGGCAGGCCAAAGGCGATCCACAGCTTCCGAGCGGACAGGCCAGATTGGCGGGGGGCCACCCAGGTACCGATTTCGTTTCCGGCAAGTATTTCAGCCAGTACTTCGGGTTGCTTGGACGGACCGATAACGGTCGGAATCCCCGACCACGCAGCCATACGCGCCGCCGCCACTTTCGTGGCTATACCACCGGACCCGAGCGGGCCAGAAGCACCCGCCGAGACTTCATCGAGGATCTCATCGGTGTGCCGGACGGCGCTGAGCAACTCGGCGTCGTCGGCTCGCCGGGGATCCTCTGTATAGAGGCCGGCGGTGTCGGTCAGCAGAACCATCAGCTGAGCCGAAACCAAATGCGAGACGATCGCAGCGAGACGGTCGTTGTCACCGAACTTGAGTTCGTCGACGACCACGATGTCGTTTTCATTGATAACCGGGACGATCCCGAGTTCGATCATCTTGAGAAGGGCGCCTCGTGAGTGCAGGTATTGCTGACGATTGGCCAACACGTCCTTGGTGAGCAAGACCTGACCGCCGATCAGACCGTGGGCGGCCAGGGCATCGGCGTAATGCTGCATGAGGCGTGACTGGCCTACTGCCGCAGCGACCTGATACTCGGCCAGCCCTTTAGGTCGCCGATCGAGGCCGAGAATCGGTAACCCGGTCGCGACGGCCCCCGAAGTAACCAGTACCGTCGGAAAGCCCGCTGACCAAGCTGAGGCGACCATGCCTGCCACGTTGCCAAGCGCTTCGGCATCGACGCCACCGCCGGCAAACGTGAGGCTGGACGACCCGACCTTGAGCACAACGGGATAGCCGGGCCGGGGCGCGGACCGCACTATTCCTCTTCCTCGTCGTCATCTTCCTCGGTGAATTCAAACGTCAGATCACCAATTCTCACGTCGTCGCCCGGTTGAGCGCCCGCCGCCCGCAACGCGTCATCAACTCCTACTCGTGCCAAGCGTTTGGCCGCGAAGTCTGCTGCGGCAGGCCTGGTGAGGTCGTCGAGGGCAACCGCCCGCGTGGCGGCCCTTCCGTCAACGACCCATACGCCATCGTCATCGCGTCGGATGTCGATCTGGCGACCGACCGGACGATGCAGGACGTAGCCTTCGCGCTCAGGAGCTTCGCGGACCACCTGCCCGACCCGGCCCGCAACGGCCAACATAAGTGCTTCCAGGCCGTCGCCGGTGACGGCCGAGATCGTATACACCTTCGGTTCGCCAAGTTCAGCTGCGAGCGCTACCGCGTCGACGTCATCAATGTCTGACTTGTTCACTGCCACCAGCCGGGGACGGGTCACCAGATCGGGCCGGTGCTGACCCAGTTCGTCGAGCAGGATCCGATACTGATCTTGCACCGTTTCAGTCTGCAGGCTCGAAGGATCGAGCAGCATGACCAGAACCCTGGCCCGCTCGGTGTGGCGAAGGAACTCAAGTCCGAGACCCTTACCTTCGGCCGCCCCTTCAATGAGCCCTGGAATATCGGCCAGAACAAACTCTGACCCTCCCACGGACACCACTCCCAGGTTCGGTTGCAAGGTAGTGAACGGGTAGTCGGCGATTTTTGGCTGCGCCGCGGAGACATGGGCGATCAAGGTTGATTTACCAACGTTGGGGAATCCGATGAGCGCGGCGTCAGCGACCAGCTTCAGCTCGAAAGTAACCCAGGCTTCTTCGCCGTATTCGCCTTGTTCGGCAAAACCAGGTGAACGATTGGCCTTAGAAGCCAAGGCGACATTGCCGAGTCCTCCTCGGCCTCCTTGAAGGACGGTCACCTCTTGACCATGCTTCACAAGGTCGGCGAGCATCTCGCCATCGGCGTCGTAGAGAACCGTGCCGGTCGGGACGGTCAATACGAGGTCCTCGCCTGCTTTCCCGTGCTTGACGTCGCCTTGCCCGTGCGTTCCACTCTCGGCACTGCGGTGAGGATTGTGCCGGTAGCCCAGGAGGGATGCTTCGTTCTCGTCGGCGACCACCCGAACATCGCCACCCCGCCCGCCAGCACCACCGGTCGGTTTGCCCTTGGGTCGGCCCTTTTGGCGGAGAAACGAAACAACCCCCGCACCACCGTTGCCGGCGCGGAGGTTGACGTTGACTCGATCGACGAACACGCCGATATCAGTCGGAGAGAACGTTTACCAAACGTCGACCGTTGCGTTCTCCATACTTGACCAGGCCAGGGGCCATGGCGAAGAGGGTGTCATCGCTGCCTTTACCGACATTGTCACCAGGATGAATGCGAGTGCCGCGCTGGCGCACGAGAATCGACCCGGCGGTCACAGTTTGACCGTCGAAAACTTTAGGACCGAGACGCTGGGCTTTGGAGTCCCGACCGTTCTTCGTCGAGCCTCCAGCTTTTGTTTTGGACATCGTTTACTCCTCTTCGGACGTGGCGGCCACTGGAGCATCAACATCGATGCTCAGGACCTCGACTCGGGTGTACGTTTGGCGGTGACCCATCCGACGACGGTACCCCGTCTTGTTCTTGTATTTGAAGATGTCGAGCTTGGGACCCTTTTCTTCACCGAGCACCTTGGCGGTGACAGTGGCTGCGGCCAAAACCGACTTGTCGGTGATCGTTGAGCCGTTCCCATCCACAACCAAAAGAGGGGTGAACACGACCTCTTCACCGACGTCTTTCAAGCGTTCGACATCGAGGACGTCGCCCTCGCTTACCTTGGCTTGTTTCCCACCTGTGTGGATGATTGCGTACATGACTGGTTCCTTCTTACAAACTTCGGAGATCGCCGCGCTAGGCAGCGGACCGTAACTCTAATCGTCTGAAACGATTTGCCAACCTGAGATTCACTCTGCGTCCGCCACCGCACGATCCTCGTACGGGATTCCGAGCGTCGCGGCTTCTTCCTGAAGCAGGACCCCCCGCCCATCACAGTGCGGACACGGCTCGGAGAAATTCTCAAGCAACCCCTGCGCAACGTTCTTGCGGGTCATCTCAACGAGTCCCAAATTGGACACGTCGAAGACCTGCGTGCGGGTCTTGTCCTTGGCGAGTTCCTCTTTGAGCTTCCGAATAAGCGTCCGCTGGTTCTTCTCGGCTTCCATGTCGATGAAGTCGATGACGATGATTCCGCCGATGTCGCGCAGTCGCAGCTGCCGACCGATCTCCTCGGCCGCTTCAAGGTTGTTCTGGAGAACCGTCTCCTCGAGGCTCGACTTGCCGACGAACTTGCCGGTGTTCACATCGATCACAGTGAGCGCTTCGGTGCGGTCCACCACCAGGTGGCCACCTGACTTGAGCCACACCCGACGATCGAGCGCCTTGCGAAGCTGATCTTCGACATGGAACCGCTCAAACAGCGGTAGCTCGTCTTCGTAGAAATGAACCTTGCTGACCAACTCGGGAGCCATCTCGCCGAGGTAGGTCGTAACTCGATCCATCGACGTACGATCGTCGATGAGCAGCCGCTTGAAGTCAGAGGTGAAATGCTCGCGTATGACCCGGATAAGCAACTCGGGCTCCTGATAGATGAGCCGGGGAGCCGGGCCTGAGTCGACTTCGGTTTGGATCTTTTCCCATACGGACACGAGACGCTCGATGTCCGTTCGGATCTCCTCGCGCGATGCCGAAGCGGCTGCCGTACGGACAATGACCCCGAAGCCTTCTGGCTTGAGCTCGTTGACGATTTCCCGTAGGCGGCGTCGCTCATCGTCGGGCAGGCGCCGGCTGATGCCCTGAGCATCCGAGTCCGGCTGGAGCACCAGATACCGGCCCGGCAGTGAAATCTGACCGGTGAGGCGGGCACCCTTGTGACCCATGGCGTCTTTGACGACCTGGACGAGTAGCCGGTCACCCTGGTTGAGCATCTGCTCGATGCGGGCGTTCCGGCCATGTTTGGCGCTATCGGTTTTGACATCGCCGGCATAAAGGACGCCGTTCTTTTCTTCTCCGAAATCCAGGAAGGCAGCTTCCATCCCGGGCAACACGTTCTTGGCGACGGCCAAGTACACGTTCTGGGCGAGCGAACGGCTGCTCTCACGGGCGACATAATGCTCGACAAGAACGGGCCCCTCAAGAACAACGACCTGGATCTGGTGCGGCAGCACTCGTACGAGCATCTGCTTGCGAGCCGTTTCTGGCGGGAGGATAATTTCTTCGTCGCGGACCCTATTCGGACCCCGATTGCGCTGGCCCGATTGATTACCGGAGCGGTTGCCACCGCCTTTGGGACGGCCGCCACCCTGACCAGAGCGCTGATTCGACTGCTTCTGCTTCTGCCGTTTGGTTGGCTGGGGGTCTGGTTTGACCTCGGTAACCCGCTTTACGGTGACTTTGTTGCGGCCGACCTTACGGGTGGACTGGGTTTCTAAGGCCTTCTCGCCGACCCCTTTGCGGACGACTTGGGCTGTGTTGCGGCGGAATAACGCCATACGACTTGTCTCCTTGATGTGCCCTCACGGGGCGAAATAGTGACAGGCCGAGCCGGAGAAGTAGTTACCGTTGGTTGAAAACGATTAGCAGGTGACATGTTCTTCACCGCAGCGCCTTTCGGCTCGGGATTCGACCGCGAGGTACTCAATGCGGCCATTTTTAACATTAGCAGCTGACCCCCTGATCCCCTATTCAGGGCCTTTCGACGCCCTGAGACTGGTGTTACATCTCCAGGCGAGTTTGCTCTGGCTCCGATGGGTCATAGCAAAGCCGGCAGCGGGCTTCATAGGAATCGGTTGCACCAAGAACGACGAGCTCATCACTGTCGACGATTCGTTGCGTAAACGCTGCCGGAGCGCCACATCGGTGACATACCGCCAACATTTTGGTTACGTATTCGGAACGGGCGGCCAACCGGGGTATGGGTTCGAACGGCCGCCCCAGGTAGTCAAGGTCGAGGCCGGCCACGATGACCTGTTTGCCGGCCACTGCCAGGGCTTCACAGACACTGACTAGTTCCTCGTCAAAAAACTGGCCTTCATCGACCCCCACCACGACCGTTTCCTTGTTCACGGCTCGCAAAAGCGCGGCAGACGAGTCAACCGGGTGAGCTTCGATGCTGAGGCTGGAATGGGACGTAACCTGGCGGAGCGAAAATCTGGTGTCCAAGCCGGGTTTGAAAATCTGCACCGGAACCCTGGCAAGCCGCGAACGGGTCACCCGGCGAATCAGTTCTTCACTCTTGCCCGAAAACATGGGCCCACAAACGACCTCAACCCAGCCGCGTTCGCCTCTCCGCTCCACCCGATCTCCTTAGGACTTGCTGCGTGCCGGCTTCAAGTCTCGATGCCGCCACACGGAGTGTGCCACACCGAGCGCCATGCACATAGCCAGCATCGACGACCCACCGGCACTCATGAAGGGCAACGGCAGGCCAGTCACGGGCATCACCGCCAACGTCATGCCGACGTTGACGACCACATGAAATACAAAAAGCGCTGCCACTCCTACGGCGATGAGCGATCCAAACCGATCCGACGCCGAGGTGGCGATGCGCAGCAGCCGGAGGATGATCAACGCATAGGCCAAAATGACCAGCGCTCCCCCGACAAACCCGAGCTGCTCGCCGACCGCCGTGAAGATGAAGTCGGTTTCTTGTTCTGGCACAAACGACCGTTCGGTGAGGGCGCCGTTGAAGAGACCCCGCCCGAAAAGCTGGCCAGAGCCAATCGTGGTTAAGGAATTCAATACGTTGTACCCGGACCCGAGTGAGTCAGCAGTTGGATCGAGGAAACTCGTGAGTCGGGCGAGCTGATAGTCCCTGAGCAAGTCGTACCTGAAGATGACCCAGACTCCGAAGGCTGCGAATGACGAAAGGGCGCTCAGTTGCCAAATCGTAGCCCCGGCCGCAAACAAGATAACGATCGTGACAAACCCGAACGCCAACGCGGTCCCGAGATCGGGTTGGAGCACGATCAGAATTCCCGGAACAGCCAGCATCAGCAAGGCTCCCCCGATCCGGCGCCAGGTCAGATCTTCATCGTCGAAGGTTCCGGCGAGAACCGCTGCCAGCAACAGAATGACGGAAAGTTTGGCGAACTCGGACGGCTGCAGGTTGAAGCCCCCTGGGAGCGACAACCAGCGATTTGTCCCGGCCACTTTGGCCTGGGCGAACACGATCGCCAGCATAAAAATGGTTACGCCGTAGACCGCCGGAGAAAAGAGACGGAACTCCCGGTAGTCCATCCACGACAAGAGCAGAAATAGCGCCATGCCGATGCCCGCAAAGATCACCTGGCGTTCCATGAGACGGGATCCGTCAAATTCCCGGCTTGCCGAATAGACCATCAGGATTCCGAACGAAATCAACATGACCATGGCCAGCAAAAGCAGGACATCAATCGGGGTCGACTTCGCGCCTTCTTGTTCGGTCCTGGTTTTGGTCTCCATGAACAGCGCCATCAGAAACCCGCCCCGATCGGGTCGATCTCTTCGCCGAAAAGGTACTGATAGATCTGACGGGCCACCGGAGCGGCTGAGGTTCCGCCACCGCCACCGTCTTCAAGGACGACCGCGATCACCCACTCCGGATCAGACAGGGGGGCCACGCCGACAAACCAGGCGGTGTTCGGGTTGCCCGCTCGTTGGGCGGTGCCGGTCTTGCCACCGACCTGATTGACGTTGGCCATGCTCCGAAAGGCCGCGTAAGCCGTGCCAAACTCGTTATTGGTGGTTCGGCTCAGGTCTGCGCGAAAGATGCCTTCGAACTGCTCGGACCAGGCAATCTGGTTCGCAATCCCGCTCTGTAATTCTTCGACCGTTCCGTCACTGTGAATGATGCGATCTACCACTCGCGGCTTCCACACGGTGCCACCATTGGCGAGGGCTGCGTAGGCAACCGCCATTTGGATCGGTGTCGCCAGGGTTTCGCCTTGCCCGATCGCTACGTTCATCAGGTCACCGCCTACCCAGAGGTTGCCGTTCTTACGGTCTTCGGATATCAGCGCCGGGGAATCGACCAGCCACTGCTCGAAAAGTTCACGATCGGGCACCCGTCCGGCCCGTTCGCCCCACAAGTCGATGCCGGTCAACGATCCCAGGCCAACGCTTCGCGTGCGTACCGCTGAAGAATGTTCTCCTTGTCCGTCCCCTGATACTTGCCCCAGATCGCCAGGGCGACTTCCCAGAAGTAGATGTTGCATGATTCTCCAAGCGCGTTGTGTAGGTCGACGGCGCCGTGGCCAGGATCGGTGAAACGTTTCTGCGATCCGTCGTCGAGTCCGTTGGCAGTCAAGACTCCGGTGCACTCAAGTGCTCCGTTCGGGGTCTGGGTATGGGCCGAGTCGGGATAGATGCCTTCTTCGACCGCCGTTACATACGTGATCGCTTTCATCGCCGACCCGGGCGGATATAAACCTTGGATGGCCAGGTTATTGAACGCCTGGGAGTCGCGAAGCACTTCATATTCCGTCTGCGTCAATCCAATGACAAACTGCGATGGGTCGAAAGAAGGGAACGAGGCCATTGCCGCGACCTCCCCGGTCTTGGCGTTGAGCACGACGACGGCACCGCGCTGGGGATCGGTGTCTTTGAGGGTCTTCGCCCAGGCTATCCCGTCGGCGAGGGCAGTCTCGGTGGTCATTTGGAGACTGACGTCGACGGTCAACTGCACCGTGTTCCCCTCTGTGGCTGCCACAGTGCGGCGCTCACCATATGGCGTGCCGTCGGGGCGCACTTGATAGAACTCGGCCCCGGCTGCGCCTTGCAGGACCTCGTCGTATTTGCCCTCGACACCGAGCTTGCCGACGGTCCCGTTCGGATCGAGATCGGGGTTGGCCAGGAGGTCATCTTGAGAAACCCGGCCGACATGTCCCAGGACATGGGCCATAAAGGACCCCTCCGGGTAGACCCGCTCAGGGATATTGCGGATCGACACCCCGGGGAATCGGCTGCGATGGGTCATGATGAAGTAGGCCACTTCAGGGTTCACGTCATCAACGGTGAAGGTCGAACCCGATCCGGCCAGGGCAAAGAGTTCGGCGATCTCGCCAGGGTCCCGGCCCAATACGCCAGCCAGTTCCTGAATGACGGTCGGTTCAACGTCGGACGGGATCTGCGACCGGGTCACTACCACCCCTGGCACTTGGATCGAGGTCGCCAGGACCACCCCATTGGCATCGAGAATGTCACCGCGGGCAGCCGCAGTCTGTGACTCGGACCATTCCAATCCTTGGGACTTCTGTACGTGGACCGGTCCCTCGGCGATCTGAACGACCCAAAGGCGCGTAACAAGCGCGCCAAACATCAAGGCAAACACCGTGGCCAAAGCAGCAACCCGGATCTCAAGCCTCATAGGAGAACTTTATCTCGCGCCATGACCCGCTTAATGACCGGGCTGATTCCCAAAGACAATATCCCGTTGAAGACCGGCAAAAGTACGAAGGTTTGCAGAACGTTGATTCCTCTCAGGCTTCCCTGACCAAAGAGCGTACCCACCATGGTGAATAAGAGGACACCCGCGAAGGAAAGGACGATGACGACCACGGCACCGGAGAAATGGGAGTCGGAGTTGGCCGCCACCCGCACTGCCGCATAAGCAATGATCGTGAACACCATGGCCCGTAGGCCTATCGGAGTGGTCCCGTTGAGGTCGTAGAGGATGCCCCCGGTGAATCCGAGCAGTAGGGCGGGTTCCGGGTCCAGCCACCTGGCCGATACGAGAACCATCACCATGACGACATCTGCCACTATTCCAAGGTCGTCCAATCGACTGAACAGGGTCGTTTGCACAATGACGGCCAGCGCCACCAGTACGAGCCCCCACACGATCGATTTGGCGGTCATGGCGTCGCCCCTGAGTCTGTGTCGTCCCCGACAGTCGTCGTCGTAGTGGTGTCTGTTCCGGTCACGATGGGCGTGCCACCGAACTGGATCACAATGACAATATTCAAGGTGCGTCCGTCGGCGAGCGGAATCACCTCGTCCGTTTCGATTCCGCCACCGTTAGTCCGAGCATCGGCATCAAGCTGGGCTACGGCAAGGCCGGCCGGGATCCCTTCTTGGGTTCCACTGGTTCGCAATATCTCTCCGGCTGGAATGTCAATCAGTGTCTCGAAGATCGTCAGGTTGAGGTTGTTCGCCGTACCGAGGCCATTCACTACGCCCACCTCTCCGGCCTGGGTGAGCACGCTGATGCCCGAGAGAGGATCCGTAATCAGTCGAATGATCGCCGAGTTCGGAAGCGATTCGGTGACGACTCCGATGAGCACCTGGTTTTCGTCAACTACCGGATTTCCTACCACCACGCCCTGCTCAAGTCCCTGATTGATCGTCAGACCGAGATCGAGCGGGCCGGTGCCGCCCCGGACTTCGGCCACAGTCTGCGGGTAGTCGCCGGGAGGCAGATTCATGAGACGTTCGAGCAAGTCGACGCGCTCGGCGAGCGCGTCGGCATCGGCCGCCGCCAGTCGAGCCTCATTCAACTCATCCCGGAGCCGGACGTTCTCGGCACGGAGCGATCCCAGGTTGGCGAGGCCGTCGAAGAAATCAACGATTGGGTCCACGACGGCCCGTGATGCATCCTGCAGCGGAGCGGTCAAGGACTGTGCTCCGGTACGGAGCGTGGCGGTGACGCCCGAACCCTGCCCGCGCACGTCGAACGTCATGAGTAAGAACGACACGACCAGCAGGGTCGTGAGCAGCATGGTTGGGTTGCTGTGGCGGCGCCTATCCATTCGCGGCAGTTACCATCAGGCCCGGCTGGAACTCGCCAACACTCCCTGAAGTACGTCGAACTCTTCCAAACACTTACCGGATCCAAGCACCACCGACTGCAGTGGCCGGTCCGCGGTGACAATCGCCATACCGGTCTCGTAGGCGAGTCGCTCGTCAAGGCCGCGGAGCAGTGCCCCGCCGCCGGTAAGCACGATGCCGCGTTCCATGATGTCGGCAGCAAGTTCTGGAGGAGTCTTGTCAAGGGTGTACTTCACCGCATCGACAAACGCAGCAACAGGTTCTTCGATGGCTTCGCGAATCTCCGGGCTAGAGAGAACCACCGTCTTCGGGAGACCGGTCACGAGGTCACGGCCCCGAACTTCGGCCGATGGTTCTTCCGCGTACGGATAGGCGGAGCCGATGGCCATCTTGAGCTGCTCGGCGGTACGTTCACCGAGGAGCAGGTTGTATTCCTTCTTCACCCAATCGATGACCGCCTCGTCAAGCTCGTCTCCACCGACCCGGATCGATCGTGAGACCACGATGCCGCCGAGCGAGATGACGGCGACTTCGGTGGTCCCGCCACCAATGTCGACGACCATCGAACCGGCCGGCTCATGAATCGGGAGGCCGGACCCGATGGCCGCGGCCATGGGTTCCTCGATGGTGTACGCACGACGGGCGCCGGCGTGATAGGCAGCCTCTTCGACCGCCCGACGCTCCACGGGGGTAATACCGGAGGGGACGCAGATCACAATTCTCGGACGGGCCCACTTGCGCCGATGGACTTTCTGGATGAAGTAGCGCAGCATCTTTTCGGTGATGTCGAAGTCGGCGATGACCCCATCGCGCAGGGGGCGAACCGCCCGGATGTGGGAGGGGGTTCGGCCAATCATCCGCTTGGCTTCCATACCAACGGCCAGCGCGCGTTGAGTCTGGGTATTTATCGCTACCACCGACGGTTCGTTGAGAACGATGCCTTGCCCGCGCACGTAGACGAGCGTATTGGCAGTACCGAGATCAATTGCCATGTCTTGGCCCGCGAAGGCGAAGAGGGAATCAGCCACTTGGGCCCCTTAATCCGGTTGAACCGAGCTTAGTCCGCACTGACGTTCTAAGGAGTAAAGAACAACGCCAGCTCTCGCGATGCGGAAGCCGGGCTGTCTGAGCCGTGGACAATATTTTCGGTGACCACCGTCGCCAGGTCTCCCCGGATTGATCCAGGAGCAGCCTCCGCCGGGTTGGTTGCCCCCATAAGAGTGCGGCAAACCGAAATGGCACTCTCCCCGCTCCACTCCATGGCCACAACGGGTCCGCTCGTGATGAACGAGATGAGTTCGCCAAAGAACGGACGTTCGACATGTTCGGCATAGTGCTCGCCGGCCATGGCCTCGGAGATAGTCAGCATCCGCATCTTCTCAAGCGTCAAACCTTTGGCTTCGAGCCTTCCGACGACCTCGCCGACCAGTCGCCGGGCTACGCCGTCGGGCTTGACCATGATAAAAGTGTTTTCGATAGCCATGTACCTACATCCTGAATGATCGGGGGTTGGACCAGATGATACGTACCGGACGGGCAATTTCCCAATGGAGCGAGGACTCAACCACGAAGGGTGGTATTTTAGAGGACTTGGGTGCGAACCGCCCCGGCCAGGTACAAGGATCCGACGGCCAGGATCGCCCCATTCTCTCCAAGTTGGCGGCGGGCAAGTTCCAGGGCTTCACCGATGGTGGCGGTGGCCTGGACCGGCACCTCCAGCAACGTTGTTGCTAGTTCGGCAAGGTGGACCGGGTCGGCCGCCCGCTCGTGATCGACGGCGGTCGTGATGATCGAACTGGCAAACGTCCCGAGCGTAGGAATCATCGCCGCGACATCCTTGTCAGCCATGGCGGCAAAGATGACCACCCAGTCACGCTGGCCGAACGCATCGAGGGCCGCCGCGGCCGCTTCGATGCCGTCGGGATTGTGGGCACCGTCGATAATCACGAGCGGTTCGATCGAAACGGTTTCGAGGCGACCAGGGACCGTCACCGCGGCAATCCCCTCTTCGACGGCGTCCTCAGGCATGGCTCGACCAAAGAACGCTTCGGCGGCTCCAATCGCCACAGTCAGGTTGACCAGTTGATGGTCACCGTGAAGCGGGAGGAAAATATCGGGGTAGGTGGCATGGGCTCCCTCGACGGTTACCAGCCAACCACCAACCGCCGGGGCGAATTCGCCAAGAGTTACGTCCACGCCGAACGAGACCCGCTGCACGCCGTTGGCCTCGCAATGGGCAACCACCACGTCATGAGCCTCTTGCGGGAGAGGTCCTTCCATCAGCACGGCTCCCGAGCGAGTAATGCCGACCTTCTCGCTGGCGATCTCGCCAAGCGTTTCACCGAGAACGTCGGTGTGTTCGAGTGAGATGCCCGTAATCACTGCCACGTCGGCATCGGCCACGTTCGTCGCATCCAGGCGTCCGCCCATGCCCACTTCGACCACGGCGACGTCGACCGCCTGCGCAGCGAAGAAGGCATAGGCTATAACCGTCGTCAGTTCGAAGTAGGTCAGGCTTTCGCCAGTCTTGGCCTCGTACAGATCAGCGAAGACCGCGACATCGGCGACGGCCTGGACGAACTCGTCCGGGCCAGCTGGCTCATTGTCGAGTCCGAATCGTTCTTCAATCCGCTCAAGGTGCGGTGACGTGAAGCTCCCGACCCGCAACCCATGCGCGCTCAAAAGTGAGCTGATCAGTCTGGTCGTCGACGTCTTCCCATTGCTGCCTGTCACCAGAATGATGCGGTAGTCGTTCTGAGGGTCCCCCATCATCGACAACACATCTGCCGTGCGGGTCAAGCCGGGCCGGATCCCGTATCCGATGTGGCTATCCAGATAGGCCAGCGCTTCGGCATGCGTTTCGATCATTGCCCGAGTTCTTCGAGCTGCGCCGTCAGCTTATCGATCATGGCTTGGGCTTCGTCTGCTTTGGATTGCTCCTTCGCTACAACATCGTCGGGAGCTTTGGCGAGGAAGCCCTCATTCGAAAGCTTCTTTGAAGCCTTCATAAGCTCGCTTTCGGCATCGGCCATGGTCTTGCGAATTCGCTGCGCCTCGGCGTCCACGTCGATCAGCCCGGCGAGACCAATGAACCCCTGAACCGATCCGGCCAGGAGCCGGGTGTATCCGGCGCCCTGCGGCACAGAAACCGGCATGATCGAAACGTTGACGAGAGCGGCAAACTGATCAGCCCACCATTCGTCGACCACATGGTCGCTATCAAGGATCAGCAACTCGATCGGGTCCCTCGGCGAAAGCTGGTGCCCGGACCGGAAGCGACGAACCGACGAGATCAACTCCATGAGAACATCAACGTTTGGAGGCGCCTCCACCGACGGCACGACCGGCCAGTCCGCCCCGGCCAACAATCCCACCCCGACCAGTTCCGACCACAGCTCCTCGGTGAGGTACGGGATGGCTGGATGGAAGAGCCGCAAGATGTCTCGCATCACGGCGCCAAGAGTCTCCTGGGTCTCCAGGCGATACCCATCGTCCTTGAACAACGGCTTCGACATCTCCAGATACCAGTCGAAAACCTCGGACCACGTGAACGAATACAGCAGGCTCAGCGCGTCGGCTAAACGGTACTCGTCGCAGAGTTCGTCGTAGCGGCCCACCACTGCCTGCAAGCGGCTCATCACCCACCGGTTGACCGGATGGCTCGGGGTGGGATAGCCGTCGGACGGGACACTCTCTTCGAGGTTCATCAACGCAAACGCCGTCGCATTCCAGAGCTTGTTGCCGAACTTGCGGGCGGCTCTGATCCATTCGTCGTCGAGCGGCACATCCTGGCCGGGCGAAGCCGCTTGAAGCAGGGCGAGCCGCAGCGCGTCGGCACCGTGCTCGGCGATCACATCCATGGGGTCGACGGCGTTCCCGACCGACTTGGACATTTTCGCTCCGTCAGCGGTCCTGACGAGTCCGTGAATGATGATGTCGGGGAACGGGACTTCTCCGAGGAAGTGGATGCCCATTTTCACCATCCTGGCAACCCAGAAGTAGATGATGTCGAAACCGGTGATCATCACCGAGTTCGGGTAGAAGCGTTCCAGATCTTCGGTTTGCTTCGGCCAGCCGAGCGTGCTGAACGGCCACAGTGCGGACGAGAACCAGGTATCGAGGACATCCTCGTCCTGGGAAAGCCCGGAGTGTCCGCACGATGGGCACCTCGTTGGATCGTCGCGCGCCACGATGACTTCTTCGCATTCGTCGCAGTACCAGGCGGGAATCCGATGACCCCACCAGATCTGGCGCGACACACACCAATCACGGAGGTTCTCCATCCAATGGAAATAGCTGTTTTCCCACCGTTGCGGGATAAACCGGCTCTCGCCGTCTCGCACGGCGTCGATCGCCGGGCCCACCAACGGTTTGACGCGCACGAACCACTGCAAGGACAGTATCGGCTCGATGATCGTGTGGCATCGGTAACAGTGCCCGACCGGATGGCGGCGCTCCTCGACCGCCACGAGGGCTCCGGCGGCTGCCAGCGCTTCCTTCACGGCGGCACGGGCTGCGAACCTATCGAGTCCGGCGAACGACCCGCCCGCTTCGGTGACAACGGCCTGTCGATCAAAGATGGTGATTGACTCCAGTTCGTGCCGCTGGCCAATCTCGAAGTCGGTGGGATCATGGGCCGGAGTCACTTTGACGGCTCCCGTGCCGAAGTCCATCTCGACCGCTTCGTCAGCGACAACGGGAATCTCGCGACCGACCAGCGGCAGCGTCAGGCTCTTGCCAATCGCGGACCGGTAGCGCTCGTCATCGGGATGGACTGCCACACCGGTGTCACCCAGCATTGTCTCGGCGCGGGTGGTGGCGACGGTGATCGAACCGCTGCCGTCGCTGAATGGGTAGGCAATGTGCACAAGTTCGCCTGCTTCTTCTTCGAACTCGACTTCGATCTCGGCAAGGGCTGTTTCACAACGAGGACACCAGTTGATGATCCGGTTGCCCCGGTACATCAGATCCTGTTCGTATAGCCGAACGAACACTTCGCGCACGGCGGCCGACAAACCGTCGTCCATCGTGAACCGCTCTCGGCTCCAGTCGCACGAGTCGCCGAGACGGCGCATCTGTCGGGTAATGGTGCCCCCGGACTGGCGTTTCCAGGTCCACACCTGCTCGACAAAAGCTTCTCGACCGATGTCGTGCCGATTCATCCCCTCGTCGGCCAGTTGGCGTTCTACGATATTCTGCGTTGCGATGCCGGCGTGATCGGTTCCCGGAATCCACACTGCGGCATATCCCTGCATTCGCTTGCGCCGGACGACCATGTCGTGAATGGAATGGTTGAGGGCATGGCCCAGGTGCAGCACACCGGTGACATTGGGAGGTGGAATCACAACGACGAACGGTTCCCCGTCAGGTCGATACTCAGGCTTGAAGATCCCGGCTTGCTCCCACGCCTCGTACCAGGACGCCTCGGTGATCTTCGGGTCGTATGTCGATTCCATGGCTAGCTCCATACAAGTGGACCCCGGAGGTTACTCCGGGGTCCACGGCTCGTGTTCGCGCTTATCTGAGTGAACGGCTCGGGCTAGTTCAGCCCGACAACACCCAGGTGATCGTCTTCTTTACGGGCGACCAGCAGGATGCCCGCGCCGGCCATAACCAGTGCCAGCGCCAGAAGCCCGGCTCGCCAGTCATCCATACCCGTGGCAGGCAACTCAGTTTGGATACCGAGCACCTTCGTATCGTCGACTTCCGTCGCCGTGGTGGGTGTTGTCGGGGTAACCGGCGTATTCGGCGTCGGCGTAACCGGTGTATTCGGCGTCGGGGTCGTTGGAGTTACTGGAGTCGTCGGCGTGACCGGGGTATCGGGCAGAACCTCGATCAAGTAGATACCGGCGTCGACGGTCAAGTTGACCTCGCCAGCCGCCAACGTCACTTCTTCGGTTTGACCGACGGGACCTGTGGCCCCAACGACATCACTGTCGACGGCATCATCGGGTCCGACGTCAGGCGTCGTGAACGCCCACGCATCCGGGACGGTGAACACCACCGTGTACGCGACGCCCGGCTCAAGATCCTCAAACAAGTACTCGCCGTTCTCATCGGTCATATCAACCGCAACGGTTACGCCATCAACCTGGAGTGCTACATCAATGTCGGGCACGCCCGGCTCAGTAGCGCCCTGCAGCCCGTCCGCATCAATGTCGTGCCATACGGTGTCGCCAAGGGAAGCCGGCGGTACGCAGGCCTCGGCTGTGAATTCGCCAGCGCTAGCACCCTCCAATTCATACGGTGCCACTGCCGATGCGGTCCAAGAATAGGTACCGGGTCCGAAACTCAGGGTCTGACCATCAAACGTGAACTTGAAGCCGTCAACGAAGATGATTGCGCCCTCGTCAGGCGTTATCGATGCGGTCACTCCAGTTAGGGAATTTTGACCGTCCCAGATACACGAACCGAGCTCCAACCAGACGGTAGCCGTTTGCACTTCTTCGTCGCATGCGATCGCCTCGAATTCGCCTGAGTTTGGTTCAGCGACCGCATGGTCCTCGTCGCCTTCTGCGCTCCAACTGTAGGACCCTGGCTGGACCTCAACACTGCCGGACTCGGTGTACTCACCGACCAGCCCCTCAGGCCCCCAAATTGTGAGTGTCGCACCTTCGTCAACCGAGAACGTGACAGTCGTGACAGATTCCCCGTCGATGAACTGACACGTGCCTGGGGTCACCGAGACCTCGACGATTTCGAGTTCGGGCCCACACTCCGGGTTGACAAACTCTCCCGAAAACGGCGGCTGGAGTTCGTAGTCCGGGTGAATCGACTTGGCAGTCCATGTGTAGGTGCCAGCGGCGAGTTCGATCTCGGTCTTCTCCGTGAGCACGTACGTGCCACTCGGCCCGGTCACGGTCATCTCGACCTTGCCACTCGTGTTGATTCCATCATGACGGAACGAGAACGTCGTGTTCGTCCATGAGACGCCATTGCGGTAGTCGCAGGAGCCTTGCACGATCTTTACATTCACAGGCTTGGTCTCTTCGACATCCTGCTCATCGGCAAATGTGCAGGTTACGTCAGCACCACCATCGAGATAGATCGTGGCCTTTTCAACACCCGCGGTATAGCCACCCCCGGTGCAGGTAACGCCGGTGAATGCCCACCCAGCCTCGACCTGTGCGCTACTCATGAGTTCAGACAAGGTGTAGGTACCGGCCTCAAGATCGGACCAGGTGTACGAATCGGTGGCGTCACCGAAGACTGATTGCGTGCCACCGTTATAGGTGCCGGTTCCACCGTTCACAGATCCGGTCAGAGAGAAATCAAAAGACTCTGTCGCCGGGGTCGCATCCTTCAGGACTGTAATCGAACCGGATTCAAAGGTTTCTCCACAAGAGAAGTGGTATTCGCCCGATCCCTTGTAACGGTCGATCGTGTAGGAGGAGATTTCCCATCCTGCTCCATCGCTGGGACTCGGAAAGGCTCCGTTCGAACTCCACCCAGAATCAAACACGTCTGAGCACGACACGTGAACTGTCTCACCGGTATCGAACACCGGGGCCTCGAAACCGTTTTGTCCGGCAGTAGATCCCTCGAGGACCATGCTGTTGGCAAACACGAATCGATATTCGGAGTACGGATTCCCCGCCGCAGACGCGACTTCCGGCGAGGCGACCACGAACGATGCCATCAGCACCGCCATCGCGATCATCCCAAATCCGACTCGTCGTCTTGTATCTACACCCTGTACATTCATTTCTTTGCCTCCCAAATGGCATGTCACCCTGGTCATGTACCGTCAGGGTTCCGGTTCCCCCGAAACCCTGACGGGCATTGCATTTTTCCTACCGTCCGAGTCGGCTACCGAAACCTGAAGTCATGTAGACGATGTCTTCTTTTCTCCGGAATGCCAGCAGCACCCCGGCGCCGCCAAGCATCAAAGCAACGGCCATCATCCCGGCTTGCCAATCAGCAAAGCCCGTCTGTGGCAATGTAGTCTGAATTCCGGCTACTTTCGTGTCATCCACGGCAGTCGGGGTCGACGTGACAACCGGCGGGGTAACCGTCGGAGTCTCCGGGTTCGTAACCGGCGGTTCCGGCAGCACCAGTAGCTGGAAAACACCTGCGTCGATAGTCATATCTGTGGCTCCTGCCGGCACAAAGAACGACCCGGTCCGGCCTACCGTGCCGCCGGCGGCGAGCACCACCGTCGATGCTCCGTTGAGCAGACCGGACGCCCCTGCAGAGACCTCAACCACCTCGGTGACGTCGCTGTCAAGGCTGTCATCGCCTCCAGCATTGGCCGGGCCGAAAACCCACGGTTCCGGTACCGAAAACTGCACCTGGTAGTCACCCTCAGGCACATTGGCGATTACGTACACGCCGGCGGCGTTGGTGGTCGTCGACAACAGGACCTGACCGGAGTCAGCGTCGAGTAGATCGACCCCAACGTTGGAGGCGCCAGATTCACCGGCATCCTGTACCCCGTCACCGTTGACATCATTCCACACGAAGTCGCCAATTATCCCGAGCGGAATCTCGGCCTCGGTATTGACGAAGGTGCATCCGACTGTCTGGGCCGGCGGCACATACAGCGAAACCGAGCTGCCATCGACGTCTGACTCACCTGAACAAACAATCGAGGCTAGATCCCAACCATCGACGAGAAGCAGATCCTCGCTGATGGTGTAAATGCCGCTCGGCAAGTCCAACTCGACGCTGTCGCCCGAGGCCAGTTCGATGGTCTCTTCACCGATAGTAAACGTGAAAAGGTCCGTGGTCGGCGTGTCCGTGGTCTTCTCAATGATGACCGAGCCGACGTTCGTGTTGGTAAATGTGCAGGTCACATCGTCCCCCGACGTCACCGTATAGGTAGCGGTGGCAGTCGCCACATCTCCCGACCCGCCTGCGTCACAGGTGATGTCGATGAGGGCCCAATCGTCGGGCAACGATTCGACAACGCTGTAGGTGCCAGGCAGCACGGTCGACGAAGCCGACTCACCGTCTGCCAGGTCGCCATCTATGTCACCCGAGAACGTGAACGTGTCATCGGCGGCCGGTTCAGTCACCTTCTCGACGGTAATGGTGCTCGGAAGGACCAACCCGGCATCGACCGTCAGGTTGTTTTCCCCGATCGCCAAAACGACGGCAGGCGACTTGCCATCTGAATCGATATCACTGTCAACGCCGTCGGGCCCTGCGTCAACGATCGTGGCAACCCACGGTTCAGTGATCGTGAATCCGACCGAGTATTCCCCGTCGGACAGCTCCCCGAAAAGATAGTTTCCATCGGCGTCGGTGACGTCCGTGTCAATGATCCCACCACCTACGAACAGCGAAACATCCACGCCTTCGATACCAGGTTCCCCTTCGTCCTGAATGCCGTTGGCGTTGAGATCATGCCAGACCCGGTCCCCGATGGACCCCAGCGGCGGGCAAGCTTCTGTGGTGAAGTTACCGCTTGAGTTTCCTTCAAGGACATAGGTCTCGAGATCAACGACCGACGCCTCCCAAGAGTGTGAACCCGGCGTGACATTGATCGAGTGACCGTCGAACGTGAGTGAGTCAGTCCCGTCAATCACGATGATGGCTTCGCCATCGGGATCGATGGAGGCGGTGACACTCGTGAGTGACTCCTCGCCATTCCAGACACAGGGCCCGAGATCGATACTGACCGTGACCGTCTCCTTCGGGACTTCACAATCGATAGCCGTGAATTCGCCGGATTCGGAACTAGCGATCTCATACCCGTCGGCAGCCACAGCAGTCCAGGTGTAGTCGCCTGGCTGCACGTCAACGAAGCCGTCTTCGGTGAACACGCCGATCACGACATCATCGAGGCTGATCGTAAGCGTGGCGCCCTCGTCGACATCGAAGGAGACGCGGGTCACGGATTGACCGTCGATCCACTGGCAAGTCCCAGGCAGCACGGTGACATAGGCGGGGATGAGCGGAATCAATTCGTTGACGAAGGTGCATCGGACGACCTCGCTCTCAGCGACTTCGATCGATCCAATCGAGCTTCCATCGTCACACGTGGCGCTCAGTAGCGACCACCCATCTGCGACGGTCTCGCTGACAAAATAGGTTCCGGCATCGAGTTGCCCGGACGACGTGGTGTGACCATCGCCGAGTTGGAACCCTCCCCATGACGAGTCGAAATCGAATAGTTGCGAAGCGCCGGCCGGAAGGGTCTGCTTGATGACGACGATCTCGCCAGGCTGGGGAACAACGATCAGTTCGCCGATCTGCTTGAACGGGATGGTCTGGTTGCCCGAGCCGCTGGTGATCTTCTTGTTGACGACCGTGCCGTCCTCGGCGACGACGCTCGCGCCGGTCAATGACGCTTGCAGATTTCCGGTTGGATTTGATCCCGGATCGCAGGCGAGCGTGGTGTCCACTCTGACGACTACCTTTTCACCAGCCTCGAGGTTGTTTACGGTGAAGTCGAGCTCAACCGTGGCGTTCTTGGTGAACAACGTGCCGTTGAGGCTGGAGCTCCAACTGACCGTGCTGTTGCCGTTGTCCGCGATACCCGTGTCGGTTCCACCCGGACCATCGCCGGCCTGAACTGCGCCGTAGTTGATTTTGACACTGGTGACCGCCGAGTGGGCCGCCCCCGACTGTCCGGTGGTGTCGGCCAAGAAACTCATGTGGAACGCGGCCGACTGGTTGGCGTGGGTGGGAGTGGCCGTATTCTGGATCTGCAGGAGGTAGGTGACCGTGTCTCCGCACGTGAAGTCACCGCCTTCAAGGGACTCAACAATGTCCTTGTTGACGCCGACGGTTCGGTCGTCGAAGGCTCCACCGCCGGTGGCATGGTTATAGGTTTGGGGTGCCGAAGCAACAAAATCGAGATTGAAATCTCCACCGCCGGCTTGAACCCGGGGGGCTACACCAACAAACGACGCCATCAAAACGGCGATCGCAATCATCAGGAATCCGACTCGTCGCCGGGTCTCTACAGCCTGCATCTTCAGTTTCCGCCTCTCATCTCAACAGATGTGGGCGGGCCGGTCTCACCACTAGCTCGCTTCGATTCTCGGTGACCGTACTAATGAATCGAAGGTCAAAGCCTCCCATTTCCCCTTATCGGCTCCGCAAAGCCGCACTTCTTGCCGCGTCCCCACCCCTTCAGGAGATGCAGTTGGTTGAACAGAATTCTCCCAACGCCCCTATATAACCACTCTCGGTAGTTCCCGTCAATGGGTCGTCGGACCTAATTCAGTCTCCGTTAAGCCGGAGAATGCCATGCGGAGGGAATAATTCGTAGCGTGAGAATTGCGAAGGAAAACTACGCAGAGCGTTCGCGAGCCAGGATCACTTCGGGTTCGGCACCGTCGACGATGACCGCCCGATCGACGATGACGCGGGCCACATCAGTCCGCGATGGCAGGTCGTACATCGTGTCGAGCAGCACGCCCTCCATGATCGCCCGCAATCCCCGAGCTCCAGTTCCACGATCGAGGGCTTGGTCGGCGATCGCCTCAAGTGCATCGTCGGCAAACAACAGTTCGACCCCGTCGAGCTCAAAGAATTTCGCAAACTGCTTCACGAGAGCGTTCTTCGGCTCGGTCAAGATCTGGATAAGCGCAGTCCGGTCGAGATCCTCGACCGTAGCAAGGACTGGCAACCGTCCGATGAACTCAGGGATGAGCCCGTATTTCATGAGGTCCTGGGGAAGAGCCTTGCCGAGCAGCGCCGTATCTGGCAGCGACGACTTGTGCTTGAGGTCCGCTCCGAATCCAACCGACCGCTGACCGATCCGGTTGGACACGATCGTTTCAAGACCGGCGAATGCCCCGCCGCAGATGAACAAGACGTTGGACGTGTCGATCTGGAGGAACTCCTGATGGGGGTGCTTACGTCCGCCCTGGGGCGGGACCGACGCGACGGTACCTTCCAGAATCTTCAGCAATGCCTGCTGGACTCCCTCGCCGGAGACATCACGAGTGATCGACGGGTTCTCGGACTTGCGGGCTACCTTGTCGATCTCGTCGATGTAAATGATTCCGTGTTCGGCACGCTTAACGTCGTAGTCAGCCGCCTGGATCAGTTTGAGGAGGATGTTCTCGACATCCTCACCCACGTAACCGGCTTCGGTAAGGGCTGTGGCGTCGGCGATCGCGAACGGTACGTTCAGGACCTTGGCAAGGGTCTGGGCCAGCAGAGTCTTCCCTCGAGCCCGTCGGCCCGATCAGCATGATGTTGGACTTTTGAAGCTCGACATCGTCGCGCTGAATCCCGGCCCGAACTCGCTTGTAGTGGTTATAGACCGCCACCGAGAGCACAGTCT
>CAWKAG010000038.1:0-44912 GCA_963847455.1 uncultured Acidimicrobiia bacterium
ATGATGACCACCCCCAGTTGGCATCATCTCACCCTATCGACTCATGGTTGCAGCGATGCGAGAACCGCTTCTGTGGAGGCTGTTGCGAGGCGGACCGACGTCTCCTGGCCAACCGCTACCTCGACGAAGAGCAGCAGCTCACCGTCGAGTTCGGCTAGCTCTGAGAACCAAAACGCTTCTCCCCCGGCTGCCCGCTCGGAGATGACTCGGGTGGCCGATCTGCTCCAGGTGATCCCGTCAGGCGACGTGCCGATCCCGAGCTTGCGAACCACACTGAATGCATCTGTCACGGTGGTCGAGCTGGCGTACGACATTATGTACATCCCGTCGACCTTGACCACCCGCGGCTGGTAGACATTCCTCTGATCCCACACATTGCCCTCCTTTGCCGAGGCCGGGGTTAGGACGGGATCCGAGTTGGCAAAGGGTGCAGTGGTCGTCGTCGGGTCATCGTGTTTAGTCCAGTTGACACCGTCGTCCGAAGTCGCCATACCGATCATCGCCGTGTCGCGAACGCCACCTTCAAAGAACATCGTGTACTGCCCGCTTTCGTAAATCACTGACGGGCTCCGCACATACATCGAATCCCAGTCGCCTTCTTCGCCGGCAAGCATGACCGGTTGTTCGTCGGCAACCCACGGCCCTTCAGGCCCGGGAGCCGTGGCACGGCCAATCTTTGAAGGCGCGGCCGGCCAACCCGCCGCGTCCCAGGTGTAGAAGTACAGAACCCAGGTCTGGTCATCGGTGACAATGAGCGAAGAAGCAAGCGCCGCAATTCCGACATAGGGAAGTTCCGTGCCGTCGAACACCGGGTCTTCTGACACCTCAATCCAGCTATCGCCTCCATCATCAGACCTCCAATAGCCGATGCCAACCGGGGCAGGCCACCCGACAAAGCCATTCTGGAGCACATGCAAGATCCCATGAGCGTCGACGTATGCCGCCCCCGGGTCGGTGTACTGCCAGTCCCAGGCTCCGTCTGGCCCGTTCGGGATGACCTCAGGGGGACTTACGAAAGTAAAGAGGCCCGAGGTGGTGAGTCGGGGCGGGAACGCAGATGTGGTGGAAGTAGGAGAAGAGGTGGTGGTGGTCGCTGGAGTAATGGATGGGCTGGTCGGTGACGTCGTCGAGCTGCCGAGAGCGCCAGCGGTCGAGGGAGTCACACCGTCGCCGCTCGTTCCGCACGCTCCCAGCACAAGAACGACAGCGATTCCTGTGCCGAGCCGGCGCATCATCGTCGGTTTCCTCCCGAGGCAGGCAGTTCGTCCGCTGAGCCAAGTTATCAGATCGCCCCCCGCCTCGTCACCCAAAACGTGAAGCGTACAATTGGTGCCATGCCCAAGAGCTTCGAAGTCGACGACTGGTTCGCCAAGAAACAGCATCCGATGGAACCGGCCATGCAGAAGGTACGGGAGGTGATCCTCGGCTGTGATGATCGGATCACCGAAACCATCAAATGGTCAACTCCGACCTTCATGTACCAGGGCAATATCGCCAGCTTCAACCCTGCGAAGAAATTCGTCAGCCTGCTCTTTCATACGGGAGCAAAGATCCCCGGTGACCACGCCGGCCTGGACGGCGACGGCGAAACCGCCAGGGTGATGCGGTTTGCCGACGAAGCGGCTGTAGAACAGGAGACGGCCGAACTCGAATCGGTAATTAGAGCGTGGTGTGCCTGGAAGGATTCCGAGACATAAGGCTCGCTAGTAGCCGACCGTGTTGTCCGAGCCAATAATCTTGGTAGGACGTACTCGAACCAGCCATTCGCCCGGAACGCCATTTCGGCGACCAAACTCCTCGGCCCGTTCAGGCCCCATGTAGCGGCGGCCGATTGCCGTCGCCCACCGGACAAGTTCCGCTGGCTCAGCGCTGAGTTCCGCCAGACCCTCGACGATGACAAAGGCATAGGGTGGGGCTTGATCGTCCACCGAGATCGCCACCCGGTTGTCCCGCTCCAGGTTCTTGCCCTTGACGCTTGTTTCGGCGGTGTTGAACAAGACGTCATCGCCGTCGAGCACAAACCAGATCGGAGCTACGTGAGGGCGACCGTCGCTCCGGATTGTCGCCAGCTTGCCAGTCAGCGTTCCCGACATCAGGAACTCACGAACTCGTTCGGGGGACATGGGAGTCGACATGCGGTCGAAGATACTCGAAAAGAGCCAAGCCTGGTTCTCCGAGACCAGCTACCTAAAGTGACGCACCATGACCGAGCTGGCACCCATCTTTGTCGACATCCTGCTGCCGGTGTTCGGCCTGGCCGCTATCGGCCTGCTTATTGGTCGGCGCATGGGCCTCGACCCTGCACCACTCGCCAAAGTGGCGTACTACATCCTGGCACCGGCTTTCTTCCTGGATCTTCTGCGCAATGCGGACGTCTCGACGGGGGTCGTTACGCAAATGGCCATCGCTATGGGCATCACGACGGCCGTCGTAGCGCTGCTCGGCCTGGCGGCCGGCAAGTTGTTGCGCTGGGGCTATTCGGTGACAGCCGCCACGGTGCTTATCGCCGTCTACGGGAATGTCGGCAATTTCGGCATTCCCATTGTGGCATTTGCGTTTGGCGAGGATTCCCTCCCGTTAGCCGGAGTCTCGTTCCTGATCATCAACTTCACGGCGTTCATGATTGGAGTGACGGCGGCAACCTGGCGGACTGCGTCGCCGAGTCGGGCCATATTGCGAGCGCTAACCACCCCCACCGTCGTCGTCTTGCCTATCGCAATACTGTTCAACGTCACCGACTTTCGCCTTCCGGTCTTCGCCGACCGGGCGATTGCGCTGCTCGCCGACGCCATGATCGGCGTGATGCTCGTAACCCTTGGTGTGCAGCTTGCCGGAATGCAGCGGCCCCGCTTTACGACCGAGGTGTGGATCGCGTCAGGCCTTCGCTTGCTGATTGCGCCGGCGGTCGCCGCCGTTGCGGCAGCGGCCATCGGCTTGGGCGGGGTGCCAGGAGGCGTCACGATCCTTCAATCGGCCATGCCGGTGGCGGTGTTCGCGGCCTTGATCGCAATAGAACACGACCTGGAGCCAGATTTCGTCACCACCTCGGTGCTGGTTTCTACGGTCGCCAGTGCCCTCACTCTCGCGACGATCATTGCCCTGCTTTGAGATCGGGTGCGGGCGAACTCACCAACTAACGGCGGACAAAGATTCGGGGCCGAAGACGTCGAGGGAGCCTCCGTCCGAACAAACTGAGGGCGTGTTGGCGGACTGCCAAGACGTATCCAATCCCGCCTACCGGGGCCATCAACAGCACAACCACCGGGACGGCGGTCAGGTCAAAGAGATCGAGCCGGGCAAGAACTTGCCAGGAGACCACCCAATAAGCTCCGGCCAGGACAGCCACCCGGACGATGCGTAGGACCATGACGTGTCGGGCCGCCGCCCGATCTGGTGCGTTCCAATTGTTCGTCACTTTGCCGAGTGCCCAGCCCAGTGAGCCGAAGCCCAGGGCAGACAACCAGGGGACCAGATCCACCGAGAGGCTTCCTTAGCTTGAGTCGAATCGGCCTGCCGAGCATTCTGTCGCCGGGCCGCCTACGTGACCCTAGTTCCTGAAACCTTCCAGCAGCGAGCGGAGGCGCTTGATTTGCTTGACGACTTCGGTATACGAACCCCCGCCCGGCGTTAACCTATGTGCAACCGACGCGACCGGGTCGAGGCGAGCAATATCGGCTGCCTCAAAGTCTTCGTGGGCGGTGATCAAGTCGGCGGCATTCGCTTCCTCCAGCGTCCGCCCGTCCTGGCCGAGAGTCCGCAACAAGCGACCGACCGCCTCGTGAGCAGTCCGAAACGCCACGCCCCGCCCGACCAGAATCTCGGCCATGTCGAGGGCCGTGACTTCCGGGTTCGGCGCGGGCGGATCAAATACCGCCGTCGCCAGCATGGCGGCCAGGGTCTGAAGCGACCCGGCCAGCACATCGTCGGCGTGAAAGACGATCCGCTTGTCTTCCTGGAGATCGCGGTTGTAGGTCAGCGGCAAGCCTTTTTGCAGCGACATAATCGCCGTCAAGTCCCCGATAACCCCGGCAGAACGCCCCCGGACAAGTTCAGCGACGTCGGGGTTCTTCTTCTGGGGCATCGCTGACGACCCGGTTGTGAACGCATCCGGGAAGGTCACCCACCCAAACTCGCTCGTCGCCCACAGAACGATCTCCTCGGACAGCCTGGACAGATGAACCATCGATTGGGCACAAACAAAGATGTATTCGGCGACAAAGTCTCGGGAGCCGACGGCATCCATAGAGTTCGTGAAGTGCCAACTCCAGCCGAGCAGCCGCGTCGAAATCGCCGGGTCAAGCGGCAGGCTTGACCCACCCGATGCGCCGGCACCGAGCGGAGACACCTGCGTCCGATAGATCGCCGCCTGAAGACGCTCGGCGTCGCGACGAAGCATCTCGGCATAGGCAAGCAAATGGTGGGCGAGCGGGACCGCTTGAGCTTGCTGGAGGTGTGTGTAGGAGGGAACCACGACATCGCCAACCCGCTCGGCCTGATCCACCAGTACGGTTGCGAGCTCAGCCAGTCGTTGGAGTTGTAGCGAGCCCGACCGCGTCAGGTAGAGGCGCAAGTCAAGTGCTATCTGGTCGTTCCGGGAACGGCCGGTATGCACCTTCCGCCCGACATCTCCCACCAGCTCGACCAGCCTGCGTTCGGTGGCCGAGTGAACGTCCTCGTCAGTTTCGAGAAAAACAAACTCACCGGCTTCGGCTTCGGCGACAATCTCAAGGATTCCGGCCTGCAACTGCGCCGCCTCGTCGTCGGTAAGGATCCCTTGTTCTCCCAGCATGCCAACGTGAGCCCAGGATCCGTGCAGGTCGTCGAAGATGAGCCGACGGTCCGCCATGTCAACCGTGAAGGCCCAGAGCAGGGCGTCGGGGCCTTCAGCGAAGCCACCTCCCCAGAGGGTCGACATCTACTCTCCTTGACCGAGACGGGCCTCGGCAGATCGCCGCAAACGCAGCGCATTCAGCCGGATGAAGCCCGCAGCGTCGGCCTGGTCGTATACGTCGTCTTCTTCAAACGTCACGGTCGCCTGGTCATACAAGCGGTAGTCCGACCGTCGACCTTCGACATAGACCCCTCCCTTGTAGAGCTTCAAGCGGGCCTCGCCCGACACGCGCTCCTGGGTGGTGTCAACAAAAGACTGGAGAGCCTCACGCTCGGGCGAAAACCAGAAACCGTTGTACACCATGGCTGCGTAGCGGGGAATCAAGCTGTCCCGCAAGTGCATAACCTCGCGATCGAGCGTTAGGGACTCCACGGCCCGATGCGCGTAATGGAGCACCGTCCCCCCCGGCGTCTCGTAGACGCCCCGCGACTTCATACCCACGAACCGATTTTCGACGATATCAACCCGGCCGACCCCATGAGCACCGGCCAGTTGGTTGAGCCGGGCCAGAAGGGCGGCGGGTCCGAGCGCTTCACCGTTGACCGCGACCGGGTCCCCTGCCTCGTAGGTGACGGTGACGATTTCCGGTTCGTCAGGGGCATCCTGAGGATCAACGGTCATCTTGAACATATTCTTGGGTGGCGCCACCCAGGGGTCCTCAAGCACTCCCCCTTCGTACGAGATGTGGAGCAAGTTGGCATCCATCGAATACGGCTTGTCCTTGGTCACCGGGACCGGAATACCTCGAGCCTCGGCATAGGCAATGCAATCGGCCCGTCCCTTCAGCTTCCATTCACGCCAGGGAGCGATCACCTTGATGTCCGGCTTCAGGGCGTACGCCGAAACCTCGAAGCGGACCTGGTCGTTACCCTTGCCGGTCGCCCCGTGCGCAATCCCGTCGGCCCCGGTCGCTTCGGCGGCTCGAACAAGCCCCTTGGCGATCACCGGACGGGCCAGCGAGGTTCCGAGCAGGTAATGGCCCTCGTAGATCGCGTTGGCGCGCAATGCAGGAAACACATACTCCGAGACAAATTCCTCGGTCAGGTCCTCGGCGATCGCTTCAACCGCACCGGTAGCCATCGCTTTGACTTTCGCCTCTTCGACTTCTTCCCCCTGGCCTACATCGGCGGTGTAGGCAACCACCTCCACGTCGTATTCTTCCTTCAGCCACGTCAGAATGACCGAAGTATCGAGGCCTCCCGAATACGCAAGAACGATCTTTTTCATCAGCCAGCTCCGATTTGTTCGAGGCGGTTCGCCAATCCGATACCGCCGTATTGTTCGTCTGCGACGATCATCAAAGTGTCATCGCCCGCGATCGTTCCCAAAACGCCGTGCAACGGCGCCCCGTCAATAGCGCCAGCCACGACGCCCGCCGCCCCCGGAGACGTCCTGATCACGACCAGGTTGGCGGAAACCGAGATCGACTCAACGAACTCGATAAGCGCCCGCGACAGCGTCAGGAATTCCCCGTCAGCTGTCGAGTGGTCGTCCGGCAACACGTACTGTAAGTGTCCGTTGCGGCGTGACTTGACGGCGCCGAGCGCGTGAAGGTCTCGAGAAACGGTCGCCTGAGTGACCTCGTGGGATTCTTCAAAAAGCAGATCCACAATTTCGCTCTGGCTCGAGACGTCGTTCTCAAGGAGCAGTTTGCGTATGAGCCGTCGGCGTGAGGCGGTATTCATGAGCGCATAACGATACGGTCCGCCGAATATTCATGCAACATGTCAGCGCGGCTCGATCATGGTGCCGATGCCCTCCGGCGTGAATACCTCCAGAAGGACTGCGTGCTGCACCCGCCCATCAAGGATGTGAGCTTGCGGAACGCCAGCCCGCATTGCCGAAATGCATGAACGTAGTTTGGGCACCATGCCGGCCGACGCCGAACCGGAAGTGATCATCGCTTCGAGTTCGGTGATTCCGACCCGCGAGAGCAGGGTTTCTTCGTCCCCCAGGTCCGAGTAGAGGCCTTCGACGTCCGTGAGATAGACCAGTTTTGCGGCGCCCAACGCCTCGGCCAATGCCCCGGCGGCAGTGTCGGCGTTCAGGTTGTACGCATGGCGATCGGCACCGAGCGCCAGTGGGGCCACCACCGGCACGATCCCCTGGCTGAGCATGCCGACGACCAGAGTCGGGTCGACCGACTCGATCTGACCGACGAACCCGAGCCGCTCGTCTTTCGGAACAGCTTTGAAGAGCCCTCCATCGATCCCCGTTACGCCCGCCGCCACGGCTCCTTGGCCGCTCAACAGGCGGACGATATCGGGGTTTACTTGCCCGGCCAGCACCGACTGGACCACGCGGATCGTTTCTGCATCCGTGACACGAAGTCCGTCCACCCACTGGGGTTCGATGCCGGACTGGCTCATGGCGCTGGTGATCTGGGGCCCACCGCCGTGCACGATGACCGGCTTGATCCCGACCAGACTCAGCAAGGTTATGTCTCCTGCGAATGAGTCTCGCAGTTCGTCGCTCGTCATCGCCGAACCGCCGTACTTGATGACGACGGTCTTGCCCTTGAAGGCCCTGATATACGGGGCTGCCTCAGTGAAGATCTTGGCTTTGGCCATCGTCGAAGCGATCCGGCTCTTGCGGGCACTCGGCGAAGTGTGTCCGGTGCTCATGAAGGCGCTCCGTTGAACTCGACGTATCCCGGGGTCAGATCGGTCGTGATAATCGTGGCGGTCCCCGGCCCCCAGCCGACGCGCACGGCTACGGAGAAGTCCTGACGCAGCAGCAGACGAACGGCAGTGGGGTCATATTCCACCTGGCACCCGTCCTTGGCAACAGACACGCCTTCATAAGAGACCGCAAAAGCTTGCGGGTCGATCGTGACTTCGGACACCGCCGCTGCCTGAAGCAGGCGTCCCCAGTTCGGGTCGCCTCCGTAGAAAGACGACCGCACAAGGTCGGAGTCCGTCATGGCCCGCCCGATTCGACGGGCGGCATCGTTGGTGGCGGCCCCGGTCACGGCGAGATGCACCACTCGATTGGTTTCTTCCCCGTCCCGAGCGATCATGACAGCCAGTTCCATACATACCTCGGCCATCAATCGTTTCACGACGGCCAGGTCGGCTCCGGTCTCGCTAGTGGCAAATGCGATAACCGTGTCATTCGTTGATTGACATCCGTCGATGTTGAGCGAGTTGAACGACGGCGCCACCGCTTGGCGCAAGCAGACGTCGAGATCGGTTGAACCGATGTCGGCGTTGGTCGCTACCACCGCCAACATCGTTGCCATATCTGGACGAATCATCGCGGCACCTTTTGCCATCCCCTGCACTACGAGGTCACCGAACGAACGTCGTGCAACCTTGGCGAAAGTGTCTGTGGTGCGGATGGCTTCTGCGGCATCGTTCCAACCGTCGACGCCGAGTTCAATCGTGGAGAGGGCCGATTCGATATTCGTGATCGGCAGTTGCGGGCCGATAGGTCCAGTCGAACAAACCAAGACATCCTCGACGTCGCACCCCAGCGCTTCGGCGGCAGCCTGCTGCATTCGTTTGGCGTTAGCCAACCCGATCGCACCGGTACCAGCGTTGGCGCAGCCAGAATTGATGACTACCGCTCGCGCGTGCCCACTGCTGGCAATCGGTCGACTCACAATCACCGGAGCGGCCGCGGCTTGGGATCCGGTGAACACCGCCGCACATGGCACCGCCCTGCCCATATCGATCAGAGCCAGGTCAAGTGCCCCGGATGCCTTGAATACCGGCCGCAATGCCCGCCGCCCGGATCACGGCATCCAACCCGACGTCGGCAGTCCGGCAGCCTCATCAAACCCCAGCATCAGGTTGGCCGCTTGCACGGCCTGGCCGGCCGCTCCCTTAAGGAGATTGTCGATCACCGAGAGAATCACCGCGTTCCCGGTCTGCTCGTCAAGATAGACCGACACGATTGCCCGATTTGAGCCAGTTGCCCAGCGGGTCTGCGGAGGCTCCGGTACTACCTGATAGAAGGGTTTGCCGTCCCCGAACTCGACGAGCACACCTCGCAAGTCGTTGGCTGTGACCCCTTCGGACACCGGGACCGTAATCGTGGCGTGGATCCCCCTCAACATCGGGACCAGGTGTGGGGTGAAGGTGAGATGAATCGGCGCCCGTCCGGTGTAGGCCTCAAGCGCCATCTCAATTTCCGGCCGATGCCGGTGCGTGGTCACGCCGTAGGCAGCCACCCCTTCGGCAACGGCACCGAACAGGAGATTCTCGCTCAGCGATCGGCCGGCTCCGGAGACGCCTGAGACGGCATTGACCACGATCCCGTCGAACCCAACCGCTCCGGCGGCGAGCAACGGCGCAAGTCCCAACAGCGTGGCCGTCGGGTAGCAGCCAGGAGAAGCCACTTTGCTCGTGTCGCCGACGTCGACCAGTTCCGGAAGGCCATAGGTCCAATCGGCCAGCTGGTCGGGGAACGGATGGGGCGTACCGTACGCTGCTTCGTACCGATCCGCCGTGTCCATCCGAAAGTCCGAACCGAGGTCAACCACGGTCACTCCTCGCCCGGCCAGTTCGCTGGCCAGGTGAGCGGACGCCCCATGGGGAAGGGCCAGAAAGACGATGTCTATGCCGTCAAGGTCGGCAGTATTCTGTTCCAGGATCCGGTCGGAGTCACCCAACTGCGGATGAACCTCTCCGAGTCGCTTGCCTGCCTGAGAGTGGGCGCCAAGATACGTGACATCCAGTTCCGGATGGCCATCGATGAGGCGAATAAGCTCGCCTCCGCCGTACCCGGAAGCGCCGAGAATCGCCGCAGATTTCATGTTGACCCCATCCGCATAAATATACAACTATGCGCATAGAGTCGCAACTCGTCAGCCATTCAGCGGAGACAATCCCAGGCTCGGTATCGGCGGCATCGCTTCGTCATACAGCCAGGCATTCAGGAAATCGGTGAGGTCGCGACCGGTCACTGCCGCGACGGTTGCGGCGAAATCGGCCGTATCGGCGTTCCCGTACCGCGAATTGCTTCTGGAACGTTCGCGCAATCTCGAAGAAGTCTTCATCCCCCACCTCCAGGCGTAGGGCGTGGAGGGTCAAGCCGCCTCGCAAATACACCGAGGCGTTGAAAATGTCGTCAGCCGCAGGAGAACCGGCCGGCGGAAACTGCCGGTATGCCTGGGCGGCGGCGACCGGTTCCGAATCGGTACCGCTCAGGAACTGGCGGCCGCTCATCAAGTCGTAGGACTGAGCGATCCGCACGTCACGGAACTCGGGGCCCTGAGTTTCCTCGATCCAGAGCCACTGAGTGTAAGTGGCGAACCCTTCGTTCAGCCATATGTCGTCCCACTTCCGGAGCGAAACCGAGTCACCAAACCATTGGTGGGCGAGTTCGTGGATCACTACTTCCTCACCCAGACCAAGCACCTGGGTTCCAAACGTAGACAGCGTCTGCGTTTCGAGGGCTACGGCAACCTCGGCGGTTTCGAGGACCATGGCTCCGTAGACCTCGAACGGATAAGGACCGAACCGCTCGGCGAGGAAATCGATCATTTCTGCCTGTCGGTCAAAGATGGACAGCGAAGACTCTCGAATGTCGACGTCGAAGTAGTTTCGGATGTCCACGCCACCGGGACTCTGTCCCTCCACCCGCTTGAAATCGCCGACTCCGAACGCCACCAGGTAGGGGGCCACCGGGTCTCGTACCTCAAACGTATAGGTGATAAATCCGTCGTCTCCTTGCACCGTGTCAACGAGCGTCCCGGAAGCTGCCGCAACCAGCGGGCCGGGGACCGAAAGGACGAGACGGTAGGTGGCTTTGTCGCTGGGATGATCGTTGACCGGCATCCAGGATGACGTGCCATCCGGCTCGCTGAGAGCAAAAAAGCCGTCCTGGGAACGCTGCAAGCCCATCATGAATGTCGCCGCGGGCGAGTCGTAGGGTTCCGTGAGGCCGCTATAGGCGATCGACATCAGGAAGGTATCGCCCGTTTGCACGACAGCGTCCGGGTCGATTCTCAGTTCGCCGCCTTCGTGGGTCCATGCGGCTGGTTCGCCATCGACGAGGACCTCCGACGGAAAGACCACGTCTAGATCCACTGACCAGGAGTCGAGGTTGTCGAGGGCGATCGCTTCGATTTCGGCCTGGCCCTGGATTCGCCCCGACGAGGTGTCGAGACGAATCGACACGTCCGCGTGTTGCACGTCGTATCCGTCGTTGCCCAGGTTCGGATAAAGGGGATCGCCGAGACCGTCGGCAGCATCAATGCCTGGAATCGGTCGGGAGGTCGTCGGTGTCGCCCCGGACTCTGCGCCCATAATCGTGGTCGTTCCGCCTGGCTCGTCGGGAGTGCTCGTGCCAACACAGGCGCCCAGCACGGCGACCGTGACCATCAGGGCCACCACCCGCGCCGGTCCATGCCTTGCCGATCGCTGCCTAAGCATCATTGCAAACCCTGGCTGGCCGCCCACTCGTCGACGAGGGCGTAGGCTGCGGCCGGGTCATAGGGCCCATGTTCAATACGATGCTCGAGCAGCATCGACATGATCTGACCGACCACTTTCCCCGGTCCGATCCCCAGATGGGCCATCACGTCGTTGCCGTCGATCGGTGCTCGAAGCTTGTCAAGCTCTTCCTGCTCGGCGAGCACCGCAATCCGCTCCTCGAGTTCGTCGATTCGGCGTGAAATGGTTGCCGCCCGCTTGGCGTTGGCCGTGGTTACGTCCGAACGCACCAATTGATTCAAGTCGTCGAGCAGGTCTCCGGCGTCGCGGGCATACCGGCGCACCGCCGAGTCGGTCCATCCCATTTTGAAGGTATGCGGGCGCAGATGCAGGAACACGAGTTGGCCAACCTCCTCGACAAATTGTTTGGGATAACGCAGCTCTCGTAGTCGTCGCCGGGCCATCCGGGCCCCGACCACCTCGTGGTGATGGAACGTAACCCCACCGGCGCCGAACTCTTTGGTGGCAGGCTTGCCGATGTCGTGGAGCAGTGCGGCCATTCTGATCCGTAGCTCCGGATCGGTCTTTTCGACCACGGCCAACGTGTGTTCCCAGACGTCTTTGTGGCGATGGAACGGGTCCTGTTCTTGGCTCAGCGTCACTAGTTCCGGCAAGAAGCTGTCCGCCAGACCCGATCGAACAATGCCGCGCAATCCGCGCGCCGGGTACTCGCCGGTGAGGAGCTTGGATAGCTCGTCTCGTATTCGCTCTGCCGAAACGATCGAGATACGTGCTGCCATTTCTTGAGCGGCTCGTTCGGCGTCAGCGTCGCATTCGAACCCGAGGGTCGCCGAAAACCGATAGAGCCGGAGCATCCGAAGCGGGTCGTCGGAAAAGGCGATCTCGGGGGCGAGCGGGGTGCGCAGTTCCTGTCTGGCCAGGTCGGCCAAACCACCAAAGGGGTCGATGATTTGCCGCGACCCGACATCGAGAGCGATGGCGTTGATGCTGAAATCACGACGAGAAAGGTCTGTCTCGAGTTCGTCGCCAAACTCAACCCGGGGCTTACGACTCCCATCCTCGTAGACCTCTGACCGGAACGTAGTGATCTCGAAGCGCTGGTCTTTTACCTGTAGCCCAATGGTGCCGAACTGCTCGCCCATCGTGAACACGGAACCCAGCGGGTCGACGATTCTCTTGATGTCGTCTGGCCGCGCATTGGTCGCGAAGTCCAGATCTTCTGCGGGCCGCATGAGAAGCGCATCCCGCAGGGAACCCCCGACCAGGTACAGCTCAAAACCAGCATCGGAAAAGCGGGCGCCAAGGCGCGACGAGGCAGAGTCAGGGGCGACGAGCCAGGAAAGGCGTTCAGGAATCATGAGGGCTAAAGGATAGATCCTCCTGGAGCCCGGCTAAATCATGGGGTCCACATAAAACGAGGGCCGCACGCTCATCGCGGCGACCCTCGTCCCTTACTCCGCCCGCAAAGTTTGGCTCCGAGCGGCCGAAGCCGGCTGGAACCCGTGCGGGTACCTGGCGCTGAACCTACACCGAGATGAGTCCTTCTTGCTCGGCCTTCACCCGGAAGTCGTGGGGATTCGAAGCTGACGTCATAGCGGTCTGGAAGGAGATCTGCCCAGCCTTGAACAAGCTGAGGATCGATTGGTCGAACGTCTGCATCCCGTAGAACTCGGACTCGGCAATGACCTCAATCAGGCTATTGGTTTGCGACGAATCCACAATCCGGTCGTAGACCCGACCGTTGTTCGTCATGACCTCGACCGCCGGCACCCGGCCGCCGTCCACTCTTTCAAGCAACCGCTGGCTGACGACGCCCTTGAGCGTTGCAGCCAGCATGATTCGAACCTGTTGCTGCTGATACGGAGGGAAAAAGTCAATGATCCGACTGACCGACTCGGTCGCGTCGACCGTATGCAGCGTCGACAACACCAGGTGACCGGTTTCGGCCGCTTGCAGGGCCGCTTTGACGGTCTCGGCATCTCGCATCTCGCCAATCAAGATGATGTCGGGGTCCTGGCGTAGCGCCCGGCGCAACGCTTCGGTGAAATCCTTCGTGTCCATCCCGATTTCGCGCTGAGCGACGATCGCGAGTTTGTCACGATGGAGGACCTCGATGGGGTCTTCGATCGTGATGATATTGACCCGACGGGTGCGATTCATGTAGTCGATGATCGATGCAAGCGTGGTGGTCTTTCCAGATCCCGTAGGACCGGTGACCAGAAGGAGGCCACGGCTTTCTTGGGATAGCTTCTCGAGAATGTTCGGCAATCCCAACTCTTCGAAGTTTTGGGTCGACGGCAGCACGCGTCGCAGCACGAGGCTCACTGAGCCACGCTGGCGGTAGACGTTCACGCGAAAACGGCCCAACTCGGCCTTCCCGTATGCGAAGTCGGCTTCGTTCATCTCGCGGAACTCAGACGCAGCTCGCTGGGTGAAGATCGAGTGCGCATACTCCTCGGTGTCGTTCGGGAGAAGCATGGCAAGGCTGGTCGGATGCAGCTCTCCGTCGATACGCATAACGGGTGGCGATCCAACCTTGAGGTGCAGGTCGGATGCACCAACTTCAATCATCTTTTTCAATAGCTCATCGAGCGAGGCAGACACACACCCTCCAGGTTTTTTTACGTACTTGATTCATCGGCCCGTGCGGACCGGTACTTAACCGATCTCCCAAAAAGGACCAAGGGCGGCCGCCGCCAGATCAATCGCCCGCCAGGCCGCAGAAGGCGACGAAGCTCCCTGCTGATCGGCCGACGCGAGCTCGCCGACTGCTCCGTCGACAGTGGCGGTCACTGACGCCTGGATGGCCGCGAGGTCGTAACCACCCTCCAGGAAATAGATGATTCGCCGCTCCGGAGCCAGGCCGGCGATTCGGGCGGCCATATCTCCGTAGTCGGCTGCCACGAGGACACCGTCTGCCAAGGGATCATCTCGATGGGCGTCGTAACCGGCCGACACCAGGACCCAGTGGGGATCGAATTGGCGCACGATGGGTTCGATCAGCCGCCCAAACGATTCCCGATAGGCGTCTCCGGCGGTCCCGGCAGGGAACGCCAGATTGACGTTGAATCCGGCTCCACGGCCGGCTCCCACCTCATCGACCCAGCCGGTCCCCGGATAAAAGGGAAACTCGTGCAGAGAGAGGTAGAGCACGTCGGGGTCCTCGAAGAACAAGTCCTGGGTTCCGTTGCCGTGATGGACGTCAAAGTCGACGATCGCCACCCGTTCTCCGGCGTCAGCAAGATGCCGGGCGGTCACGGCGACATTGTTGAAAAGACAGAACCCCATCGCCTGGCTTGCGATCGCATGATGTCCCGGGGGGCGCACCGCGAGAAAAGCCAGATCGGCCGCACCGTGTCTCAGGCCGGCGACTGCCTGAATCCCCGCTCCAGCGGCGCGCGTGGCTGCGTCCCAACTAGCCAGGCCGGCGTAGGTGTCCGGATCCAGATAGCCACCTCCTGCCCGACAGAAAGCTTCGATGGAATCGACATAGGCAGCCGGATGGACCCTGAGCAGGGTGCCTCGATCGACCGGTTCGGCCGGCAAGTGATTAAGCTGGACCGAGGCGTTGTCGAGGCCCGCGAGCACCGCACGAAGTCGGTCGGGGCGTTCCGGGTGCTGACGGCTCGACGCCGCGTGCTGCCCGAACACTTCGTGGTGGACCAATAGGAGTTCCATCTCCCCCACTCTGCCATAGTCGGTGCCCCCACAACCACCAGTACGACCATAGAGTATCGCCAACGAAGGAAACCTGTGACCATCACGATGCGCGGCAACTGGCCGGGACAATTGACTCTGCGTCGCGGATGGGCCAAGGCGATGGCCCGACCATGGAACGACGATTTCCCCGGCGTACAGCTGCGACTGGTTCGGGGCAGCGCGGACTTCGTGACCGCTTGTTCGACCGAACTCGCAGCCGAATACGGCCAGGTTGTTTCGCCGCCTCTTCCCTCAACCAGCCAGAAGCTGTGGGTCGAAGCCGGCTTCAAGCCCTGGCTCTACCTCGATCTTTTTTCACGAGACCTCCAAGAACGGTTCGAACCGCCGTCCGCCCTAATCGTTACCGGTGAAGCAACCGACTGGGATGCGGCCATCGCCATCGACCGCCTCGCCTTCCAAACGACGTGGCGCCTCGGCGCCACCGGCCTGGCCGAGTCGAGGGAAGCAACTCCCCGCAGTTCGTTTCTGGTTACTCGCATCGACGACGCCGTAGCGGGGTTTACGATCGTGGGAGTTTCGGGATCGGTCTCATACTTGCAGCGAGTGGCAGTCCTTCCGGATCTTCAGGGTCAAGGACTAGGCCGATCTCTGGTCAGGGCATCACTGAGATGGGGACAAAAACACGGAGCCTCGACCATGTTGCTCAACACCCAACCGGACAACACCTCAGCGGCCGGACTGTACTTGTCAGAAGGCTTCGTACGGCTATCGAGCGGCCTCGACGTCTTGAAGTTTGAGGTGAGCTAGTGGCTCCCCTGCTCCCGGACCGGTACCGACTCGAGGTTCGCCTCGGAGCTGACGGCGACATCGAGGAGTGGCTAGCGACCGACCTGCCCCTCGACCGTCCGGTGCTACTCCGGTTCCTCCCCGCGGGGACGAGTCCCGAGCGGGCCGACGACTTTCTTGGAAGCGTGCGCGCTGCGGCGGGGGTTTCGCACACGCACAGTGCCACCGTGTACGCGGCCGGGAAGCTTGACGACACGACCTACTCGATCAGCGAATGGGCTGGGGGGGTGTCACTGGCGGATCGGGCCCTGGCTCGTGAGCCAATTCCTCCCGAGGAGCTCCTTCCGAATGCCGCCGGGTTGGCTAGCGCACTCGCTGCGCTGCATGCGGCTGGCATCGTACATGGAGCCATCGACGCCGAGTCCATCTTGTTCTCGGCGGCCCACCCCGCCAAAATCGCCGGGTTCGGTCGCCCCCCAAACTGGCGTACCCAAACCGAAGACGTACAAGCACTCGCCGCCCTCTTCGAAACCACACTCACGGGGCGACCGATCGGTGCGGCACTTCCATCGCAGGTGGTCGACGCCATCGGAACCCAGGTTGATCGCGCTTTGGAGTTAGGTCGAACTGGCGAAGTCGACGCTCTGCACCTCGCCGCTTCGCTGCGGGCAGCTCCTTTGTTGGCTCCCTCCCGGCGAGCCGGCGGTGGGTGGACCTGGAAATGGCTGGGACCCGCCATAACGCTCTTTGTGGTCGCCAGCCTCCTCGTAGCGCTCGGCGCCAACCTCACCAGCCAGGGCCGTAGCAACATCACGATCGGCTCACCGGCAGCCAACACCAGCGGTGGCGATTCGACCATTGCCGGACCGGCTACCACCGATGGCACAACCGGCACCGTGCCCGACAGTTCGCTGGTTGTGGCGGAGACCATAAGTGCGGCGGCGTATGACCCGTTCGGCACGGACGGCGAACATGATGAACTTGCCGATCAGGCCATTGACGGCGACTTCGGAACGTCGTGGAAGACGGAGAGCTACAACTCACCGCTTCCACGACTCAAGGATGGGGTAGGACTGCAAGTCACAGTCCGCGGGCCGGTCACGGGCGTTGAGATTGCCGGAGCCAGGGACGGAACCGTCTTCGAGCTTTACTGGGCGCCCGCCCCTGCCGAGCAGTTCGCCGACTGGACCCGGATAGCCGAAGGCACGATTCGAGGAGGAAATGCCGACGTCTCGGTGCCTCCAACCGATGGTGGCGTCTGGCTGGTCTGGTTCACCGACCTACCGGCTACGACCGAGGGTACGTACACCGGGGCGATCTCGGAAGTACGATTCCGTTCATGACGGCCTCTCGAGCAGACGAAGACAGCCTGCTCGTCGAACGATTTCTCGACGGCAGCCTGCAGGCATTCAACGAACTGATGGCCGCGCACGAAGATCGGGTGTTCGGTATCTGCCTGCGGATTATGCGAGATCGAGAAGCTGCGTTGGACGCCACCCAGGAAACGTTCCTCACGGTATACCGAAAGGCCGGAAAATTCACGGGCGAATCCGCGTTTTCCACGTGGCTGTTCAGGGTCGCGACCAACACCTGCTACGACCAGCTGAGGAAGATCAAAAGGCGATCAGCCGACCCCCTCCCCGACGCCACCGATCCGGCTGATCCTCAGTCAGACATGGCCTTCTTGGCCGTCGAGCTCCGTCCCGATCTGCAGCGAGCGCTCGCTACCTTGACACCCGACTTTCACAAAGCCATCGTCCTGGCTGACATGGAGGGACTCCCCCTGCAACAGGTCGCCGAGGTGCTGGGTGTCCCGGTCGGCACCATCAAATCGCGGGTATTTCGCGCTCGAAGACAACTGGCTGAAGCTTTGCGGAACCAAACAACCGATTCGGAACGTCGTAACGGTGATAACGATGCATGACCATGACCTCGACCTTGTCGCCGCGTTTGCGGAAGGAAGCGCTTCCAGCGCCGAAGCAGCGCGCGCTAGCGAGTGGGTTTCCTCTTGCGAAGTCTGCTCACAAGAGTTCGACTACCAGCAACTGGCTCTGGCGTCGCTCGGCGACGTCGAGCCCGTCGTCCTCTCTGACATCGAGCGGGCTCTTCTCCACCGGCGAGTCAGAGAATCCATTGCCAGCGACGAGCTTGCCACGGTTCCCGAAACCCGCCCGGCTCCGAAGTCCGGCAGGTGGATGAAGGTACTCGCCGGCTCGGCCGCCGCCGTGCTCGTGCTCGTGGTTGGTTTCGGAGTGATTATTCCGTCTTTCACCGCAACCGACGGAGCCGTCGACGTCGCTGCGGAGACAGCCGCTACCATCGCCGAGGCCGCCCAAGCACCGTCTAGCGCCGCCCTCACGACCAACGACGACACTTCAGTGGCGGCAGACGCGGCTGGCGTCGACGAAATGGCCATGCCCCCGCCGGTTCAGGCCTTTGGGGAACTTACCCTCGAAGAACTGACCGCCATGGCAGCTCCCATTGAGATGTTTGATGCGACAGACGCAACGGTCACTGCCTTCGAAGAAGCGCTTCGCGAGGCCCCGCTCCCGGCCGATCGGGCGGCGTACAACCTCGCGGTTGAGGAACCGCTCACCTGTCTGGACGAGGGCCTCACCCTTCTCAACGCCGAAGTACTTTGGCTGGGGATTGCCACATTGGACGGACAAATCATCGAACTGTATCGCTCTCAGCCCATGCTCCTGGCGCTGGAAGCCGGAACCTGCACGATTGTCTTTCCCACCGAATAAAGGCCTCGCCCCAGTCGTGGCTAGTCTGTCTCCAACATGGATCAGTTCGCAGACAAGTTCGCCGATTTCCTCGAAGCGCAGTCACAGAGGGTGCGTTCGCTGACCGTTGACCGACTCGACCGGCTCATCATCGTCGTCTCGCTGGGAATCATTGCTGCCGTCCTGACGTTTGTTGCTCTAACGCTCCTAGCAATCGCTTTGTTCAGAATCGTCGCAACCTATGTGACCTCCCCCGGGGCATACGCCATATTTGGGGGAATCTTCATCATCGCCGGAGCGTTCGCATGGACACGACGTAAACCCGAACAGGAAACGGACAATGGCTGAAGACCTCATCATCATCGGATCGGGCCCGGCTGGCTACACGGCCGGGCTCTACGCGGCCAGGGCCGACCTGGACCCGCTGCTCTTCGAAGGCAGCCAGCGCGGTGGGCAGCTCATGATTACCACCGACGTCGAGAATTATCCCGGATTCCCTGACGGAATCATGGGCCCTGACCTCATGGAAAACTTCCGCAAACAGACCGAACGATTCGGGACCCGTCTTATGACCTCCGATATCACCAGGGTCGACTTCTCGCAACGACCCTTCAAGGTATGGGAAGGCACCGTTGAATACGAGGCAAACGCGATCATTGTCGCTACCGGCGCATCGGCCAAGTGGCTTGGTATTCCCGGCGAAGAGCGCCTGACCGGACGCGGGGTTAGTGCCTGCGCAACCTGCGACGGCTTCTTCTTCCGGGACAAGGAATTGGTCGTGATTGGCGGCGGGGACACGGCGATGGAGGAAGCGCTTTTCCTCACAAAATTCGCCAGCAAAGTCACCGTCGTCCACCGACGTGACGAATTCCGTGCCAGTCGGATCATGGCTACGAGAGTGTTGGAACACCCGAAGATCGAGGTGCTCTGGAACACGTTAGTTACCGAGGTGCTTGGCGAAGACTCGGTCACCGGGGTTACGCTCGCCGACGCTCAAACCGGTGAAACCCGTCCATTTGCAACCGACGGGGTCTTTGTCGCGATCGGGCACAAACCAAACACGGATATCTTTCTCGACCAACTGGTCCTCGATGAGGCCGGATATATCGTCATAGATGACAAAACCACCGCGACGTCGGTCGAAGGGGTCTTCGCAGCGGGCGACGTTGCCGACCACGTCTACCGACAAGCCGTCACCGCAGCCGGGACCGGCTGCCAGGCAGCGATCGACGCCGAACGATGGCTAGCTGAGCAATAGGAGCACTAATGAGTGAGAATATGGAAAACCTGACGGACGCAACCTTCGACGGAGCGATCGGATCCGGGCAGCCTGTCCTGGTCGACTTCTGGGCGGAGTGGTGCGGTCCGTGCAAAGCAATTGCTCCGGTGCTTGACGCAATTGCTACTGAGTACGCGGGCAAGATCACCATCGCCAAGCTAAACATCGACGACAACCCTCAAAGCACCGCCAAAAGCGACGTGATGAGCATCCCGACGATGATCGTGTTCAAGGACGGCGTCGAACAAAAGCGTATCGTCGGAGCCCGCCGCAAAGACGACATGGTCAAAGAACTCGCCGATTTCATCGGATAGAAACTGGCACTGGTGCCGCTGATCGGGTGGGCCGCCAGGCAACCAGACCACCCGGTTGACGCCTTGCCATCCGCACGCCAAACACAAGGAGCCTGATGCGCCTCTACCGTCAGGGCGATTCGGGAGAAGCAGTCCGTGATATCCAGCAGCGGCTGACCGGACTCGGTTTCGACTTCGCTCCCGACCCTCCAGGCGAATACCTTGGTGGCACCGCCCAGGCTGTCAAAAATTTCCAGGTCGCCCGTGGTCTGGACCTTGATGGCATCGTCGGCTCGGACACCTGGCGGAGCCTGTATGAGGCCAGCTACCAGCTCGGCGATCGCATCCTCTACCGGCGCAGCCCCATGTTGCGAGGCGATGACGTCGAGGAGCTCCAGCGTCGGCTCAACGACCTCGGGTTCGACGCGGACAAGGTCGACGGAGTATTCGGACCGCACACCCATCAAGCCTTGCTGGACTTCCAGTCCAACCGGGGTATGGCCGAGGACGGTGTGGCCGGTCCGCTGGTGGTTCGTGAACTCACCGCCATCCGGCGGGGTGCCCCCCAAGCCGGCCGGGAGCGAGTTCGAGAACGCGAGTGGCTCCGTGCTCTGCCGACCACGTTGGTCGGCGCGCGGATCTTCATCGACCCGGCCGCCCAGGAAGGTCCCGCCGCCGACGAACTATGGCGACTGGCTACCGGCTTGGCCGTATTCTTCCAGAAATTAGGTGCCTCTCCCCTGCTCTCTCGCAGTGTGGACGTGTATCCCCCGGCACCTATAAGGGCGCGCCGGGCAAACCGATTAGGGGCGCACCTGAGCGTCTGTCTCGCCAACGCAGACCAGGACCCCGAGTGTGTCTACTTCTTCGAGTCTGACCTGGCCCGATCTGAGGCAGGGAGCCTCCTGGCCGAATGTGTCGCCAACCGCCTGGGGCTGCCGACCGGGGGTCGAGCGTCGCGATGCTTCGGGGACAAGATCGCCGGCGATCGTCACCTCTGCTGCCCTCGACGAGAAGGCCGCGGAGGCTATCGGGCAAGGCGTCGTAGACTTCTTTGCCTGCGCAGCAGAGCAATTCGGAGCGTAACCCGTTACTCGTAAAACACCCGGTAAATCCGCTCCAGGTCGGCAACCGAACTATAGGAAATCATGATCTTTCCCCGGCTGGCGGACCCGTGTTTGATCGCCACCGGAGTCCCCAGGCGTTCACCGAGTCGCTGTTCGAGTTCGATGATCGCCACCGGCCGCAACGGCTTCTCGGTCGGCTCGCTCTTCGGAGCGTTTCGGACCGATTCCTGACTGCGTCCTCCACTTGACGCACCGACCACCCCTCGGCAGCGGCTCGCTGCCCGATATGTTCGGCATAGGCCTGGTCTTCGAGGCCGACGAGAGCACGGGCGTGGCCTGCCGACAACTCGCCCCGCTCGACCATTCCTTGAATGGCGGCCGGCAGGGTGAGCAAACGCAGCGAGTTGGATACCGCCGAGCGGCTCTTGGCGACCCGATCGCCGATCTCCTGATGTGTTAACCCAAAATCTTCCAGTAGTTGCTTGTAGGCAGCTGCCTCTTCCAGAGGTCGGAGGTCCTCGCGCTGCAGGTTCTCGATGAGTGCCGAAGTGAGCGACACCTCGTCGCCGTCCACGGTCCGGATCACCACCGGCACTTCGTCCAGCCCGACGTCACGTGCCGCCCGTAGTCGCCGCTCCCCCGCCACCAGCATGTAGGTTCCGTCTTCTGCCGGGCGAACCACCAACGGCTGCAGGATCCCGACCTCAAGGATGGAAGCGGCTAAGGCGGCCAACCGCTCCGGGTCGAACGACGAGCGCGGCTGTTGTGGGTTGGGGACGATGGAGCCGACAGGGACGAGCGCGAAATCCGCCGGGAGTTCTTCGTCTACGTGGGGGATCAGTGCGTCAAGTCCCCTACCAAGCCCTGTGCGTCGTGTGCCCATGTCGTCGGTTACTCCTTGTTGTGTCTCGCCAGAAATTCGCGGCCCAGCTCGCGGTAGGCGATTGCGCCCCGGCTCATCGGGTCGAACGCTTCGATCGGCTCACCGTACGAGGGAGCCTCGGAAAGCCGCACCGAACGAGGAATCATGGTGCGATAGGCGCGGTCTCCGAAGTACTCGCGGACCTGGGTGGCCACATCAGAAGACAAGTTGGTTCTCGCGTCGTACATGGTGAGAACCGCCCCGTGCACAACGAGCTCGGGATTGATGTTCTTCTGAACGAGTTCGACGTTCCGTAATAGCTGGCTGAGGCCTTCCAGGGCGTAGTACTCCGACTGGATTGGGATGAGTACCTCTTGAGCTGCAGCCAGCGCGTTGATCGTCAAAAGCCCCAGCGACGGGGGACAGTCAATGAGGATGTAGTCGAACTCACCGTCGACGCCCTTGAGCGCCATTTTCAAGCGTTGCTCCCGAGAGAACGCCGACACCAGGGCAATTTCGGCTCCAGCGAGGTCAATCGTGGCGGGCAACACGAAGAGGTCTCGCACACTGGTCGGTTCGACTACATCCTCGACGGGTACGTCTTCAAGCAGCACCTCGTACACTGATTGCTCAACGCTCGACCGGTCAATTCCCAGGCCAGACGTGGCATTTCCCTGCGGGTCGAGATCCACGAGTAAGATCTTCTGACCCTGGTAGGCCAAAGCCGCCGCCAGGTTGATGGACGTGGTTGACTTGCCTACGCCCCCTTTTTGGTTGGCGAGCGCGAATACAGGTTTCTCGATGAGTCACGATTTGGACATGATAAGCATCCAGGCGGGTGGGTCAAGTACCTTTACGGTTTCAACCCAGGTTTTCAGTCCAGCGTAAGCCCCATTTTCCAATTCTTCCCCAACTCGTGGGGCTTCGGTGCGGCTCAGCCCGACCACCGCTCGCCCACCTGGCGCCAGAAGTTCCCCACACAAGGCTGCTGCGGCCTCCGGCGGCAAGGTGGCTCGCATGACCAGCGCCTGGCGGTCGCCGGCCAGTTCAGAGATGTCTTGTTCGAGCACTGTGGCGTTCGACAAGCCCAAAACCCGCAGCGCCCGGCGCATCAGCCGCACCCGGCGGCCGCTCCGGTCTACCAACTGCAGGTCAGAATCGGGCCATAGGATGGCGAGAACTATGCCGGGAAGGCCCACGCCAGACCCGAGGTCTAGGCACTCGTTCGGCGGAACGGCCCAGTACGTGCTGAAGATGGCCGAGTCGAGCAGGTGACGATCCCAGAGCCGGCTCGCCTCGTGCGGACCTATGCCGCCCGCCTCGGCGCCTTCCGTCGCCAGCCACTCGGCGAACGCTTGCATGAGGTCGGCCTCTCGACCCTGAACGGGTCGACCGAGGATCTGTTCGAGCACAGAAAAGGGCACTACCGGATAGTAGTGCCCTTTTGTTTCACGTGAAACAGCGTCGGGGAGTCGCTACTCCTCCGAAGAGCTGTCGTCGTCTGTCTCGGTGTCAGCGCCATCAAGATCGGCGTCATCGGCGTCCGGAGGGGCTACCGAGCCGTCGGGCCGAGCACCACGAAGCGGCGCGGTTCTTCGCCCTCGCTATACGACCGGATACCGTCGATGTCAGCAACCGAGTCGTGGATTACCTTACGATCCGCAGCATTCATGGGCTCGAGCTGAAGCTCAGCGCCGTCTTGCAGCACCCGCTCGCCGAGGCGTCCCGCGTAAATGGCCAGCGCTTCACGGCGCCGCTCTCGATAACCAGCGATGTCGAGCCGGATCCGAACTCCGTCATGGGTCTGCCGTTGCACGACGGTACGGGTCAGTTCCAACACCGCCTGCAGGATTACGGCGCGGTCTCCAACCAGGGCTTCGGTCTGATCGCCGAATACCTGGGCTACTACCGCATCGTCCTCCACAACCACCTGGACGTCGCCCTCGAGGCCGAAAGCCTCCAGCAGGCCGTTGAGGAAGCCCCGTACAACATCGGCTTGTTCGTCTCTGTTCACGACGATCTTCTCCTTATCTTCGGCCTGTGGCTTGTTCTGTTCCTGCCGCTTGTTAGCAGTAGACCGCTGCTGACCCTGGCCAGACCGTTGATTCGGTCGATTCTGGCGCGGCTGGCTGTTCTCACGGCCGTCACGGGACTCGCCGTCGCGAGGTTTCCTGGTCCGCCGGCGCCGCTTCTTCTGGGCTGGCTTCGGTTTGACCCGAACAATGGCGTCCTTCTTGCCAAAACCGAGCGTCCCGCGGACTCCCTCGTCAATAACTTCGATGTCGGCCAGTGCCCGGTCGGAAATCCCAGCTCTTCAAGCGCCACGTCGACGGCAATATCCACCGTCTTTCCGTGTACCTCGACCCATTCAACTTCCACGTCAACTCCTCCTGCGCCGATTGCGCTTTTTTGATCCCTGAGGCTTCTTTGGTGCAGTGGGAGCCTCAAGCTCCTTGCTCGCAGCGTCTTCCTCAGCTTTGTCCTCTTCAGATGGTCGCTGAGGTCTGCCGTCGATCTTGAAAATGAACGCCTGTTGGGCCAGACGGAATAGGTTCGAGGTCGCCCAGTAGACGATTACCCCGGCCTGGAATTGAATGGCGATCGCCCCGAAGAAGATCGGCATGGCACGGGTGATCTTCTGCATCGTTTGGGCCTGGGCGCTCGTATCTTGCTGGATACCCATTTGCGAGTGAACTTGCTGGAAGTACTGGGCGGCGATCATGAGCATGATGGCGATGGCATACGGTAGGACTGCCACAAAGCCGGTCTGCCACGCCGCGGTCGCGGTGCTCATCAAGTCCATCCCGAGGAAGGTTGTCTCGCCCGCCGCAATCGCATCATGGAGGCCGGTGTTGATGGGCACAAAGTCCAGCGGATCGCGAAGCATGCGGAAAAGGGCGAACCAGATCGGCATCTGCACGATCATCGGTCCCAAGCAGCCCAGGGGAGTGGCACCGCTCTCGCGCTGAATGGCTGCCATCTCCTTCTGCATGGCTTGAGGATCGTCTTTGTACTTGGCCTGCAAGGCCTTGATCTGGGGCTGGAGCGCTGTGAACGCCCGGCTTGCCCGAGTCTGTTTTAGAACGAGCGGAAATAGAATGGTGTTGATCAACAGCGTCAGCAGGATGATCGAAATGCCCAAACTGGGGGCGAAGTCAAAGAACAGCGCCAGAATCGAGGCGAGGGGTCGTGCAATGAAGTCAATCACGAGATGAGGTCTCTTTCAGGTACAGGGTCGTAGCCGCCCTCTCGAAGCGGATGGCATCGAGCCAACCGCTTGGCGCCCAGGGAAACGCCCTGCGCCACGCCGAATCGCTCGATAGCCTCATAGGTGTAGCGGGAACAAGTCGGCTGATACCGACAATTCTTGCCCAAAAACGGAGATACCAATTTTTGGTAACCGGCAATCAGGACCAACACAACCCGCCTAGACATGGTTGGCCTCATCCATCCACTGCACCAGATCACTAAACGGCGCTGAAAGAACGCCTGTAGTGGCCGAATACACGGCGTCGACCGCAGGATTCGGGTGAATCCGGTCCAGAGCGGCGCGCATGCGCCGCTTGGCACGGTTCCGCGCCACCGCGCCACCAACCTTGCGGCTGGCTACAAAGGCGACCCTTCCGGGTTCGCTGAGCGCGGGGGCGATAATCACGGTCAAACCACCAATGCGGTGGTGGCGGCCTTTGGTATACAGCCGATCGAAGTCGGCGCGGCCGCGAAGCGTAGAAACCCTAGGCGGCAATCCGCTGCCGGCCCCGGGCGCGACGGCGACTCAGGGTGGCGCGACCAGCGCGCGTCCGCATCTTGGAGCGGAATCCGTGCTTACGCTTGCGGCGCCGCACATTGGGTTGATAGGTTCTTTTCATGGGGTCTCCCGAGAGGTGAGGTGACAAGAAGGTTACGAATCCCTGCATACCTTGTCAAAGTAGGAGGCCGCGCGCGACCTCTTACTTAAGGGCACTACCTGCCAACCCGCGAAGAATTCCGGTAGGTCGCGAAAAGTTGGCGCAGGTCAGATCGGCCCAAATCATCGCCAAGGTCGCGAAATTGAGGTGAAGAAAAATGGCCTCTACGCAGGCAGTTTGGCGTAGGCGAGGACTTCTTAGAGTTCTTTTACACTCGATTTTCTCACTCTTGTCAGCGGCGACTCCTCACCCCTACAGTCCTTGGTAGCGGAACCTGGCGTTCACTTCCCGTTACCGGGTCTTTCGCAGACGATCGGGCACACCCGCTTCGTTTTCCACATAATGTGGATAGGTCTGTGGATAAAGTTCGTAATGGAGGGCAACAGGTGACCCACGCCGTCACGCAGGAATGGGACGTTTTCAGAGACCTGATACGTTCCAAGGTTTCCCCGGTTACCTGGCAAACTTGGTTGGCAGCCCTCGAGGACGACGGATCCGAACCGCCGCACCTCCGTTTGGCAGCGCCATCGGAATTCCATCTCAAGTGGGTGATCGACAAACACCTCGAGGTCATCACCGAGGCAGCCGCCGGAATCTGGGGCCCTGGAGCCAAAGTTGAACTCCTCGCCCACACCCCCGAAATCACTGTCGACCTCGAAGACGATTGGTCGGCTCCCGAGCCGAGCCTTTCCCCGGTGCATCAACGCTCCGTCGATCAGCCGCCGATCAAGAGCACCCGCCTACTCAGTAGGTATCGATTTGATGAATTTGTGGTCGGTCCCTCAAACAGATTTGCCCACGCCGCAGCCATGGCAGTCGCCGAACAGCCGGGGCTGCATTACAACCCGCTCTTTATCTATGGAGCGGCCGGCCTCGGCAAAACCCACCTGCTGAACGCGGTGGGGCATCACGCGCTGGAGCTCAATCCGAACGCGGTCGTCAGATACGTCTCCTCTGAGAACTTTTTCAACGAATTCATTGAAGGCATCCGCAAGAAACGGATGGCAGAGTTCAAGATGCGATACCGGACTATCGACGTCTTGTTGCTTGATGACATTCAGTTCTTTGAGGGCAAAGAGCAGATCCTCGAAGAGTTTTTTCACACATTCAATGATCTGTACGAATCCGGCAAGCAGATGGTGCTCAGTTCAGACCGGCATCCCCGCAACCTCGCCCATCTCGACGATCGAGTGCGATCACGTTTCGAATGGGGCCTGCTCACCGATATTCAAGTTCCCGATATTGAGACGCGTTTGGCGATTCTGCGTAAGAACACCGCCGGCTCGGCTCATGAGTACCCCGAAGACGTTCTTGAGTTCATTGCGAACAACGTATCGGACAATATCCGGGAACTGGAGGGTGCCCTGACAAGGGTGACGGCCTATGCCACCCTGCACGGTGAAATCATCTCCCTGGCAACGACTCAGGACGTCCTCCAGGATTTGATCCCGGACTCTTCCTCACGCCCCGTTACACCGCTTGAGATCATGACGTCGACTGCCGCCGCTTTTGGGTTCTCCCACGACGAATTGGTGAGCGCGGGCCGTAAAGCGCCGCTAGCTCGCGCCCGACAGATCGCTATGTACCTCGTGCGCGAACACAGCTCCCTTTCTCTTCCGAAAATCGGTGCATTGTTCGGCGGAAGAGATCACACCACCGTTTTATATGCCATCGAAAAGGTCAAAGGCCTGTTGAAAACCGACCATGAAACCTTTGAACAAGTAACTGCGTTATCCCAAGACATCCGGATCCGTCCCCAATGAATCGCCTCTCATACACACCTCCAAAAGCACTGCGGTGGAAAGATCCCTAGTTCTCCCCATCACATGTGGAAAGCTAAACCATCAATTACCAGGGGTTTTAGAAAGTTATCCAGATTCCACACCCCCTATTACTGCTACTACCGTTTAAGTTAATAACTAATAACAACAGAAGAAGGGCAAAGTCCTGTGCGAATCAGAGCTGAACGAGATGACCTGGCTGACGTGTTCTCACGCGCCAACCGGGGGGTTGGTCTACGGTCCGCCCAACCGATTCTGACCGGCGTCCTGTGCGAGGTGAGCGGTAGTACGTTGCAGGTCACGGGTACCGACCTCGAAGTCACCGTGCGGACGACCACGCAGGTCGAAGTCCTCGAAGAGGGTTCACTCGTGGCCCCGGCCAAGCTGGTCGCCGAAGCCATCAAAAAGATGCCGATCGGAGCGGTGATGGTTGCTTCCGAAGACGGCGAGGTGGTGATTTCTGGCAAGGGACCGAAGTTCTCGCTTCGGGAATTGCCCGTTTCTGAGTTTCCCCAGTTGCCGGATGTCTCCCTTGAAGGAGCAACCACAGTCGATGGGACCCTGCTTGCTGATGCCATCGCCCAGGTCACCATTGGCGCTTCTTCCGATGCTGCCCGACCTATTTTGACCGGAGTCTTGGTCGAGCACGATGACGATGGCGTTCGCTTCGTGGCGACGGACTCGTACCGGTTGGCCGTTCGATCGCTTCCAGGTGTCGAGCTTGCCGGGTCAGGCTCGGTCCCGGCCAGGGGGCTTCGGGAAATGGCCAGGACTATTGGAGCCGCCAAAGTGAGCGTTGGGGTCATGGGGCGTGAGGCGGTTTTCGCATCGGACCGTGGGTCGCTGACGTTGCGGTTGATTGAAGGGACGTTCCCGAACTATCGGCAACTTCTCCCAGCTTCGTACCCAAACCGTTTCGTGGTGAACAAAGAAGCTCTACTCGAGGCTCTCGGGAGGGCTTCGCTTGTCGCGGAAGATCACATTCCGGTCCGGCTTCGAATGGCCGCCGGGGGTGTCGAAGTCACGGTGATTCGCCAGGACGTCGGTGGTGAAGTCGAGCAGATTGAAGGCACCTTCGAGGGTGAAGCCGACGAAGTTCTCATTGCCTTCAACCCTCGTTATCTCACAGATGGGGTACAGGCAATCGTGGCCGACGAAATCGAGTTCAGCGTCATCGACGGATTGAAGCCCTCGGTACTACGGGGTGTTGGTGACGAGCATTTCACCTATCTGCTGATGCCAGTTCGCGTTGCGTGAATCTCAAGTGGCTTGAGTTAGCTGAGTTTCGTTCCTACGACTCCCTTCAACTCGAACCCGAGACCGGCGTCAATATCTACGTCGGGGAAAATGCAGCTGGTAAGACCAACATCCTCGAAGCGGTGGCCTATTTGGCCCTTATGCGGTCATTTAGAGCGATCCCGGACTCAGGGCTGGTACGACAGCTTCCCGGCCAGCCGCCGGCTTTAGCGGCCGTCCTGCGGGGCGAGATCGCATCTGGCGATCGGAACAGCCTCATCGAGCTGGAGCTACCTTCAGAAGGTCGCCGGCGGATCCAGGTGAACCGGCAGCGGTTGACAAGGACTGCCGACATCCTCGGATACGCCCGGGTAGTCGTTTTTCTGCCGGATGATCTTGACATCATCAAAAGAAGCCCGGGTCTTCGCCGACAGTTCCTCGACCAGGTCGCCGTACAACTTCGTCCGGCGGCGTACGTTGATCAACAGGAATACGAGCGAGTTGTGAAACAACGTAATTCGCTGCTGCGGTTGAACGGGCGCTATACGGACGCGGCCGTCCTATCTGCTTGGAATGAAAAAATGTCCCAGGCGGGCGCGAGGGTTATGGCTAGACGGGCCGCCAGCGCGGCCGCCATTGGAGAATACGTTCAGGGAGCTTATGAAGAACTGGCTGGCGAACCCATTGACATCGACCTCGGGTATACCTCAGGGTGGGAAGCAACGCTTGATCCAGCAACCGGGGTCGCCGAATTGGAGGCCCGTTTGTGGAGCGCGCTGGAACGAGCCGACGTAACGGACAGAGAAAGGAGAGTCACCACGGTGGGACCACATCGCGACGAACCGGTGTTCACGCTCGGAGGACGGCCTTCCCGAACCCAGGCAAGCCAGGGCGAACAACGTTCGCTGGTGCTGGCTCTTCGGTTGGCTGCCCACCGGGCGATTACCGCCGTCACCCAGGAACCTCCGATGCTGGTTCTCGACGACGTGTTCTCGGAACTCGACATCACCCGGGCCCGGGCATTGGCCAACGCCCTTCCCCAAGCTCAAACCTTCATTTCGACGGCTCGTTTCGAAGAGGTCCCCGTTGCAGGCAAACGCTGGCTGGTTGAGAAAGGAACCGTCACATGAACCGGGATCTCGAAGCAATTGGATCAGGACTCTCCGCCTGGTTGCGACGGTTGGGTCTGGCGGACGCTGACTTGTTCTTCACGCTTGTGGCTGCCTGGCCAGGGGCGGCTGGCGAACCCTGGGTGTCGGCTGCTGAACCGGTGATGCTCCAGGCCGGTGAGTTGACCGTCCGGGTGCACAATCGTTCATCTATCCGTCTTCTTTCCTATGGGGTCAACGACCTGATTGGCCGGCTAAATGGCGCGATCGAACAGCCGGCGATCGAGACCATCCGACTGGTGGGACCGACGGCGGGCCAGTGACCAGGGCATAGTCCAGAAAAGTCAATTCCGATCAGCGTTTCTGGCCCTTCGGATGGGTTGTCAGAATGGGGCGGCTGGCTTGGGTAAGTGCCCTAAAACGACTAAACTTACAAATGTGTAATACCGCTCCGGTTGCGGAGACAGGATCGAGCGACCGTTGAGCGTTTCGCGAACAAAGGAAACCCGTGGCTACTGAGAAACCAGGGCAATACAAAGCGTCTGAAATCACCGTCCTCGAGGGTCTAGAACCCGGTACGTAAACGACCGGGTATGTACATCGGCTCGACCGGGCCACGCGGACTACACCACCTGGTTTGGGAAGTCGTAGACAACGCCGTCGATGAAGCCATGGCCGGATACTGCACCCGGATCGAGGTGACCCTGCTCGCTGATGGAGGCGTCAAGGTCGTTGATAACGGTCGTGGTATTCCCGTCGATAAGCACAAGGTCTCGAAGGAGTCGGCACTCACCACTGTTCTCACCACTTTGCATGCCGGCGGCAAGTTCGATTCGGGGGCCTATCAGGTCTGGGAGGACTGCACGGTGTCGGCGTTTCTGTTGTCAACGCATTGTCGATCCGCCTTGAAGCCGAAGTTCGTCGCGACGGTGGGATCTACGCTAAGTCTTTCGAGCTGGGCGTGCCGAAAGCGCCGGTCAAGAAGGTTGGCGAGGCCAAGAAGAACGGTACCTCCATCGCGTTCTGGCCATCACCGGCCACCTTCACCGAGACAACCGAGTTCAACTACCAAACCATTGTCGGGCGACTGCGCGAAATGGCTTTTCTCAACAAGGGTCTCGAGATCAGACTGCTCGACGAGCGCGGCGAAGAACCCGTTGGTGAGAACTTTCTGTACAAGCAGGGCCTCATCGATTTTGTCAAACACCTCAATACCAGCCGCGAACCGATTCACGGGCGGATTCTCCAGTTCGAAGACAGTGCCGATCAGCATGAACTGGACGTGGCGATGCAGTGGACGAGCGGTTACACGGAAACCGTGCTTACGTTCGCCAACAACATCAACACTCATGAGGGCGGTACCCACGAAGAGGGTTTCCGTACCGCTCTGACCCGAGCTCTTAACCAGTTTGCCGTGCCAAAGGGATTTTGAAGGAAAAGGACGACAACCTCAGCGGGAAAGACGTCCGGGAAGGCTTGACGGCCATCATCTCCGGCGAAGGTCCGCGAGCCCCAGTTCGAAGGTCAGACAAAAACAAAGCTTGGCAATACCGAGATCCGAAGCTACGTGACGAAGGCTATGAACCGCATGCTCCCCGAGTGGCTAGAGCGGAACTCGGCCGAGGCCGGCGGATCGCCGAGAAGTGTGTTTCGGCGCAGAAAGCCCGCCAGGCGGCTCGCAAGGTCCGGGATCTCGACCCGTCGAAAGACCCTCCTCGAGTCGGCGCGCTGCCGGGCAAGCTGGCTGACTGTTCGTCGGCGAGGCGTCGATGTAGCGAACTCTTTATCGTCGAGGGTGACTTGGCCGCCGGGCCGGCCAAACAAGGTCGCGACTCCGGGGTGCAGCCGTGCTGCCGATTCGCGGCAAGATCCTCAACGTCGAGAAGGCTCGCCTTGCCAAGGCGCTGCAGAACAATGAGGTGCCGGCGATCATTACCGCCTCGGGACCGGGATCGGGACGAGTTCGACATTACAGAAGGCCCGCTATCACAAAGTCGTGATATTCACCGACGCCGATGTCGACGGTTCGCATATTCGTACGCTGCTCCTGACGCTGTTTTTCCGCCACTTGCAGGGGCTGATCGAAGCCGGGTTCGTCTACGTGGCGGTTCCGCCTCTGTATCGGGTCAAGTTGGGCAAGCACGTTCTCTACCTCAAGGACGACGCGGCGCTGGCGACATTTATGGCCGAGAACGAAGGCCGCAAGATCACCCCGTCTCGGTTCAAGGGCCTTGGTGAGATGAACGCCGACGAGTTGTGGGATACCACGATGAATCCGGACACCCGGACGTTGATCCGCGTCGATATCGACGACGCGGCAATCGCCGACGAGATGTTCACGATCCTCATGGGCGACGACGTACAGGCCCGCAAAAGCTTTATTCAGCAGAACGCCAAAGACGTTCGCTTCCTGGACATTTAGGAGTCCCGCATGGCAGACGAAATCACGGACGGCATACCCGAGATCGACATCAAGGACGAGATTTCTGCTTCGTTCCTTGAATACGCGATGTCGGTCATCGTGTCCCGGGCCCTCCCGACGCGCGGGATGGCCTGAAGCCGGTTCAGCGCCGCATCATCTACTCGATGTTCGAGAACAACATGACGTCGGCTTCGGCGCACCGAAAGTCGGCAACGGTGGTTGGGGACGTCATGGGTAAGTATCACCCCCACTCCAACGACGCCATCTATGACGCGATGGTTCGTATGGGCCAGGACTTCTCGTTGCGCTATCCGCTTATCGACCCGCAGGGAAACTTTGGAACGCCTGACGATGGAGCTGCGGCCATGCGTTACACCGAGGCTCGCCTTTCGCCTTTGGCGTCGTATTTGCTTCAGGATATTCGCGAAGACACGGTTGATTTCACGTCCAACTATTCGGCGAGTTCTACGAGCCGTCGGTTCTTCCGGCCCGGTTCCCGAACTTGCTGGCGAACGGCAGTCAGGGAATTGCCGTCGGTATGGCCACGAACATGGCACCCCACAACCTCGGCGAGATTATCGACGGGGTGATGTTCGGCATAGACAACCCGGACGCTCCCGTCGAGGATTACCTTCAGTTCGTGAAAGGCCCTGACTTCCCGACCGGCGCCTACATCGTTGGTACCCGGGGCAGCAAAGACGCCCTGCTCACCGGTCGCGGGTCGATCAAAATCCGGGCCGTCACCGATGTGCAAGAGGTCAGAGGCAGAACCTGCATAGTCGTCACCGAGCTCCCTTACCAGGTCTCAGCCAGCCGGGTGCTCGAGCGCATCGCCACGTTGGTGAACGACAAGGCTCTTAACGGGATCTCTGATCTGCGCGACGAGTCCAGTTCCCGGGTTGGTACCCGCATCGTCATCCAGCTCAAGCGCGACGCGGTACCTCAGGTAGTGCTCAACCAGCTCTTCAAGATGACCCAGCTCCAGGACTCCTTTGGGGTCAACAACGTGGCGCTCGTCGACGGGATTCCACGCACGCTCAACGTCGCTGAGCTCATCGGGTATTACATCGATCACCAGATGGAAGTGATCGAGCGCCGAACCCGGTTCCGCCTCGAAAAGGCCCAACGCGAAGCTCATATCGTCCAGGGCCTGGTCATCGCCGTCGACAATATCGACGAGGTCATCAGGATCATCCGTGGCTCCGCTGACACGGAGACAGCCAAGAACTCGCTGATCGAACGATTCGAGTTATCCGAGGAACAGACCAAGGCAATTCTTGACATGCCGTTGCGGCGCCTCACAGCTCTTGAGGTCGACAAGCTGCGGGAACGCTACGCAGAGTTGATGGCGCTTATCACCGAGCTCGAAGGCATCCTTGCCGACCCCGAATTGCGCCGGACGATCATCAAAGACGAACTGATCGAAGTCCGAGACAAGTTCGGTGACACCCGCCGGAGCCGGATCGTTCCGGACGAGGGCGATCTGTCGCTCGAAGACCTCATCGCCGACGACGAACTGATCATTTCGGTCACCCAGTCCGGCTACCTGAAGTCCGTGCCGGCCAACACCTATCGGGTGCAGGGTCGGGGAGGGCGGGGCGTGAAGGCCGCCGAGGTCCGCGAAGACGACGTTATCACCCGGCTCTTGCATACGACGGCTCATGCCATCTTGTTGTTCTTCACGAACAAGGGTCAGGTACACCGGATCAAAGCCCACCAGGTGCCGCGTCAGTCGCGGACGGCTAAGGGTGTGTTGGCTCAGGCGGTCCTTCCACTGCTTCCTGACGAGCACATCGAGGCCATCGTCGACACGCGGGACTACGAAACCGCCCGCTACCTCGTAATGATCACCAAGAACGGCGTTGTCAAAAAGACCGCCTTCTCCGAATACGACTCGCGGCAGTCTTCGTTGATCGCCATCAAGTTGCAGGAGGACGACGAAGTGGTGGCGGTCCGCACGACCAATGGCGAAAACGATGTCCTGATCTTCACGGAGCAGGGCATGGGTATCCGCTTTTCGGAGAACGACCTGCGACCGATGGGCCGGGCGACCCAGGGCGTTCGCGGCATTCGATTCCGCGAGGGAGACCGGGTTGTGTCAGCGGCGTCGAATACCGACGGCGCGGAGCTCGTAGTCCTCACGTCTGGCGGGTACGGCAAACGCACCAAGATGGACGAGTTCCGGCCACAAAAGCGCGGCGGGATCGGTCTCAAAACGATGAAGCTGACCCGGGTCCGTGGCGTCATGGTTGGTGCTCGGGCGGTAACCGACGACATGGAACTGTTCGTCATTTCCTCTTCGGGTGTAGTCATCAGGACACCGGTCAAGAAGATCAGCCGTCAGAAGCGAGAAGCGAGCGGGGTCGAGGTAATGAACCTTCCCGAAGGTGACCTTATCGCCGCCTTCGCCGTGGTACTTCATGAAGACGAACCTCAGATTGAATCCGGGACCGAATCTGACGTTGCGAACGGGGACGAAACATGACGCCGGAACTCTTGGGAAGGGCCGGTCGTTCATTGAACGTAGGGTTGACCCCCGTACTGCATTACACTTTCCTGAACCCGGCAAGGAGCTGAGCGCCGTATGGCCCAAGTACGCAGAGTGCGTCGGATTATCCGAAAGATCGATCCCTGGACAGTCCTGAAGGTCTCGTTCGCGTTGTACACGGTCATGGGCCTGGCGCTGGTGCTGGGCGGCATCATCTTCTGGTCCTTCGTGACCGCCGCTGGATATCCGACCTTTATCGAGGATTCGCTGTCCAGCGTCGGCCTTCGCGATGTGGCTGCGGGGCCACTGGTACCGACCAATGACTACATGTTCCGCCTGGCCGCGTTCTTGGGAGTGGCCTTCACCGTGATGATGACGGGCATGACGACGCTCGGAGCAGTCATGTACAACTTGATCTCCGATGTGGTGGGCGGCCTTGAAGTGGTTGTGCTCGAGGAGTCGTTCAACGCTCCGGTCACGGCACCTAACCGTCCGGTCCGACAGGTCCAGTCATGGCAGACGGCTCCGTCGACGAGTGAGACGGTCGCAACTACGCCGACCGAGACACCGACGAAAGCTCCGGCCTCGACCGGACGTTAACTGCCTGGTTCTTGTTGGGCAATTACGATTCCGGCCGCCTGGCAGGCCCGTACGTACGGTTCTGCGACGTCGATCGGCGTTAGCTGGCGTTGTGAATCCAAGACTGACCCAGAAGCAATGACTCCGGCCGCCCAACAGACCGCCGCGAGAAACTCGCCGTCGTCGACGACTGCGTACTGAATTGCACCCGGCTCGGTGTCGATGTCGACCACTAACGCGGCAATCGCCGATCCGGCCGGAGCCAGCGTGAGGGAGTCCGTCACCTTTGAGCCGTATCGCAGCCCGACCGGCGAGGGGAAACGGACCGGCTCGTCGCCACGGGAAGTCCCGGGTTTGGCCCACGAAATGTGCTGCAGGTGCCCCCCGGCCACCCGTGACAGCGCCCTGGCCAGACCAAGCGGGTTGCAATCAGCCATACTGGGTCCGTCGAACTGCTCGTCAGCCGTGACCACGAACCGTGGCGAGCGTTTGGCTGCCTCGTCGTCGGCGTAAGCAACAGTTACATCGGTGTCATTTCGACCGGCCCAGAAGCTGACCGTGGTGATGGCCGGGTCGGCCGTCAACACCCTCGATACCCGCTCCAGCAGGGGAGTCTTCCTACTTAGCGTGACCTTCACTCGGAGAGTGGGTTTACAGGTTTCCAGATACCGTCAGCCGAAGGGGGCTCTAGTTGTTTCTGCTTGTTTAGGTAGGACGCGATTGCTCCGGCGAGGGCTGCCAGAAAGAGAACGTTTCGTATTTTCATCGGGCCATTGTACGCAGGTCGGATGACTAGGTCTGAAAAAATGGGTCGAGCGGCCCATAGAATCGCGCCGTGAGCGGTTATATATTAGGGGGGCGAGTACGGCCTACGCCACCGGTGCTAGATAGCCTCCCAGCTACTCTTCCCACAACATCGGCTGGTTTGTCCGGTGTCGCCAGGGATCGATGGGCCCGAGAGCTAACGCCTCGGGCCCCTCGTGTCCCTGAAATAGGGTCGCGAAAACTTTCGCTCTGGGTGGTTATTCCTGGGGGAAAAGCGGGGGGAAATGAAGAGAGACCTGCCGAAAGGCAGGTCTCTCTTTTCTCTCAGGGGGACAATGCCTGGCAAGCCGGGGGATCAAGCCACTTCCTCGATGGAGCCCTTCGATGGGGAAGGCGCCGCCCAAGCCAGAACGCAGATTCCCCGCTCCCGGGAGCGGGGAATCTGGTTGTGGGCCTACCTGGATTTGAACCAGGGACCTCTTCCTTATCAGGGAAGCGCTCTAACCAAGCTGAGCTATAGGCCCGAAGGATCCGGAATTGTATCAGCCAGATTGGTGGTTGTTGCCACCGGGCCTGATCCGAATTTGAATTGTCAACCGTCACGGGCGGGATGGACCGATTCGATTGTGGAGCTGAGGGGATTTGAACCCCTGACCCCCTGGTTGCAAACCAGGTGCTCTGCCAAGCTGAGCTACAGCCCCGGGGTCCGGGTAGTTTACGCTCAAACCCGCACCGACACGAAACCGGGAATGGCGACCGGTGTACGCTGCTCGGAGCTACCTGGAGATTTCCCTGTCAAGAGCGGTCATTGTCGACGCGGTACGGACCCCGATCGGGCGCCGCGAGGGGCAACTTAAGGATCTACATGCCGTGGACCTGGCGGCGCTACCGCTGGCTGCTCTGATCGACCGCACCGGAATCGATCCGGCGCTCGTCGAAGACGTGATCATGGGCTGCGTCATGCAGACGGGGGAGCAAGGCTTCAACATCGGCCGCAACGCAGCACTCGCCGCCGGGCTTCCCCCGAGCGTTAGTGGTACCACGGTGGACCGTCAGGACGCTTCTTCCCTCCAGGCCCTTCACTTCGCCGTCCAGGGCGTCATAGCGGGCGCTTACGACGTCGTCATTGCCGCCGGGGTAGAGGCGATGACCCGGATCCCGATGGGAGTAACGGCGTATCAGGGGCCCGGGCAGCCATTTGGACCCACCATGCAAGATCGGTACAAGCTCGTACCACCCGGCGTATCTGCCGAACTGGTTGCCACCGAGTGGTCTTTGAGCAGAGCGTATCTGGATGGGTTGGCCGCCGATTCGCAAGCCCGGGCGAAACAGGCGGCGGCCGGGGGTCACTTCCGGGACGAGATCGTGCCCGTCGAAGTCGGTGCCGCCCGGCCGATGTCAGCAGACGAAGGCATCGACGCAAAGATGGATGCGAAACGGCTCGCCCTCTTGGAGCCAGCCTTCGACGAGGACGGCGTGGTCACGGCCGGAAACTCAGCGCAGATTGCGGACGGCGCCGCAGCCGTTCTGTTGATGAGCGAGAAGAGGGCCGGCGAGCTTGGGCTCGAGCCCCTGGCCGCAGTTCGGGTCGCTTCGCTCGTCGGGGTGGATCCAGTGACGACGCCGGGAGGACCTGCCGAAGCGACCCGCCGGGCCCTGGACCGGGCGGGGCTCACGTTGGGCGACATCGACCTGTTTGAAGTCAATGAGAGCTTCGCCAGCGTGGTGGGCGCCTGGCTCGCGGAGATGGGCGAGGATGCGTGGGAGCGGACCAACGTCAACGGGGGAGCGATCGCCCTGGGACACCCGTCGGGGGCATCTGGGGTCCGTATCTTCGCCACCCTCGTGCACGCACTACGCCGTTCGGCAGTCCACCACGGACTGCAGGTGATGGATACCGGGGGTGGCATGGCCAGCGCCTTGATCGTCGAGCGGCTGTAGGGAGGCTGGCGGCCTACAATCCCCGCATGTTCTGGCGGGTAGTGATCGCGATCGTGGTGGGATGGCTGTTGTGGAAGACCATGACCTCGATTATCCGGATGCTGGCCGACGCTCCCGACGAACCGGATCCGACCGACGTTTCCGACGCCGAGGTTCATTTCCGATGCGGGGAATGCGGCACCGAGGTGATCATGACGGTTCAGTCGAATACCGAGGATGCGTTTCCCCGACATTGTCGCGAGCCGATGAATCCCATCTGGCGTCCCGTCTAAGGCTTTCGTGCTGACCGCAGTGGCTCGGTGGCCACCGGGGGAAGCTAGTGCCAGTTGACCGTCATGATGAAGCCGACGGCGATACCGACGAGCCCAAGACGCAAGGCCCACGGGTTGAGGCTGAAGATGTAATAGCCCAATACGGCCAGCACCCCGATGACCATGAGGCCCGTCATGGTGTACACGTACCACTTGGGAGATTCGACCTCGACCTCTTTGGCGCGAGGGATCTGGTGTACAACGGCTTTTTTTCGACCTTTTGATTTCGGCATGGGCCGGAAGGATAGCCGCAAGTCCACCCCCGACCACCAACGAGGCCTCGTTTCGAGAACGAGTGTGCATCCACGCTCGATATGGCGAACCGTAAGCACACTCGTTTGGAGAGACGGTGGGGAATCAGCGGTAGGCTGGCGGTCTTATGCGGTGCCTCGTTGTCGACAACTATGACTCTTTCACCTATAACCTGGTCCAGTACCTGGGAGAACTCGGTGCCGACCCGGTGGTGATCCGCTCAGACGAAATGACCCCGGACGAAGCGCGCCAGTTCAAAGCCGAGCGTCTGGTCATCTCCCCGGGGCCGGGAAGGCCCGAACAGGCAGGGAACTCAATCGACTTCGTCAAGATGCTTGGGCGCGAGATGCCCACCCTGGGGGTGTGCTTAGGCCATCAGGCCATTGTGGTGGCATTCGGAGGGAAGGTCGACCTGGCGCCCGAACCGAAGCATGGCAAAACCTCACAGATCCGGCATGACGGACAAGCCATGTTTGCCGGCCTCACCCAGCCTTTTACGGCCACTCGATACCATTCTCTGTCGGTATGTGACTTGCCGCCAGAACTCACGGCGACGGCCTGGAGCATCGAAGACGACGTCATTCAGGGAATCCGCCATACCGAGCTACCGATCTATGGGGTGCAGTTCCATCCGGAGTCGATCCTCACCACTGAGGGCAAAGCCCTGCTTCAGAACTTCCTGACCGGCTAACGATCCGTACCTCGGTGCGGATGGTCGGCGAGGGCGAAACCGTCGGTTGTTGCTCGCAATACGCCCTCGGCCGCCAGGGCCGTCAAGGCACGGGAGACCCTTGCCTCGTCGTGACCCAGCCGGTCGATGAGAGCATCGGCACTTCTTGTTTTGCCATCGAGCATCACTTTGACGATCGCCCCACGAGTCTGGCGTACTGAACCGTCGAAACGGCTCTGGCGGGGCGGCGGCACATAAACCGTTGGATCCACACAGCCTTGAGTGACCGGACAGTCCTCACAGAGCGGCGTTGGTTTGCAGACCTGCGCACCGAGGTCCATGATCGCTGAGTTCCAGCGGACCGCTTCGCCGGGCGGAAGGAAGTCCCAGGCAATTGCGGTGAGTTCCTCGCCGTCGAGTGGGCGACCGGCCCAGCGTGACAGAACTCGCTTCAGGTTGGTGTCGATGGCCGGAACTTGTTCGCCGAAGGCGAAACAGGCAAGTGCGGCCGCTGTGTACGGACCGACCCCAGGTAGGTCTTGAAGCTCCCTGACGGTGCTCGGCCATCCGGATTCGGCTACGAAACGGGCGGCGGCCTGGAGGTTGAGCGCCCGGCGGTTGTATCCGAGCCCTGACCAGGCGGCAAGAACGTCGCCCGTCGAAGCGGCGGCGAGTGTCTCCGGGTCGGGGAACTGATCGAGGAAGGCTCGATACCGTTCGACCACGCGATCGATCTGGGTCTGCTGGCTCATCACTTCGGAAACGAGAATCGCCCAGGGATCGGTTGTTTGTCGCCAGGGGAAGCTGCGCCCGTGATGGTGGTACCAGGCGAATAGCTGCTCGACCACGGTCTAAGGGGCCACCGTGGTGGTCGTAGTGGTGGTGGTCGTGGTGGTCGTCGACGTTGTAGTGGTGCTGGTGGTCGTAGTGGTGGCAGGGGCGACCGCCAGGATCACGGTGATGTTGGTGCCCTTGGGGAACAGGGCGCCGGCGTCGGGGGTTTGCTCAACGATTCTTCCGGCCAGGTCCGCGTTCTCGCGGGTTTCTTCGCTCACCACCAATTCAAACCCGAGGTCGGAGGCGAGTTGGCGGGCGTCTTCTACGGAGCGTCCGATCAATGAAGGGATAGCCTTGGTCTCAGGGCCGATCGAGACGATCAACAGAATTGTGCTGTCGGCCTTTATCTCGCCAGGCGCTGGGATGCTTGAGACAATCAGGCCCTCATCGAGTTCATCGTCGAACGCGTCTTCAGACTCGACGACAAAGCCGAGGCCTTCGAGTTCGAGTTTCACTTGCCGGAACGATCGTCCTGACAGGTCGGGAAGGACGAACAATTCAGGACCGCCTGAGACCACCAGATCTACTGACGAGCCGACTGGCACCGGTTCGCCGGCGATGGGATTCTGCGAAATGACCTCGTCAAGGGGAATGTCGGGGTCCAGTTGGTTGGTGACAAAGCCAACTTCGAGACCCCGGTCGTTCAGGCGGCGTTCCGCCTCTTCGAGGCTGATGCCGGTCAGGATCGGCACCTGCGCCTGCTCCTGGCCGTTCGAAATAACAATCTTGACAAAGCTCTGGGCCTCGACTTCGACGTCCGCCGCCGGGTCCGACTCGATGACCGTGCCCTCCACTACTTCAGGGTCGGCGCGGCGCTCGACGTTCCAATTCAAGTCGGCCGCCTGCAGCAACTGGATGGCAGTCGCTTCGGTCAGTCCGACTAGCGACGGCACTTTCACGGTGGTGACGTCTCCTGAGGATCCACCGCCAATCACCCGGAAAAGGACAAACATCAGACCAATCAGGCTCAGCAGCAGAATTATTGACGTGGCGATGAATGGACGGTTGTTGGGAGGATTGGAGGCAGTGGCGACCTGTCGATACGTCTCTTCGGGCGGGACGGTCGGAGCCGGCATCGGCATGAGGACCTGGGTTGGGGCGGTTGCCGAAACGGCTTGTGCAGCGGTTGGTTTGGCGCCCTGGATGTAGAGGAGCAGATCTTCGCGCATCTCCAACGTGTTCTGGTACCGATCTTCGGGGGATTTGTCCATGGCCTTAATGACGATGGTTTCCAGATCAGGCGGAAGATGGGGGTTGCCGACTGAGGGGAGCTGAGCAGGCTCAGACACGTGCTGGTAGGCGACCGAGACAGGAGAATCACCGGTGAAAGGAGGAACCCCGGTAAGCATTTCATACAGGACAACGCCAAGCGAATAGAGGTCGGAGCGCTCATCGAGTTGTTGGCCCTGGGCTTGCTCGGGCGAAAAATAGGTGGCGGTACCGATAACGGCTCCGGTGCGGGTCAGTTCCTGGGAGTCGTTCCAGGCAAGAGCAATTCCGAAATCGGTGACCTTGGCGGTGCCGTCTGGCGTCAGCAAGATGTTGGCCGGTTTGAGGTCGCGATGGACCAACCCGGCCCGATGGGCCACCGCCAGGGCCGCGGATACCTCCGCCGCGATTTCGGCGGCCCGGCGGGGCATCAGGCCGGTTTCGTCGTGAATGACGTCTCGTAGGGTCTTGCCCTCGACGAGTTCCATGACGATGAAGTAGAGCGAACCTTCCTCACCCCAATCGAAAATGGAAACGATGTTCGGGTGGGAGAGGTTGGCGGCCGACTGGGCTTCCCGACGAAAACGGGCGATGAAGTTGTCGTCGGTGGCAAATTGCGCGTGGAGAACCTTAACGGCGACCCGACGCCCGAGCAGCGTATCGGTGGCTTCCCAAACGTCAGCCATTCCACCCCTGGCGATGTGCCGGATGAGTTGATATCGGTTTGCGAGCTGATCGCCTGGTTGCATCGGGGAGATTGTAGGGCCACTCATGGTCTCAACCATCGTTCCATTGTCTTTTGGGCGATCGGGGCAGCGGTTCGACCGCCGGAGGCTTCATCGCCCGCGAGACCGCCAAACTCGACGACTACAGCGATCGCAATGGTCGGCTGATCGGCCGGAGCGAACCCGACGAACCAGGCATGGGGGTCCTGGCCGGGATTCTCAGCCGTCCCGGTTTTACCTGCGACTTGCACGCCGTCGATTCGGGCGTTGGTACCGGTTCCCGAGTTGACCGCGTCGACCATCAACTGCGTTATGGAGAAAGCCGTTGCTTCCGAGGACGCCTTGCGCCATGGTTCCGGCTGCGTTGATGAGATGACCTGGCCGTCACCGTCGATGATCTCAGAAACCAGATAGGGACTCATGAGCTGGCCCCGGTTGGCGATCCCGGCAACCATCAGCGCCATATGCAGTGGGGTAACCCGTACGTCGCGCTGTCCGATGGAGGTCTGGGCGAGAGCTGGGAGGTCGTCTGTGAGGTCGACGGGCGAAAAGATCGACGGTTCAACGGGGAAGATGAAGGGAATGTCTGAGCCAAACCCGAAAGCTTCGGTCTGAGCCTCGAGGGCTCTGGCGCCAAGAGTCATGGCGACCTGGGCGAAGGTTGTGTTGCATGATGAAATGAACCCCCGGGCCAGGGAGACTTCAGCACCCGAGCCGCAAGTGCGTCCGTCCGCATTCGAAATAGTCGACTCGGAACCCGGGAGAGCCAGGGCGGTCGGGTTGGGAAACGTCGATTCGATAGTCATTTCGCCGGACTCGAGTGCCGCGGCTGTCGTGACGATTTTGAAGATGGATCCGGGCGGATAGAGCTGGTTGACGACCCGATCGCGCAACGGTTCGGCCGGGTCGGCGTCGAGGGTGTCACCGGCCGGTCCGGCGTCTCCTCCGAGGAGCATCGCTGGATCGAAACCCGGGGATGAGACATAGGCCAGGATGGCCCCGGTTGATGGCTCGATGGCCACGACCGCTCCGACCTGGTCGCCTAGCGCTTCCGCCGCGACCTGTTGGAGCGTTACGTCGAGCGTTAATCGAAGGTTGGCCGGTCGAAGATCGTTTCCGAGGACTCCGGCAATGACGTTTGAGATCGTGAGGTCCTGTTTGCTACGTAGATCGGTCGCGTAGGCCGCTTCGAGGCCGCGATCGTTGAACAGGAGCGAGGAAAACCCGACGGGGTGGCCGAGCAGGTCCCCGAACGGGTAGGTCCTCAGGAAGGTGCTCGCTTGGCGTTCGGATGACACAAGTGCGACCCCATTTCTATCAATCATCACGCCGCGTTCGTGTTCTGAGCGGGCCAGCTGGACCCGGGCGTTGCGATGATCGCTCCGATACCGGTCGGTGGCGATTGCCTGGATATACACAACGTTGGCCAGCAGGAGACTGAAACCGACGAGGAGGGCGAGCGTGAGGCGCCGGATCGGGCTGTTCATACGCGTTCCTCATGCGATATCCGGACGAGCATTGCGATGAGTACGAAGTTCGCGACGAGGGAGGATCCTCCGTACGACATGAACGGCAAAGTGATCCCGGTCAGCGGGAACAGGCGCACGATTCCTCCGATGATCAGGCAGCGACTGGAGTCCGAATGTGACGTGAGCCCGGCGGCCAGGAGCTTGCGAAACAGGTCACGACTCTCGAATGCACTCCCATTCCGACGCTGATGATCAGGGCGTACATGGCCAGAATCAAAACCGACCCGACCAACCCGAGCTCTTCGCCAACCGCTGCAAATATGAAATCGGTAGGGGCGAAGGCGATCAGCGAGGGACGGCCGAGCCCCAGCCCGGTTCCCGACAGACTCCCCGAGGCCATGGCAAAGATGCCGTTGGAGATCTGATAGCCCGTCGTTTCGTAGTTCTCGAACGGAACCAACCAGGCTTCGAGCCGGGTCTGGACATGGGAGGAAGCGCCTCCCGCACGCCGCCACGGCGCCAACGGTGAACAGCCCACCCCCGACAACCAGGTATGTATTGCGACCGGTTGCGGCGTACATCATCGCTATGAACGCCGAAAACAAAAGTAGTGAAGCGCCGAGGTCTCGCTGGTAGACGCATGACCCCGAAGCTGGCGAACGACGCCGACCAGGATCGGAATCGATCCGCCGAGGGTCGCGGTACTCGCGAACAGGTCCGACTTCGCGGCGTCCGCATCGTCAGGGCGGCCTGGTCGCTTTCGGCGAGGAACGACGCCGAAAAGCCGACGCACGAGCAGCTTGACATTCTCGCCGGGCTGAAAAGCGCATCTCGATGCAGCCGAGGAATCGAGTAACCCACAACCGCGAACCATTGACCGCCAGGCCCCGAAAATCGGTAGAGGCCATCGCCGGAACAGGGGAGCATGAGGAGGACGATGGCAAGCAGCAGCATGATGCACCGGTACCTGCGTAGGATCTGGGCGCGCCGACCGACGAACAACCCCTGATAGGGTCAGAACCCCGAACCTGCTCCAATCAGGATCCACGCATTTCTGGAAGCCACGCCGACTCTCAGGGTTCAGTCGGTAGATCTGCAGATAAGCCGAACGGCGGCCAGTAGCGCCGCGAGGGGAATCAGATAGGGGGTCCCATTGGACGCCCATCGGCGGACCGCCGCATGGAGAGCCCCGAAGGCCGTAATCATCACAAAGAAAGTCAGCGCGACTTCAGCGCCGATCGA
>CAWKAG010000039.1:0-10011 GCA_963847455.1 uncultured Acidimicrobiia bacterium
GCCCCGACTGATTGTCGGACCTCACGAAGACGATTTCAGAGCCAGGCTTGGACTTGGTCCGGCGTTCAAATCCACCCAGGTGGGACCCGATCGCTCTGGCGATCTGCCACACGAACAGAAACAGCAAAGCGATGAAGATCAGCTTGAGAAGGGCGAGTATGAACTCGGTCATGCAAGCAAGCGGAGTGTGTAGGCGCTGGGACCGAACGACACCACAGATCCGTCAGGGACCAGCGTGGCGGACGAGATGGGAGTGCCGTTGACGCTGGTTCCGTTTGAAGAGTTTAAGTCTTGGACCCAAACGCCCGCACCGTCGCGCCAGAACCTGGCGTGACTGCGCGATACCGAACTCTGGCTGATGGACACGTCGGCGTTGTCGGATCGGCCAATCAGCAGGCGGTTGTGGTGCAAATCAAACTGGCCGTCGCTACCGGTGAGCCTGCCCCAGGCCTGGATCGGGCCTTCGACCGTTGAGACGGTACAGCTAATGCCAGAGGTGAGTGCCGGGTCCTCGATGATGGTGACTCGCACCGGTCCGGCTAGCCGCCATCCCCGCTCCACCGCAGTGTCCTCGGCCGCTTTGGCCAACTCCTGCAGGTATTTTCCGGGTAAATCGTCCGTGAGGAGAGCGGGGGGAATACGCACCTCGAAGGCGTTGGGGGCTTCGGGTCCGGCGGGGCCCTCCGTGACGGCCAGATCGGCTTCCCGGATCATGCGGGAGGCCAACTCGACAGGATGCAGCGGGCCTTTGAACATCTTGCCGGCCAGGCCTTCCATGGCATTCTCAAGTCGTTTTTCGATGTGGCGTACGAGATTCACGTCCATGAGTGTATCCGCTACCAAACTCATAACCCGCCCAACTCGCGCCGTGGTATCTTGTAGTTCCACTCGGGCGAGTGGCGGAATTGGCAGACGCGCAGGCTTCAGGTGCCTGTGAGCTTAGGCTCGTGGGGGTTCAAGTCCCCCTTCGCCCACCGATTACACCGGTGCCTCGGTGTCATGACCGGCCCGATCTTCACGCCACGCATATGCCGGCGGGTGCCTTCAGGTGCCGGTCGCCACCCGGAGCCGATTGCCGTCCGGGTCGGTGAGTGTCACTTCTCGACCCCACGGTTGCTCCTCGATTCGCTCGCCGAACTCTGCTGCAACCAGGTCTACGTCGTCGACCCAGAAATACACGAGTGTGCCCGGTCTGGCGTCACCGGTGTGTTCAGAAAGATGCAGCTCGACGTCGTTGCGCTCAAGGAACATGTAAAGCGGTAGCCCGTCTGCGAACCGATGTCGTCCGGCGACCTTGAACCCCAAGCGGGCGTACCAACGGGCCGTTGTTTCGGCGTCCGCCACCCGGAGAATCGGGATCATTTTCTCGGTCATTGTGCCACCATACCGACGGTCCGACGGAAACGAGCTCGCGAACAGTGGTCTAGTGTTCTGATCCCCTTATAGGACAGTATGTTTCCCGAACCGCGTCGCCGCCGTCGCCGCAGCAAGCTAATGCTTCCCCTGCTCGTCGCGGCACTCGTGGCGGTCGCCCTGACAGTTGGCTCGCTGGGTTCTGGAACACTGGCATCTCGAGATTTTTATGACCTCGTGACAGAAGCCACGCTCGATCTACGATCTGATGCCGACAGTTTTGTCGAGCTGGCGACTGGCCCGCTGCTCATGGGTCGGGACGAATATGTCGGGGCGATTGAGCAGGTTGAGAAGTCGCTGGCCGACTCCCTGGCGACCATCCCGGCAGCAGACGACCTCCCCCCTGAAGTGCGGGGCACTCGCCGTTTGACGGTGGCGACGTTCGAGCGCTGGCAGGAAGGCATCGCCGCGTTCAAGGGGGCGACCTTGAACATCGTCGATCTTCCAACGGCCGGTCTTGGCGACGCCGAGCTGGCCTCCGCGGTTGCTTCGCTTCGGGTAGCTGATGAGCTGTACCTGGTGTTGACGTCCGAGCTCGAAGCATTACGCGTCGAGCTCGACATCCCGGAGATGGCCCTTCCACAGCTGCGCTTTGTGCCTGTCGATGCAGTGACGTCTGGCTACATCACGGGCTTGAGCGACCGGTTGAAGTCTTCTGATTTGCTTGCCGGGTTGCGAGCACTCGAGATCATCAACCTCATAACGGACCCTGCTCCGCTCGGCGGGAACGAAGACTTCGACGCCGCCCGGCTGCCCTTCACGGATTTGTTGACGGTGCAGGTCGTTGTGTTCAACGGCGGGAATCTCCCAGAGGCCAACCTGACGGTTGCGCTGACGCTGCAGAATTCGGCTACGGGCGAGGCGATCCAGCGATCGGAGGCGATCGGGTTGCTTGAGGCCAATGCCCAGGGCGCGGTGAGCTTTGTCGACCTCCCGGTGGAAGCGGGCCAGCGTTATCTGATCTTGGTGCGGGCGGTAACCGAAGTAGTCGACATCGGAGCGCCAGGAGCCGAGACGCTGGAGATCTTCATCAGCCAGGACGCCCAAATCCCCGAGCAGTCCACCACGACGGCACCCTAGGATCAGGGCCACATGATTGACGTAAACATCCTCCGAGAAGCACCTGATCAACTGAAGGCAAACCTCGCTCGACGTAGCGCCGAGATCGACGTCGATCGACTCGTCGAACTCGACGAAGCGGTTCGCCTCGTGAGGCGCAGCGCGGAAAACGCTCGCGCCGAACAGCGGGTTCTTGGAAAACAGATCGCCACCGCCTCTGATGCTGACCGGCCGGAGATTATCGAACGGGCCGGACTACTGGCGGACGAATACAAGCGACTGTCCACCGAAGCCGATGCCCTAGAAGCAGAGTTTGATGCCCTGTGGGTGACCGTCCCGAACCTTTCCCACGACTCCGTTCCGACGGGTGAAAGCGACGCGGACAATGTCGAAATCAAGCAGTGGGGCACCCCGCGCGTGTTTGATTTCGAAGTTCGGGACCATCAGGATATCGGCGAGGCGTTGGGCATTATCGACGTCGCGGCCGGCGCCAAGGTGTCCGGGTCGCGGTTTGCCTACCTGAAGGGGCAGGCCGTCCTTCTGGAACTCGGTCTCGTCCGATGGGCCATGGAGCTGCTCTCGGCCGAGGGCTTCACACCGGTAATCCCGCCCGTGCTCGTACGGCAAGAGGCCCTCTATGGAACGGGTTTCTTTCCCGGAGATCAGGAACAGGTCTATTCGGTGGGCGCTGACGACTTGTTCCTGGTTGGAACTGCCGAAGTTCCGTTGGCGGCCCTGCACGCTGACGAGATCCTGACGGAAGATCTACCGATCCGTTATGCCGGCTTCTCGACCTGCTTCCGCCGCGAAGCCGGTACCTACGGCAAGGACACACGCGGAATCTTTCGGGTGCACCAGTTTGACAAGGTCGAAATGTTTTCGTTTTGTCATCCGGATCGGTCGTGGGAGGAGCACGAGTTCCTGTTTGGGATGGAAGAGCGGATCGTTCAGGCCTTGGAATTGCCCTACCGGGTGGTAAACGTGGCGGCTGGCGACCTCGGCTCGAGTGCCGCAAAGAAATATGACATCGAAGCGTGGATTCCGTCCCAGGAGGCCTATCGCGAGATCACGTCGTGCTCGAACACTACGGACTATCAGGCTCGCCGTCTCAAGATTCGGACCAAGGACGACGACAGCAACCGCATCATTCATACGCTGAACGGGACTGCCGTCGCCGTTGGGCGGACCATTTTGGCGATCATGGAGAACCATCAGCAAGCTGACGGAACCGTGTTGCTACCGGAAGCGATTCGTTCTTACGTCGGGTTCGACGTGCTCGGCGCCTGATCGAGTGGCTCTTCCTCGCAATTCCGACGGCGTGTTCACCGAGATCGCCGGTACCTACGACTTCATCAACAAGGTTTTGTCCTTTGGTCAGGAACAAAACTGGCGCAGGCGAGCGATCGCCAAGCTTCCCCCAGGTCGACTGCTCGACCTCGGCTCTGGCACCGGGGCGGCCCTGCCGGCGCTCGGGGCCTTTGACGTAGTCGGTCTCGACCCGGAGGCGGCCATGTTGAGCATTAGTCCGATTAGCCAAAAGGTGGTCGGGTACGGCGAGTGCCTCCCCTTCCCGGATAGCTCGTTCGACGCGGTGTTCTCGGCCTACGTGTTTCGCAATCTGACGTCGGTTGACGACACTCTCACAGAGATGGCGCGAGTGCTGCGTCCGGGAGGAAAAGCCGCGATCGTCGACCTTGGTCGACCCAAGAACCAATGGTTGGCCCGGTTGCATCGACTCGGCTCGGCAGTGGTGCTACCCACGATCGGGGCCCTGGTTGGGAGTCGAGACTCCTACAGCTACCTGCACCGCTCACTGGACAAGCTGTCCCCACCAGAGGAGCTCTACGCCAATGGTCCGCTGCGGGTCGAAACCCTGTGGCGGATGGGGACCTTCGGGTTTGTATACGGAGTGATCCTCGTTAACGAATGAGAGCGCCGCGTAGGCGCTCTCAGATCGACCTGATTCGGTTGATTACTTCTTGGTCGCAGCCTTCTTGGCGGCTGCCGACCGACCGGCGTTCTTCTTGGCCGATGCATCGTGCTGGGCGACGAGGTTGGCGCCCTTGTAGGCCCTGCCAGGCTTGTGAGTAGGGGTGCCGGGGTGCTCCTGGCGCTGACGCGTAGCTTTTTGCATGGTCCTGAGAATCCTTTGTGCTGATGTGAGATGTATGTACCGCCGCGCGAGCGTCACTTGACGATCGTTCAGTCGAAGGTAATCTACGTCGGAACTGTACGATCGTCAAGTGGTCTGGAACTGTGAATAGGCGCGATGAACTCCTCGATGCTGCCCTTCGGCTTTTTGCCGAGAAGGGCTTCGACGGGGCATCTGTTGCCGATCTGGTTGGCGAAGTCGGTATGAGCAAGGCGGCCTTCGGGTATCACCTCGAGTCGAAGGACGATCTGCTGGTCGAACTCGTCTCGCCTCTGATCGACAACCTCGAACACACCGTTGACGCCTACCCGCGCCATCCCCGGTTTCCCGACGAACTCGAATTGTTGTTGTCTGACTACATCGATGTGCTGCTCGCTCATCGGACGGTGGTCATTTGGGTGGATGGGGACAAGGCCGTTACGTCGCATCCGATTATTGGTAAGCGCCTCCGCGCCAACAATCAGGCGATGCGCCGGGCGATTCGGGGAGACAGACGGTCGTCGGTGAGTCGCCTGCTGGCTGCCTCGGCTCTCGGGATGGTTTGGCGGCCCATCCGTAACCTCGTCGAGGTCGACATTGAACAACAAAAGGCCGCACTCATGGACGCCGTTCTTGTTGTAGCGAAGCAAGCGAGAGCAGCCGGCTAGATCGCCGCGAACCAGCCCATCGCGCCTGCTTCGGCCATGTGATGCTGATGTGGGTGGAACATGTAACGTCCCAATTCTGGGAGCGTGAACTCGATGACGGCTCGTTCGCCTTGCCCGAATACCACGGTGTCAGTGTGAACTGACGGAGCGCTGCCGGTGCCGGTTGGAAACACGTCAAAGGTTTGGGCATGCAGGTGGAATGAGCCGATCGGATCGTATTCGGTCATGTTCGCCACATACACCCGCACAAGGTCGCCGACCGGGACCTTGATCGGGTACTTGGCGAAGAAACCTGCAACGCCGTTCCAGGCATAGATCTCGTTTCGCCCGTCGTCATTGATGTCCCAGCCCGACAGAGTAAGGACAAACTCCCGGGCGGGCTGACGTCCGCCGACCGGGTCGACAATCATCATCCCGTAGAGACCCTTGGCAACGTGACGGGCAAGGGGCATCGTATGGCAGTGGTACGGATGCACTCCGGATGGTCCTGCCTCGATCAGGTAGGTGAATTGACCACCGGGCGGGATTGGCTCCCACCCGTCCATGAGTGGGGAATGACGGCCATGCAGATGCAGATTGTGATTGTGGTCGGTCTGGTTGGTGACGGTGATCTCAAGCTGATCTCCCTCGGTAGCTCGGATGATCGGGCCTGGTGCTGAACCGTTGAAGGTCCACTGTGCCATCGTCTGTCCCGCGGCGACTTCGGTGTGGCGTTCAACGACGGCGAGGGAAAGATTCTGCGGCCCGGTGCGGACCGGGGGAGGGATAGTGATTTCGTCGAGAGCAGTGGCGGCTAACGACTCGGGGGCATCAAAGTGCCCGGTGTAACCCGGACCCGTGGCATCGGAGCCGTAGACGGCCCCCCGGGCGTCCTGGGCTGTGGCGCCGGCCGGGTCAGCGAGGCTTCCTCCGAGGAACCCGGCTCCTAACGCCGCCCCGCCGAGTCCCACCGATCGAAGCGCATCGCGCCTCGTTAGGCCTTGCTGGTCGTCGGGTGCGTCAGTCACTTCAGACGATGCCGCCCACCAAGGCGCCGATTCCCACCAGAACGAGATACGAGCCGAGACCGCCGAGCGCAATCGAATATCGCTTCCACTTCGGAAGCGAACTCCCGAATAGGAAGTAGGCGAGCACGCCTACGAATGGGATGAGCAACTGCACCAGAATCCAGCCGATCGTCGCGCCCTTGGATCGTTCGTCGGACCGAGCCAGGTCCCAGAGTCCTATTGCCAGTAGCGCCGCGAACAGCATGAACGGCATGAGATATGCCCACAGTCCGAAGAATATGGACCAGGCGCCCATTGCCAATGAGAGTCCGAACACGGTGATCCCTTTCTGTTGGGTAACGGTAACGCCATCCGGAAGCTCCGGTACGGTCAAAGACTGCAGGTCAAGTGGATACGAGGCGAAGACGTCGACTGCCGGGCGGACGACGGCTCCGGCGCCACCAGGCATTTGCTCCTGGGGGTCTGGCAGGGGCGTGGATCCCACCCGAGCGTCGGGCCTCGACCCGGTTCCGTTCTGAGCGACCCGACCGAGCGGCTCCAAAGTGCCTGCCAATTCGTAGAGCACCGGGAGTCGAAGCCCCTCGCACGATTGGCTTAGCTCGAGGCCAACCGGCAGAGAAGTCGCATGCGTGTTGCCTTCAAAACAATTGCCGCCGTCGGCCAGACCGGCCAACGCCAAGTCGGCCCGGCCACTTCCCTCGACAACGTTGTCTCTGATGATGTTGCCGCCCGAGAACCAGAATTGTTTATCGAGGTTTGGCGAAATCACAATCCCGTTCCCCAGGTGGTTCACGATTCGGTTCCTCTCCACAAGCGAAGTGTTGCCACCGGCCATGATGATGCCATTGCCGAACGACGGCCACGTGGCGTTCTTGAAGGGGACGTCCGTCCGGCTGTTGTCATGGATGAGGTTTCCGACGATGGTGATGTCGTGAAAGGGAGCGAGTTCTTCGCCGTCGAGCGTATTAGGCACCAGGCCGGCGCCGTTGTGGCGCCAGACGGAGTTGATGAGATACATCTCCGTTGAGGCGTTCGTTCCTGAATAGCCCATGCCGTTGTATTCGGCAATCACGTTGGTGACGATCGCGTTACACGGATCACATTGACCAACGTAGAACCCGGAGTCGGGAGCCCCCGATCCGAGTGAGTATTCGATGACCCCGTCGGACGAGTCGAATGCGTAGATCCCGTAGTTGCCCGCATAGATGGTGGTCAGGTATGACCCCCGGAACCCGGTGACTCCCGTCCAGAAAACCCCGTTACCCACCGGGTTGATCACCGTCAGGTTCTCGACCGCAACGCCATCGGCGGTGATCAGAATGCCGTTCGAGCGGATCTGTTCTCCGTCGATCACGGTGGTGTTGCGGTCTTCTCCTCTGATCACCAGGTTCTCGGTGGTGACCGCGACCTCTTCGCGATAGGTGCCTGGCGCAATGAGAATGAGATCGCCTGGACCGGCGGCGTCGACAGCCGATTGGATGGTTGGATAGTCAGCAGGAACGTTTCGGGTGACTCCGGATGCTGCCGAGGACTGGTCGGTTGCCGCCGGCGCAATGGCTTCGATTGGAGTCTGAGAGCCGGGTTCTTGAACAATGAGCGTCGCCACCATCCCGGTGCCATTGGCCGAGTGGAACGTGCAAACGAACAAGTACTCGCCCGGTTCGGTAAACGTGATCTCTGTCGAGTCGCCTGCGTTCATAGCCAACTCGCCGAAACTGATCTCGGTAGACCAGGCGCCGCCCGAATCGACGGCATTATGAACATTGCGGCCTTCGTTGATAAATGTGACGGTTGTGCCGACGTCGACGACGTATACGTCCTTGTCGAAGACGTTGTCTCGCATCACGACCGTTTCTGTCTGACCTTGCGGAGAAGCCTGGTTGCTGCTGCAGGCGGCGAGGGGAAGCAGCAGCAATACCCACAGTGGCCAGGAGCGTTTCACGATCGGGAGACTAGCGACCGAAATTCGCCGACTCAGGCTCCCGCGACTTGTTAGCGTTTTCGGATGCTCCCCGACCTGCCTTCGATCGAATCGGTGACGTGGCGCCCGCTGAAACGCACGGATGCTCGCCTTTGTACAGACCTTTGGAACGCCTGCTTTGAGACGGACGGCGGCTATCGCATGGTCGAGGAGGAGTGGGTACAAGAGTTGGGCGACCCTGATGATGATCCTTCTCGTGACGGCGTGATTGCCATCCACGACGACGGGTCCCCGGTGGCAGTCGCGTTTGTACAAATTCCCCCGGCTGCCTTCTTATGGAGGGCGGCCGGATGGGGAGACGTCCGACACGACTATCGGGGATTAGGAATCGGCTCGGCCGTTCTAGGTTGGCGGGAGGCGCGGGCGGCCGAACGGTTGCTTGAGATGCCCGATGATCTCCCGAAGTTTCATTGGGAAACCATGTACGACACCCGACATCAGCAGATCGCGTTCTTGGCCGAGCGTGGTTATCGGCCCGTGCGACATTGGTTCGAAATGATCAGGGATCTGTCGAAGCCCATAGCCCCGGTACCACTCGACTCGAGCCTTGCACTGGTGGCCTATGAACCGGCCATGGCTGAGGCCGTTCGACAGGCGAACAATGATTCGTTTCGAGACCACTGGGGTTCCCAACCCATCCCGCAGGAGCGCTGGGAGCGACACTACGTAGGCGGCGAATCCTTCCGAGCCGACCTTTCCGCGGTGGTATTGGACGGCGACGAAGTCGTCGGGCTTCTCATGGCCGGATGCTTTCCGCATGACTTCGAGGACAAAGGACGCACGGAGGTTTGGGCTGACATCATTGGTACCCGTCGTGACTACCGCAATCAGGGCATTGCCTCAGCCTTGATAGTCCACTGGATGGAGCGAGTTGCTGCGGCCGGCTATCAGTACGCGATCCTCGGTGTCGACTCAGCCTCGAAAACCGGGGCGCTGGGGCTGTACGAGCGACATGGATTCCGGGTGGACAAGTCGTCAACTAGTTATGCGAAACCGGTGGCTGGCACCGACTGGTCAGCCCTGGATTTGCCGTGAGCTTCAGCGTGCTCGGAAGGCTTCGAGCACCCGGGCGGCCTGGGTCACCGAATCGAGCGTGATCGGGTCGAGGACCAACTGCACATGACTGATTCCCGCGGTTTCCCATTGGTGTAGCCAGTCCGCCAATTCGGCCGTTGACCCGGTGAGTGGTCTGGCCTCAAACTGGGGCTCTGCCTGCCTACGGCCCTCGCCGCCGGGGAACTGCATCAAGATCGCGGTCGTCATCTCCACGTCGGCGGGGTCACGTCCTGCCCCAGAGAGGATCTTGAAGACGTTTTCAAGGAGGGGGGGAAGTCCTTGTGGTCGATTGGCATACCAGGAGTACCACGCGTTCCACATGGTCATGTACGGGGCGGTGATACCGAGCACCCGGGGACCGACCGAACCAATCAGCAACGGCAACCTGGCGGTCGGTCCTGGCGGGAGCAGGACACACCTTTCGACGTCGTAGAACTCGGAATGGTGGGTGACCTCCTCGCCCTCGAGGAGTCGCCGAATGATGTCGAACGCCGCTTCGAATCGACTAGCGCGGCGGTCATACGGAAAGCCGAAAGCTTCGTATTCGGTCTCATTCCACCCGGCTCCCAACCCGAGGATGAATCGACCCTGGGATATTTCGTCGAGGGTCGAAGCTTTTTTGGCGAGCATGGTGGGGGCATGGAATGACGTGGCGGCGACTAGCGGGCCGATTTCGACACGTTCGGTGATCGCTGC
>CAWKAG010000040.1:0-7990 GCA_963847455.1 uncultured Acidimicrobiia bacterium
GTGGCTTGACGATCTGCTCGGACCTTAGTTGACCGGATGTGCCACCGAGCGAATCCTGCAAGAATCAAGTAGAAATCGACCATATCGACAATCGGGGCTGATATTTCAAGCATTCCGTTTGTGGATATGAGGCTTTTGGTATGAATCATCGCCAAGACGATGTCGAATCGGCCAGTATGGCGGGGCGGTACCGATATTGAGGAGTATGTAGTGACGATTCGCGTTATCGAGCTGTCGGGTTCTGCCCAGGCGATGGGTGCTGCTCATGGCCTGCGTTTTGGAGAAGACATCCGCCGATATACCGAGGACCGGATCGGCCTGGTCATGTCGGGTCTGTGGAGCGGGAACCGTCTAGCTCGATCAGATGTCCTGACCATTGCTGAGTCGTGCCTACCGTTCCACGACGACTTCAGCCCGGAACTCACGGAGGAGATGGCGGCGATGGGAGAGGCCGCCGGGCTCTCTCCTGCCGAGATGGTGGTGGCGGGCGGGTTTACCGACTTCGTCGACGCCGTGCGCGCCAGCACTGGCGGCCCCCTGCCGCCGGAAGTCTTTGAAGACGATTGCACGGCTTTCATCGTGCCTGACGCCCGGGCGCAAGGGGCGGGATACTTTGGTCAGACGTGGGATATGCACGACTCGGCCACCCCGTTTGTCATCCTGACCGACGTTCGGCCGACCGGTAAGCCCCGGGCCCTGGTTTTTACGACCACCGGATGTGTCGGGCAGATCGGTATGAACGAAGCGGGAGTTGCGGTCGGGATCAACAACCTCACGGGGGCCGACGGTAGGCCAGGAGTCACCTGGCCGCATGTAGTGCGAAAAGCACTCGAACAAACATCGGCCACGGACGCCAGGGACGTGATCACCGGAGCCCACCTCGCTGGTGCCCACAGCTACTTTGTGTTCGATGCCGAGGGCGTGGGTTTCAACCTGGAAGCCATGCCCACGGCGACGGTCGTTTTCGAGGCCACTACCGACGAAGTGCTCATACACACGAATCACACCCTCAGCCCGATTGCCTCCGACCGCGAGGTGCCGCGGCCTCCCGAGCTGCAGGCGAGTTCCGAAAAGCGACTTGCCAAGGCCACCGAGCTTTTGGCGGAGGGCGACATCGATGAGCAGACATTGATGGCTGTGACGCGTGACGAAGAAGCCATTTGTCAGGTGGGCTACGACCCGTATCACGTCGAGTCATGCGGGGCGGCGATCATGCGGCCGCGAACGAAGGAGTTCTGGGCCGTGTGGGGCTTGCCGAAGGACAATGAGTACGAGTCATTTAGCCTGGTAACAACGTGAAGATCGAATATGTGCAAGTACAGCCCCAGCACGCCGAGGCGCTGGTGGCGCTGGAAGCGGTTGCCTTTCCGACTGCCGACCGGGGCGAACTTCTATCGGTCGAAGGCGTCCTTAAACAATGTGAGATGTTCCCCGAGGGCGGCTTTGTAGCGGTCGACCGCGATGCCGGCGACCGGGTGGTCGCGTTCGCGATGGGCTGTTTCGTAGATTTCGACTTCGGCTCCCCGCAGCATCACATCGACGAGGTAGTCGGGCGGCTTGGCTCGGATAACCATCAGCAGTTTGGCGAGTGGTATTACGGCACCGACATCGCCGTGAGCGAGGACTACCAACGCCTCGGCATCGGGCGGCAACTTTACGAACTCCGTAAGGAACTCATCAAACGTCTGAACCGTGCCGGCATGGTGGCCGGAGGCGTGATCCCGGGCTTTGCCGACTACAAACACGAAATGACCGCCGACGAATATGTCAAGCGGGTATCCGCCGGCGATCTGGTTGACCCAACCTTGACGATGCAAATCGCCAACGGGTTTGAAGCGCTTGGCGCTCTTGAGAACTATTGGACGGATCAAGCAGTCGACAGCTGGGCGAGCCTGATCGTGTGGCGCAACCCCGATTTCGACCCGGAGCGACTGGCAGCCGATCGCTCTCGGACCGTGGAGGGAGTGCGCCGTGGATGAGGTTTGGCGGTTCGCCCAGTTCGTCACCTTTGCCGGAGTCCCGTCAGTCGAGCTCGCCGGGCTAGCTGATGGGGGAGCCGACGTTGTGGTTGTGGGAGCGCCGATCGACTGGGGTGCGACCTATCGCGGTGGCGCTCGTTTTGGTCCCAAAGCGATTCGCGAGGCCGACTATCTCGATGCCGACGCGGTCCGTCCCCACCTACCGACCGGTATCAATCCTTTTGACGAGTTGCGTGTCGTTGATGTTGGCGATGTTCCGGTTCCGCCCGGGTACCTGGAGTTGGGACTGGAACAGATAGCGGACGCAGTGGAAATGATTGCTGCCAAGGGAGCCATACCAATAGTCCTTGGCGGAGATCACTCAGTGACCTATGGAAACGGGACCGGTTTGGCTCGCGTACACGGAGCCGGCTCGTTCGGACTCGTGCACTTCGACGCTCACGCTGACACGGGCGAGACAAACGCCGGCCAGCTCCATGGTCACGGAACTCCGATGCGACGGTTGATCGAATCGGGAGCGGTCCCCGGTCATCGTTTTGTGCAGATCGGCTTGCGGGGATACTGGCCCGAGCCTCCGACCATCGCCTGGATGGCCGAACAAAACATGAAGGTGTTTTTGATGTCCGAGATTGTTGATCGGGGCCTGCGGCCGGTCGTCGCCGACGCGGTTGCCGCCTGCACCGACGAGGATTCGAAGGGGATCTTTATCTCGGTTGATGTCGATGTGGTCGATCCGGGAATGGCTCCCGGAACCGGAACACCCGAACCCGGGGGTCTCACTTCGCGAGAGCTACTCGACACCGTTCGCAGGCTCGCCAGAGAACTCCCCGTGATCGGTGCGGACATTGTGGAGGTGTCGCCTCCTTATGACGGACCCGGACAGGTGACGGCATTTCTGGCCAACCGGGTCGTGCTGGAGATTCTCAACGGTATGGCCGAACGAAAAGTGTTGGATCGGACGCAATAGTGGATATTGATACAGCCAAAAAGGCACCCTTCTGGTGGGAGGCGGTCGATGCAAAGATTACGCGTCCGGCACTCGGGCGCGACATCGAGGTGGACGTCGCGATCATCGGAGCGGGTTTTACGGGTCTGTGGACCGCCTACTACCTGCTTGAACACAACCCGGGGCTGCGAGTTGCGGTGGTCGAGAAGCACCATGTCGGCTTTGGTGCATCGGGACGCAACGGTGGTTGGTGCCACGCCGAATACCCACTCGGTGTAGGAACGCTCGCCAAGGAACATGGCAAAGCTGAGGCGATCCGCTTCATGAGGGCGTTGTACGACTCGGTTGACCAGGTGGGCAAGGTTACCGAGCAAGAGGGGATCGATTGCCACTACGCCAAGGGTGGCGTTCTGACGATTGCCCGCAGCCAGGTTCAGATGGGCCGATTAGCTGCTGAGATCGAAGAAGCCCGGCATCTAGGGATTGGCGAAAAGGACCTCAAGGAGCTGTCAGCGGGGCAAGCGAGAGAGATGCTCAACGGCAGCGGGATCCTGGGGGGCACCTGGCACCCCCACGGGGCCGCAATCCAGCCGGCGCTCCTGGTGCACGGGCTGGCCGCAGCGTGCGAGCGTCGCGGGGTAGTCATCTACGAAGACTCCGGAGTCGAACAGCTATCACCGAACCGGGTGGTGACGCGCCGTGGCGCCGTGACGGCGACGATGGTGGTGCGTGCCACCGAAGGGTTCACCAGTGATCTTCCAGGCCTGAAACGAGCCATGGTCCCGCTCTATTCTCTCATGGTTGCTACCGAACCGCTTTCGGAAGACATGTGGAAGGAACTCGGGCTTCACACCCGGCCGACATTCGGGGACTACCGCAATCTCATCATCTACGGTCAGCGAACCGCCGACGGTCGTTTCGCTTTCGGTGGACGAGGAGCGCCGTACTATTTCGGCTCGTCGACCGCTCCAAAGAATGACATTCACGACGGGGTTCACACCGAGATCGTCCGGGTGCTTCATGAACTTTTCCCCCTGCTCACCGACGTCACGATAACCCACCGGTGGGGTGGAGCGTTGGGGGCGCCCCGTGATTGGCGGCCGTCGGTCAGTATCGACCGGCGAGCCAGCCTGGCTTGGGGTGGGGGCTACGTCGGCGACGGCGTCAACACCGCCCACCTGGCCGGACAAACCCTCGCTGACCTGGTTCTCGAGCGCCAAACGGATCTTGTGACCTTGCCCTGGATCCAGCACGAGTGGAAGACTTGGGAACCGGAACCACTCCGGTTCGTCGGCATCAATGCGGGACTCTGGATGGCCAAGACGGCCGACCGATCGGAGGAGCGACGAGGCAAGCCGTCGCAATGGGCAACCATCGGCAACTGGATGCGCGGCAAGACCCGCTGATTCGTTTGTTGAAGAGCGCATTGACGAGCTGATTGGCCGCTTTTCGAGGCGATCACGACTGGTTCGTGCTAGAAATGGACTAAGTCTTCCACTATTCGATCGTCCGCGAAGGGGCACGCTTGGAGCTTCACTACGAGAATCTGAGCGATCGATGGGTTGAACAATGCGCCGCATTGGAACTCGCCGCGTTTCCACACGCCGATCCTGACGATCTCCTAAGTGCCGAAGACCTTGCTGCCTACGCTCGCACGTTCCCTGATGGGTTTTTTGTTTGCCATGACGGAGAGCGAGTCGTTGGGCAGGCAGGCGGCATCTTTGTGGACTTCGACTTCGACCACCCTCAACACACCATCGCCGAGATTGCCGGCGAGCACCAATGCGGGAATCACGATCCGGAAGGCGACTGGTACTACGGCACAGACATCGTGGTGGACAGGGCCTACCGGCGGCGCGGCATCGGCAAACGTTTGTATCAGCTGCGAAAAGATCTGGTCATTGACAGGAACCGGCGGGGCATCATCGCAGGAGGGTACATTCCGGGTTTTGTCGACCACAAGAATGACATGTCGGCGGCCGACTATGTGAAGAAAGTATCGGCCGGTGAACTGTACGACCGCACGCTCAGTTTTCAGCTTGAGAACGGGTTCGAGGCACGAGGGGTTCTTGCGAATTACATCGACTCTGCCGACATCGACGGCTGGGCGGCGCTCATTGTCTGGGTCAACCCGGATTACTCGTGAACTACACCTTCCGGAACGGGCCGATCTTCGTAGGTAACGCGGCCCGGTCCTGGGCGCGAGCGGTTGCGGTCGTCGACGGGAAGATTGCTGCGGTCGGTTCGGAGGATGACGTGCGTGGCGCGGCCGGCCCTGGCGCTGTCGAAATTGACCTGAACGGCCGACTGCTAACTGCGGGATTCCAAGATGCGCACGTGCATCCGATGATGGGCGGCCTTGCGAGGATGCAGTGCAACCTCGAGGAAGTTCGGAGCCTGGACGCAGCGCTGGCGGTGATTGCCGAGCATGCCAAGCGGGCAGGCGACGGCTGGCTGCTCGGCGGGGGCTGGAACTACTACTGGTTCGATGGTGGGAATCCGCCCGCGGCTTTGCTTGATGCCATCACGAACCAGCCGGTCTATCTGGGTGGCGCAGATGGGCACTCGGGCTGGGCGAATTCTGCGGCAATGGCGCTTGCTGGTATTACCGCAGGTACCGCCGACCCGGTCGACGGCCGTATCGAGAGACTGCCTGACGGTAGCCCGCAGGGCACCCTGCACGAAGGCGCCATGGATCTTATGGAGCGGGTCGCCCCACAACCAGGCCCGGCCGAGGTTCGCGAAGCGCTGCTCGAAGGGCAACGATTTCTGATCTCGCTCGGAATCACCGCCTGGCAGGACGCCTGGGTGACCGGACCTTTGCACGAAGCCTATAAATCGCTGGCGGAGTCCGGCGACCTCAAAGCAGCAGTGCGGGGCGCGCTGTGGTGGGACCGCGAGCGTGGGATCGATCAGTTCGAAGAGCACCTGCAGTACAGCACGGAGGGTATTGGCGGATACGATCCGCGGACCGTCAAGTTGATGTTGGACGGCGTGTGTGAAAACCACACGGCCGCCTTGCTGGGTCCTTACCTCGATCAGCACGGAGCCACGACCAACAACTCGGGGCTCGATTTCATCGCTCCTGAGGAGCTCTTTGAGATCGTCGTCAAGATTGACGCGGCCGGGTTGCAGTGCCATTTCCATACACTCGGCGACCGGGCGGTTCGGAACGGGCTTGACGCGGTGGAGGCGGCCCGCCAGACAAACGGGTGGATGGATACCCGACCGCATTTGTCCCACCTGCAGATTGTTGATCCCTCCGATGTCGCCCGGTTCCGACATCTCGGAGCAACCGCCAATGCTCAGCCGCTCTGGGCCAGCCTCGATAAATCCATGACTGAACTCACCATTCCGTTCATCGGGCCCGAACGAACCGCTAACCAGTACCCCTGGCGGTCGTTGCTCGACGCCGGAGCCACCCTTGCCATGGGAAGCGACTGGTCGGTTTCTACGCCGGACGTTATGGCGCAGATCGCCGTCGCGGTGTACCGCAATAATCCAAAAGGGGGCGTCGGTGATGTCTTTCTGCCCGATCAGCGAATTGGAGTGGCCGACGCGCTGATGGCTTTCACCGCAGGCTCGGCCTTTGTGAATCACCGTGACGATGTGTCGGGCACCGTGGAGCGTGGTAAACAGGCGGACCTTGTGGTTCTCGACGCGGATCCGTTTGACGCAGAACGCCCGGACGACGTCGGGGTGGCTATGACGATGATTGCCGGCGATATCGTGTTCGAAAAGGAAACAATATGACCAATGCTGCGGTAGAACTCTCCGGCGTGACCAAACACTTTGGCGACGTCGTCGCGTTGAAAGGTATCGATCTGGCCATCGCCGACGGCGAATTCTTCTCGTTGCTTGGGCCATCGGGTTGTGGCAAGACCACCACTCTTCGCCTGATCGCCGGCTTCGAGTTTCCCACGAGCGGATCGATCCAGATCCACGGTAAGGAGATGGCGCTCGAACCACCCGATGCCCGACCGATCAACACCGTCTTTCAGTCGTACGCCCTGTTTCCGCACATGAATGTCGAGCGCAACGTCGGATTTGGTTTGCAGATGAAGAAGGTGAATACCAACGAGATCGCCACCCGGGTCGCTCGAGCGTTGGACATGGTCCAGTTGTCACACCGCGCCAACGCCAAACCAGACCAGCTGTCGGGTGGCATGCAGCAGCGGGTAGCGCTGGCCAGGGCGCTCGTCAATGAACCAGAAGTCCTGCTTCTCGACGAACCGCTCGGGGCGCTTGACCTCAAGTTGCGTCAGCAGATGCAGATCGAACTGAAAGAACTCCAGGAACGAGTCGGCATTACCTTCATCTACGTCACCCACGACCAGGAAGAAGCCCTCACGATGTCCGATCGCATAGGCGTCATGGACAAAGGGGAGTTGCTCCAGGTCGGCACGCCGAAAGAGATCTATGAGTCACCGACCTCGCGTTTCGTGGCCGACTTCATCGGCGATATCAGCCTCCTGTCGGTCTCGGTGGTCAGTTCGACCGAGGTTCAGTTGACGGGTGGAGCCAATGTCCCGGCGGATACGTCGAATGCCGGAGAAGGTAGCCATTGGCTGGCGGTACGACCCGAGAGCTTGCATCTGGTTGTCGACGACTCCGATGTCCCCGACGGCATGGTTCGGATACCGGGGACGGTCCGCCACCGGGTCTATTACGGCGACTCGTACTTCTACGACGTTGAAACGACTGCCGGCAACCTTGACGTCCGTCAGGAGAACCGCCCGGGGCTGCCGACGTTTGATGCCGGCGCCGAGCTTGTCGTCTGGTGGAATCCTGCTGCAGGAAGCCTGGTCACCGCATGACGGCACCTGCCACCGGACCCGGCTTGGAGAAAGCCGCAGAAGCGGCTGAACGACGCAGGGGGTTTTTGCTCGGACTGCCAGCCTATGTCTACCTGGTGGTGTTCTTTGCAGTCCCATTCTTCATTGTCTTTGTCACGTCGTTTGCGAGGCGCTCGGCCACCGGCGCCACCAAGTACGACGAGTTCAGCACTGCTGCCTATGGCAAGTTGTTCGATCCTCTGGTTGGCACGATCGTTTGGCGAAGCTTC
>CAWKAG010000041.1:0-41141 GCA_963847455.1 uncultured Acidimicrobiia bacterium
AAGGCCGGTATCCGGCTTCTCGCGCCGCCCGTGGGGACCTGAACCACCGTTCGTCTTCAGATGAGAGCGCCCGGGCATCGTGACACGAGGGGTAGCAAACCACGTCGCTCGCTCGATTACCGACCAGAACCCCGAGGTGGTGGCGAAGATCGAGGCCCTCCGCCTCAAGCAACGCCGCCTTGGTCTGGGTCCCGAATCGGTAGTCGCCGAGTTGGCCGTCGGCTCGGATCACCCGGTGGCAGGCGACCAGAACGGGCACGGGATTCTGCCCGAGCGCCGATCCAACCGCTCGAACTGCTTGCGGGCGTCCGATTTCCGTGGCGATCCACACGTAGGGGCGAACCTCACCGGTTGGGATACGGGCGGCGGCGCTAAGCACGGCCTGCTGGAATTCGGTCTGGCCCCGCCAGTCGAGGCTGAGGTCGCCGAGTTGGCCGGTTTCCAGGGTGTAGTGCACCGGCGAGTCGAGGTGCTTGGGGAGCCTGTCGACCTCGATCGCCTGGCGATGAAACCGCTCCTCGAGTCGATTGCGAACGAGGCGTCGACAGGGGCGACCGAAGACATGCCACGAGGATTGAACGAAATGTCTGATTTGGCCGATCGGGGAATCGAGCGAGAACAAAGCCATCAACGAGACCGTTGTCGAGCAGCGTCTGTTCTTCGTGAATCCCTGCGGGGCCGCATGGTAAGTTCGGATAGCTTCATGGTTGTAGGCCTTTCTTTCGGAGTGCGGTAATCCCCGGGACGCATCGGATTTCACTCGTGCCTTCGGGTCGGTCAAGATCAGAGCGATCTCTGGATAGCTGTAGGCGAGGACGTGGTGAAGAACGACGGCTGCGCCCTGGGCACGGGGGAGCGTCCGTACCGCTTCGATTAGTTCCTCGTCGACCCGTTCCGGGTGTCCCGTGGCCACCTCGGGCAAGTGATCGACGAGGACTAGCCGCGGGCGGCGCACGAGTACGTCGCTGGTTGCGGGTCGCGTTGAGAGCGATAGTCCACAGCCACGAGCGGATCTTCAGTTGGCGGATTCGTTCCGGAGGGTACTCTCGGAGAGCCCGGTCGATCCGGCGACTGGCGGCGACTTCGGAATGATGACCCGGAAGGTCGCTCCTACTGGTTCGGGGCTTTCTGCTCTGATGAGCCAGCCGTGACCCTGGCAAATGCGCTGGCAGATGGCCAGGCCGATCCCGTTCCCCTCGAATTCGGCTTTGCTGTGGGCCCGGTACAGCATCTCGAAGAGGTGATCGTGGTCGCGGTTGGGAAACCCGACCCCGTTATCCGAGAACGTTATGACGTGGTTGCCGAACGAATCCTCGTCCGTCCTGGACGTAATGGTCAGGTGTCCGGGAACGTCGGTTCTCCGGAACTTCAGGGCATTGCTGACGAGGTTGACGATCAACGCCGAGGCAGGTCCGGTTCATCGTGACGATCGGGAAGCTTCCCTCAAGGGCTACCTCGTAGCCCGCCTCCTTGACCTCTTTGGCACAGCTGGCGCAGGCTTGCTGGATCACATCCTTCAAATCGGTTAGATGCATGTCGTCGACTTCCTCGCCGACCTTGGCGAACTGGAGAAGGCTGTCGATGATGTCTTCCATCTGAGCGCCCGAGGTCAGAATTCGAACCACAAACCCACGGGCCAGCTCCCCAAGGCTGGCGTCATTGCTGAGAAGTTGGGCGAACATGCGGACACGGCGTGCCGGAGCCTTGAGATCGTGGGCAGCCATTGAAGCGAACTGGTCGAGTTGGCGGTTGCTCTCCTCGAGTTGGCGGTTGGTTTGAGCCAACTGGTAGGCAGCGGCCGATCGGTCCGTCACGTCACCAAGGACCATCCATGTCACATGCTTCCCGAGCGAGTCGTTGAAGATCCGGTGACCCGAGATGCGGACGAGTCGTCCGCCCTCGGGCCCGTACAGCATGGCGTCATGGCTGTCGACCGAGCCGGTCCTTCTGAGTGATCGAACCAGATAGGTGAGTTCGTCGCCTCGCACGTGCTCGGCCGTGAAGACGTTCCAGGTAGGGTCCAGCAACGTCTCGCCAAAGAGCCTGGAAGCGGCTCCGTTGGCTTCGAGGCAGTTGCCCTCGTCGTCGAGCAGGAGGGCGGCTACGGGCATCTCGTCGAATAGCTGGCGATACGCTTTGAGATCGATCGCGTTCATCGGATCCTTCATGCTCAACCGTGAGGCAGTCGTCCTATTGTACGCGTGCGCCGATGGCTGCCTGGATCGTTGTGTCGAGCAGCTCCGGGTTGAGTGAAGCCTTGGAGATAATCGTATGCACGCCAGCCTCTTCGGCGGCAGCAGCCAGGTCGATCGGGGAGGCACCTGTGACCAAAATACAACACTGCCCGGGCCGTCGACTGCGGGCTTCGACTGCGAACTCGAGGCCGGTCATGCCCGGCATATCGAAATCCACCAGGCACACGTCGGCGTCGCGATTGACCAGCGTTTTGAGGGCCGAAGATCCGTCGGCCGCCTGGATCACCTCGTAACCACCGCAGAGGTCCAGCAACGCCGACAAAATCATCAGATCTGTTGGCGAATCGTCAATTATGAGTACCGATGTGATACTCACGCCACTCCTCCGCTGGATGTAGTTGCACTCGAAACCTTAGCTTCCATAGGGGAATAGGCGAGGTATCACCGGCGCAAATCGGCCGATTCTGCGCACCTCAGTCTCTTTTCGCACTTGTTTGTCAAGTTCTGTCTGACTTTGTCCGATATGTCTGTCATGGTGGGTAGCTCGACTTTTGGCGGACAATTCCTAAGTGGAGCGGCGAGGCGGTACACGATCATTGTTGTAACGCTCGCACTGTCGATGGCGGTTGGTGTCCCCGATGTCGGTGCTGCTTATGTGGTGGAGGCCCATGCACCGAGTGGTGCTTTGGCCGTTGTGTTGCCCGCCGTGGATGCCTTCGGGAGTTCATTCAGCCAGTACCAGGGGTGTCTCGGCGAACCAACGATCGTCTTTGAGGACCTGCCAGGCCGCAAGGGCGAATATCGGGTCGGACTTTCGACGGTAGCGCTGAATCCCCATCGCCCGGTAGCCGATATGGGGCAAGTTGTCGTTCACGAGTTGGCACACCATCTGATGATCGAGTGCGGGATCGATCAGGACAAGACATTTCAAGAAGCTTTTTATGCCAGTCAAGGGATACCGCCTGGCCGTGGATGGTACGACTACTCCGATGGCTGGTCAGCCACGCCTGCCGAGCAGTTTTCCGAGGCAGTAAGTCTGACGGTGCTAGGAACCAACACCGGCCGGATCCGGATCAGCAAGGCTGCGGCCGAGTTGGTGCGAGACCTGGCGGGGTCGGTCGCCGGGTCGTCGGTTTTTGTGCCGAAGCGAGCGGTCGGTCGGGAACTGCGGTCCGCCTCGAGCCAATCGGCGTTGGCCGCGACCTTCGAGGCGGGAGCCTCCGTCGGGTTGGATTTCCTACCGTTCGCCCGGCGGACATCGCTGGGACCGGCCGTGGGACTAGCGGGGAGAATGAGATGAACCGAACAAGACTGTTTAGCACGAGTGACACGCGGATGGCGTCGATCGCCCCCCAGGTGATCCGCAATCTCTCCGCTTTGACCCAGGGGATAGAAAGCAGCGTCGGGGCGAGGGTCACGTCGGCGAGTGACGCTGTGACCTGTATGAAATTCCTCGACGCCGATTCACAGGGAATCCTGGTTCTCCCCGATGGCAGCCTTGGGCCGGCCAAGAAGAGGGATGACGGTGCGCCTACCAAGCTCCGCACGGTCTGGGCAATCGACAGTGACGAAGGTGTCTATGAGACCCGTCGCAAACTCGAGCGTGCTCATCGACAGGGAGATGGGACGTGTCTGGTGGTCAGTAATCTGACGCCGGTCCCGAATATCCTCCGACAGCTCCACTTGAGCCATGAATATGTCCTCGTCGATTGGCAACCAGAAACAATCGAGCGATTCACGCTCGGCATCGTGAAGACGGCCTGGGAAAATGCCTCCACAGTGATTGCCGACCAGGTTCGCGACGTCCACGAGGCCAAAGAGGTCCTGCTCCAGGGTGTCACGCTCGGCATCATGCGCCGGGATTTCAGCTAGCGGGGACCGACGGCTAGCGGGCCTCGGAAATGTCACGGGCTGCCATGTCGAGTGCTCGGTCTCGTAGTTCGGAGCGAAGACGCTCAACTTCTTCGAGGAATCCAGGTTCATCCATCCGGCGGTGGACAGTTCGTTCGCTGATACCGGCAACGGACGCGGCTTCTCGCACCGTGGACCCTTTGGCTAGTGCCAGGTGAAGTGCCAGGTCGCCTTTGCGGGGTGTCCAAGTTGACTTGGTGGGCTCGGCGATGTTGGTCCGGGCGGTGCTGGCGGCATAACGCACCATTCTCGCCAATGGTTCGGGTTCGAGTTCTTCCTTGGGGATGTAGCCTGCCGCTCCAGCGGTCAGGGCTTCCTCGTCGACTGCCTCGCTCCCGAATCCGGTGACCAGGACGTGAGCGCCGGTGAACCCCTGGGCGCGGCTGGCCCGGATGAGATCGAGTCCCGTCTTGGACCCCAGCCGGTGATCGATGACGGCAACATCAAAATCGCGGTCGAGCATCCTGCTCAATGCGTCGTCATACGATTGGGAGACCTTGATTTCCATCGGGACGTTCGTGCCTGCCTCCAATAAGGCGGCAAGCATGCCGAGGTCCTCAGCGTCGTCGTCAACGACTATTACGTTTATTGTGTCTGCCACTTCACAACGTTCTGTTGGTAACGCGTACGGATCCCCCCGCCTTGCCACTCTACCCCTACGCGGTACCAATCTCCAGGTTTATGCAGTTCCGTCCTGATGTTTTATGCAGTTCTAACGGGGGTGGGATCGCCCGGCAGCGTCAACTCAGAGCGTTTGTCAGATGACCGGCGGTGGCCGGGGACCTGGTAAAAACCGGCAGCAAGCTCTGGCCGGAACGGAGGCACCGGGCGAGCGGCAGGAGAGCGGGTGACGGGAATCGAACCCACGTATCGAGCTTGGGAAGCTCGTGTTCTACCATTGAACTACACCCGCATACATGCGAGCCGGCCTGACGGGCCGATCACGTGCCCTCAGGATAGTCGCGATACACCTGGCGTGGAATGTCAGCCTTGAGCCAAAGTCAGCGCCCCCCAGGCCGCCATAACCACCCCGATACCGATGAAGAACCAGGCTCTGCCGGCCCGATACGGTCCTTCCGCTCCCTCGGGTCGGTTGCCTCGCCTGTTCTGAATCATGGCCCAACCGTTACCGGCGGCCATAGCCAGGCCCAGTCCCAATGTCAGTTCGGCGAAGAGGGAATCGATTCCGAGGATGTCCATGCGGCTGCCAGAGTATCGTGTTTGCGGAGGTTCCCGTGCGGCACTGTTATGTTTTGCGAGTCTTCACCCGGGGCGGTGAGGGGGGAAACCATCTTGGGGTGATTTTTGACCTGACGGGTCTGGATGATGATCAGATGCAGTCGATTGCGGCTGATCTGGGATTCTCGGAGACCGTCTTCGTGGATGCGTCAGACGACCCGCCTGTTTGCCGGATCTTCACACCGAGCGCCGAGCTGCCGTTTGCTGGACATCCACTGGTGGGAGCCGCCTGGGTACTCCATCACCTTTCTCCGTTCTCGCCGACGCACCTCATGTGTCCGGTCGGGGCGATTGCGATCGATTCGGATGCCATAGCGACGCGAATCACGACTCCGGCAAACCAATCCGCGACCCATCTAGCCGGTGGTGATCTTGATGGCCTCGGTTTCGAACACGTCGTTTCGGCGTACTCAGTCACCATGCCTTTGCCATATACCGTCGTGGAAGTGGGTTCCGCGGACGAGGTTGCCCGGTACAAACCCGTTGAGCACCAGCTCGCAGCTCATCCTCACGGTGAGATGTTGACCCTCTGGGCGCGAGACGAAACCGGTATCCGGCTTCGGTTCTTTGCGCCCGGTCACGGCATCCTCGAAGACCCGGCGACCGGTTCGGCGGCGGTTGCCCTGGCGGCCGCACAGCGTCAGTTAGGCGAACCGGAGGGCTCCTTTATGATCCATCAGGGTTACGAGGTTGGGATGCCATCAGCAATTATGTTGGAGTGGCAAGGTAACTTCACTTCAGTAAGTGGCGAGGTTCGCCATGACGAGACCCGGGAACTGGAGATCTAGCGGTGGCAGCGAATGGCTCGAAGGTTACGGTAATTGCTGCGGTGGCCGGCAACGGCGTGATCGCCGTAGCGAAATTGACGGTGGCCTTCATGACCGGATCCGCCGCGATGTTGTCGGAGGGATATCATTCGATCGCCGACGTCGGCAACCAATCGTTGCTGCTGTGGGGGATGGGCCGCGCCAAGGAGGCTCCCACGACTTCGCACCCCTTCGGACGGGGCAAAGAAATCTACTTCTGGTCCTTCATGGTGGCGGTCATGTTGTTTGTCGGCGGTTCGGTGCTGGCTGTCCGTCATGGGATCGAAGCCATCAGACACCCCGAAGAGATCAAAACCCCGATCATCAATTTCATTGTCTTGGGGATAGCCTTTGCCATCGAAGCGGGGGTGTTCTGGGTGGCGCTCAAGCACTTCAATAAAGAGCGCGGCAGTCGATCGGTTTGGCGATCGGTGCGGGTCACCAAGGATACGTCCACCCTGGTTGTGCTTCTTGAAGATTCGGCCGCCATGTTGGGTCTCCTGCTTGCGTTCATTGGGATCGGCCTGTCTGTGCTTACCGGGAACCCGATTTGGGACGGCATTGGCTCACTAGCGATTGGGATCTTGCTCGGAGTGGTGGCCTGGGTTCTGGCGGTGGAAACCAAAGCACTGCTCATCGGAGAAGCGGCGAGTCGCTCGGATCGGGCCTCGATGCGGTTACGGATTTTGTCGGTTCCGCAGGTGGAAAGCGTCGGTCGGTTGCTTACGATGCATATGGGGCCAGATGAGATTCTCGTCAACATCGATGTCGATTTGGTCGATGATTTGACGGATGATGATGTCGAAGATGCCATCGACAAGGTCGAAGCGGCGATACGCGAGGTCTTGCCCGAAGCCACCAACATTTTTGTAGAACTGGAGAGCGACGGTGGCTGAAGTCTCGGCGCCAGCCTCGTCTGGCAATCTCGGTCCCGGCTTCGACATGATGGGCTTGGCCCTTGAACTCCGGTGTCACGTTAAGGCTCGAGCATCCGACGTCTGGTCGGTCGAACACGTTGGGGCCGAGCGGTTGCCGGCGGGCGAAACCGACGCAGTACTTGTTGCGGCGCAGGCGCCGCCGTTGGGGAATCGTCGCCGATGCAACTGACAGTCAACAACGACGTACCTCTCGCTCGTGGGCTGGGGTCCTCGTCGGCAGCCAGAGCCGCAGGTGCCGCGGCAGCCTTCTGTGAGCGGGACGGTTCCTTCGATTCCGAGCGGGTGTTCGAGATCGTCTCCGAGTTCGAGGGGCATGGCAACAACGCGGCCGCCACCGTGTACGGGAGGTCTGGTAGCCGTCGACGCCGCCGGCAGTCCGATTTCGCTGCCCATTCATCCCGATTGGAAGGTCATCGTCGCAATCCCTAACTACGAACTGGCGACCTCCAAAGCCCGGTCGGTCTTGAGTCCTCAGGTCAGCCGCACGGTGGTCGTTCGTAACGCGGGACGCCTGGTTGCTCTGATTGAAGGTTTGCGGAGTGGAGCCGATTCGACGCTCAGATTGGCGGCGGGTGATGAACTTCACGAACAGCCGAGGGCGACGTTGCATGAGCGGGCCATTGAACTCATGGCCGCCGCCCGCCGCGGCGGAGCAGCCCATGCCGCCTGGAGCGGTGCCGGGCCGACCATCATGGCGTTCACCAAAGCCGAACATGCTGGTGGGGTTCGCGAATTGATGTCCGTAGCGATGGCCGACCAGGGCGACGTGCGAGAACTGCCCGTCGCCGCTGATGGGTTGCGGTCACACTAGAACCGGGTGGAGAGCACACAGCAGGTCCATCAGGTGGCTGAGTTTGCTTGTTGAGCCGGAACCAGGCAAGCTACTGCCCCGCCACGTTAACTGGCATATAAAGACGTAACGATTGAGGTATTTCGATGGGCTCGCTGGTCAAGAAGCGACGCAAAAAAATGTCGAAGCATAAGTATCGCAAGCGCATCAAGGCCAACCGCCACAAGCGCAAGCGCTAGCTCCGACTGTCGCTCCGGCGATTTCATTCACGAACGGTCTGCCATCCCGTGGCTGCGCCACGCCCTCTATTGGTCCATTAGAGCATCTCGAGCGGTTCTTCATTTCCAAGCCGGGCGGCAGCTAGGCCGGCGATTCCCAGCGCTCCGAGCAAGATGCTCCACTGCAACGCTGAACCGGTCCCGTCGCCGAGCGGTCCGACCCAGGCGGCACACCCTCCGGTGGCCCGTACTGCTTCGCGAAAGCCGTCCGACGACCAAAGCAGCCCGTCCCAGTAGACCTTGTTCGCCAATACGTTGCCTGTCGTAAACGAGAGGACATGTTCGGTGTCTGCCGTGACTATGGCGAGCAGTTCACCGGCCGGGAGGTCGCCGTCAAGCGGAACCGTTTCGGTCATGGCTGCGGTTGGTTGGCCGACCACGATCGTATCGGCGGCTAGAGGTGGTGAGGCGGTCGCTTGCCAGTAGACCACGCCGGTGTCCCCCGATTGGATGGTCACGCGATGCACTGGTTCGGTGCCGCAAGCCGCAACTCGATCGCCAGGGCGTCGGTCGAAAGCGATCGACTGATACCCACTCGCTGGACGTTGTCGCAGTCGACACACGCCGGCTCGCTGGCCAGGCCTGTCGCCAGGGTGACCAGCGTAATGACGCTGGCCGCTGCGACCAGCAGGTAGAGGCCGAGACGCCACGGCACCGTTGGCCAGTAGATTTGATACCAAGGGCTTTTCGGCAGCAGGTCATGGGAAGGCGTGCTCGGCGCGGCCAACCCGAACGGATCCGCCTGGCCGGCGGAAAGGTCGATCTCTACGTCACCACGTTCGTCAACAGAAACAAACGGGTCATCGTGGAGGGTGGTGGCCATGTACCCGAAGCGTACCTATGCCGCTGGTGAGTTCTACGCATTCCGCTGGTAGCGCTTCAACCGAAGGCTGTTCGTGACCACGGAGACCGATGACGATGCCATGGCGGCGGATGCAAGCATGGGACCGAGGAACCCGAAAGCCGCCAACGGGATCATGGCCACGTTGTAGAAGAACGCCCAGAACAAGTTTTGCTGGATGGTGCGGAACGTTCGCCGTGCCAGGTCCAACGATGTTTCAACCAGGAGCGGATCTCCCGACATGAGGATGACGTCGCCCGCCTCGATGGCGATGTCGACGCCGGTCCCGACCGCCATGCCGAGGTCGGCCTGCGTGAGAGCCGGGGCGTCATTGACCCCGTCCCCGACAAACGCCACCTGCAATCCTTCGGCCTGCAGCCGGGCTACTTCGTTGGCCTTTTCGCCTGGCATCACGTCAGCGAGTACCCGTTGAATGCCCAGCTGGTCGGCAATTGCCATGGCTGTCCGGTGATTGTCGCCAGTGATCATTGCGACCTGTACGCCGAGCTTCTGGAGTCCTTTGACCGCGGCGACCGAGGTTTCTCTGATCGAGTCGGCTACCGCCAGGGCCCCCATCGCCTGACCATTCCACCCTGCCAGAAAGGCGGTCTGGCCCCTCGACTCGTAACGTTCGATGGCTTCGAGGAGCGCGTCGGGGATGAGGAGACCCTCGTCGGCGAGAAGCTTGGCCTTGCCGACTGTGACGGTTAAGCCGTCGACGACCGCGGTGATTCCGCGTCCTGGGACGGCGAGGTGATCGCTGGCCGGGCGAGCGGTGAGGTCGCGTTCCTCGACTCCCAGTTGGATGGCTCGTGCGACAGGGTGTTCCGAACCGGACTCAACACCGGCCACCCGTTCCAGGAACAGGTCGTCTTGACCGTCGACGGTCAAGAAATCGGTGAGCGTCATCGCCCCCCGGGTCAGCGTCCCGGTCTTGTCGAACAGGACGACATCTACGGCCCTTGCCCGTTCAAAAATGTCAGCCCCTTTGAAGACGATCCCGAGCTCGGCGCCGCGGCCGGAACCGACCATGATGGCGGTCGGAGTGGCGAGGCCGAGTGCGCACGGGCAGGCGATGATGACGACGGCGATCGCTCGCTGGAGGGCGGTGACCGATCCGGCGTCGGCCAGTATCCAGGCGACGAGCGTCATGAGACTCAGCAGAAGGACGATCGGTACGAACACGCCCGACACCCGATCAGCCAGTTTTTGCACGGGCGCCTTCGATGCCTGGGCGTCTTCGACCAGTTGGACGATCTGGTGGAGGGCCGTCTTGGTACCAACTTTGGTTGCCTCGACGACGATGACTCCCTGCTGGTTGATGGTTGCCCCATAAACCGCATCCCCGGCGATCTTGTCCACAGGCGTCGATTCTCCCGTCAGCATGGACTCATCGATGGATGAGGATCCTTCGACGATCGTTCCGTCCGTGGGGATCTTTGACCCGGGGAGGACCTTCATGCGATCGCCTGGCACCAAATCCGAGATGGGAATAACGACCGTCTCGCCGTCACGAAGAACGGTCGCCTCCTTGGCGCCGAGCTCGAGAAGCTTGGTGATGGCCTGGCTGGCGCGCCCCTTGGCGCGGGCCTCGAAGTACCGGCCCAGCAGGATGAAGCTGATGATGGCGGCGGCGGTCTCGAAGAACACCGGCTCATTGGCAAAGAAGGCCCACACCGAATAGAAGTAGGCGGCCAAAGTGCCGAGCGAGACCAGGGTGTCCATGTTGGCGCCCCCCGACTTCAGCCGCTTGGCGGCCGCTTCGTGGAACTGCCATCCAAAATAGAACTCAACCGGTGTGACCAAAACCCACTGGGCGATATGCGAGCTCGTCGACTCCATAATGGCCATCGCCAACACCATGGCGGGAATGGTCAGGATCGCCGCACCGACGAAACGTTTCCACTGGTGGCTGGCCTCCTCTGAGTATTTCTCAGTCTGAGACTGCCGATCTTCCGTGGCGATGCGCATGTCATAGCCGATCTTTTGGACCGCGGCGACGAGTTCGGTTTCGTTGACGTCGTCGGTCAGCGACACGCGCGCTTCGCCCCCGGCATAGTTGACAATGGCGTCCGATACGTCCTCTCGCTTGGAGAGAACGCGTTCGATCCGCATGGCGCACGAGGCGCATGTCATGCCATCAACTTCGAACGTCAGTTCTTTGGTCATTGGCCGATTCCTTCTGAGTTCAGTTTCAACAAGTGTCGTTGGCTGGTCTAGGCAGATCCAGCGACGTCGTAGCCCTGCTCTTCGATGGCTTCGATGATGGCGTCGAGCTGCAGTGAGTCATCAAACGACAGATCGACGGTACGTGCCTCGATGTGGACCTCGACCTTGTCAACACCGGCTAGCTCTGCGACGGCACCTTCGATGGATGATTTGCAGTGGCCGCACGAGATGGTTGGTACGGAAAGCGTGGTGGTGGTCATGTCGATTCCTTTGGGTTTGCCGGGCCAGTAACGGCGGCCGTGTACCGCATGGTTTCCATGAGTTCTTCAACGATCTCAGCCGTGCGCCCTTCCTGGATGGCATGGGTTACGCACGTTTCGAGGTGGTTCTGGAGCAGCACGCGATTCACTCGCTCAAGTGAACCTTGCAACGCCGAGACTTGTTTCATGATGTCGGGGCAATATCGCTCTTCCTCGACCATACGAATCACGCTCTCAACGTGACCCCGCACCGTCTTCAAACGGTTGAGCGAGTCCTTCTTGTGCTGTTCTTTCATGCGTCAACATTACCACCCCTCCTGGGGTGGGGTCAACCGAGCATGTTTGGTGAACAAACGGTGAACAAGCCAAGATTCTGTCGAAAATACGAAACCAAACGTTTCGTGGGAACGTATAAGGGGTAATACATAACGACCAAGGACCCTGGAAGCAGATTTCCGGAGATTCGTGAAATAGATCACGAAGTCTCGACGTTGACCAGGGAACACCTCTTGAAAGTGACCACTCTTGAGAGGGAACACTCCGAAAGGAGACAGAGAATGAGTGATACAACGCTGAAGGGTCGCAGAATCCAGGGTGGAGTGCGGCCGTCTAAAACCATTGACGCCATGCGGATCTGTCAGGATTCTGGCTGTGTGACCAAGCTATCACGCTACAACCGCAGAGAGTTTTGTTACGCCCATGCCCCGGTCAAGTTCCCGAGGGTACGAGGCCGGATCCCGATTGACGGAGCCGTATAACCAGATCTAGGAATGCGTCAGGTGGTTCTTCGGAATCGCTCCTCCCCAGATGACGCAAACAAACGCTGAGTCCAGCCCAGACCCAGCCAAAAGAATGAGGTCCCGGAATCCCCTCCTCGGGGCCTCATTCGCGTCATGGCAGGAATGCGTCGGTTGAGAAAGCGCTTACTTGGGGGTAATACCAAGCTTTTTCAGGAAGGGCTCGCTAGACGGTTCCCGCCCGAGGAACTCGCGGACGAGATCCATTCCGTCCTTCGTGCCGTTGGGGGCAAGCACCAGGTCGCGGTAGGCACGACCGACCTCAGGGTTATCAATGCCTTCGGCGGCAAAACGCGAGAACATGTCGTCGCCGAAAACCTCGGCCCACAGGTAGCCGTAGTAGCCGGCGTCGTAGCCAAACATGTGGCCGAACGACCCGAGAAAGAACGTGCCCTCCGGGTGGGGGAGCAAGCTGAACTCATTGGCCTTTTGCAGGGCTTCGTCGAGCGAATCCGGCCGTACCGGTCCATGCAGGTACATGTCCAGCATCCCGTACGTGACTTGTCGCAGCTTGGCGAGGCTTTCGTTGAGGTAGCGAGCGGCGGCCAACTGGTCGAGCAGATCGTCGGGGATGGGGTCAGCTGTCTCATGGTGCACCGCGAAGCGTCGGAGGATGTCGGGCTCCCAACACCAATGTTCCATGATTTGCGATGGTGCTTCGACGAAGTCCCATTCGGTACCTGCTCCTGAGAACCGAAGATGTTCGGCTCTCGAAAAGGTCATATGAAGAATGTGCCCGAACTCGTGGAAGAGCGTCACGGCATCCCCATGCTGCAGAAGAGATGGGCGGTCCGGAGACGGCTTGGGGAAATTGGCCAGGATGGCGCTCACCGGGGTCACATAACCTCCGTCGCTCCGGTGAGCCGGCACCAACGGCCACGCCGCCGCGTGTGAGAACTTTCCCTCGCGCGGGAACAAGTCCATGTAGAAATGCCCGACGTTCTGTCCTGATGAGGTTTCGGTAACTTCCCACAAGGTGACGTCTTCGTGCCAGGCGTTGGCCGGTTCTTGCTTGGTGTAGGTGACTCCAAACATTTCGGAGGTCAGTTCGAACATGCCTTCGACCACGTTGTTGAGGGAGAGGTACTCGGCCACCCGTTGGTTGTCGACCCCGTATTCGTCCCGTTTCAGGACGGTGTCGTAGTAGCGCCAGTCCCACAACTCCAGTTCCTCGGCGCCGGTATCTGCCTGCAGGAGGTCTTTCATACGGGCAATTTCTGCCTGCGCTTGGGTCGTTAGGCCTGGCACGATCGAGTCATAGAAGTCAAACACCGCTTCGGGGGTCTTGGCCATCTTGAGCTGCATGGAATGGTGGGCCCAGGAGTCGACCTCGAAAATATCAGCGATCTTCTGGCGGATCTCGACCGCTTCTTGAATCACGGGCCGGTTCGCCTCGGCAGCACGATTGCTGAATTTCTTTTGTAGTGCTTCACGCAGGTCCCGGTTCTTGACGTTCTCGATGAACGGGACCACGTCGGGATATGCCATCGAGACGCAGAACGTGTTGGCTTTCTCTCCCGGCTTGAGGCCCTCGATATACGAGTCCGGCAAGCCGTCGAGGTCGGCCCTCGTCACGACCAGGTAGTCGTCGTATTCGGCGATATTCGTCGAAAAGAGGATGCTCAGCTCCACCAGGCGTTCGTTGTATTGCTTGAGTTCGGCTCGTTGTTCGGGCGACAGTTCGTGCCCGGCCATACGGAAGTCGCGTTGCATGAACTCAAGCAGTCGGGCTTGCTCTCCGGTGAGCGATTGGGCCTCTTCGGTCGCTCCATATTCGGCAATGGCGTCGTAGACGTCCTGTCTGAAGACGAGATCGACGCCCCATTTGGCAAGCTTTTCCTCAAGGGCCCTGGCGGCATCCCTGACCGACTCGTCAGCCGCGGCTTCCCCGAGGAAGGGACCGCGCCCGTAGGCGATGGCTACGATCTGAGCGGCCCGTTCAGCCGGCGCTAGCGTGTTCTCGAAGGTCCGCGAGCCCTCGACGTCGACCACCTGGTCGATGAGGTGGTCAGCTTGCGCCAGAGCGGCGTCCAGACCGGCTTCGATGGACTCGGGTGTGACGTCGGTGTAGTCAAACAGCATCCGCTTGAGGTTAGCTGCGGACCGGGATATCTGAAATGAACCGACCGGCCGACAACGCTATCCGCCTAATGTGGCGCGGTCGATTTCGGAGGGTGTTTTGTTCGAAGAGGGTATCCAGGAGTTCTGGGCCTGGTGGTCATCCGCTGGACGGGAAGGCTTGCTGGCGGCGATCGATGGGGACGACTCTGATATCGCCGAGGTCCTCTCCCGGAAGGTTCACGATCTGCATCCGGGCCTCGAGTGGCAGCTCACTCCGATGGATAACGGAAAGTACTGCCTGGCCTTGTCGGGGAGCGGCAATCGCATGCTGCGGGTACTCACCGAAACGGCGATGATCTGGGCACCCGTCGACGACGATCGGTTTGTCTATGCCGCCGCCCGCATCGCCCAGCCAGTCACGTCAGTCGAGTTTGGCGAAGTCCTGGTCGATCCTTCTCAAGTCCGCGTGGCAGCCGAAATTGATGAGGAGTACGAGCAGCTAGACCTGACCATGTGGATCCCCGGAACCGAGGATTACGAGGACGAAGATCGGGCTGAGTTGGCTATGTCGCTGCTTGATCTGACTCTTGGCGAGGATGACACCGAACGGTGGATCGGCATCATCGATACGGTCGACGCAGACCCTGGCAACAGCGTCTACCTATCCGATCTCGGCGGAGTGATTGCGGATTACGCCCCGACGGTTACCCGCGACGAGTGGAAGGTCTACGAGACGGGTCCGACCCCCAAGGAGCCCGTCATTGTTGCTCTCAATGTGGCTGCCAAGCACATTGATCATCTGCTGCACGGAGTGCATGTCGAGGTCCGGATAGCGCTCACCGAAGTCACGGGACTCGGTATGCCTTCGGAGGCTGAGACCGAGCGGATTGCCGTGATCGAAGACGCCATGGTTGAGGCCCTTCCTGACGGCGTCCTCCTCGTGGCTCGCGAGACCGGTCTGAATTACCGGATTCTGCACTTCTACGGCCGCAACGCCGATCATCTCGAAGATGCGCTTGCGCCATTCGAGGAGCATGGCACGCACGATATCGAGTTTCACCTCGGAATCGACGCCGACTGGTCGATGCTCTCGCAACTGCGTTGATGCTGGCGGACCGGCCAACCCTCCTCGTAGTTGACCGGGTAGCCGGCACCGAACATGACGCCGTCCTGGTCGAAGCCGGCAAGATTGCGGCCGTCGGACCGGCAGACAGCTTCGAAACGCGTGGACTAGCCATTGATCGCTACGCCGGAACGACGCTGATTGCCGGCCTCGGCGACGCCCACTTTCACCCGCTCGGGTTCACGGCCGCCATCACCAGGCTCAATGTCGCCAGGTGCGCCTCGTTCGAGGAACTGGCCGATAAGATCCGGCGAGCCGCCTCAGGATTGCGACCCGGTCAGGTTCTGATCGGCACCCGACTGAACGACGATGCGCTGGCGGAACGACGGTTGCCAACCAGGACTGATCTCGACGCCATGGTTGGTGATCGGCCGACGATGCTTTATCGCTATTGCGGTCATGTCGCAGTCGCCAATACCGCAGCACTGGAATTGTCCGGGGTGGGTCCTGATACGGTTGACCCTGACGGTGGCTCGCTTGACCGCGATGACGATGGGCGTCCCAACGGGATCCTTCGCGAAACGGCTATCTCCTTGTGTGGTGATGTTCTCGGCCCACGAAGCGCCGATCTCACCCGCCAGGAAGTTCTCGACGGCCTGTCTGGTTTGGTTGGTTCGGGGCTAACTCGACTCGGTGCGATCGTCGCCACTGGTGGGTTTTTTGGTGTGCGCGACGAACTCGATCAGCTAATCGACCTGGCGCCAGACCTTCCCCTCCACCTGTCGGTTCTGGTGTATGCCGAAACGGCCGATCAGATAGAACACGCCGCCGAGCGCCTGTCGAAGGCGGGCCGCCGCCTTAGCTTTCTTGGCATGAAGGACTTCACCGACGGAAGTCTTGGCGGGCATACCGCCGCATTGCGGCGACCGTACAGCGACTGGGAAACCGAGCTGGGGACCAATCGTTTTGATCTAGAACGAATCGACCCGATCGCCCGCAGGTCTCTGGCGCTCGGTGGTTCGGTTGCGCTCCATGCGATAGGCGATGCAGCGTGCGGTGATGTCATCGACTATTTCGCCGGTCTCCGTAGTGAGGGCGTCGAAGCCGATCGTTTGCGCATCGAGCATGCTTCGGTCCTCACCGATGCCGACGTGGAACGCCTGGCGGCGACCGGGGCAGTGGCTTCTGTTCAACCGGCGTTTTTGGCTTCCGAAACGCAATGGCTGGGAACCAGACTCGGGGAGCGTGTCGAGGAGACCTATCGATTCAAGACAATGCACGAAGCCGGGATCCCCCTGGCCGGCGGGTCGGACTGTCCGGTCGAGCCGCCGTTTCCGCTGGCAGGTATGGCAGTTGCCAGGGATCGGGCCGGAATGGTCCCGCACGAGTCTCTCGACGCTGGTCGGGCGTTGGGGCTCTTCACCGAAGGAGTTTCGGTCGCTCTCCGAGAACCGCCACCGCTTTCGATCGGTTCACGAGGCGACTTCACGCTCCTGGACGTCGACCCCCTTACGGCTTCACCGGACGAGTTGAGAAGCGCCCACGTGGTGGCAACCTGGATTGAGGGCGTGCCGCACCTTCCGGCAACCTTCGACTGGGATCAGTAGCCGGCCGGGATCACCCCGCTCAGCATCTCGAGCATGGGTTGGTGGACGTGCGAGTTGGAGGCCAGTACGGACGAGGCGATGGTGACGTCGACCGGTCCTCCTCGAACGTCGGTGAGGGTTCCACCGGATTCGATCACCAATAAGGCCCCTGCCGCCATGTCCCACGGTTGGAGTTCAAACTCCCAGTAGGCGTCAAGCCTCCCGGCGGCCACCCACGCCAGGTCGAGCGCGGCTGAGCCCAGTCGCCGTACTCCCTGACAGGTGCGCAGGGCGGCTGCTACCGCTCTTGCGTACTCTTCGGCGCGATCCTGCCGGTCGTAGGGGAACCCCGTGGCCACAAGGCTGGCTGGCAGTGTCGCGGTCGGCGACACCGAAATCGCCGACCCGTTCATTTGGGTACCGGCGCCACGAACGGCCGTGAACATTTCCTCCTTGAACACATCAAGGACCACTCCGACCAGAGGTCCCGACCCGTCGACGAGCCCGACTGAGACGGCCACGTGCGGAATGCCGTGGAGGAAGTTGATCGTTCCGTCGATCGGATCGAGTATCCAGGTTCGCTCACCAGCTCGGAGTCCACCTTCTTCACCGACCACGCCGTCGAAGGGGCGTCCCCGTTCGATCATCTCGATCATCAGACGTTCCGCCGCATGATCGGCGGCCGTCACCGGGTTAACCGTACCCTTGAAGTGGGTGTCGCCGGCAGCCAGCGACCAGTCCTGGACTACCTTTCCGGCGGCGCGAGCCAGGTCCATGGCGAAGTCGATGTCGTGCATCAGGACACTGTAGGGACCGGGCGTGCCGTAGGAGACTTAGAATCGTCCGGTGATCCGCCCCATTCTCTTTGCCCTGGTGGGAGCCCTGTGCGCCAGTGCGGGGTTCGCTCCGGTCAGCAGCCCCATCCTGATGGTTGTCGGTTTGGCGGTGTTCTTTACCGGCGTGCTGCAAGCCAGTGGCAAGGGTAACGCCTTTTTCGTCGGCTTCGTCTACGGGGTGGCGTTCACGTCGGTGGTGATGGAATGGCTGACAAACCTCGCCAATGAGGCAGCCATCGGCCTCGGGTTGCTCCAGGGTTTGTTCTACGGCAGTGGCGCAGTCGCCATTTGGTTGTTGCGAAAAAACTCAACCGGGCCTCTCGCCATCATGCTGGTGGCCATCTGGACTGCCATGGAGTTCGCCAGGGAGCGTATCCCTTTCGGTGGTGTCAATTGGGGAGCGCCTGGCTACTCGATGGGGGAATGGACCTGGTTGCGATCGAGCGCGCAATGGATTGGCACTTCGGGGCTGTCGGTCCTGACAGTTGCGGTCGCAAGCGGCATAGCCTTCTCGGTGGTCCGGCGTGCGCACCGTCCGTTGCTGATCGCCGTTGGTGCCGGGGTAGTCGTCGCTGCCCTCGGGGCGGCCTTCCCATCCGGGCCAACCGGCCAGGAACTCACTGTGGCGATCGTCCAGGGCAATTCGCCTTGCCCCGGGTCGCGATGTGAAAACGAACGCGGCTTGATCTTCGAGAGTCACCTGGCCATGACCAAGACCTTGCCGGCTGACACGTTCGACCTGGTCGTCTGGCCTGAGTCGTCGACCGGGTTTGGGTTTGACCCATTGCAGTCGTCGGAGGTTGCCAAGGACCTCGCTGCCGAAGCAGACCGGCTGGGTGCCTACCTCATGGTCGGTGGAGATCGCGCCGACACGCCGGGAACGTTCATCAACTCGAACCTGCTGTACAGCCGTTCCGGGGACCTGATCGGCGAGTATCGGAAGCGTCACCCGGTGCCGTTTGGCGAGTACATCCCGTTCCGGTCGGTCATCGGCCAGATGGATCTCTTTTCGCGGGTTCCTCGCGACATGGTTCGGGGGGGCGAAGCGGGCGTTTTTGTCCTCGATTTCGGCTCGGTTGGGACGGTGATTTCGTATGAGGCGGCTTTTGCCCGGTATAGCCGCGACGCCGCCAGTCGGGGTGCCGGGTTGCTGGTGGTCGCTTCGAACGAAGCAAGCTACGGGCGATCTGTGGCCGCCGAGCAGTTTATTGACATGAGCCGAATGCGGGCCGCCGAGAACGGCTTCGATGTCGTCCACGGGGCGGTGACCGGGTCGTCGGTTCTGATCACCGACGGAGGCGTACTTGGTGAAGTGACTCCGCTTTATGAACCGGCCATCCTGACCGGAACGGTACGGGTCCGAAGTGCCGGACCGACCCTGTTTGCCCGTTGGGGTGATTGGCTGGCGGTCGCGACGATGGTGTTCGGTGGCTGGCTGATTGTTGAAGTCGCGGTCCGCAACGGCGCTCCAAAACGAAGGGAGGCCACCCGAGGGTGACCTCCCTGGGGTCGGCTATGAGGTCAAAAGACCCCGCCAGGGACTAGCCGACTCGCTTTGTTCTAGCGCCGAGATCTACCAGATTCCACTCCCAGTGGCATCTTTCTTCATAAAAGTTGCACAAGTTCACTATTTTCTTCGATGGTACCGATTCCATACGCCTGGAGGTCGAATGCAGAAACCGTCTCATACACCTGGTCCACGGCCTCGGGGCGGGCGAAGACCAGGAAGCCCACCCCCATGTTGAACGTCCCATACATCGCCTCGAGGGTGATGTTGCCGCGTTCGGCCAGCCAGTCGAATATCGGCGGACGGGGCCAGGTGCCGGTATCGATCCGAGCGCTGAGGCCGTCTGGCAACGGGCGACCGGCGTTGCCAGGCAGCCCCCCACCGGTCACGTGCGCAAAGCCGACTGCCAGTCCGCCGTCGGCCAGGGCCAGGACCGCGGGGGTGTAGATGATCGACGGTTCCAGCAGAATGCTGCCCACGGATCGACCTGATCCGGGAAACGTTTCCCTCAGGTCGTCGACGATGTTGCGTATCAGCGAAAACCCGTTCGACCGTACGTTGGGACTAGCGATCCCGATGATCTGGTCGCCGGGGCGGATGGCTTCGCCGGTGACTTGTTTCCCGGCCTCGACAATCCCGAGCGCCGCTCCGGCCAGGTCGACGTGGTTGGTCGCAACGATCCCGGGATGTTCGGCGGTTTCGCCGCCGAGCAGTGCGCAGCCGATCCCGGAGCAGGCAGAAGCGATGGACTCGACGAGCACACGTTCCCGGGTGGGGTCGAGTTTGCCAACCGCGATGTAATCCGTGAAACCGATCGCCCTGGCCCCGACCGCCGCGAGGTCGTCGACGCACATAGCAACGAGATCCGTACCAACAGTGGAGTAGTCGCCCATCAGTCGGGCGATTTCAAGTTTGGTTCCGACGCCATCGGTCGACATCATGAGAACCGGATTGGCATAGCCCGCCGGAATGGTCAGTCCAGCCGCGAAACCACCGAAGCCACCGACTACGTTCGTACCCCAACTGGCGGTTACCACGTCGGCGATGGTGCCGACGTATTCGTCGGCGGCTGCCACGTCGACTCCGGCGGCCTTATAGGAGTCCACTAGAGAACTTCGAGGACGAACTTGCCTGCCTGGCCCGAGATGTCGGTCGGGTAGTCGTTTGTCAAACAGGCGGTGCAGAAGCTGCCCCCACCCGACGCGGCGAGCAGGCCCTCAATGCTGAGATAAGCCAACGAGTCGACTTCGAGGAATTCCTGGATCTCTGCCACGCTGCGCTCGGCGGCCAGCAGACGGGAACGATCCGATGTGTCCATCCCGTAAAAGCACGGCCACTTGTAGGGCGGCGAAGAAATCCGGAGATGAATCTCGGTGGCGCCCGCTTCGCGGACCATCGTCACCAATTGGCGAGTCGTGCTGCCGCGCACAATCGAATCGTCGACGAGGACTACTCGATGGCCGGCGAGCGTGTCGGGTATCGGGTTGAGCTTCATACGAATGCCTCGATCGCGCAGCATCTGTGACGGTTCGATAAACGTCCTCCCGACGTAGCGGTTCTTGATGAGGCCGTCCGCGTAATGGATCCGGCTGATTTCGGCGAACCCTTGTGCGGCGGGAATACCTGACTCGGGCACCGGCACGACCACGTCGGCCTCGACTGGCGACTCGTCAGCCAGGATCCGTCCCATCTGCTGGCGTGCGGCGTGGATATTGCGTCCGAGTAGGTGGCTGTCAGGTCGGGCGAAATACACGAACTCGAAGACGCACAGCTTCGGGTCGGGGGTGATCTCGAAGGGCCGGTAGGTCTTGAGTCCCGAAGCGTTGATGACCACCATTTCGCCTGGCTCGACTTCACGAACGAAATCGGCACCGAGAATGTCGAGGGCGGCGGTTTCGGAGGCGACCACCCAGCCGCTGTCGGGTAACTGGCCAATGCAGAGCGGTCGGAATCCGTGGGGGTCGCGAAGTGCCACAAGGTTCCCCTGATCCATGATCGTGAGCGAAAAAGCACCTTCGAAGCTGGGGGCCACCTTCATGACCGCCTGGAACAGTCCCGTACCGTCCGACCTGGTGGCATCCACTTCCCGGGATATGGCTTCAAGCATCAGTTCGGAGTCCGTCACGTTGTCTAACTTGAGGGTTTCAGCCAGCTGGACGGTGTTGGTCAGGTTGCCGTTGTGAGCGAGGGCGACCGCCGCTTCGCCTACCTGTCGGTAGGCGGGTTGGGCGTTGTCCCAGACCGTTGAGCCGGTCGTCGAATAGCGGGTGTGGCCGATGGCCAGGTGTCCGTCGAGTGCGGCGAGTGTCCGCTCGTCGAAGACCTGCGTGACCAAACCCATGTCCTTGGAGACCATGGTGGTCTCGCCGTTTGAGACGGCCATCCCGGCGCTTTCCTGGCCGCGATGCTGAAGTGCGAACAGTCCAAAATAGGTGAGCTGAGACGCTTGCTGTCCGGGGGCATAGACCCCGAACACGCCACATTCCTCACCAGGTTCGAAGAGATCGTCGTTCGTCACGCGTTTGCCATGCTAATTGGCGCCGGTCGGTGCGTAGGCTGGCGTGGTGCGGTACTGCTTTGTTTGTGACCAGCCCGTCAGCGACGAAACGTGCCCGAATTGCGGGCGGGCCACGCACGCCACCCCGAAGCCTGCCGGAAGGCTCCGGCTCCCAACGGTGCCGCGACGCGTCGTGGCTGCGGGAGTGATGGTCGGTCTGGTCCTTTTGTTGCTGCTGTTCCAGGTTCGATGGGGCATACGCTGATCAGTGGCTCATCCGTGATCGTATGGCACCCCGCCAGGCTTCAGCAGCCTTTTCGATCGAAACATGGTCGCTCCAGCTACCGGGTTGTCAAAGCTGATCCGGTCTCCGCCGAATTCGCCGAGTTCGCTGACCGGTACACCGAGGTTCTCAGCCAGTTGCCTGATGGCCGCGAAGTTCTCTGGCGGTACGGCAGCGATGATGCGGTGGGGGGCTTCTGCGAACAGGCCGATCCAACTTGAGTACTGGAGATGGGCTCCGACGTTCGATGCGATACAGATCTCCGAAATTGTCACTGCCGCCCCTCCGTCGGATATGTCGTGCATCACGGGAACCAGTCCGTTCTGTGCCAGCGCAACAGCCAACTCGATCACCGCCTTACCGGTTGTCGAGTCTGGACCGGTGGGCCTGCCCCCGACGTGGCCTTTGATGATCTTTTCAAACGAACTGCCGGCCAGGTTTCTCGAGTTTCTTGGTCCGAACATCCACACAGCCATCCCGGCTTCGGCACGGTTCAGTCGCGGAACCGACCGGGGAGCCGGGTCGGCCAATCCCAGGACTCCGACGATCGGGGTGGGGTAGATGTCGGCCTCGTCGGTTTCGTTGTAGAACGACACGTTGCCGCCAACGACCGGGATGCCGAGGCTCTCGCATGCCTGTGACATGCCTTCGACGGTTTCGATGAATTGCCACATGACTTCGGACTTCTCCGGATTCCCGAAGTTGAGGTTGTCGACGACGGCCATCGGTTTGGCCCCAAGCATGGCGACGTTCAGGGCAGATTCGTAAACGAGGTTGGCACCGCCCCGCATCGGATCGAGGTAGCACTGTCGCCCGTTCCCGTCGGTCGAGACTGCCAACGCTTTGTCGGTGCCTTTGATACGGAGGAGGGAACCGTTGTCGCCCGGCCCAACGACGGTGTTCAGGAACAACTGATGATCGTATTGCTCGTAGATCCAGGATGGGTCACCGATCGACGGGTCAGCGAGGATCTCGAGGAGACAGCGAGTGATGTCGGGCGGTTGGAGATATTCGAGCGTGTTCGTCCAGAGATCCTCCAACCAGAACGGCTCGCCGGAGTCACGCCGGAGGATGGGGCGGCTTCGGACAAAGAGGCTGCCGGCATCTCGGCGACGACCTGGTTGTTGTAGGAGATGCGCAAGGTGTCGCCGGCGGTGACGGTCCCGACGACGGATGCGTCGATTTCCCATTTGGTGGCGACCGCCAGCACTTCGTCAACTTTGGAAGGATGGACGAACGCCATCATGCGTTCCTGGGATTCGGACATAAGCAGTTCGGCGGCTGTCATACCGGGTTCCCTGACATGGACGGCGTTGAGGTCAACGTCCATGCCAGTGTTGGCCCGGGCGGCTGGTTCCGAAGTGGCACAGGACAGGCCGGCGGCTCCCAGGTCCTGAACTCCTACGACGAGACTGCGGTCATACAGTTCCAGGCAGGCTTCGATGAGTTTCTTCTCTTCGAACGGGTCCCCAACTTGGACCGTGGGTCGCTTGGTATCTGAGTCGGCATCGAATGATGCCGAGGCCAGAACCGAGGCGCCGCCGATCCCATCGCGACCGGTGCTCGAACCAAGCAGAACGGCGATCGTTCCGGGGGTCCCGGCCGTCCCGAGGACCAGTTGTTCTTTGCGCATGATCCCTAGACACATCACGTTGACCAGTGGGTTGCCTGCGTAACACTCCTCGAAGGCGACCTCGCCTCCCACGGTCGGTACCCCGACGGCGTTGCCGTAGCCGGCTACTCCCGCCACGACACCCTCGAGCAAGTAACGATTGTGTGGATCGTCGAGCGGGCCGAATCGGATTTGATCCCATAGGGCGATCGGCCGCGCTCCCATCGTGAAAATGTCACGCAGGATCCCTCCTACTCCCGTCGCCGCTCCTTGATACGGCTCGACAAATGAGGGGTGATTGTGAGACTCGATGCGGAGTGCAGCCAACCAGCCGTCACCGAGGTCAACGACACCGGCGTTCTCGCCTGGTCGCAACCACCACCCAGGGAGCGGTTGTCGGGAAACGTCCGAGAAAAGCCCGGGACGACTTATAGGAGCAGTGTTCGGACCACATCACCGAATACATCGCCAGTTCGGCCTCGGTGGGTGGGCGACCCAGTATGTCGCACACGGCCCCGTATTCGTCGTCGGTCATGCCGAGCGCCTGGTGGAGTGGCATCGTCTCAGACACTGGCGGTCACTTTCGACTGCAAAAACGATTCGAGGAGAACCCGACCGTCGGCCGATCCCAGGATTTCCTCGATGGCTCGTTCCGGGTGCGGCATGATCCCGGCTACGTTGCCCCGCGACACGGCGGCGATGTTGTTGGTTGATCCGTTCGGGTTGCCGCTCTCGTCTACCGCGCCAGCCGAAGTGGCGTAGCGGAGGGGCACGTGGCCGCCTGATCGATCGAAGCGATCTCGTCGGCGGAAGCGGTGTAATTGCCTTCGTAGGAGTTGAGAGGAATCTCCAGGACATCGCCGACTTTGGCCGCCCTGGTCAGAATCGAATCCGTCGATTCGACACGAAGGTGGGTCGGCCGACAGATGAACTTCAGATCACGGTTCTGCAGAAGCACCCCTGGCAGCAGCCCTGCTTCGCAGAGCACCTGGAACCCGTTGCAGATTCCGAGGACGGGCGCTCCGGCGGCGGCCAGTCGATTCACCTCCGCCATGACGGGAGAGAATCGGGCGATGGCGCCGGTTCGCAAATAGTCACCGTGGGCGAACCCCCCCGGCAAGACGACGCTGTCGTAGCCGGACAGGTCCGTGTTGCGATGCCAAACCAAGTCGGCCGAGCCGCCCAAAGCGTCGAGGGCGTAGACCATGTCGTGTTCACAGTTGCTGCCGGGAAAAACGACGACAGCCGTGCTCATGACGAAATGAGTATTTCGTAGTCTTCCATCACGGGGTTAGCGAGTAGCTTGTCGCACATCTCAGTCACGCGGGCGCGGATCGCTTCAATGTCGCCGTCGGGAACCTGCAGCTCAATCGTTTTGTCGATGCGCACTTCGGTCACTTCGTGGCCGAGGTCCCGGAGCGCCCGGGCAACCGTGGCTCCTTGCGGATCGGAGATACTCGGACGGCGGCGAATGTTGACCGTGACAGTCCTCGTGTCGGCCATCAGTTCCCTTCCAAATAGGCATCGAAGGACTTGCCGGAGATCTTCTCGAAGGCTTCGACGTAGCGAGCTCTGGTTCCGGCGATCAGGTCGGCCGGTAAAGGAGGCGACGGGGGCGTGTGGTCCCATCCGGTTGCATCGAGCCAGTCCCGGACGTATTGCTTGTCGAACGACGGGACCGCCGATCCGGGTTGGTATTCGTCCGCTGGCCAGTATCGGGAGGAATCGGGAGTGAGAACCTCATCAATAAGCAGGAGCTCGCCATTGGCAAAACCGAATTCGAACTTGGTGTCGGCGAGGATCACCCCTCGTTCGGCGGCGTAGCGAGCGGCGGCGAGATAGATATCGATCGAGGTGGCCTTCAGCCGTTCGTAGAGTTCGTCGCCCAGTGCGGCACGGGCGCCCGCCTCGTCGAGGTTCTCGTCGTGGCCGGATTCGGCCTTGGTGGCCGGGGTAAAAATTGGTTCAGGCAGGAGGTCGGCCATGTCGAGGCCGGCTGGCAAGTGTTCGGTGGTTGGCCCTCCGCCGTTGCGGATTCCCGCCACGATGATCCGGTAGGTACCGCGCACCACGCATTCAACCGGGATAACGTCGCAGCGCCGAACAATCATCGAGCGTCCGGATAGGTCGGCCAGGTCGTCGGCGGTCAGATCGGAAAGCTGTGACAGATCGGTGCTGAGAAAGTGGTTCGGGGTGTCGAGCAGATCGAACCAGTGGAGCGACAGTCCGGTCAGGACCCGACCTTATTGGGGATGGGGTCGCCGAGGATGACGTTGTACGCCGAGATGCGGTCGGTAGCGACGAACAGCAGTCGTCGTCGTCGACTTCGTATATCTCCCGGACCTTGCCAGAGGCCAGGTGTTTGAGTGCCAGCACGCAGCGAGATAGTAGCGCCTTTTTAAGGGTCCAAAGGGACCATGCCGCCAGGTTCGATTTCGGGGTTCCCGAGAGCGGCTCCGTGCCGTGCTATCGCCCCAAGGATCTCCCTCGGTACGCTTGATTCGGGCCCTGGCCTCCGAGCGCCGACGGGACTTGGCCTTGGCATCTTCCATCCGGGTGTGGTCTCGTTCGCTGATGAGGGGGTCTTCTCGTAGGTGTTCTGCCGAGAAGGTACGCTCTTGTTTTCCCCGCTGGTCGACCCGCCACGCCCCAATCCGGTTGCGTTCGATGTGAACGGCCAACCACGTCGCCAACGCATAGAACGGCGTTAGCAAGAGGATCTTTGGTGGCCAAGCATCACGATTGTGGCGAGCGTCGCTCCAGCGAGAAGGACCCCGGTTGTAGCGAATGGAAGGCGCCAGCGGTCCCCGTAGCTGGCCAACCACAGCCATCCGGCGAGAACGGCCACAGCACCCGTGATCCAGGCCAGTAGAACACCGAGGACACCGGTGACCGAAGGGCCAGTATTCATGGTTGCCCAGCCGCCGGTGAGCATCCCGCCTGTGGCGAGAAGCACCGAGACCCGCAGACGGTTCTTCTGCGTCGGAGTAACCCACTTCGTCAACACATGACAAGTATGGCTGATCCTCTGGCCGCTCGTTACCCGATCACCCGGCCGGTCACTAGGATCGGAATCCATGGCGTCAGCAGCTGGAATCTCCCATGGCTTTGCACGCTCAGTCGTGAGTTGTCGGGGTGGGAGCCGAGCCCGTCAATTGTCTGACAAGAGGAGTTGATCGTGACCATTCCCGTCGTTGCTGTGACCGATACGGTTTTTCCCAGCCTTGATCCCGCCCGAGACGCACTCTCGGTATCCGGCGCTGAATTGCGGATGGCGCCGGACCAAACCGTAGACGGCATCTTGTCGGTTGCGGCCGACGCCGATGCGCTCCTGGTGACGTACGCAAAGATCACCAGCGAGGTTATCGCCGGCCTGAACAGCTGCAAAGTCATCGGACGTTTCGGCATCGGTGTTGACAACATTGACCTGACTGCAGCTGCGGCCGCCGGTATCACGGTCACCTACGCGGCGGTCTATTGCCTTGATGAGGTCTCGGATCACGCGATGGCCTTGTTACTGTCTCTGGCGCGGAAGATCCCGTACGCGACCCGTCTGGTCAGCGCAGGCCGTTGGGAGATGCCGGCAGTTGTGCCGATTGCACGCTTGAGGGGGAGGACCCTTGGCCTGGTCGGCCTCGGCAACATCCCCCAGACGATCGTTCCGAAGGCTCAAGCGTTCGGCCTCGAAGTCGTTGCTTCCGATCCGTACGCCCCCGATGAGGTGTTTGAACGCCTGGGAGTTCAGCGGGTCGACTTTGATGGACTGCTTGCTGTTTCCGATTACATCTCTGTCCATGCGCCCCTAACGGCCGAGACGGAGAAGATGTTCAATGCCGATTCCTTCGCCAAGATGAAGAACGATGCTTTGCTCATCAACACGGCCCGTGGTCCCCTGGTCGATACCGAGGCATTAGCCGATGCTCTTGAATCCGGGGCGATCGGCGGTGCTGCTCTCGATGTCCTGCCGGTTGAGCCGCCCGCGGCCGACTTTCGGCTGCTGGGGCGCGACGATGTCATCCTGACGCCGCACACGGGTTTCTACTCCGAAGATGCGCTGCTCGATCTTCAGACCACGGTTGCTTCGGACGTAGCGACGGTCCTGACCGGTGGATCTCCGAAATATCCCGTGACGCTCCGATGACTGGTCGCCCAGGAGCCGTGTCGGTGTTCCGATGACGCTTGTCGCCGACCTCGTGGCGGAGTTGGGTGACGACAAAGTTCTCTCGGAGCCATTGGAGCGCTATCTGTACGGCACCGACGGCGGAGTTGCCAGGGGTGAAGCGAGTGTCGTGGTTCTCCCGAGCACGACCGAAGAGGTTGCCGCGGTCGTCAAGATCGCCAAGCACCACGGTTGTCCGATCGTCCCGCGTGGGGCCGGTACTGGTCTGGCTGGGGGAGCAGCTCCAACGGTCCCTGCCCTGGTTATCTCGCTCACGAGAATGACGTCTCTCGAAATCGACCTCGACAACCACACCGCTTGGGTCGGCCCCGGGGTGATCAATCTCGATTTGTCCAAGTTGACTCGCCCCTCGGGATATCACTTTGCGCCGGACCCTTCGTCACAGTCGGCGTGCACCATTGGCGGCAATGTCGCCAACAACTCGGGTGGCCCACATTGTTTGGCGGAAGGCACGACGACCTCACATGTTCTTGCCGTAGAGCTCGTTACTGCCGAGGGCGAGATCGTCGTTTTGGGAGGCCCGGCACCAGATCCGATTGGCCTCGACCTACGCTCAGTCGTGGTCGGTTCGGAGGGCTTGCTCGGCGTCATCACCCGGGCTTTGGTGAAGCTGACGCCGAATCCTCCTGATGTTCGGACGATCCTGGCCGCTTTCGACACAATGGAAGATGCCGTGGCTACCGGTCGGGGGTCGTCGCCCGGGGGATCGTTCCCGCTGCGCTTGAAATCATGGACCAGAAAATGACCAGGGCAGTGGAGAACTTCGTCGGTGCCGGGTTCCCAACCGATGCAGGAGCAGTGTTGCTTGCTGAAGTGGCGGGACATCCCGCCGCGGTCGAAGCCGAGGCGCTGCTCGTCGCCGAGGTCGCCGCCGAGAACTCCTGCACGCTGCTCCGGGTGGCTGCCGATGAGGCAGAGCGCGCCAAGTTGTGGTTGGGTCGCAAGTCGGCCTTTGGCGCGGTTGCTCAACTTGCTCCCGACTACTACCTGCACGACACGGTCGTTCCCCGAACCCGCCTCGTCGAAACCGTCAACAAGGTGTACGAGATCGCTGAGCGATACGACGTGAACATGCTGAACGTGTTTCACGCCGGCGACGGCAACCTCCATCCACTCGTTGCCTTCGATGCTTCCGTTGACGGGCAGCTCGAGGTGGTGCACGCCGCGATGGAGGAGGTGGTCAAGGTCTGCGTCGAAGTTGGTGGTGCCCTGTCGGGCGAACACGGGATCGGCATCGAGAAGCGTGACCTCATGCCTTTGCTGTACGACGAGGCCGACCTGGACGCCCAGGCCAGATTGCGCGAAGCTTTCGATCCAGGCGGCCTCTTCAATCCAGGGAAGGTGTTGCCGGCAGGGTCACGATGTGTTGACCTTGGGCGGCCAGTCCCGACAGGCGCCTGGGTGTGAGTAGCGCGTCGGCCTTCGCTTCTTTTGCCGTCCCCGAGGCCGAAGGGCTTCCCGTCGCTGATGTCATGGTGGCGCCCGGCTCCATCGACGAACTCGAGCAGATTCTTGATCTGGCAAGCGAATTGGCAATGACGGCTTTGGTGTGGGGTGGTGGAACTCACCAAGGGCTGGGGGGCCGCCTCGATCCCGACCTGGTTATTTCTATGAGCCGACTCAACCGGTTGATCGACTGGCAGCCCGATGACTTTACGGTCACCGTGGAGGCCGGGATGCGCGTTGTCGACCTCGAGAACCGCCTCAACGAACGCGGGCAGACGGCCGTCCTGCCCGAAATGTCCGGTTTGGCCACGATCGGCGGCGTCATGGCGGCCGGAGTAAGTGGATGGCGTCGTTTACGGTTTGGCCCGACTCGCGAACGGGTACTCGAGGTCGACATGGTGACGGGCGATGGTCGGCGGATACGGGCAGGCGGCCGGGTCGTGAAGAACGTCACGGGATTCGACTTGCCACGGTTATCCGTAGGTTCATTCGGAGCCCTGGGCGTGATCGCCCAGACCTGCCTGAAACTGTGGCCGCAGCCCGCGCAGATGGTGACCGTCACGGTAGGCGATGGAGATCGGGCGTTAGCCACTGCCTACCGCCCTGCCGCGGTTGTGGAATCCGATGGTACGGCCAGAGTCTTCCTCGGTGGGACGCCGGCGGAGGTCGAGGGGCAGGCCGCCGTGTTGGATGGAACCGTCACCCATGGCTGGGAATGGGAACCCGAGCCCGAAGGCGTAGTCCGGTGGTCTCTGCGAGTGCCGCCAGCCAAGACCCGGGAGGCGATCACTCGCCTGCCACGAGGGTGGCGCTACCAGGCCGGGCTGGGCGTGGGCGAGATCAAGGCAGCCGGCGCGGACAGCGCCGGGGCGGCCGAACTGCGCATGTGGGCAGAGGACGCAGGCGGAGTTTTGGTCTTGGCGCACGGACCCGACGAATTGTATGAGCAAATGGATCCGTGGGGAACCCCGCCAGAAGGACTCGGCATCCAACGGGAGTTGATTCGTCGGTTCGACCCGTGTCGGACAATCAACCCCGGTCGTTTGGCCGGGGGGATCTGATGGCGTGGGTTACCGACCATGCACCCACCAGGGCGGAGCTTGATTCGTGTGTGCGGTGCGGCTTGTGCCTTCCAGCATGCCCAACATTTCGGCTAACGGGGAAGGAAACCTTCTCCCCGCGGGGGCGCCTCATGGCCATGTCGGCGGTCGCCGAAGGGTTCGCGGCCGTCGATGAGAGCTTTGCGGGCATCATGGACTCATGCCTGCAATGCCGGGCCTGCGAGGTGGTGTGCCCTTCGCTCGTTCCTTTCGGTCGGGCCATGGAAGGCGCCCGTACTGAGCTGGCAGCACAGTTGCCGAGCTCCCAACGCAAAGCGTGGCATCTTGTGGTCGGCAAGGTGTTGGCCTCTCCTGCGTTGCTCAAGTTGGCGACGATCGGCGTCAAAGCGGGCCAGAAGTTGCGCCTTGGCAAGGTTCTCCCGAGCGCCTTGCGATCCGGATTTGAGGGAATCCGCCCCATCAAGCCAGTTGCTGCCGAGCCTGGATCGGTTCACCCGGCTCTGGGGGAGCGGATCGGCCGAGCCGGCTTCCTGACAGGCTGCGTCATGGACGTGTGGTTTTCCGAGGTGCATGCCGCATCGATAGCCCTGCTCCAGCGGGCCGGCTATGACGTGGTGATCCCTCCGGCCCAGACCTGTTGTGGAGCCCTGGCTGCCCATGACGGCGACATGAAAGACGCTTCAAAGCTGGCGCAAAAGAACGTGGTGGCATTCGCAAACGTCGACGTCGTGGTCGTCGACTCGGCCGGATGCGGCGCTCACATGAAGGAGTATCAGAACTTCACCAAGGGCGGTGAAGCGTTCTCAAAGCGGGTCTTCGACATCAACGAACTGATCGCCGTCGCCATCGCATCGGGACGAATCCCGCCTTCGGCCACCAGGCGCGGAGATGTCGCCGTGCAGGATCCTTGCCACCTGCGCCACGCCCAACGGATCGTTGAGCAGCCGCGCAGCATTCTTCGTGCTGCCGGCTACAACCCGGTTGAGATCGACCCCGACGGGCGCTGCTGCGGGGCGGCGGGCATCTACAGCCTCCTCCAGCCAGATCTGTCGCGGCAACTCGGAGCCGCCAAAGCCGATCAAGTGCGTGCCTCGGAAGCGAGAGTTGTGTCGTCGGCAAACCCCGGTTGTGAGATGCAACTGCGCAGCTACCTGGGCGCCAACTATGAGGTTGTTCATCCCGTTGAGCTGCTCTGGCGAGCCGTTCAGGAAGATGATCGTTAGTCTGGCTGGGTGACGGCGGGAGAAGACATCGGAGAGAATGACGATCAGGCGACCGCGCCTGCGGTCGACGCGCCCGCCGTGGACCCACTTGCCAAGACGGTCGAATACGACACGGAACTATTCGGGCTTGCCGCACCGCCGACCCAGGTTGTGGAAGAGCGTTCGCCGTGGCGTATTGCCTTGGACGCCGGTCGGGTCTTTGCTCACGAGTTCGGAGCGGTCCTCGATATTGCGATGATGGTCATCGGGATCGGTTTGTTGTCGATCGCCGTTGCGACGTTGCTGGATGGGTTCGGGATTACCGAACTATCCCTCACGGACAATTCCGGGGCCATGTTTGGGTCGGCCCTGCTCGTTGGAGTGTTCGGCTCATTCGCACTCGGCGTCGCCAATGAGGGTCCGCTTACCTCGCCCCGGGACGGCGAGCACATCGGATTGATCTCGGCGAACGTCGCCCGGGCTATCTCGATCTTGATCGTTGCGGCCCTGTTCGGATGGGTGGCCGGCCTGCTACCCGATATCCTCGACAGCCTCCCTAAGCCGTTCGGGCTTGGCACAATCGTGATCCAGCAGGTTGGCCGGGCCGGGTTCTTTTTTGGTCTGTTGATCGGCGTTCCGTTGGCGGTCCTCCTGCGCATGTGGAAACCCGATACGCGCGAAGACGCCGACTTTGCGATCATGTTCATCTTGTGGTTGTTCGGAACGATCCTGCTCGTGAATGGCGCCCTGCCCAACGTACTGTGATCCCTCTGATCACCGGAGCGACTTCTCCCATATCGACCCGGGTTCCAGGTCACATCCGATCCTGGTGAGGGCCGTCTGTAACGGTTCGGTGGTTGGCACCAAGAAATCGAGTTCGGTGGCGGCGGTCTCGATCGCCCGGTCAAGCACGGCCCTCACCAGCCGGTAGGTGTCTTCGGCGTTGCCCATCAACCAGGTGACCGCAAGTTTCTGCTCGGAACGGGAGGCGAGTGCCCAGCCTGAAGCGCTTTCGAGAAACGCCCCTTCGGGTGCGGCGGCTTCCAGGTCGGCAACGGTCAGTTGCCTCCAGCTCCAGTTGTTGACGAAGAGGCCCCGGGCAGCCCGACCGATCTCGCTGGTCGACCAGGCCATGAACGCAGGTTCGGCCTCGGCCTTTGGTGCCGGCCGGAGTCGCTCGTCTCCTGGGACTCGCAGGCCGCCGTTTCCGGTTGGCTGGGGATCGCGGTTGATGATGTCGCGCTGCCCGAGTAGCCACCGCGAGACCCGTCGAAAACCACCGGTGGTTACGAGGTGTTGGGGCGCCAGATTCCAATCTTCGATGTAAAGGCGAACCACGCTAGCGCCGCGTTCGACGCCCCATCGTTGCAGCTCGGCTGACATGTCTTCGCTCAGTCGGTTGCCGCGGTGGTCGGGGTGGACCCGGCTGCCCTGGAGCCACAACTCGGATGGCGAGAGTAATCCGGCTCTGGCGACCCCCACGGCCTGGCCTTCGTGTTCGACGACGATGAGGTGACCCCCGGAGTCGGTCAACCAACTGTCGAAGCGTTCGGTGATGTAGTCGCCCCAGTCGAATGTGTTCTGGGTGAACGAGGCGAGGTCCGCTTTGTCGTCGGCTACGGCAGGCCGGATGGTGTACACCGCGTCGATTCTATTGGGCGGCGCGGGGCAGGCTGATTCGGGGGGTCGGGAGGGGGCTATTATTTGGTCGTGCTAGGTGGGGCGGTTAGTGGCGTCCTGTACCCGAAGTCCTCTTCATGCGGGGCCGAATGCCCGCCTGAGGGTGGTAGTGAGCAAGGTCTAGCGCCAGGCACGCGGTGTTGACAGATTGGGTCCCACGCGGCGTGGCCCCGTGAAGTGGGTCAGGTCCGGAAGGAAGCAGCCCTAAGCGGTTTGTCGCGGGTGACGTGGGGTTGCCCTGTCCGAGCTGGCGACCTGGCTGCGCTTGTTCATTCCCACTCGAAGGCGGGCTGCACATACCCCCTGGGCCTTGCGGGGGTTGTGAGTCGGGGTCGGTCCCCCCAGCGGAACGAAGTGGAGCGCCGGGGAGTACTGTTCTGTGCCGCGAAGCGGCGGAGGTAGGGGCTCGTTCCCCTCTCCGAGCATGCAAGGCAATCTCCGTTCTTCTCTCCGAGCAGCAAGCTTTGCGGTGGTTGAGATCACGGGACCGTGCGGGGGTTGCGAGACGGGGTCGGTCTCCCCAGTGAGCGCAGCGAACGACCGGGGAGAAGGTTCCTGCGACCCGAAGGGTCGGAGGTAGAGGGGCTCGTTCCCCTCTCCGAGCATGCAAGGCAATCTCCGTTCCTCTCTCCGAGCAGCAAGCTTTGCGGTGGTTAGATCACGGGACCTTGCGGGGGTTGCGAGACGGGGTCGGTCTCCCCAGTGAGCGCAGCGAACGACCGGGGAGAAGGTTCCTGCGACCCGAAGGGTCGGAGGTAGAGGGGCTCGTTCCCCTCTCCGAGCATGCAAGGCTAACTCCGTTCCTCTCTCCGAGCATGCAAGGCTAACTCCGTTCCCCTCTCCGAGCATGCAAGGCGATCCGGCGGCCCGTCTGGCTGACATTGCAGCTGCGCATTAGTCTTGCCCTGCATTCGGAGGGGTCGCATAGGCTGGTCTAGTGCGCGGCACTCGAAATGCCGTAAGGGGCAACTCTTCGTGGGTTCGAATCCCACCCCCTCCGCCGAAGGCGGAGGCCTCCGCCGTAGTCAGCTTCGCTGATGGAGGCGGAGGGTCTCCGCATGGTTCTCATCAACGGCGTGTTGTGTCAGCTTTGCTGATGGAGGCGGAGGGTCTCGGATGGGTTCCCAAATGTGTGGCTGTCGGCGCCTTGCTGATCGAGGCCGGCGACCGAATTGCGCTCAACCAAGAGGGGTCGCCGGGGCCACCTGCAAGGCCAAGGCTTCCGTTCGCGCCGCTCTTGAGTGTCTAAAATCGAAAAGGTGACTGTTAGTCAGCCCCCATTCGCACCACCTGAAGTGGCGGCGGTTTTCTAATCGTGGCCGCCCGCCGTGCGCACAGAATTGCTGGCCCTTCGGCGTCTGATTCTCGACACCGCAGCCGAGACGGAAGGGGTTGGCGGGATCGAGGAAACCTTGAAGTGGGGCCAACCGAGCTATTTGACGGCCGAAACCAGGAGCGGCAGCACAATCCGCATTGCCCCGACTAGCCCTAAATCGGCTCACGATTACGCCATGTATTTCATCTGTCACACCGATCTGGTTCAGGACTTCCAAGCCCAGTTCAGAGGTGTCTTCTGCTACGACCGAAACAGAGCCCTTTTGTTCTCAGTAGGGCAGACTATTCCGGAACAGGAACTCCGTGAGTGCATCCGCATGGCGCTGACATACCATTTGACCAAATCGTAGGTTGCCGTTCAGTTCAATATTTCCGTCGTTCAATCCGAACGTCGCCCTGTGAAAAAATCCGTTAGCAGAGCCGAGCACTCCGTTTCCAGGATCCCCGCTATAAGGTCGCATCGGTGGTTGAGGCGGGCGTCTTGGGGGATGTTATAGAGGGACCAGGCCGCCCCGGCCTTGAGGTCGGCGGCGCCATAGACGATGCGATCCACCCGGGCATTAACCGCTGCCCCGGCACACATCGGGCACGGTTCTAGCGTGACGACCAGCGTGTGGTTGGTGAGTCGCCAGTCGCCGGCGGCCTGCGCTCCGGCCGACAGCACCAGCATTTCGGCGTGAGCCGTGGGATCTGAGCGCTCCTCTCGCCGGTTGTGATCGCGAGCGACCACGTCGCCGTCCGGTCCCACGAGGACCGCCCCGATCGGGACGTCGTTATGGTTCAACGCGGACGCGCCTCGTCGAGCGCAAGACGCATGAGATCTTCGTAGTTCATGGCGGAGAGGGCGGGATTCGAACCCGCGGAGGCGTGAACCTCAACAGTTTTCAAGACTGTCACCTTCGACCGCTCGGTCACCTCTCCGCCAGAAATGTTAGCCGGAGTGTCAGATGGCTCCGGAGTGGTTCTCGGCCAGCTCGAAGCACTGTCATCGAGGGGGCCACGCCACACGACGGACCCGATCTCCAGCGCAGCTGACACGACATGCTGTTGGTGGGTACTGTGCGGAGGCGCCCGGTATTCGCAGCGCAGCTGACCAGGATGCTGTTGGTGGGAACCGTGTGGAGGCCCTCCGTATCGCAGCGCAGCTGAAATGCGTTGGTGGAACGTGCGGAGGCCCTCCGCTCCCCGTCGGCGAAGCCGAATAGCGGAGGGGGAGGGATTCGAACCCTCGAAGGGTTTAACCCCTTACACGCTTTCCAAGCGTGCGCACTAGGCCAGACTATGCGACCCCTCCGAATGACGACGGCAGTGTAATCGCACTCTCTCGTGGCTCAACCCCGGGTCCCAGAACCCACGGTTCAACCCAGGGTTCCAGTGCCCGATATCGGGCACTGTGGCCCCAAGAACAGCGCTAGGTGGCGGCGGGAGGTTGGAAGCGTTGAGCGAGTGCCTGGGTGCTGCGATCGAGCACCATGGCAATGAGAGCGATCGCTAGCCCGACCTCGAAGCCGTGGCCATAGAGGTTCCGGGTGAGCGCTCGGACGGTTTCGAAGCCAAGGGCCCCGCCCCCGACCAGGCCGGCGATGACCACCATGGCCAGCACCATCATGATCACCTGGTTTATCCCGGTCATGATCGTCGGGGCCGCCAAAGGTATACGCACCCCGAACATTGTCTGCGGTCGCGTGGCACCGAACGTCTCGGACGCCTCGACGCTCTCGGACGGAACGTTGCGGATACCAAGAGCCGTAATGCGAACCCCCGGCACCATCGCATAGAGCACCGACGCAATGATGCCCGGCATCGGACCAAGGGTAAACAGGGTTACGACCGGGATGATGTAGACGAGTGATGGGATCGTTTGCAGGCCATCAAGTATCGGGCCAAGTGCAGCCTCAACCCGTTCGTTGCGTCCCGCCATGATGCCGAGCGGGACCGCGATGAGCACCGCAATGACGACTCCGATCATGACCTGGATGACGGTATCGATCGAAAGATCCCACATGCCGATCGAACCGACGAACCCCATGGCCAGCACGGAAAAGACGGCCAGTCGAGGTCCGGCCATTTGCCAAACGAGAAATGCCACGACCAACATCAAGGCCGGCCAGGCGACGGTTCCAATGAAGAAGTTTCTGAGGGGGACCACGATGCCGCCAACGATGAAGTCGTTGATGGCTCGGGTATATGGCGACCAGTTGGCGATCGCCCAGTCGACGCCGGTATCGATCCAGTCGAATGACCGTGGCGCCCAAACGCTCGGGAAGCTCATCCATCCCACGAGCCTCCCGACAATCGTGCCGACGAGCAGACCTCCGAGCAGTCCATATCTTGCCGGATCTGACAGCTTCTTGGACCGATCTGAGTCGGCCAGAGACCGCCCCACCCGGTCAAGGATCATCGCAACGGCGACAATTGCCAGGCCGACGGCGATGCCCCGGCCACTTCGTCGCGCCTGGAGGCTCTGAAGAACCAGACCCCCTAATCCGCCGGCGGAGACGAGCGCAGCCAGAACGACGATACCGAGGGCCATCATGATCGTCTGGCTGATTCCGGCGAGAATGGTCGGCATCGCCGTGGGGATCTGGACCTTGAATAGCGTCTGCGACGTCGACGTGCCAAACATGTCCGATGCCTCGACCGACTGCTTGGGAACGGAACGAATGCCGAGGGTGGTCAACCGAACCACGGGCGGCAATGCGTAGATGATTGTGGCAATCGCTCCATTGGTCTTTCCAATTCCGAACAGAATCAGCAAGGGGAGGAAGTAGACGAAAGCGGGCACGGTCTGCATGATGTCCAGGAAAGGCCGCAGCACTGCTTCAACCCTCGGGCGAAACGCAGCCCAGATCCCCAGCGGGATTCCGATGGCTGCTGAGACCAAAACCGCGAATGACATGAGGGCGAGAGTTTCGATAGTTGGTTCCCACAGGCCCATGAGCCCGGGATAGATCATCGCCGCGGCTGCCACGGTTGCGTCGAGGAACCGCCGTCGGCGGGCAATCAGCACGAAGATTCCGGCCGGAAGGATGTACCAAGGGAGCCAGCTCAGAACCGTCTCAAGCAATTCGATCCCGCCATCAACCGCCGAGGTGAGCGGGTTGAATACCAGAGTAAAAAGTGGATGGGTGCCGGTCCGGCGGTTGACCTGGCCCCAGGCTCCCAGTGAATCGACTGGATCGGAGAAGAAGTTGTCCAGTCGTGCAGGGAAATCGGTGGTCACCAGGAACTGAATGGCGACTGCGGCACCGAGAACCGCGATATACGGCCAATACCGCGTCCAGCCGGATCGTTCGCTACCGGCTGGAGCGGTCACGCCTCATCCATGAAGGTTGCCACGGTTGCCTTATCCACCTGCCCGATCACGAAGCCGTCTTCGGTTACGGCAACTGGGGTCGGGTCGTTCAGGAGCATCGGTACGAGCGACAACACGCTCGCCGACGACTCGACCCGGCGGGACGAATCCCCACCGGGACCCATGATGTCGCGGGCGGTCAGAACTTTGGCTTTGGGAATGTCCTCGGTGAACTCGCGCACGTAGTCGGTAGCCGGGTTGCGGATCAGTTCGGCGGCGGTTCCCACCTGGTCGAACATGCCGTCTTTCATAATTGCGATCCGGTCGCCGAGCTTGATGGCCTCAGCGAAATCGTGAGTGATGAACACGATGGTGCGCCTCATGGACTTTTGAAGGCGGATCAACTCGTCTTGCATGTCGCGCCGGATCAGCGGATCAAGTGCCGAGAACGGTTCATCAAAGAACAGAATCTCTGGTTCAACACACAGCGCCCGGGCGAGACCAACTCGCTGCTGCATGCCCCCGGAAAGTTGCTGGGGATAATGATATTCGAAACCCGACAGTCCCACGACGCCCAGGACCTCGAGCGCTCGTTCGTGTCGTTCCTCTTTGGCGACTCCCTGGATCTCCAGGCCGTAACAGGCGTTGTCGATCACCCGTCGGTGCGGAAACAAGCCGAAATGTTGGAAGACCATTGACAGCTTCTTGCGGCGAACCTCGCGCAGTTGCTGGCTGTCCATGGCGGTGAAGTCGGCCCCGTCGATGTGAACGGTTCCCCTGGTGACATCGATCAAGCGCGCGGCACATCGGATCAACGTCGACTTGCCCGAGCCGGATAGTCCCATGACAACGAACGTTTCGCCCGGCTTGACCGCGAACGAGACGTCGCGCACCCCGATCGTGCACCCGGTCTCCGCCAAGATGTCCGAACGGCTCTTACCGGCCTCGGCCAATTGCACGGCTCGCTCGGGTTTCTGGCCGAATACTTTCCAGACGTGCTCGGTCGACAGGACGGGAGTCTCGGAAGGTGCGGTACTAGTCATTGGTAAGTAATGTAGCGACCGGTCCGAGAGGACCGACTTAATAGGAGGAAACAATGAAGAAGTTATTTGCTTTGCTTCTGGCTCTTGCACTGGTCACCGCCGCCTGTGGCGGGGACTCAACAGTCGATGCTGGCGGAGATACGGGTGGCGACACCACCGTGGCTGCCAGTGGCGACAATCCAACTATTCGCCTCGTAGTCAACCCGTGGACGGCTTCCGTCTCAACGCCGAAGTTGCCAAGATCATCATTGAAAAAGAATTGGGCAACCCGGTTGAACTTGTCGACGTGAACGAGAACGACGCCATGTTCACCGGCCTGACCGACGGTGACCTCGATGCGGTGTTGGAAATCTGGCCGTCCGGTGTCACCGATGCCGAGCAGTCTTACTTCGCAGATGGTTCTGCCGTGAACATCGGCGAGCTGGGCACGATCGGCAAGATCGGCTGGTTTGTTCCGAGCTACGTGATCGATGAGCATCCCGAACTGGCTACCTGGGAAGGGTTCAAAGATCCGGCCCTGGCCGCTTTGTTTGCGACGGCTGAGACCGGTGACAATGGTCGCTTCCTCGGTACCGACCCTTCGTACTCACAGTACGACGAGCAGATCATCGCCAACCTTGGGCTTCCGTTCCAGGTCCAGTTCTCGGGATCAGAACCAGCCACGGTTGCCGAGGTTGAAGCTCGGGTAACTGCCGGCGAGCCGATCGTGCTCTACTGGTGGACGCCAACGGCCGCGGTGTCGATGTTCGACCTCGTCAATGTTGAGCTACCTGCTTACAACGAAGACTGCGCCGCCTCCCAGGCTTCTGGCGATGGTGCCGTTGACTGCGACTATCCCGAGGATGTCATCTACAAGGCGGCCTCTGGTCTTTTGCAGGCCAAGGACGCCGACGTGTTCACGTTCCTGAGCAACTTCAAAATCACGACCGAGGACCAGCTTTCGATGCTGCCGCCGGTTGAGATCGATGGCGACGATCCCGTCGCCGTTGCTCAGAAGTGGGTTGACGACAACGAAGCCGTCTGGAGCGCTTGGCTCCCGTAGCCAGACCCCAAACCTGATAGACAAACCGAGGGCCCCGGCGTGCCGGGGCCCTCGTTCAATACAACCCTGGGTTCCAGCGCATGGCTGGTCAAGCAGTCGGCGCGCTACCGTTTGGGGCATGCAGCTTGCCCAGTTGAACGTTGCCCGGTGGGCCATTGATCCCGAAAGTGACCTTGCTCAGGGTTTCCTTGGTCGCCTCGACGAGGTCAACGGACTTGGCGAACAGGCTGACGGGTTCGTGTGGCGGCTGAAGGACGAAAGCGGCAACTCGATGGGCTACCACCTGCTTGACGACCCGCTGCTCGTCATCAACCTGAGTGTCTGGGAATCGATCGAACACCTGAAAGCATTCGCCTACCAGGGCACCCACAGGGACGTTTTTCGCCAACGTCACGACTGGTTCGAGAAGTCTGATCAAGCGACTTCGGTGTTGTGGTGGGTACCCGACGGCCATCAACCTGATCTGGCTGAAGCCGGTGACAAGCTCATCCGCCTCAGGGTTCAGGGGCCTACCGATGAAGCCTTCGATTTCGTGTACGCGGCCCGGCTCGTCGTAGGGGAGCGCCAGGGCGCCACCGACCGCGACTCGTCCGCGAACCACTAAGGTTTCGCACGACAAATGAGGAGAGGTGGCCGAGTGGTCGAAGGCGCTCGCCTGCTAAGCGAGTAAGGGGTTTAACCTCTTCGAAGGGTTCAATCCCTCCCTCTCCGCCACATGATGAAGCCCCGGATTCGTCCGGGGCTTGTCTGTCCCCGGGACCGCCGGGTCCGAGGACGAGCCTAGGCCACGGTTGCTTCGATCCACTCTTCTACCAGCTCGGCAAGAACCGGAAGTGGTACCGATCCGCTCGTCAGCACCGTGTCATGGAACGTCCTGACTTCGAATCGGTCACCGAGCTGGCTTTCCGCGAGGGTCCGTGAGGCGACCGGAACTCGACGCTGGCCGATCTTGTAGGTGAGTGCCTGAGCGGGGTATCCGATGTAACGGTCGACCTCAATCGCCACCGTGTCATGTTTGATCGGCGTGTTGTCGGTCATATACGCGATGGCCTGATCGCGTGACCATCCCTTGGCGTGGATCCCGGTATCGACCACGAGGCCGGCGGCGCGCCAGGCGTCGGCCGAGACCATGCCGATCCGATCGAGGTCACTTTCGTACAAGCCCATTTCGTCGGCGAGGCGTTCCGA
>CAWKAG010000042.1:0-215610 GCA_963847455.1 uncultured Acidimicrobiia bacterium
ACCGTCCCAACCGGCGTCACCATCGGAACGCCTCCAGTCCCTCCGACTTCAAGTCCGGCCGACGGCCGAGGCCGAGATGCGCAACGTCGTGGAGCTCCCGGCACGCGTCAGCCCAGGGGCCAAGCGCGGCGTCTCCCGGCCATGTCAACCGGGATGTCGAGCGCTGAAGCGATCGGGCCAGTCACCTGAGTCGCCGACTCGGCTCGTTGGCGTGCCGCTGGATCAGCGAGTCCTGCCACAGCCCCTTCGAGCGCCTCAACCGCACGGTGGCAGACGCGGGACCGGTCCGTCTTGTAGGCCGCTTCGGCAGCTTCATATCGGATCTGCTCGTTGGCGGCGGCTTCGCTCGGCCGCCGTGTGCTCCGCCTGGGCCGTTCCCTGCTTCGTCAAGGTCCAAGATGTCCGTGTTCGCGCTCGATTTCGCTCGTCTCGCGATCGACCTGAGCGACGAGCGCGTCAAGACGCTTCGTGATCTGACAGCTCTCGCGGCGCGGTCGTTGGCCGCCTGGTTCGACCGAAGGTCGCCGCGAACGATCGCAATAGCGCCCTCGGCCGGCATGGCTTCTTGTTCGGCGAGGGACCGCTCTTCGTCCTCGAGCGTGGCAAGGACCCTGGCGGTTCGTTCGGCAGCATCAGCAGCTACCGACTGGTCCTCGATCGACAGCGCGGTTGATACGCAACTCTTCGCCTCGGCCAGCAGATCCCCACGTCGCTCGCCGGCGCCCTCAAGGCGGGCGATGAGGCTCCGACATCTTTCGGCAGCCACGGTCGAGATGGACCGCAACCGCTCGGCAGTTGTCTCGAGTCGGGCGGCAGCCGCCGTGTCACGATCGAGGGTCTGGCCCGCCACGCCCGCCAAATCTGCCAGTTTCTCAAGTGATGCTTCGATTTGATCGAACTCCCGAACCGTCAGCGCGACGGACTCGACCCGACTTGCTTCCTCAGCCCCTGCCTCGGTGAGTCGGTGTGAGATGCGACGAAGCTCTTCGCCGCCAAGAAACAACCGGAGAGCATGGATCTCGGATCGCACGTCGTCGTACCTGTCCGCATCCTCTGCCTGGCGCTTCAGCGGCCGGATCTGGCGTTTCAGCTCTTTGAGAATGTCCGTGAGGCGTAGGACGTCGGCGTCCGTGCGTTCGAGCCTTCTGATCGACCGGTCTTTGCGCTGGCGATGTCTCAGGGATGCCGGCGGCTTCTTCTATGATCGCCCGGTGTTCGTCCCCCTCAGCGTTGAGGACCGCATCAAGCTGGCCCTGGCCGACGATCACGTGCTGGTGCCGTCCAACGCCCGAGTCGGCGAGCATCTCGTGCACATCGAGCAAGCGGCAAGCGACTCCGTTGATCTCATAATCCGACGATCCATCGCTATATAGGCGACGGGTGACCGTGACCTCCTCGAGGTCAAGCGGCAGCAACCCTGACCCGTTATCGAAGGTGAGTGCCACTTCAGCCCGTCCGAGCGATGGGCGCATCGCCGTGCCGGCGAAGATCACGTCTTCCATCTTCTCGGTACGAAGGTTCTTGGTGGACTGAGTTCCCATAACCCAGGCCACCGCATCTACGACGTTGGACTTCCCGGAACCGTTCGGTCCCACGATCACCGTGACGCCCGGCTCGAACTCGATGCGGGTTCTATCGGCGAAGGACTTGAAGCCGGTGATTTTCAGCGACTTGAGGTACACGTAATTACATCCCTGTGATTAGACCGAAAAGAGGATATCACGCCGTCACCGCTGCGCGCTCACCCATCACACCTGACAGGTGTCACACCAGAAACTGGAACGGCCTCCTAAAACGGTGCGGGTGATGGGCGTGCCGCACGTTCGGCAGCTCTCCCCCTCACGGCCGTACACCCGGAGGCGACTTGTGAACTGTCCGGCTCGACCATCGGGAAGCAGAATAGGCCAGGTCGTCGAGGCTGGTCCCACCATGCTTGAGTCCGGCTCTGAGTACCGGCCCGATCGCTGACCGCATGGCCTTGATTTCGTCGACAGTCAAGCTCCCGGACTCCCGGTCGCCGCGGATTCCCGCCCGGCTGAGCACCTCGTCGGCGTAGATGTTGCCGAGGCCCGCCAAAAAGCGTTGATCGAGCAGCAGGTCTTTATCGCGACCTTTCGGCCCGCCATGACTTTGCCCATCGAAGCTGCTTCCGGCAAGGATTCCAGTGCGTCGGGTCCGAGCGACCCGATCGAGGAGAACTCCAGTTCTTCGGGGGTGTGAGCGGCTACAAAACCGAAGGTGCGCGGATCCACCAAACGGATCTCTTGACCCGCGTCGGTGGTGAAGACGACGTTCGTGTGCTTGTCCTCAGGGTCCCCGATTTGCTTGATCTGGAACTTGCCGGACATGCCCAGGTGGAGAATCAACGTAATGTCGCCCTCGACTTCTCCCACCATAAATTTGCCGATTCGACCAAGTCGGTCGAGTCGGCGGCCCTCCAAACGATCGACCACGTCGGCCGGTCGGACGTTGCGTCTGGCCATGCGGGGTCGTCGAATGGCAACGGATTCGAACCGGCGACCCTCCATGACCGGGGCGAGAGATCGCCGGGTAGTTTCGACTTCGGGTAGCTCCGGCATCTGCTCTAGAACGAATCGAGCGCTTCGGCCGCGGCTGCCTGCTCGGCTTCTTTCTTGGACTTGCCCTCGCCGGTACCGGCCGGTTTGCCGTCGACTTCAAGCTGGGCCTCGAACGTTTTGGCATGGTCCGGCCCCGACTCGGTGACCCGGTATCTCGGCCGCAGACCCGGGCCGCGAGTTCTTCTTGGAGACGAGTCTTGTAGTCGCGTTTTCCGGGCTCAGCCGCCCTGGCGTCCACCAACGGACCCCACAGTTTCAAGACGACCGCTCTCGCAACCTCAATCCCAGCATCGAGGTAGACGGCGGCAATAACCGCCTCCATGGCGTCGGCAAGGATCGAGGCCTTTTTCCGGCCCCCGGAGGCTTCCTCTCCCCGCCCGAGCGCCAGGTTCGATCCGAGATCGAGGCTCAGCGCCAAAGCGGCGAGTTCATCACGGTTCACGCAGGCCGCCCGCACCTTGGCCATCGTCCCCTCGCGCAGGTTCGGAAAGGCCGTATAAAGGTGATCTGTTATGACCAGCTGCAAGACCGCATCGCCCAGAAACTCCATCCGTTCGTTGTCATCGCCCGACGGACCTTCGGCAGCGAAAGAACGATGCAGCAAGGCGTGTTCAAGGAGCGACTCGTCGGCGAAGGCGTGCCCGAGTCGTGTCTGAAGGTCTTCCCTCATTACGAATCGGATCCGAGCTGATCGGCGATTTGAGCGACGAGTCCCCGACGCGCTCCATCGGCAGCCACTTCCAACGTGTTGGCAATGCCCTTGGCGGTCGCCGAACCGTGTCCAATCACCACGACGCCCTTGGAACCGACCAGGTGGGCTCCGTTGTCCGCCGACATGGCGTCAGCCATCTGCTTCACGTGTGGAGCAAGTTCAGCTTGGCCGGCATCGGACAGCGAGTTGGCAACATCGGAAAACATCCCAAGAGCGATACGGATCATTCCTTCGGCGGTCTTGAGGGTGACGTTCCCGGTGAATCCATCCGTCACGAAAACATCTGCGATGTCATTGGCAAGGTCCCGGCCCTCAACGTTGCCAACGAAGTTCACGGCCGGATCCCACTCGAGCAAGTCGTAGGCAGCCCGCTCCAGATCACGCCCCTTGCCACGTTCCTCCCCGATGGTGAGCAGACCCACACGGGGGTTTTCACAACCGACGTACACCCTGGCCACCTGGCTCCCCATGATGGCAAACTGGTTGAGGTGCTCGGGTTTGCAGTCCGGGTTGGCACCGCTGTCGAGCACCACGGTTGGCTTGATCGGGGTGGGAAAAATGGTGGCGATGGCCGGGCGAAGCACCCCCGGTAAGCGACCGATCACGATCGCCGCGGCGGCCAGCGAGGCCCCGGTAGACCCGGCTGACACCAGAGCGTCCGCTTCGCCGTCACGCACCAACTGAGCGGCGCGGACGATTGAAGCGTCTGGACGTTCTCGGATGGCCCGAACCGGATTGTCCGCCATGCCAATCCGTTGACTGGCGTGGACTACCGGCAGGTCGGCCTGGTGCTTTGCGAGTTCCGATCGCAGTTGAGGCTCATCGCCGACCAGGACAACGTCGACGCCTCGCCCCGCGGCCACAACCGCACCGGCGACTGTTTCGACGGGGGCGTGATCACCACCCATCGCATCGAGCGCTACGCGGGCCAGAGCCGCATCCTACTTGTCGGCTGGAACCGCGACCGTGCGGCCACGATAAGTACCGCAAGCCGCACAAGCGCGGTGCGGCATTTTTGGTTCATGACACTGCGGACATGTCGAGGGAGTCGGATGCTCCATCTTCCATTGCGACTTACGTCGACGAGTGCGCGAACGCGACATTTTTTTCTTGGGGACCGCCACGGCGAACTCCTTACAGGTCTTCGGGGTCTAAAAGCTGAGCCAATATAGCGAAGGGCGACGAACTTACGTCCTCGTGGCCTTCACACGGTTCCCTATTCAAGTCGGTTCCGCACGTAGAACAAAGTCCGGCGCAGTCGGATCGACAGATCGGCGATAGCGGAAGGCTCAGAAGCACCTCATCCCGGATTGGTTCTTCAATGTCAATCCACCCCGGGTCGGTGATCGCCAAGACGTCTTCGGACTGGGGATCCTCGGCGTAGAGCTGACTGAAGCGGGCTTTGCCCGGGTGCTCGAACTCGACCAAACAGCGGATACACGTGGCTGTCGCCACGTAATGCATCCGCCCTGATGCCATGATGTCCCGGACGCCCGCGTCGTAGCGGACCAGGCCGGTTACAGGACCGTCGAGCTTGGCGGCATCCATAACCGCCGTGATGTGAATCGAAACCTCGTCCTCACGGTGCGCGCCTGGCGTCCCGATGAGGTCGGTAACCAGTACCTTCATCATCAGCTCAGCCTACTCCCGGTGGGCTCAATCGAGAATCGGTACATCACCGGCGGGAGGACGCGCCTGATGAAACTCAGAACGGGTTTCGCGAACCTGCCGCACGAGATTCCCGAATAGGTGCTCCAACTGGACCAAGCGGTCTTCGGAATAGTCTTCGGCCTGCAGGCGGATCCGGCGCCCTTCGCCCTCGGCGTTGCGTACGAGGATGTTGGCCTCTTCAACGGCCTCAGCCACGATATTGGACTGCGAGACCATCAGATCGGCCTGGTGCCGGGCGTTCTCCATGATGGCGTGGGCCTTCTGGTTGGTCTGCGACATGATCGCTTTGGATTTTTCATTGGCCCTGGCGACAAAGGCCTCCTGCTCGCGAATCATCCAGCGAGCGGCCCGCACCTCCTCGGGCAGCAACGAAAGGATCCGCTCAAGGTTGGTTATGAAGGCGGCCTTGTTGACGAGGACATTCTGGGACAGTGGCATCGTCTTGGCTTCAAGTAGCTGAGCAATCAGCTCTTCGAGCATCGATTCGATCGCCCCGACCTCGGCGCTGTCCAACGGATCGGACGCCAGGTCGACTCCGACCCCGGGCATCGGGATGACTTTTGAAAACACGTCGTCGTCGGACTCGACGGCGGCCAGGTCGATGAAGTCGTCCTGCTCGTCGCCGATGATGTCAACAAAGTCGGCGAGCGGGTCGTCGGATGTCCGGGTCCCCGACCCACCTGGTATGTCGAATCCACCAAATTCGTTATCAGACATAGCGTTACTCCTCTAGTGCGACGGTGACCGACGCAGGTACGAGACCTTCGATCGAGCCACCCAGGGCAAATATCTCTTTGACCAATGATGATGAAATGTGGGCTACTGCCGGGCTGGTCGGCAGGAAGACCGTGTTGATACCCGACAACTGGCGGTTCATGTGGGCCATCTTCGTCTCGGCGTCGAAATCGGACACTCCCCGCACGCCCTTGACGATGACATCGGCACCCACTGATGTGGCCAACTCGACAACCAACCCCGAGAAAACCACGGTGCGCACGTTCGAACGGTCCGACAGAAGATCGGCGAGTAGCTGCCTGCGTCGGTCTGCCGACAGGCGGGGACTCTTCGAAGGGTTCGAAACCACCCCAACCACGACTTCGTCAAACATCGTCGCGGCTCGATCGATCAGGTCCAGATGGCCGTTGGTCGGCGGGTCAAAACTGCCCGCACACAAAGCCATCGTCATGTTGACTCCTTTTTGAAACGCCAAAGTTGTGCACCACCGTATCGCCGCTCGTCCACCAACACGAGGCTTTCCGTTTCGGGGGCCATGGCGCCGACCGGTCGGTGCAGGACCACCAGGCCATCGGCGGCCATGCGGCGGCCCAGCGCCGCCATAATGGTGAACACAGATTCGTCGCTATCCGGATAGGGCGGATCGACAAAAACAAGATCGAAAACCTCGGACCCGCCCGCCAGGAATGGGGCCACGTCGCCCGCCACCACGTCGCCACCCAGATCAACCGCAGCACAGTTGTCCCGCAGCACCGCCAGGGCCTTCCGATCTCGCTCGACGAACACCACCCTGCTCGCGCCCCGACTCAGCGCTTCCAGTCCCATCGACCCGGTTCCGGCATAGAGGTCGAGCACATTGGCTCCGACCACGGCTGAGCCGAGGGAGGAAAACACGGCTTCTTTGATGCGATCTTGCATGGGACGGGTCCCATGATCCTTGGGAGCCTTCAGTCGGCGCCCCTTGGCCTCACCAGCGATGATCCTCATGAGACGAACAACCAGTCCTTGCGGTCCCCCAGAATCGCCTCAACTTCCCTGCCAACTTCATCATCGAGCTCGAGGCGGTCGGCAACCATGGCAAACGCCTCACGCCGGGCATCGACGAGGATGTCCAGGTCGCGTAACAAGTCGGCGATTCGCAGGTCGGCCGCCCCGGCCTGCCGTGCCTCAAAGACGGTCCCCTGTCCGCGGATCCGCAGGTCCTCTTCGGCAAGACGGAATCCGTCCGTTGTCTCGACCATGGCGGCAATCCGCTCAATCCCTTCGTCAGTGGTCGGATCCGCCAGCAACACGCAATACGAAGCGTGCTCACCGCGCCCGACACGTCCGCGCAATTGGTGCAACTGACTGAGTCCGAACCGTTCGGCATCCTCGATGACCATGACCGTGGCATTGGCGATATCGATCCCGACCTCGATGACCGTGGTAGCAACCAAAACATCGATCTCACCCGCCCGCATGGCATCCATCACGGACTCCTTCTCGGCCGGCTTCATCTGACCATGCAACAGCCCTACCCGCAGGTCACCAAACACCTTCGACAATCTTGCATACTCGGCAGTGGCCGAAACAGCCTCGATCTTGTCGGACTCCTCGACCAACGGGCACACCACAAAGGCCTGGCGTCCCGCCGCCACTTCGCTTCTGATCAACTCGTACACCGGATCCATGGCGTTCTTGGACATCTCCCTAGTGATGACCGGCATCCGGCCGGGTGGCATTTCGTCCAACAACGAGACGTCCAGGTCGCCGTACAGGGTCATCGAGAGAGTTCGCGGGATGGGCGTAGCCGTCATGATGAGCAGATCTGGGTCCTGTTCACCGGCCTTGGCTTTCAAGCTGATCCGTTGGTGTACCCCAAAACGATGCTGCTCGTCGATGACGGCCGCACCAAGTTTGCCGAAGTCGACGCCTTCTTGAATCAGCGCATGCGTGCCGATCACGATATCTACGGCTCCAGACGCGATGGCCTCTAGCACATCAGATCGAGACGCTTCTATCTGCGTTGAAAGCTCCGAGTTCGATCCTGTCAAGAGGGCAACCACAACGGGCCGGTCCGGAGCGCTCGGGGCGACCTCGTGCTGGGGATCGTCAAATAGGCTCGCCTGGTCTTTGACCGGATGCGAGGTCATGCCGGCCCCTACGAGCAGATCAGACACGCCAAGATAATGCTGCCCCGCCAGAACCTCTGTTGGAGCCATGATGGCGCCCTGATACCCACCGGCCACCACCAGCAGCAAGGTGGCGACGGCCACGACGGTCTTGCCTGATCCAACCTCACCCTGCAACAACCGGTGCATCGGGTGCTCGGAGAACAGGTCGTCCATGATTTCGCCAAGGACCCGATCCTGTGCGCCGGTAGTCGAGAAGGGCAGCCCTGCCAGGAACGTCTCGGCCAAAGCCCGATCTGGGGAATGGGTAATCCCCACCGAGGTATGCGCCCGTTGGTTCTTGGTCAGCGCCAGCGCCACTTCGAGGCGGAAGAACTCATCGAACACGAGACGCCGGCGGGCGGCGCCGAGGTCGCCCAGGACCTCAGGAAAGTGAATCGAACCGAAGGCCGACTGGCGATCCATCAAGTCCAACCGGTCGAGCAGAGACTCCGGCAGCGGATCAGACATCGGCATCGACCGCAGCAAGGCGTTATGCATCGCCCGACGGATATGTCCGGGACCGACGTCACCCACCGATGGATGGATGGGCACCACCCGGCCCGTGATGAGTGACTCACTGGAGGAACCGAGCACATCGACTACCGGTGATTTCATCTGTAACCGGCCCCGGTAACGCTCGACCTTGCCGGACAGGGCGACCTCGGTTCCCTCGGTCAGCTGCCTGGCCCGGAACGCCTGGTTGAACCAGGTCACGTTGAGGATGCCAATCCCATCGGTACATACCGCATCGATAATGGTGAGATTCTTGCGGACCCGGCGGACATTGACCTTCTGCACCGTCACGATGACGGTTACCTCTTCTCCAACGGGCACGTTGGCAAGCTCAACCTGAGTCGATCGATCGACATAGCGGCGCGGCACATGCAACAGAAGGTCGGCCACGGTCTCGATCCCACCCTTTGCGAGGGCGGTTCCGCGCTTGCCAGACAGGCCAGACACTTTCGTGACCGGAACCGTGCTCAGGTAGGCGAGGCTACGTTCGCTCATGGGCGCGCTCATGGCCGCATTGTGCCAGCCGATCGTGACAACATTGGTAATCAGGCTGGCGGTAAGCATTTTTCTCCCTTCGTTGGCGCTGCTACGATTCCCCGCCGATCGAGGAGATCTCAAATGGCAAACCGTTGCGAAATCTGCAGCAAGGAGCCCACGTTCGGTAAGAAAGTCACTTTCTCGCATAAGCGCTCCAGCCGAACCTGGACCCCAAACATCCAAAAGGTGCGTGTCAAGCACGGGTCGAACACCCGCCAGGCCCGCGTCTGCACGTCGTGCCTCAAGGCCGGGAAGATCGAGAAGGCCTAGATGCAAGGAATCGTCAAACTGTACGACCCCGTAACGGGCGCTGGCATTGTTGTCAGTGACAGTGATCGACGAGAGATCTTGCTTCGTGCCGGTGGCCTCCGCGGGTCGGTTTTTCGTTCACTCCGCCAGGGCCAGCGCATTGTTTTTGAAGTCGTCGACGAGGGCGGTCAGTCGTTCGCGTCCAACATCCGGCTCGGCGCAGACGGTTCATAGCCTGGCGCGGTGCGCGTAGACTGCGTTCTCAAAAGGAGATCACATGGTTGAAGCGTATTTGTTGGTTCAGAGTGAAGTCGGCCGAGCAGCCCACGTAGCCACCGAAGTCCGAAAGATTCCAGGCGTTCAGTCAGCTGACGACGTCACCGGTCCCTACGACGTGATCATCAAGGTGAGCGCCGACGATGTCGACCAGCTCGGCAAACTGGTTGTGGCGCGTGTCCAAGCAGTTGAGGGCATCACCCGAACGTTGACCTGTGCGGTCGTCAATCTGTAGCGGCTAGCCCAGCTTCGAAGCAATCGTGCCTGCGCTGCGCAACGCCGTGCCGTCTGCTCCGGCAGTCGTGTACTGCGTTGGCGGCAGCGCGGCGACCTCGTCGAGCATGTCGCCGAGGAGCCGGGCTCGACTGATCGGCGGATCGATCCATAGATAGCCAGCCAGGCTCCCCGGAATCGTATTCACCTCATTGACAAAGATGACCCCGTCGTGGGCGAGGAAATCGATCCGGGCTACCGATCGCAACCGGGCAAGAGCTACCACCTGGGCGGCCATCTGGCGGATGTGCGCCGCATCCTCAGCGGGAAGATTGGCGGGCAACTCCCGCTTGGCCGCGTCCATGCCTCCGTCGCCTTCCAGGTACTTTTGGGCGTAGTCGTAGATCTGATCCGACTCGCGCAACGGTGCCTCGATCGCCGAGGTTTGAACGGTCGGGTACGTGCGCACGGCAATATTGAGATCCTGGGAACCGGCCAAGAATGGTTCAAGGACGGCTCCCTTGCCCATATGCGGCGAAGTTTTGAGCAGAGCCAACGCGGTGTCGTAGTCATCGACGACGCTGATCCCGATGGACGAGCCTCCATACCGCGGCTTGACGATATAAGGGCCATCAAACGAGGGCGCCGGCCCACCGACCAGAAGGCGGGGCAGCGTCGGGAGTCCGGCGGCGGACGTCAGACCGCCAAAGGCCAGCTTGTCCATCCCCAGCGCCGACGCCGACGAATCCGGCCCGGTGTACCGGAGGCCGGCCAGATCGAACATTCCCTGGACGGTTCCATCTTCGCCGGGACCACCGTGACAAGCATTGAGGACGACGCCGATGTCGAGACGCTTCTTCTTGTTGAAGAACCCGCCGCCCGGTTCGGCCTCGAATCGAAGGGGCTTTGCCTTGGCAGGGACCCCTTGAGAAAAATGGGCCGCTTCCGAGTTGGGGTCGACCAAGAACCATTGACCGGTTTTGGTCCAGTAGATCACTTCGACGTCCCGTCCGGAGGTAGTGAGCGCCCTGGCCGCCTGCAGTCCGGTAAGAATCGAGATGTCATGCTCGGGCGAGGGCCCGCCAAAAACGACGGCTGGTCGCGGACTCATGGGATGCTCCTAGGGATGATGATCAGGCAGGTCGTTTTCATAGAGAACGGCATCGCCGGGCCCGAGGTGTTCACGCACCCAGGCCACCGCTGCCTCTCGTGACGCAACAACGATAACCGGAAGCGCCACGTTCGCCGCACCTTCCAGAAGCGCCGCCCGATTGGTCTTGGCGACTACGATCAGCTGATCGGCAACGGCACCCGCCTGGGCGGCGAAACGCGTGTTCTCTTCGACTTGTAAATCACCGAGTTCGACCATGCCGGGTGTAACGACGACTCTTCGACCTGTGCCAACCCCGGCGAGTCGGTCAAGGGCTGCCTGCGCCCCCGCCGGGTTCGAGTTGTACGTGTCATCGACAATGATCACGCCGGCATCGGACGTGAACACCGTTTGGCGGTGATCAGGTGTCCCCGCTCCTTTGAGAGCTTCAGCGATCCCATCCAGTGGCAGATCGAGCGCGACAAGCACGCCAATCGCGCACGCCAGATTCGACAGAAGGGGAAGTACCGGAACCGTGCCGACGTCGGAACCGTTGACGAGAACTGCCGCCTGGTCCCCGTCCGCAACTAGCCGAACGTCGGCGTCGGCAACTCCCCCGGCCGAAACCCTGATGACACGTTTGTCGACAATCGTCCCCGCCAGGCTGGCGAGCCGGTCGTCATCGACATTGAGGACCACCACGTCTGCTCGCCCGAAGATCTCGGACTTGGCCTCGACGACTCGATCGATGGATCCGAAGCGCTCAAGGTGAACGGGCCCTATGGCGGTCAGGACGGCGACGTTGGGCGCCACCCAAGCACACATGTCGGCAATCTCGCCGGGGCCGTAAGTTCCCATTTCGGCGATGAAGAACCTGGTGCCGTCGCTCAAATGCTCGTTGATCGCTCTGGCAAGTCCCATCTTGTTGTTGAAACTGGCGGGAGTGGCAACGGTTGGCGCATGCCGGGCTAACAACAGGCGCGCATACTCTTTGGTGGTCGTCTTGCCATAGGAGCCTGTAATCGCCACAACCGCTGGACTCACCAGCGACATCCGCTCGGTTGCCTGATCGATCCACTTCTTCTGCGACTTCATCTCGAAGGGCCACATGATGGCCAACGCCAGATCAATGACGAGCGGCAGCGCCACGGCCTCGTAGGCAAGGAGGCCAATCGATCCGGTAATGGCCCCAATCGCCACCATCAGAGCCCAGATCGCGCCGCTGGCGAGCGCCACGCGCCGCAGGCGGTCGGTCCACATGAGCGGAGACGAAGTTCCTTTGATCGAAAGTCCCACCGGACCTACCAGCACACACACCAGAGTGACACTGCCGGTCACGAGCGGTACTACGCCGATCAGTGCCAGCGCCGCCGAGGTGGCGGCCACGGCGATGATCGTGAGATTCGTTGCATCGACGAGCCACCAACGCTTGGCGAAGACCGCCACCGACCAGGGTAAATAGTGTTCTCGCTGGGCGACCCGCAACCACCGCAGGGCCGAGATAGCACCGGCCACGGTCGCCGCGACGACAAAGATGCCGTTCACGTCAGCAACTCCTCGATCAAGTCGGTCACGACCTGTGGACGCTCGACCATTACGTGGTGCCCGACGCCGTCGAGAACGCGCAGTTCCACGTCAGCACCCCGGTCGGTCAAACGACGATAGGCGATCTGAGCCTGCTCCAGCGGAGCTGCCGAGTCGTTGGCTCCCCACAGCATACGAACCGGGATTGCCAGCCCGTCAAGCTGTTCGTCGTACGTTTCGTTCACAACCCGAACAAACACTTCTCGCATGACTCCCGAGGTTGCCCGGTAGTCAGCCGACCCGTATTTCTGGCGAAAAGCCTCCATCCGTCCGTCTGAGAGCACGCCAAGACGATGCAGGCGCCGCGCCACCCGAAACGCCGGGGCGGGTTGGCTCGTGGTCACGGGGCGAACCAGCGGCACGCCGATCAAGACCAGCGAGCGCATCGGCAAGTCCTGGGCCAGGTGCACCGCAATCCGACCGCCAAAAGAGTGGGCCACAACTAGCGGAGGTTCGTCGAATGCCGACCACACGTCGCGAATCGCGGTGGCGTACTCGGGTGAACCCCACCCAGCCGCAGGCGGTGGCGAGCTCCCGAATCCTGGAAGGTCGACGGCCACCGCTCCGATACCGGACAGCACCGATCGGAAATCAGCACCGGATCGGCCCCAGCCATGGAGGGCCAAAACCCGGGGAGTCCCGGTCCCGGTTACCTCAGCAAATACCTTTCCCCCACTGAACGCTTTCAGTGCCATCGGAAATCGACCGATGTCTTAGGGAAGCGCGTCTGCTCAAGATTCATGGCGGGCAGGTTACCCTTGCCTGTGAGAGGAACCGACTATCGCCGTTCATCTGACACATCAGCAAAGACGAGAGATCCTGGCTCCGTTTCGCGCCCGGCTCTGGCGAATCGCCATCGGGGCGGTTTGGTTTCTGCTGGCCCTGACCTCGTTCGGTGCGTACCGGCTCCGAGTTCCGTTGAGCGAGCCACGATTCTGGGCGCCAGTGCTAGCGGTGGCGATCACCTTTGGCATCCTGCCCTTTATTCCATGGGAGTCGGCACTTAACCGTATCGGTGGCGAGATCCTCATGGGACTCAGCGCCATTCTGGTCATCGCCGGCCTGGCCCTGCTCTCGACCCTGGCTCCGATCAGCACCCTGGTGTTCATCGATTACTTCGCCGTCATTTCCTTCACCGCAGCCCTCGGAGGAAGATGGATCCATTTCTCGGCGACGACGCTGCTTCTTGTACTCAATATCGTGATGCCATTCGCCTTCGGAGAGGAACTGCGACCCTTTCAAGAGATCATCGTCCAGAGCGCCACCCTGATCGTCGTGGCCATCGTGCTGAGTGCTGTGACCAGTGAATTTCGTTGGGAGGCCTACGAGAGCCACACGCGCGAACTCGAACTCCGTAGACGCGAGAGTCAGTTGGAACGGCTGTACGAGGTGTCCCGTACCATGGCCGACGGCCAAAGCCTTGGTGACGTGCTGCCGACCCTAGTCGGCAAAATCGGGCGGTTCCTCGAAGCCCAACTTGGGTTTGTTCTACTTCATCAACCACGTTTCGGATCCCTCGTCGTGGTGAGTCCGATCTGGACTTCCGGGAACGACCTGGACATCGGGAACTACGACATCTCGCTTCGGGACCGCAATTACCTCACGTCCGTTTTTCTCAATCGGGAATCGGCCTTCTATAACCAGCAGTCTGAGACCGAAACCGGGCTTCTGTCCGAGTTGGGGATCACGACCGCGATGGCGGTGCCGCTGCTGGTCGATCAGCGGCCCCTAGGAGTACTCGTCGTCGCCGACAAGCTGACGGGAGAGTTCACGCCAGACGACCGCGAGATGTTCGAATCATTGGCGGCACCAGCTGCCCTGATCCTGGCCCAACTCGAACGCTACGAAGCCGCCGAAGAGACCTCAAAGCGTATGGAGGAGCTCGCTCAGATGAAGACGGACTTCGTAAGCGTCGTCAGCCACGAACTCCGGACCCCTCTCACCTCAATCATCGGTTCGCTGGCCACGCTGGCCAGGCCCGAGCTGCTTCCGCCGGTTCCGGCCGCCCGGGACCTTCTGCAATCGGCACGCACGCAGTCAGACCGGCTCCGGCGGCTGATTGAGGACCTGCTCATGGTCTCACGGATCGACAACAACGCCCTCCCCCAACATCCGGTACCAGTCAGCCTGCGCACATTTGTGACAGAAACAGCTTCGATCATCCCCGGCGCAGAGGGCCTGGTGCGTTCGTCGGTCCACAAGGATGTCGGCCTGGAAGTCGATCCCGACCATCTTGCCCGGATCCTGCGCAACCTCATCGAGAACGCCTTGAAATATGCCCCGAACCAGGTCATCGATATCAGCGCTCAACAGACCGGGAGCACGGTGCGTATTCAGGTCATCGACCATGGCGAGGGCATCCACGAAGATCTACGCGACGTCGCATTTGAGCGATTCGCTCAGCTGGCACCGGCCTCCACCCGGCTGCAAGGTGGAACCGGCCTCGGCCTGTGGATCGTCCGATCGCTCACCGAAGCGATGGGTGGCCTCATCGACCTCACGGACACACCGGGCGGAGGGGCGACGTTTACCGTCACGTTGCCGCTGCGTGCCGGCTTTATGACAAACCGCTCAGATCCTGAATTCGCTCCACTCGGCAACATGCCCGGGCGTCCCGCCGCCCGCGACTAGCCGGCCAAGACCGGCTTACTCCTCGGGCGCCGCCGCAATGGCGTCGAAACCGCCGTCAACGTGCACGAACTCTCCCGACGTCATCAGCGCCCAATCCGACATGAGAACGCACGCCATCCGGGCCACAGGCTCGGGGTCCGTCGGGTCCCAACCCAAGGGAGCACGAGTCTCCCAGATCGCCTCGAATCCTTTGAACCCGGGAATGGATTTGGCGGCGACCGTACTCAGCGGTCCAGCCGAAACGCCATTGACACGAATACTGTCGCCTCCGAGATCACGAGCGAGATATCTGGTCACGGTTCGCAATGCCATTTTGGAGACCCCCATCCAGTCGTATACGGGCCATGCTTTGGAGTTGTCGAAATCCAGCGTTACGAGGCCGCCACCACCGGCCGCCTGCAACAGCGGCCGCAAACCAACCGCCAGGGTCTTGTACGAGAACGCCGACGTCACGAACGCCACCTGGGCGCTTTCGGCAGACGTGTTGAGAAAGTTCCCGCCCAAAGCGTCTTCAGGCGCATAGGCAATGGCGTGGAGCGCCCCATCGACTTTGCCCCACTTTTCGGTAAGGGCGGCGACGAGCGCCTCCATGTGCGACGGGTCGTTGATATCGAGCTCATGTACCTCGGCGGGCTGCGGTAAGCGAGCCGCGGTTCGCTCGGTAAGGCGGAGCCCCCTGCCAAACCCGGTCAAAACCAATTCGGCGCCCTCTTCCTGGGCGATGCGGGCGATATGGAAAGCGATTGAATCGTCCGTGAGCACTCCGGTGATCAGAAGTTTCTTGTCCGTCAGGATTCCCATGTCATTGTCCTCCTAGAAACTCTGTCCGAAATTCATCCAACCCCGGATCCCCAAACCCATTACAAACAGCAGCAGCAGCCCCCAGCGCAGACCGGGTCGCCCCGCCAGTGTCGACCGGTAGATATACGCGAACGCCAGGGCAAAAAGCGTGACGATTCCGTAGAACATATGGATCGACCCGGGGTTGTTGTCCTGACCGTACATGATGAGACCGAGCGACACTTGGACAAGTGCCGATCCGAGGGACACGTATGCGGCGGCGGCAAACCATCTGGGCAGGTCTCGCTTGGCCACCGCCAAACCAATGCCGACCAGGCCCGTTACGCCGCACGCACCGACGACGAAGTACGCAAGGCTCCGGTGTATCTCTGCAACCACGAACGAGCTCCAAGCGATAGGACGAACGCCACACTAGACGGATAGTTGCTTAGACCATTCCTACGAGGACACTGGTAACCGCCGCCACGATTCCTGGCATCGGAACGGGTTGGCGCATGGAACGGGGCAGCTCCAGCTGCACGCCTGCCTCGGCGGGTCCGTTGACCGGGTTACGGGAATGCTGGCCGCGCAAGGCCTTCGGGATAGACCCGAGATCGGAAACGGCCGGAATACCCTGATCGCTGAGCGCCAGGTGCAGGGTACGAGCCAGCGACCGATTGTTACCTCCCAGGAGGACGACATCAGGCAACTCGGGGCGGTGGTACCCGTGAAACGAAAAGACCGTCCGAACGTGGGCGAGGAACCGACTCAGATTTGAGCTCACGGTCGGGTCGTATTGGGTGGAAGGAACATGCCAGGCGAGATCGGACGCCTGCACAACCGCATACAAGCTGGCGGCACTCTGCTGGGCGATTGATTTCGCCAGGCGACTCGTGCCGTATTCCAATCCCCCGTGGAGTGCCATCACGCCTACCCCGGCATCCATGATGACTTCTTCTCGCACACCTTCGGTTGCGAGGAACTCACTAAAGGGGCTCACTCCATCTCAACGAGCTCACCGGTGGTGAGATCGAGCATGAACTCCTTGGGAGAGTGAGAATCAGCAATCCAGTTGGCCAGCCGCGAACCGGGCTGGCGCACCGTCCACCACGTGTAGTCCGGTCGCTCCGACTCGATGAACTCGGCCCGCACGGCGCGCCCGGCTTCAACCGCATCTTGCTCGACCTCAAACACTCCGATCGACCGCTCCAACGGAGTCGGGTTCGGGTTGTCAATCGACGGCCGCACGTCCGTGTACTCCATCACTTCGTACATGCTGTTCTTGGCCCCTTTGTCACCACGGCTACTCAGCCTGCTACCCAGGATACGGCATCGGAGCCATAAAGGTCCAGATTCAACCTGATTTCGTCACGTCGGCGATTCGAGCGTCGAGAGCTGCCACCAGATCGTTCGGGTCAAGGTGGATACCCAACCCGGCCCCACCGCCGCCGATCGTGACCTCGCCCAGTTCCGTCAGGCTCGAGTCCATGATGACCGGCCACGCCCGCAATGACCCGAAGGGGGTGATAGTTCCCCGCACATAACCGGTGACCTCGAAAGCCTCGTCGGCCGACGGCAACGACAGGCGGGACATACCGAGCACGGCGCGCAATTTGGGCCATTCGATCGCCCGATCACCCGGGACGAGCACGAACATATAGTCATCGTCGGAACGTCGAATAACGATCGACTTGATGAGCGCCCCCACCGGCACTCCCCGTGCTGCCGCAGCTTCCTCTGCGCTCGAAACGCTCCCGATGACCGTCAACCGGTGCGGGATTTGTCGCGCTTGCACATCGATGGTCGCCCTCGTCGAAGCCACCACCTAGATCTCGCCGAGCAGCTTTTGCTTCTTGCTGGCGAACTCCTCGTCCGTCAGCACGCCGTCGCGGTGCAGCTGCGCAAGCGTTGCCAACGTGCTTGCTGGAGTCGCGCCCGAATTGAGTGCGGCCATGCGATCCTCACGCGCTCGATAGACCAAGGTTTGGATGTCTTCGGGAGTTGGGACGTCCGTAAACCTCGACTGGCCAAGTTCCCCGGCCGATTCGAGTAACAGGTCGCCTGATCCGAACATTCGTTCGAGAAGGCTTTGTGTGAACGCAACGTCATTGATGACCTCGAGAGGAATCTCCTTACCCTGCCTTGCGAAGACTCCCGACCGCACGATCACACGTTCGTTGGTAATCACGTATTTGGTAAAAACCCAGACCGCCAATTTGGGAAGCGCCACAGCCAACCCGATGACGAGCCCGACCACTGTCGAGATCGGACCCTGCGATAGGACCGCCCCGACCACTGCGCCGATGACGGTAACACCGACTGCGATCGCCACCGGAACCGCGATGGCCTGCCAGTGCGGGCGAAATTCTCGAATAACGGCTTCGCCTTCGCTGAGTAAACGGGTGGGATATGCCATGACGAAACCCTACCGTCATTGTCCAGGCCGCGGTTAGAAAACGACGTCTTGTACGCGAGAAACCCCGAGTAAGTTCCGACCGAAGTCTTCACCCTCTCGGGGTTGTCTCGTCGCCGGTGGGGGTATCCCGAAGGACTCCTTCACTGGCGTACATCGTTGCCCGAAGGCCTCGATGCGACCAACTGACCCGAAAGCCAGATGGCAGGCGGTGAAGTCTCCCGTTTCCGCTCGACTGTCACCAGCGTTCGTGTGCTCTTCCTTGCGGTCCAACACAGTCACACTTTGCCCAAAAAGGGCGGACCCTTGCGGGCCTCGGCGGTCAGTTCGAACGAACCCGAAGGTCCATCCCCCCTTTCCACCTACCGGTCGTCCGGTGTCGCCACCCGAAAGTGGTCCCAGCCGTTCGTCCGGCTGTCCCGTTGCCGGGACTCCGGCTCCAGCCCGAGGGCCAGACCTGTCGCCCGAAGGTTTCAGGTTGCCGGTGCTCTCTGCGAGTCGCCCCGCTTCGAACAAGAAGAAAAGTAGAGCACCGATCCGGAGATGGCAAGCTGAGGAGGTGGTTAAGTTTCGCGACTTGAAAGTAGATTTCGCGACCAGCTACGAGTGAGGGTTTTGGACAAGAAATCAGGGTTAAAAGCAAGAAGCCCTGCCGAGACTCAGACTTGCGCCTGTGCCACTTCAGGGCTTCTCCGCTTTCTGGAACTCCGCTGCCCGAGGGCCTCGTTCTCCCAGTAGCTTTCACTGAACCCTCTCGGTTTCAGCAATCCGCTCCGTCGATCGTTCCGGTGAGTTGCCCCTCCGGCCTTCCCGTCGATGCGGTTCAAGTAACGTAACTCACCGATTCCCCGAATGCCAAATTATTCGGCTATCTAGTTTTCGCGAACTAGCAAAAGGTTTCGCGCTTTGTTGCGAAACGCCCGTCGACATGGGACTTCGCCAGTTTCGGTCCGCTCCACAGTTTCAGCGAATGACAAACGTGTCACTCACTTGTCGTATAGTCACCCTATGCCATTGGAGACCCTGTCCCCCAGCCGAGCGAGCGACTTCAAGCTGTGTCCGCAGCTGTTCAAGTTCCGCTCGATCGACAAACTGCCTGAACCAACCACCGTGCACCAGGCGCGTGGAACCACCGCGCACCTTGCGCTGCAGAACCTCTACGACCTGGTGCCGGCCGAGCGAACCCCCGAGAAGCTCTATGACCTCTTCCGGGAAGCCTGGACCGAGATCCGCAGCGATGAAGAGTTCCTTGACCTCTTCACGACCATGGAAGAGGAGCGCGACTGGGGCGTCGACAGCATGAAACTGCTGGCCAACTATTTCTCGGTTGAGAATCCCCTCGAGGTCAACCCGCTCGAGCGAGAGATGGACCTACTCGAACCCCTTGGCAATATCACGATTCGGGGCATCCTCGACCGGATCGATGAGACCCCCACCGGCGACCTCATCATCACCGACTACAAGACCGGCAAGGCGCCACCCGAGCGCTTCGCCGAACCGGCCTTCTTCGCCTTGAAAATCTACGCGCTGCTGATTCGAGAAAAGCTCGGTCGAACTCCGGCCGAGGTTCGGTTGCTGTATCTGAACGGTCCGACGCTGTATCGACTGGCCATCACCGATGGCCAACTTGATGCTATGAACCAGCAACTTCAGGCATTATGGAAGGCGATTGATCGTGCTATCGAGAGCCAGACCTTCCCACCCCGGGTCAACAAACTCTGCGACTGGTGCTCCTATCAGGACCTTTGCCCGGCTTTCGCCGAAATCACGGCGCCTGCTGCCGTAGCCGGCTAGCCGGGCGCAAGTCGCCCAGCCCAAGTAGTGAGGTGCGAATCAGCGCCTGAAACCTGGTTTTTGTCACACCTACCATCTATAATTACACGTATGGAATTCATCGATCTACTAGCCGAATTGGAGATTGGTGCCGAAGTCGATTTTGACGGCCCAGCACCCGCTTGCCCGGTATGTAACGGCACGTACGATCACACCGCCCTGGTGTTTGACGTAGCCGGCATTGAGGCGCTCGAGTGCTGGACGTGCGGAGTCGTGGCCGCCTAACCAGGCTGAGCTCTGAACAGGCTCATGCCCCAGCTGAGGGGCAATCGCAGGGGCTGCGCCATCGGTTTCCCAACGGCCTTTTCTCGACGAATTGGCGAGGATTCGGTCACTCGAACTCATCCAGGTACTCCCAGATGCCGCGAACAGGCAGCACGAACAGGCAGCGCGACCAGGCGTCGTCCATGGTCGTCTCTATGGCCCGTTCCCATGCCACACCGATAGGATCGAAGCATGCGACGACTGACGCTTATCGCATCCTGCCTCGTCGCAGCGTGTGCATCCACCGCAAGCGAGATCCCGCCCCCTGTCGCACCCGATACGGTCGCAACGACCGCCCCGATACCAACAACGCTCACGCCGGCGCTCAGCGTCATCGACGTTCCGGCGGCCATCGCCATTAGCGTGGCGAGCAACGGTATCGACGATCCCGTGATTGCATGGTCCGAACCCGAAGCAGTACAAATCGCACGACTGAATGTCTCAACCTTCGATATGGAAGTTCCCATCGTCGTGAGCGGTCCTCACACGCCGATCGCCCATGTGATCGAGCGCCCGGCAGTTTCGGTCGGTGCCGACAACGTCGTCCATCTCGCCTTTACGAGCTTCGACGGCGCCAAGGGCGCTGTCGTAGCTGTCGACGTTACGGGTAAAGAGCCAGACACGCCTGTTCGTATCAGCGGCGATCCGAAAAGTGAAACCAATCTTCCGCATATGACGCTCAATGACCCGGAGCCAGCTCTTGCCTGGCTCGAAGATTCGAGCCTGTCGGTGGCGATTGAGCGAGAGGGAACTCGCACCGAGTTCGAGAACGTCGACGATCTCACCTGCGATTGCTGCAACCCCGTTCCCGTCCGATCGGGTGATCAGCTGACCGTCATGTACCGCAACTTGGAACATACGGCCGACGGTGTCATCCGAGATATCTTCTCGATTACGACCACGAACGCTGGTGAAACGTTCGAAGACCCCGTTCTTATCTCGGACGATCATTGGTTCTTGGACGGCTGTCCGTTCTCCGGCCCAGCTGTCGTGTTGGTCGATGACACCTTGATAGTGAGCTGGATGGATGCTCGCCAGTCTGTACATCCCGACCAACGCACGACGACGATTTGGGTTGATCGAAGCTCCGATGGTGGCGCCACCTTCGGCACCGACCTTGCCATAACGGATGCAGGCCTACATCGTTGGCCGTCCCTGGCTCTTGATCAGGGCGGGACGATTCATCTGATTTGGGAGACCCAAACAGCCGAAGGTGGCATTTCGTATAGCTCCGCGCCGGCAAAGGATGCGACTTTCTCGTCAGCGTCCTTACTGATCCCCAACACGGAGGACAGCGGCATCCGTCGTGCCCCGACGGTGACCGCTCATGGCGGGAACTTGCTAATCACGTGGATCGATAGCAATGGCGGCCATGTCGCCAGGTTCGACCTCGCTGCACTCGGGTCATAGCGATCTCGGGCAGCGCCCAGATATCTGCATGGCCAGAAACCCAGGCGAGCCTTCAAGAAAACCTCAAGCGTGGAATGGCACATTGTCGCCAACGACAGGGGCGGAGGAGAGGAGGGTCACGTCGGTACCGAATCCACACAGCGAAGGAGTGGAACATGAACCGCACATTAGGAACCTATGCCAACCGTCTAAGACTGGTGACCGTCGGCGTCTTGCTGGCAGCTCTGCTCGGACCCGCAGCCGCTGGTGCCCGCCAGGACGAACTCGCCGAAGTCCGGCGAGCCACCGCCCGATACCACCGGGTGGAAGCGGCCATCGCAGATGGCTACGAACTCGGCTACGTGAACGGGGATGGGGTCCGGATCATCTCCGGCTGTATCGCCCACCCAACGTCGGGTGCGATGGGTTATCACTATTTCAACAAGACGCTCATCGACGATCTGATTGTCGACGCGTTGACCCCGGAGGGACTGCTGTACGAAATGGGTCCTGACGGGAAGCTGAAGTTGATGGCCGTTGAATACATCGTCCCGGGACCAGGCGCCAACCCACCTGGTGTGTCAGAGGCACCATCTGTGTTGGGGATAGAAATGCACATCCTCGTTCCGGCGGTCGGTTGGTACATCCAGCACGCATGGATCTGGAGCACCAATCCGTCAGGAATATTTACGGATTGGAGTCCGGACGTGGTCTGCCCGTAAGGGTACGACCGAGGAGAGGGTGGTCTGGCGAGCCTCGGCTCGCCAGACCATCGTTTTCTGTGATCGCAATACAGCGTAGGGGCCCTAATATGGTGCGTCGGAGGTCATCAATGTTCGAACAAACCAGCCCGATTCCGGTCAGCCAGACCACGGTCGAGCGACGCGCCGTCTTCATTGCCAAGACATATCGCCTCCTGTTTCTTTCGATCCTGGCGTTCGCCGGCGTCGAGTATGTGTTGTTCACCACCGGAATCGCTGAGCGGGTGGCTGATTTTGCCTTCAACACCAACTGGTTGTTGTTCATGGGCGGATTTATCCTCCTGGCCAGCCTGAGCCGCCGATTCGCCCGGTCGGGTGCCTCCACCCCGACCCAGTACGCGGCATTGGCTGCCTACATCGTGTTTGAAGCCGTGTTTTTCGCTCCCCTGCTGTTCATTGCCGATTCCTACTTCCCCGGCGTCATTTCCTCGGCTGCCGCAATCACCGTCATCGGCTTCGCGGTACTCACGGGGATTGTGTTCGTGACCCGCAAGGACTTCTCGTTCATGCGAACGGCTCTCATGTGGATCGGATTCGGAGCGCTCGGCCTCATCATTACGTCAGTGCTATTCGGATTCCAGCTGGGAACCGCCTTCTCGGTCGCCATGATCGTGTTCGCCGGCGCGACGATCCTGTACGACACGTCGAACATCATGCATCACTACCCCGAAGATGCCCACGTCGGTGCCGCCATCGACCTCTTCGCGTCGGTGGCCTTGATGTTCTGGTACGTACTCCGTCTCTTGATGTCGAGTCGCCGCTAACCCAGTTCCTTGGCCATCAACGAAACGGTCTTCGAGCCGTCGAGTTTGGCGCCAACTTGCACAAATCCCATTCGGCGGTGAAACGCCATTGACGACTCGTTGGGTGGATCGAGATTGACCTCGCACGTCATCTGCCGGGCCAAACCGACATACTCTGCTGCGAGGCGCTCATAGAAGGCTCGTCCGATCCCTTGCCCTTTGGCGGTTGGCGCGACCACGATCCGGTCCACGTAGATGAAATCATCGGAGCGATCGTCGAACCACTGATAGTTGGTCGAGGTGTAGGAGGTGCCTGGCTCCAGAGCGACCAGCAGGCCGGCCAAACCGTCGCGACGGTCAACGTAATCAGCGCCCCAGACCACGCCGCGATGGCTCATCAGTTCGGCGAAGTGGTCCGGATCAGTCGCCCCGACATGGGGGATTTCAGCGTTATTGAGCTCGACCGCTGCACCGATATCGGAGTTGGTAATCGGTCTGATGATCATGCGTGAAAATCTGTCACAGGCACATCGTAGGGTGACCGTATGAACCACATAAACGAACATCTGATCGCCAAAGCCGAGCAGGCACTCACTGAAGCGGGGATTGGCTTCATCGTGATCGCGGAAGCCCCGGCGTTGCTGCCAACCGCGGCTTAGCTCCCGTCTAGGGTCTACCAGGCCGTGAACGAACAGCACATCAACCCCGACGACTGGGATCGCGCCCTCGCCGATACCGACGGCCCTCAGCTCATCATCGCCGGACCAGGGACCGGGAAAACCACGTTTCTCGCCCGACGGGCGGCCGCCATCCTGTCCACTGGCGTGGCACCTTCTCAAATCCTGGTCCTGACCTTTTCTCGCCGGGGGGCGGCCCGCCTCCGCGAGGCAATCGCGACCGCCGCTCCCGGACAGGTATCCGGGCTCAACGTCTCCACCTTCCACAGCTTTGCGTACCGCCTGCTCGAAGCGTACGCGCCGGTCGCTCTGGAGTGGCAGGAGATGCCAACGCTGCTCACGGGACCCGAGCATGTCAGTGTGGTGGCCGAGCTACTCGCCACAGAGGATCCGGCCAGTTGGCCGCTTCCGTTCCGGCCGCTTTTGTCGAGCCGCAGCTTCGCCGAAGAGGTCGCCGACTTCATCATGCGGTCCCAGGAATATCTGCTCGACGATGCCGCACTCAGCGCTATTGCGGCTCCTCGCTCTGACTGGCGTGGCCTCGGGGCGTTTCGCCGCAAATATCTGGACGCAGTTATCGGTTCCGGCCGAATCGACTACGGCACCTTGCAAGCTGCGGCCGTGGACCTGGCCGGGCGCACCGAAGTCCAGGAAGCCCTGGCCGACCAGTACCTCTATGTGCTCGTCGACGAGTACCAGGACACCACTGCCGCCCAGGCGGCCCTGCTCGACGGGGTGACCGATCGGCGCGGCAATCTGACCGTGGTTGCCGATCCGCTGCAATCGGTCTACTCGTTCCGGGGCGCTGAACTCGACAACGTTGACCGCTTTGGCGAGCGCTTCGGCCACGCGGACCGGCCAGTAAAACGATCGGTGCTGACAACGTCATTTCGGGTTCCGGCAGTCATCCTTGAAGCCGCCAATCGCCTGGTCCCCGATGCTGAAGACATCCGGCCGGTGATCCCGGCCGCACACGCCGGGCGTCTCGAGCGGATGGTATTTACCCAACAGTCGCACGAGGCCGAGTGGATTGCCAGAACCGTGCAGCAGTTGCATGTAACCGAGGCAGTTCCCTACCGCCAGATGGCCGTGCTCGTGCGATCAAAACGAAGGTTTCTAGCGGAGCTTTCCCGCGCCTTGGAACGCCGACTGATCCCCCATGAATCACCGGACACGCGCCTCGCCGACCACCCCGGAGTACGGGCGGTTTTTGATATCGCCAACGCCGCCTATCACCACGATGCTCCAGTCGGGACCGGTCGGGCTGACGATTGTGACCGGGCCATTCGACGCCTACTGCTCGGCCCGCTATTTCGCACAGCACTGGCCACCGAGCGAGACCTCCTCCGCCTCCGTCGAACCACCGGACAGACCTGGGCAACCATCCTTGCGGCCTACGATCCCGAACGTTTTGGCCCGCTGGCCGGACTCGTCAACGATCCAGAATGGGCTTCTGAAAAGCCCGCCATCGATGGTTTCTGGCATGTGTGGTCAACCCTCCCCCAGTTCGAAGATCTGGTCATGTCTCCCACCGCAGGCTCGTACCGGGCGGCCTGGGCGGCTTTGGCACAAGCGGTAGAACGCCAGTTTGATCGCGACTCACGGATCGGCCTGCACGCCTACGGAAAGCTGACCGAACAGGACGACTTTGAAGCCAACCCACTCCTGTCCTTCCGACCAGAAGGAGACCGACTCACTCTGACGACCCTGCACCAGTCCAAGGGACTTGAGTTCGAAGTCGTGTTCATCGCCGACGCATCAGAAGGCACCTTTCCGGATCTACGGCGGAACCGGTCGCTCCTTCAGCCCCACCTACTCTCACCCAACCACGACGCCACCGACAGCATCGGATTCCGTCTCGCCGAAGAGCGCCGCCTGGCGTACACCGCCACGACCAGGGCGGCTCGCCGGGCGATATGGACTTCTACATCGGCAGGCATCGACGAAACCGACCGACGCCCCAGTCGTTTCCTTCTTGCGTTGAGTGATGAGCCTCCGACCCCGGTCGGTGACGAATCCGAAGACGTGCCTGTCACGCCGCTCGAAGCTGAAGCACTCCTTCGGCGGCGCCTAACCGACGTTGAAGTCGGGGCTGGCATTCGCCTGGCTGCCGCCGAGGTGCTCGCCAGACGCCCCAACCGCGACGTCCGGCACCCGCTGGACTTTGCGGGGGTGAGACCACGCGGAACAGATACCGGATTGATCTCCGAACACGCCACATTCTCTCCCAGCCAGGCGACTTCCTACGACGCCTGTCCACGGCGCTACGCCTTTGAACGCCGCCTCGGGGTGGCCAGCGAATACGGACGGTACGCCACGTTCGGGAGCCTCATCCACGACGTGCTCGAACAGGCAGAAAAAGGCGCGGTTGCCCGAGGTGATGGTCGGTCGACGATCGACGACGCCCTCGAATGGCTCGACCGGTTGTTTCCGGATTACGACATGGATGTCGGAGCGCGCCAGCAAGCCTGGTACCAAAAGGCGATCAAGTTGCTCACCGACCTCTATGCGGACTGGATCCGACCTGGCGCAGCCGCAGTCATCCTCGAGCATCAGTTGTCCATGGAGATCAACGGAACTGTTTGGAATGGACGCGCCGACCGGATCGAGCGTCAGGCCGACGGCGAGCTTCGGGTTGTCGATTACAAAACCTCATCGAGCATGCCAACCGTCGCTGAGGCATCCGAATCGATTCAGCTGGGTTTCTACCTCGCCGCAGCCCGACAAGATCCGGCCATAACCGCTCACGGAACCCCGACCGAAGCTGAGTTCTGGTACCCGGCCGTCAACCGGAAAAAGAAGTGGGTGGCGTTCGACCCTGCCCGTCTCGACGGAGTCCTTGAGTCGATGGCCGGCATTGCGGCAGGAATCCAAGCGGAGGATTGGACCCCCCGGATCGGTGGCCACTGCAGCTCGTGTTCGGTGAAATCGGTATGTCCGTTGTGGCCCGAAGGACGAGAGGCCTTTGTGCGATGACCTCCTTTTCCCCGAGCGATGAACAGCGCTCCATTATCGGTGCACCAAACGGCCCGATGCGGATCTCGGCCGGTGCTGGAACCGGTAAGACCACCACGCTCGCCCACCGCATCGCCCATCTCATCGACGCCGGATCCGACCCCGAGCGGATTCTCGGCATTACGTTCACCAACAAGGCCGCCGCCGAACTCGCCGATCGGGTCCGCGAAGTGTTGGCGGACCAGGTCGATCCTGCCAGGACCGTCGAGATTCACACCTATCACGGGTTCGCACATCAGATCCTCAGCGAGTTCGGTCCCCTGGTCGGCGTCGAACGAGACACCCAACTCATCACGCCCACCTTCGCCCGGCAGCTCTTCCACGATGCCGTCGAAGGCGGCACCTACCGATTTCTGAACATCACCTGGAATGGCATCCTCGACCGGCCAGCCCGGTTGGCAGCCGCCCTGGCGGACAACCTGGCCGAGCCAGGCCAACTCGAGCGCGTTGGCGCCACTCGAACCAGACGAACTATGGGAAACCCGCCAGGAGATTGTCGGCATCATCGATCGATACGAACAGGAGAAACGCCGATTGGGGGTGGCTGACTTCGGCGACCTGATATTCCGAGCCAATCAACTCGTCAGCGGATACCCTGATCTCGCCACCCGCATCCGCGACCGTTATGACGCCGTCTACCTCGACGAGTACCAGGACACCAACCCTGCCCAGCGAGAACTGCTCCGAACGTTGTTCGGCGGCGGGTTCCCGATCACGGCAGTCGGAGATGCCGATCAGACCATCTATGAGTGGCGCGGCGCCTCGCTGGCCAACTTCGCGGGCTTCGGCGAGCACTTCCCGCTCGGTGACGGATCACCCGCCCCGACCTATCCGCTGACCCTCAACCGACGTTCCGGCCAAGCCATCCTCGACCTCGCCAATCGGGTTCGTGAGGAACTCGGCGAGGTAAGTGATCCTCTCCGAGCCCTCGACGGCGCCGAGCCGGCCGTGGTCACCGTGCGATGGGAAGGCAACGCGGTCGAAGAAGCCGACTTCATTGCCGAGCAGGTTCTGGCGCTGCACGAGGGACAGGCAGTCGCCTGGCGGGATATGGCGGTGCTCTTCAGGAAGAACAAAGACATCGAAGCGGTACGTGGAGCGCTCGAGGATCATGGCATCCCCGTCGAAGTGGCCAACCTGGGAGGGCTGCTAGGAATCCCCGAGGTTGCCGACGTGTTCGCCTGGCTGCGGCTGCTCGACGACCCATCCGACGAACCCGCCTTTATCCGGGTCGCCATGGGCAGCCGGTACCGCTTGGGTATGCACGACCTTAAGCCCCTGTCCCGCTGGGTCAGGGACCAACCCGAAATCGGTCGGTCGATGATCGAAGCACTCGATCAACTCATTCCACCCGACCCCGACCAGGTCTCAGAAAGCGATCTGCGGGTTGACGAGTTGGACGAACGAACCGTCGACGCTCTGATCCACCTACATGGCGCCTACCGTCAACTTCTCGAAGCGGCCCAGGGCGTCAACCTTATCGAGTTGGTCCGCCAGATTCTTGCTCGGACCGGAGCCTGGCCCGAGGTCGCCGCTATGCCAGCCGCCGCCCGCCAATCAGCCAGGCTCAACCTCTACCGATTCCTCGACCTCGCCGAAGAATGGAGCCCCCTCGAGGGCCGACCATCCCTTCGAGCGTTTGTGGATTACCTGATGCTCATGGTCGAAGAACAAACCGAAGAACTCGACACTGCCCGGCTGTCCGGCGAAGACGCCGTGGCGCTCTTGACGGTGCACCGCTCCAAGGGACTCGAATGGGATGCTGTGTTCGTGCCCGCCCTGTACGAGAAAAACTTCCCGAGTTCATCGATGGTGTCAGATGACCCCTACAAGCACCCGTACATGCTGCCGTACGAACTGCGCCTTGACCGTCATACGCTACCGCCGTTGACGGCCGATATGCCAGAAAAGGAGCGCAAGGACCTGCTCCGGCAACGGGATCTCGACCAGGAATGGAGGATCGCTTACGTGGCGGTTACCCGGGCACGTCGATGGCTAACTCTGACCGGGGCGACCTGGCACGGCACCACCGAAGTCCGCAAAACCGAGGGCAAACCCTCTCCGCTGTTCGACCTGGCCGCAAACCTGCCCAACGTGGTCGACCTCGGCAAAGTTGAGGATGCGCCTCGACCCGAGACCTTGCGACGACTGCCTTTGGCTGGCTCTCCCGACCCGACATTTTCAGACGGATGGGACGGAGCGCTCCGATCGACGCTCGCCGACCCGACGTGGGCCGGGGACCAGGCCGACCAGATCGGGGTCCGGGCGACCTACGATCAAGCTGTGTCAGATTTCCAACAAATGCTGTTCGAGCTTCCTGGCGAACCGGACCGTCAAGGTACCGCCAGCCAGGCGAGTACATCAGTGACATCGCTCGTCACGTACGCAACCTGCCCGAAACGCTACTACTGGTCCGAAGTCGATCGTCTCCCCCGACGCCCGTCCTCGGCCGCCCGGCGCGGCGTAGACGTGCACCGCAAGATCGAACTTCATCAGCGCGGCGCCGTCCCCTTCGACGACGTCACCGACGACTTGTACGACGTACCCGAAACTGGACCTTCCGACGTGCTCGGCGCCTTCCGGGTATTCGAGCAGTCCCGCTTTTCCGATCGGGCCGCCCGCTTCATCGAAGCACCATTCGAATTCGTACACGACGACCTGCGGATTCGCGGCCGGATCGATGCTGTCTACGAAAACGAGCCGGGCCAGTGGGAGATCGTCGATTTCAAGTCAGGGCGGCCATCGAACAACCCCGCCATGATCGTCCAGTTGCAGGCGTATGCCGTTGCCATCGACCAGGGCTCCTTAGGCCCAACCGCCCCGGTAGAAATGCGAGCGACCTTCGCCTATCTCGGGGGCGGGGCGCTCACGGAGAAATCCGAAGCCGTCAACGACGACTGGATGGAATCGGCTCGGGATCGACTCACCGAGATCGCCACCGGAATCGGATCGGCCACGTTCGACCCGACGCCTTCGGATGCCTGCCACGGATGTGACTTCTTGCGGTTCTGTCCTGAAGGCAAGGCGTTCGTAGCTCGTTAGACGAGTTTGCCCTGGAGTGTTTCAAGGATCAATGTCACGGGACCATCGTTGAGCAACGCCACCTCCATGGCCGCCCCAAACTCTCCGCTGGCTACCCGCACACCGTGACCGGCAACTCCTGAAGCGAGACGGTCGATCAGCTCCGCCGCCACCGCCGGATCACCCGCATCGGTAAACGACGGTCGGTTGCCCTTACGGGTCATGCCATAGAGCGTGAACTGGCTGACTAAAAGTAGCTCGCCACCGGTATCGAGCAGCGACCGGTTCATTTTGCCCTCCTCATCGGAAAAAACCCGCAGCGCCACCAGCTTGTCGGCGAGCACCTCTGCGTCGCGTTCCGTATCCCCATGAGTGGTTCCCGCAAGCACAAGTAGCCCACCCGAAATAGATCCCACTACCCGGTCCCCGACGACCACCGAAGCCCGCTTCACCCGCTGAACCACCAACCGCATCGTGGCACCCTACCGGACCTAGGATGCGCTTATGCCCCAGCGTTGTTCATGGGTTCCCGACGATGACTCTCTCTATGTCGACTATCACGACCGCGAATGGGGCGTCCCCGTTCACGACGATCGCACCCTGTTCGAGTTCCTCATCCTGGAAGGGGCCCAGGCCGGCCTCAGCTGGCGCACCATTCTGGGTCGTCGAGACGGGTATCGGCGGGCGTTCGCGCAGTTTGACCCGGTGGTCGTCGCCCGTTTCACCCCCGACGACCACGCGCGCCTCATGACCGATCCTGGCATCATTCGCAACCGGCTCAAAGTGGCGGGCGCCACCAAAAACGCCATCGGGTTCCTTGACGTCCAGGCTGAATACGGATCGTTCAGCGACTACCTCTGGTCGTGGACGGACGGCCAGGTCATCGTGAACCGTCCTCGATCATCGGAAGAGCTTCCAGCCAGGACCAACCTGTCCGAGCAACTGTCAGCCGACCTGAAGCGGCGAGGCTTCACGTTCGTCGGTCCAACGATAATGTACGCCTACCTGCAAGCGATAGGCGTCGTGGACGATCATGCGGCCAACTGTTTTCGTGCGTAAGATCGCCACATGGTTTTTGATAGAGCGTTGCCCAATAATCCGCGATGGCCAGGGACTCCTGGCCGTCCAACCGTGCTCCTTACCGACGCCTCTAGCCAACTCGAAGAGAAGCTGATTGCCGGGTGGGCGGCCCGTCACGGAGAGAACTACGAAACCATTCGCATTCCCCCATCGCGAAGGCGGCGCCCCGGCACGAGGCCCGACCCCCGTCTCGAAGCCCGTCTCGGAAGAGACGACGATCCGCTGATCGTCCCGGTGCGGGTCGTGTGGCAGGCAGCCGATCGGGACGGAACCCGTTCGGTTCGTATCAGCGACTTACTCAAGTTCGGCGATCCACGCGACCCGAACATCCTCCGACAGCAGTTGTTCTTGCGGAGGTTCCCGGATCGCTGCCAAATCGTGCTCGGCGAGCCGGCTGGCGCCGCGGTGCTGCGCGAAGCGTGGAAAGCCTCGGATGATGTCGTCGCCTTGCGTGAATTTGTGGCCCGCCGCGCCTGGTTGACCCTCGAACGTGCCGAACGTCGCGTCCGCGGGAACCGGTACAAGGTTCCCAAGTTCCTGACCGAAGAGATCGTCAGAACCGGCTCATTCCGCGATGGCATCTCACGCCTGAGCACCGAAACGGGCAAGGCGTATGCGTCAGTACACAAAGAAGCCCTGAACAATCTGCGGGAAATCGCTGCGTCACATTCGCCACTCGTGATCGACCTGGCCGCCAACTTGATCAACCGGCTCTACCGACAGGGCTATGGGTCTATCAACTACGACGCCGCCCACCTCAACCGGCTCTACCAACTCGGCGAGCAGCATCCACTCATCTTCCTGCCGTCTCACAAAAGCCAGTTGGACCGACTGATGCTCCAATACATCCTTTGGGAGAACGACCGTCCGCCGAACCACACCGCGGGTGGTATCAACATGAACTTCTTCCCGATCGGCCAAATCATCCGTCGGTCCGGAGTCTTCTTCATCCGACGGACGTTCAAAGACAAGCCGATCTACAAGTTTGCTCTCCGGTCCTACATTGACTTCCTCATCGAAAAACGATTCCCGATCGAGTGGTATCTTGAGGGAGGTCGGAGTCGCTCCGGCAAGCTACTCCCACCGAAGTTCGGCATGCTCAGCTACGTCACGGATTCCTATCTCCGCAACAAGGCCGAAGACATCATCCTGTTGCCCGTCTCGATCGCCTACGACCAGATCCAGGACGTCGCCGACTACGCCAGAGAGCAACGTGGCGAAGCCAAGCAAGGCGAGAGCATCTCATGGGTCGTGCATGCCATTGCTCAATTGCGCCGTCGGCATGGCAACGTGTACGTCCGGTTCGGCGAACCGGTGTCGCTCGCCAAGGCGCTGCCCGCCGGCACGACCGATTCTGACGAGAAGTCGATCGCCATCCAGAAGGTCGCGTTTGAGGTGATGGTGCAGATCGGGCGGGTTACGCCTATCTCGCCAACGGCCGGAGTGTGCATCGCCCTTCTCAGCCGACCCAATACTGCTCGCAGCGCCCAAGAAATCCGGGATTCGCTGGCCGAACTGGCCGAGTTTGTCATCCGCCGCCGGTTACCGATCACCGAACGGGTTCTCCTCGACGGTACGGAACAGGTAGTCGAGGTCCTCGAGCGGCTCGTCGAGCACGATATCGTCACTCGCGTGGATGGTGGAAGCACCGCCGTGTATCAAATCGGCGCCGATCAACATCTCTCGGCCGCCTATTACCGCAATGTCGTGATCCACTTCTTCGTGAACTCGGCAATCGCCGAGTTAGCCCTGCAGCGAGTCTCAGCCGAGCAACCAGCTGATCCGCTCACAATGTTTTGGGATGAGGCGATGGCGATTCGAGACTTGCTCAAGTTCGAGTTCTTCTTCGCTGCCAAGGAGGACTATCAGGCCGAAATCGGCGCCGAACTCGGGTACTTTGATCCGGACTGGGCGGCCGTCGTGAGTCGCGGGAACGCCGATGAAGTCCTTCGGGCGATCCGCCCAACGATGAGCACGTGGGTGCTCGCTCCGTTCCTCGAGTCCTACGCCGTGGTCGCCGAGGTCCTCAGCTCGCTGCCGGCCACCGTTGACGACAAGACTTTCATGGCTCAGGCAATCGGTCTCGGGAAGAGCTACCAATCGCAGGGCAAGATCACCGCCGCCGAATCAGTGTCTCAGGTGTTCTTCAAGACCGCTCTCGATCTGGCGAGAAACCGGGGCCTGGCCGGGGAACGGGCGGAATCGATCGACGAGCCGTCGCTGGCGAGTCGACGAAAAGAGTTCGTTGACGAAATCGACGATCTGCTGAACCGGATCCGGACGATCGCCGCCCTCAAGGACGCCAGCGCCTAGCAAGCCCTGGCTACGGAGCCATCGTCGAATACGAGGCGTAGTGATGAATCGCCACGCCTCCATAGCCGCCGGCCCCCGTGAAAGCGGCCTCCACTTTGGCGAGCTCGGCCGCCATGGCCGCCGAACCCTCCTCGTAGAACGTGACCTTGTCGACCGAAACTGCTCCGGTTTCGACCCCAACGACCACTCGCTTCGACAACTGCGAGCCGAGCGCAACTTCAAAACCGGCCAGGTCGACGATCCCATCAACACCCTCGGCGTGATCACGATACGCCATGACGACTATCCCGTCGGTGGTGGCCAGCGTCTGTTCGACAAGCGTTTTCCCCTTGGTCCGGTACTCGTCGAGATCCCACCAGAACGGCACCGCCACCAACATCTCGGTTGATCCCGCCGCCGACGTGGCCGCCTTCACGTTCTTCAGGTAGGAGGAGATGAGCCGGGAACGTTTGCGGGTGTTCGACCAGTCGGCGAGCAGATATGGTTCAACATCAGCAACGATGCCGTCAAATTGCCCGAAGCCGACCACTTCGTTCGTCCAATTGACCCAGGCCGAGCGATTCTTGGCCCAGCTGGCGTCTCCGGCGACAGCCCAGACCCGGAGTCCCAGGTACTGGGCGTCGGCGATGAACGGCGCATACCGGGCATCGGAAGAGAAGCCCGGCGGTGCGCTGAGATACAAGTCGGTTACGCCGCGGCTGGTCGCAAACTCAATCACGCCATCAACCGGGCCGTCCCAAACCCACATCGCCCGATCCGACGATGCTCCGGCGGGAACCGCCAGAGCCATCATGAGTCCAACGAGTGCGGACGTAACCAACCTGTATTTCATTCAGAAGCCCCCATAGCTCGACGTTGACCCTAGGCACCGATACCCGAAACATAAAGGAGCAACCTAGGTTCACTCTATGTGACTAGTCCTCGAGCGAACCAACCTGGTCCGCGGATGGCTCAGCTCAGCAGAACCACGGCTCAGTCAGCCGTGGCCTCCCTTCAAAACTCCCTATTTCAAGCGATTCGGGAGGTAGTTCGGCAGCTTCGAGAGCCATGGCAAACAGATCGTGAATAATGTCTGACGGTTCGGCATTTGACCGCGTAGAGTGGTCGACGTGCTCGGAGTAGCGAGTCACCAACTTCTCGGCACGAGGGTCCATCGCCGCCCATTCATAGGTCAGAAGGTCATGGTCGTAGGCCCCGAGGTAAGGGGTCAACTCGGGTCGCTTGAGGAGTACGGAACCTTCGGGGATGAGCAGTTTGATCGTGAATTGGATCGGGTCCGTCGGCAGGTCGTACTCGGCAACAAACCGGAACATGTCAACGACATCTTCGGCAGTGGTCCAAGGCGTAAACGGCAACCAGGAAGGGCGAATGTCGATCCCGACCGATCGCATGATTTCGACAGCTTCGGCCATGTCGTGGCGATCGTGCCCCTTGTCGAGGATGGTCAGGACATCATCGTTCATCGACTCAAAAGCAGAAACAGCAAACACGACCCCGGCGGCACTCACCCGGTCCCACAGGGTCCGATGTTTCAAGATGTGTTCGACCTTCACGGTGATATCGAAGGTCAGATCGGGAAACTGCCGGTGCGCCTCTTCGAGAATCCTCATGGCATGGTGCGGCCCGTTGAAGAAGTCAGGGTCGCCAAACGTGATGTGCTCGGCCCCCATGCCAACCAGTTGAGCGATGTCGTCGAGAATGACGTCGGCACCCACCACCCGGAACAACCCGTCGTAGATTGCCGGGATCGGACAGTGACCACATCGATGCCGGCACCCGTGGCTCGCCTCGACGTATCCGACGACGCGTTCGTGTCCGGCACTTTCCATTTTGGCGTACCGGTCGAGCGGCGGCAGCAGGTCGCGGGCGGGAAGCAGAAACGACGACTTGACGAGGTCGCTCGAAACCCCGGAGTCGAGCGTATTGGCCCAGGATGCCAGCGCCGTTTCGTACTCGCCGACAATAATCCGATCTGCGACCTGTCCGAGCGTCACCGCCTGGCTCATGCCGGCATAGAGGCCGTAGAGACATACGGGTTTGTCGGGGAAACGTGCCTTGATCCGGCTGGCCACATCGATGGCAAGCCGCATAGCGGTATGCATCGGCACAGAAAAAGCCACCGCGTCAGCCCACTCGACGTCGTTCCAGTCAATCGGATCGATCGCCAGGTCCCCGGCCCGTACTTCGTGACCGTCGCCGCGAAGCACGGCGGCGGGCGAGGCGACATGAAGCGGCTGATGACCCAGCTCATAGGTTGAAATCAGGAGGGCTTTCACCCGCCTAGCCTATCGCCCTAGGCTCCCAACATGGCCGAAGCAGTCTTCTTCAAGGGATCCAGGGGTGACGAACTCGCCGGGATCTTCCACCGACCCTCTGGGGACATCAAGGCCGGGCTGGTCATGGCGCACTGCTTCACATGCTCCAAAGACCTGTCCGCTTCCAGCCGCATGGCTAAGGCACTCGCCCGGGAAGGGTATGCAGTACTGCGCTTCGACTTCACCGGACTCGGCGAATCTGAGGGGTCGTTTGAGTCCTCGACATTCGTAGCGAACGTTGGTGACCTCACTCGGGCCGCCCTCTGGCTGATCGACCAGGGCTTCGGACCGTGCGGCATGATCGGGCACAGTCTCGGCGGGGCAGCAACCCTCGTGGCTGCCAGCCGGATCCGGCCGGTACGCTCGGTTGCGACCATCGGTGCACCCTCGACCGCCAAGCACGTCTTGCATCTGATCTCGCCCGAAACCCGCGTTCAGGCTGAGGCCGAAGGATGCGCCTACGGGACTATTGGGGGACGGGAGTTTCCGATCTCCTACCAATTCCTCGCCGACCTCGAACATTATGACGAGGACGCCGCCCTCAAGAAGCTGGATCGACCGCTGCTCGTGCTGCACTCGCCGGGTGACGAAACCGTGCCGGTGAGCGAGGGTGAGCGAATCTTCGCAGTGGCTAAGCAACCGAAGGCATTTGCTCCTTTGTTGGCTGCCGATCACCTACTGACCGGGCCGTCCGACGCGGCGCAGGCGTCTAAACTTCTCGTTGACTGGTTCGACAGGACGTTGTGATGGGATTCGATTTCGTCGAAGAGCAAATCCGATTGGCTACTGAACGAGGTGACTTCGACAACTTGCCAGGAGCCGGCAAGCCGATCGAAGGACTCTCGCGTACCTACGATCCGAACTGGTGGGCTCAGGACTTCCTCAAGCGACTCGCTACCGAGGACCAAAACCGAGAGCACTCAGCCGAACTTGAGCGAAAGCTGACCAGAGTGTGGGGTATGGAAAATGAAGGTATGGTTCGAACCGCCGTCCGGGACCTCAACGCCGAAGCCGGGTCCGAAAGATTCGACATTGACGCAGTCCTGGTGAGCTGGCGCAAGTTCCGGGCGTCGCTACGACCACGAGGTGACCGGACATTATGACGGGCGTTCGGTAAATCGTGGACATCGCCTGCATCTGCGGAGAAACCAACGCCCTGCACGGCGATCAGATCGGCGGGACCATACGATTGACGTGTGACAGCTGCGGGCACAGCTGGACCAGGAACCCGGCATCGGTTTGCGGCAATTGCGGAAGCCAGGATCTCCAAACCGTCCCTCTTGCCATCGTCGAGAAGGGACGCGGCACCCAATTATCCGTAGTTGGCGTTCGATCGGTTTCGCTCTGTTCGTCGTGTGACGAGCAGCGCCTGCGCGAGTATCACGACCATCGACCCAACCCGTTGATGCCAGACGAACTCCCGAACGTAGCTCCCGGGGAGCGATTGAAATGACCGAACCAGGCCCCGACTGGCTGCTCATCATCAACCGGGTGGTCGGCACGGCCCTTTGGGTGCCGGCCCTGGTCTTCTATGGCGTGTCGGGTCTGATTGCCCCACTCCTCGGTGTCCTCGCTCTGTGGGTCGTAGGAGCGGTCTGGTTGGGTATCGGCGCTCGCTGGTGGCATCAACGCAGCCTGCTGTACGCCGCCTCGCCGGCTCTTGCACTGGCGACCTGGATGCTGATCGTGTACCTCGGGGATCGTTTCTTGGGGTGGACAGCCTGACCGATTTTGTGTCACACCCCTGGCCTAGCCTGACCAGCATGCACCCGGCACCACCCGCCAGCCTTGGTCGCGGCATTGTCATCGACGATGGCGCCCCCGCTCCCGAGCACTGGTCATCGTGCGACCGGGTGATTATCGATGCCGCCGCTCTCGCAGCTCCGTCGAAGACCATCGCCCGACTTGCGGTAGCGTGGGCAGAGCGCACACCATTGGTCATCGAGTTCCAGGTGCCCGTCGAGACGCTACGCACCACCGAAGTCAACCAAGAGGAGCCCTACACACTTCCTGCCTCGTTCGAGTTCGCAAAGGAACGACTCCAGTTCCTCGTGTGGGCCAACAACTACGACGGACGCCACGAAGGAGACCCGATCTGGTGGCATGCTCGCAAGGCGGAACGACTAGGCGCCGGACCCGGGTTGACCACCGACGTCGTGCTGCCTGATGGTCGAGCAGCCTGGTGTGATGGTGGGCCGCGCGGGCCGGTGGAAGTAGACGACCTGATCGTCCACCGCGAGTCGATCGAGTTGGGATCGCTCAACACCTCCCCCGCCCGGCCGCGTTCAACTGCCCACGGACTCGCTACCGACCAGACTGCCGCCGTCAACCATGCCGCCGGACCGGCCAGAATCATTGCACCTGCCGGATCTGGCAAGACAAGGACATTGACGGCCCGGCTCACCCATCTGATTCGAGATCGCTGGGTCGAGCCTGAGCTCATCACCGCGGTGGCCTACAACGCCAAGGCGGCCAGGGAAATGACCGAAAGACTCGACGGCGCTACCACCTCCGTCCGCACCATCCACTCCCTGGCATATGCGATCGTGAGGACAGCGCTCGGTGAGGTCACGATGCTGAACGAGCGCGACCAGCGGTCGATCCTGGCGCCCATGATCCCTGCTCAGCCGGTCCAGAATCGTGACATCACCGCTCCCTACCTTGAGGCACTCACCAGTGTGCGGATCGGCCTTATTGAGCCATCGATCGTCGAAGAGCAGCGTGACGACGCTCCCGGGTTCGCCGAGGTCTACGAGAAATATCGACAGGAGCTGAAGCATCGCAACGCGCTCGACTTCGACGAACAGATCTACCAGGCCATCCAGATCCTCCTCACGAACCCACAACTGCGTCAGCGGGTCCGCAGCTCGGCCCGACATCTGCTTGTCGACGAGTTTCAGGACCTGACGCCCGCCTATCTCCTGCTACTCAGGCTGATCGCGGCTCCTGCCTACCAACTCTTCGGCGTCGGGGACGACGATCAGGTGATCTACGGCTACGCCGGTGCAGATCCGTCCTTCCTCATCGATTTCGACGACCTGTTCCCCGGCGCGGGTCACTATGCCCTTGAGACAAACTATCGCTCACCAGCAGTCGTGGTCGAGGCGGCCAAACACCTGCTGAGCTACAACGACCGCCGGATTCCCAAGTCCATCCTATCCCCGGCAGCCATATCCCCGCCCGACTTGCGCGTCGAGAATGCCCAGTCGAGCGTCCAGGGAACAGTCGCCGCCGACATCATCAACGAATGGCTGGTCGATCACCAACCGGGCCAGATAGCGGTTCTCAGTCGGGTAAACCATGCGCTGCTCCCGGTGCAAGCGATTCTTACCGAACGCGGCATTCCGCACAACGCCCCGGTTGGTGCCGACTTCTTGCGGAGGACCGCGGTCCGGGCCTTTCTCGCGTACCTCCGACTCGGCCTCTCCCCCGAGGTCATGAGCCGCGATGACCTGCGCGAGGTACTCGGTCGACCGCCGCGACGGATGACGCGGGTGGCGTCGTCGCTGATTTCAAGCCGGCGACGATGGAGCCTCGGCGAGCTTGCCGCAGCCTCGGGTCGACTGGAAGACAGATTTCAAGACCGTTTTGACGAGTTCGTGGGCGATCTCGAAACGGTCGCCAATGCTGCACTCGGATCGACGAGCGAAGTCGTCGAAGCGGTCCGCAAGTCGGTGGGACTCGACCGGGCGGCCATGCTGCTGGATCAGTCCCGAAAGGTACCGGACCGATCAGGACACCAGGACGACCTCGACGCCATCAGCCAACTCGCCGACCTCTACCCGGATCCTGTTGCCTTCCAATCCAAGCTGGAATCGCTGCTCGCTGCTGAGGGTTCGCCTTCTGGCGTCATGCTTTCAACCATCCACAAAGTAAAGGGAGCCGAGTGGCCGTGCGTCCTGGTCTACCACGTGACCGAGGGCGTACTCCCCCATCAATTGGCCGATGACGAAGAGGAGGAGCGCCGGGTTTTTCATGTGGCGATGACCCGCGGAATCGAATCCGTTGCGATAGTCGGGGATCAGAGCCGCCCTTCTCCCTTTATCGCCGAAATGTCAGGAACCGCCAAACGCAAACCGAAGGGAAAGCCTGGGACGACAAGCCGCCGGCCCGTACCACCGGCCACCGGAGGGATCGCACCGAGCGTGGGCGATCGGCTCCGTTGGGGAGGCTATGACGGTACCGTGCAGGAGTTCACAACCGAGGGCACGGTCATCGAATTGGAAACGGGAGCTCGCTTGACGGTGCCGTGGCGCGAGCGGGTTCGAGTCGGATCGATCTCCGCACCACTGGCGAGACCGACCGTGGACGCCGACCCGGTGCTTGTCACAGCGCTGAAACAGTGGCGGACCGAAACGGCCCGAGCCCAGAATGTTCCGGCGTACATCGTGCTCACCGACAAACACCTCATCGGGATTGCTACCAGACGGCCCACCACCATCGAAGAACTGCTCGACTGCCCGGGAATTGGGTCGACCAAGGCCGAGACCTACGGCGAAGCGATCCTCGAAGCCATCGAGGGATAGCTCCCACGGCCCGATTGGAGTACCGACTGTGACCGACAACCTGGAAGTAGCTCGCAACCTGCTCGCTGACGCGAGGAACGTCGTGTCGTTCTCAGGCGCCGGATTGTCCGCCGAGTCGGGTATCGCCACCTTTCGAGACCCGGACGGCGTCTGGAAGCAGGTTGATCCCACCGTGTACGCATCGGCGCACGGATTCCAGGCCCAGCCAACGGAGGTGTCCGACTGGTATGCAGCCCGTCGACGCACCCTGGCGGGTAGCACCCCCAACGACGCCCATTATGCGCTCGCCCGGTCAGGTTGGCATAGTCACATAACCCAGAATGTGGACAATCTCCTTGAGCGGGCCGGCGCCCGCAATGTCGTGCACCTGCATGGGACCCTCGACTCGGATCGTTGTCACGCCAACTGTGGGTATGTCATGGGTGTCGATCTTGCCCAACCGCCTGCACTCGGCACCTGTCCAAACTGTGGTGCGATGCTGAGACCCAACGTCGTGTGGTTCGGCGAGATGCTTCCACCATCGGCCTGGGGGGCCGCTGAATCTGCCATACGGAGCGCCGACGTCGCTGTAGTCATTGGTACCAGCGCCGAGGTGTGGCCGGCCGCCGGATTGATCGCCGAAGCCAAACAGGTGATCAGCGTGAACACCGAACCTACTTTTACCGGCCGACGGGCAACCATAGAACTCATTGGATCAGCGGCAACCGTCGTGCCGAAGCTGCTTACCTCGGCCGGCCCGAATACTCTGTAAGTTCATACGGACGCACAATGCCCACTGGTTCTCCTCCGGCAACCACGACCGCGTTGAAATCGCGTGAACCGAGCACGCTGAGCATCTGACCAACGCTCGTTCCGCTTTCGACAATCTCAGCGGTTCGTACGGCAACCATCGCATCACGAACTTGCGGTGTCGTAGCCGGGTCCACCGCCGATCGGTGCAGGACTCCGAGTACCTCTCCCCACGGACCCATAACTGGAAGGACTTCTTCGTCTCCGAAGTCGACGGTATCAATGCTGGCGGCTGGCGAAATGTAGGCACCGACCCGCCGCATCACCCGATCGACGGGAAGTTCGAGTAGGTCGTTGTCGGTGAATGGCTGGGAGTAGGCAACGCTGGCCGCTCCGAACAATATCCATCCAATGAACCCGATCCACAAACCATCAAAGCCCAGCCAGCCAAATAGGACGAGACCGGTCAGCATGACAACTGCTCCGAGCGCCTGACCAGCCCGGGCGGCCACGCGGGTTGCCTGAACGCGGTTCCCGGTCGCTTTCCACACGGCCGAGCGCAAGACTCTGCCCCCGTCGAGTGGGATACCCGGCAGGAGATTCGTGACCGCCAGCCAGATATTGATCCACCCAACCCACCGCAAGGTTGGATTGAGAACCGCTGACGAGGTGAGGTTGGTGGCGGCCAGGAAGAGCACGCCCATCGCCGCAGACGAAATTGGCCCGGAGGCGGCGATCAAGAATTCGTCTCCGGGTGTTCGGGCCTCATGAGCAAGTTCTGATACGCCACCGAAAACCATGAGCCTGATCCGCTTAACTGGCACGCCCCGTCGGATAGCCACGACGGAGTGGGATACCTCGTGCAGCAATACGCCGACCCCGAACATGGCAGCACCAAATGCTCCAGCCGCCCACCCCGAAACACCTGCGTCCAGATTGCGCTGCAAACTCCAGGTGAGTAGCCCCATGATGGCCACCCAGGAGAAGCCCGCGCTTAGCGGGATACCGAAAATCCGGCCCAGATAGATGTCACGACGCCTGGGTTGACTGGTGGGCGGTAACGGCGGCGGGGTGGCCGCCTCGCTCCCGGAGGGACTGTGCATGCCGATAGCCTACGCGCAACGGCTGCCTACTCCGGACGTTCATCCATCTCGGACATGTCTGTTAGCTCGGGCATATCCGGGGTCCCATCATCTAAGGCGGCTGCGTAAGCTCCGGCGAGCGGTGCCGCAGATAGGCCATGCAAGATCACACTGAGCAGCACCGTGAACGAAACAACTGTAAGCGTAAGCTGACTTAGCACGGCCTCCTCCTCCAGCGATTCGGCGGCGAGCAGGACGAAGACGACCGACGCAATTCCTCGTGGACCGAACCAGGCGATCATGGCAACGGTCACAGGCCGCAGCTTCGATCCGATCAAGGCAATGGCGACCGGTACCGCCCGAATGACCGTGAGCGAAAGAAGCGCATACCCAACGATTGGCCAGGTCAGGTTCCCCAAGGCCACCGGCACCGCTACGGCTCCAAAAGCGAGGAACGAGAGCAAGGTGAGCAAACGCCCTTCGTTGTCGGTGAACGCAAACAGGGTTGAGCACAGTTCACGCGCCCGGCTGCCCAGAACCATTCCGGCAACGAACACCGCCACAAAACCGGACGCCCCGACGGTTTCAGCTGCGGCGAAGGTCGCCAGCGCTAAGCCGAGCGTGCCAATCCTCGTACCCATGGTGTCAGACCAACCTCGTCTCGTGGACCCGACCAATGATGCTGCGCCGAGGCGTCCGGCGAGTATCCCGACAGTCACGCCTACGATGATGGACGCCAGGGCCGACGCCACACCTTCTGCGCCCGTTTCCATAGAGACCGCGAACGCAATGGCAGCGGTGAGAGCCGGCACGGCCAGACCGTCGTTGAGTCCTGACTCGACGCTGAGCGATTGGCGAACAAAGACGGGCACCCGCTTGTCGCTAACGACTGCTTCGCCGAGCGCCGCGTCTGTCGGGGCAAGCATCACGGCACACAACGCCGCCGCACCCCACGATCCCAGCAGGGGTCGCCCGACCAGCAGACCAAGTCCGATCGTCAACGGCAACCCGATGAGAAGGAGCCGCACCGGGATATGAAGACGTTCTCGAACAACCTGCAAATCCACCCGGGCGGCATCGGAGAAAAGAACCAGGGCCAGGGTGACCTCGAGGAGACTCTCTATCAGTGACGTCGAAATTCCGCTGAACCACGGCGACCAAGCCAGCAACATTCCCGCCCCAACAAAAATAATCGGGGGCGTAATCAGCCCTGGCTCGAGGCGTTTCGCCACCAGCGAGAAGCCGAACACCAGACTGGCTATGAGCAGAAGTGAAACGCTATCCATGTCGGCAACCTACCGGAGCGAGAGAGTCAGACCACTGAAGGCGGCACCAACTTCCTAGACCAGCCAGCTACGCTAAGCGTCGCTTCAGCGACTTAGTACGACTACAGAGGGTCCGATGGCCAAACTCGATCCGCTCTTTCGGGGGCTCCATCAACAAGGGGGCTCGGACCTCCACCTTGTCTCCGGCCAGGTGCCGATTATGCGCATCCACGGTGATCTAGTTCGCGTCAAATCTGAACCACTCAATGATCAAACCGTCAGGGCCCTGCTGCGCGAGATCACCCCACCGGCCATCTGGGAGATGTTTGAAGAGACAGGCGACGTCGACTTCGGCTACGAAGTTGCCGGCCTGGCACGATTCCGCGCCAACCTCTTCGTACAAAAGAGTGGCGCGGCAGGCGTATTTCGTTTGATCCCCGAGGAGATCCTCACCTGCGACCAACTGAACCTTCCTCCACAGGTTCGCAACCTGGCGCAACTCCACAAAGGCCTGGTGCTCGTAACCGGGCCGACCGGATCGGGTAAATCAACCACATTGGCTGCCATCATCGACGAGGCCAACAAAACCCGCAACGATCACATTCTTACGATCGAAGACCCGGTGGAGTTCGTCCACAAAAGCCGCATGTCGCTGGTCAATCACCGTGAGGTCGGCAGCCACACCCGCTCGTTCGCCGCAGCCCTAAGGGCCGCACTGCGAGAAGACCCTGATGTAATTCTGGTCGGCGAGATGCGCGACCTGGAAACCATCCGCCTGGCGATCGAAGCCGCCGCGACTGGCCACCTCGTGTTTGGAACCTTGCACACCAACAACGCTGCCAAAACTGTGGACCGTATCATTGAGGTTTTCCCGGCTGATGAACAAGAGCAGATTCGCTCAACACTGGCGGACTCGCTCAAGGCCGTCGTAGCCCAGACGTTATTCCGAACCATTGACACACCGGGACGGGTGGCAGCGCTCGAGATCATGATCTGCACCCCTGCGATTGGCAACCTGATCAGGGAAGGCAAGACGTTCCAGATCCCATCGCTCATGCAGACCGGCCGATCTGGAGGCATGCAAACACTTGATCATGCGATCCTCGAACTTCTCAACGCCAAGCGAATCGATCCGGAAACAGCCGTCGAACGTGCCATCAACACGGAATTGATCCTGCCGTTCCTACCGGCAGGACATCCAGCCAAACAGGCGACATGAACGATTACCGGGTAGCCAAACTCGAGGCGCCAGCCTCGTTTTACCTCACCAATTCGAAAGTGATCCGCGGCACCGTGTTCTTGGCGGAGTTCTCGGCAACCCACAGCGGACCCGAAACCATTCTGGACCTGGTTGGCTCGATGGAGCCGATGCTCCCGATGCTCGATCTCTCCGGCCGGTTCGTGCTGCTGGGCCGCAGCCAGATCGTCGCAGTCCAGACTTCCCCCGAGTTGGCAGGAGCCCAGAACGTCATGAGTCAGGTCACCGCCCAGATTGAGACCGCCGGCGGACACACGTTCATGGGAGACCTGCACGTCCCGACGGGATTTGGCGATCGCATATCTGACGCATTCAACGGAACCTTCGAGTGGCACGCCATGAAGACTGGATCGGCAGTGACGTGGCTGAGTAGGCGCCACATCGTTAAGGCACGAACCGACACCCCTGAATAGGTGATGGCCGGGGTCGCCGACCAAAGTCCCACCAAAAGCCACCCCGTGTCTAACGTGAGACGATAATGGAAGCTCTACACATCAAGAAGCAGCCGGTGCCCGCCACCCTCTACCTGGTCGACGGAGCCGTTGATGCCGGCACGATCTTCCTCGCCCAACAGTCCGTCCATCGCAGCGGAGCCGAAACGATCGGGGAACTTTTGACGGACGATCATGAACCGATGCTGCCCTTCCGTATCCGTGGCGAACGCTTTCAACTGATCGGCAAGGCAGGAATTGCGGCGATCCGGGCAGTGTCGGGGGCCGAACCGATCGGATTCTACGGCAAGGCCCATGCTGTGATCGAACTCGTGGGTGGCCACCGATTCGACGGTCAGCTACTTTTCGAAGAAGGGCACGGGAAGCGCATCTCCGATGCCCTCAAAGAGCCGTGGGTGAGGTTGGAAACTCAAGCTGGTCTGGTCTGGGCCAACCGCCCGCATATCTTGCGGATCGAAACCCGCTGAACTATTTCTTGGCAGCTTCGTAGTACGGATCGGTTCCGGACGCATGATCGGTGACATCTTCGACGGCCAGTAGCTCTGGGATAGCATCCTTGAGAATCCGTTCGATCCCTTGCTTCAGGGTTACCGATGCCATCCCGCAGCCCTGGCAGCCACCCATGAGCTGCAAATACGCCGTCCGGTCATCGACAGATACAAGCTTGGCCGCTCCGCCATGCCCGGCAATCGCCGGGTTCACCTGGCGCTCGATCACTTGCTGCACCTTGTCGGCGAGGGGGCCAACCAGATCTCCAGGAATGCTATCGGTGTTCATCAGCGGGGTGGCCGGTTGATTCGGATTGTCGATCGCCAGCGCAGGGTTCGCCGGATCGGACCCGAGCGAAAGCGTCGCCCCATCGAGGTTTTCGGTGTCCTTCTTCGGAATCAACACCGAGAGCTCGCCGTAGCTATACCGCTCGTCGGTATCCTTCTGGTCAGAAACCGGCATGAAGCTGAGTTCATACACAAACTGCGGGCCTTTGATCCCGGTGATTTCGATAAAGAGGGCGAGTTCGTGCTCGGACTCTTCGCCATCGCGTATCTCTATGATTTTTCCGACTGCGTCTTCCGTGATCGAAAGCGGTTGGGTGCTCACGTGAATCTCCACTGTCCGTGTCCGCGCATGTTAGTTCAGATTTCATCTTCGTCATCCCCACCTACCATCATGGGCCTATGGAGCGGGTAGCCATCATCCTCCCTTCGGAGACCTATCGGGCGAAAGCGTTCGTTGAGGCGGCGCGTGATCTCGGAGTCCAACTCACCGTCGTTTCAGAAAAGCGACAGCTACTCCTGAGCGAAGCGGAATTCTTACAGATCGATCTCGCCAGCCCCATGCAGGCTGCCGCCGACATCGTAGAACGCCATACGGCAACACCATTCGCCGCCATCATTCCCGTTGACGACCAGGGAGTACTCGTGGCTGCCTACGCCGCCCACGATCTCGGTTTGGCCCACAACCATCCGGCCGCGGTAGCCACCACGCGCGAAAAGGCCATGCTCCGACGGGCCCTGCGGGACAAAGTCCCTCAGCCGCCTTTCGTCGTCGTCGAGCGTTCAGCGGATGCCGCCGAGGTCGCGGCAGGACTTAAAATGCCACTCGTCATCAAACCGCTCAGCCTGGCGGCTTCACAGGGTGTCATCCGGGTTGACACGCCACACGAGGCACCGGCCGCCGTAGCGCGAATTCGTCGGATCCTGGCGTGCAGCGACCGAAATCCCAACGAGCCACTCCTCTTCGAGCGGTTCGTCCCCGGCGACGAAGTTGCGGTCGAAGGAGTTCTGGTCAAAGGGGCGCTGAAGATCCTGGCGGTGCTGGACAAACCTGATCCGCTCGACGGCCCCTATTTCGAGGAGTCGATCTACGTCACGCCGTCGCGTCACCACCCCGAGATACTCGCCGAGGTAGCCCGGGTAACCCAGCTGGCCATCGATGCGATCGGGCTCACCGAGGGACCGGTGCACGCGGAGCTACGGATCGATGGATCCTTCGTCCGACTGATCGAGCTTGCGGCACGCCCGATCGGGGGCTTATGCGGCGAAGCGCTGCAATTCGGACTCCTCGGGACAAGTCTGGAAACCATGCTCCTGCCGCGCCGCCCTTGGCATGCGCATCCCCGAGATCCGGCCGTATCACCCTTCGTCTGGCGTCATGATGCTTCCAACACCGACCAGCGGAACCTTCCGGGGGGTGTCGGGTGGCGCCCAGGCCCTTGCCGTCGGTGGCATCACAAAACTGACGGTCAGCGTCCCGGTGGGCGAGCCGGTCGAATCGTGGCCAGAAGGCAACCGCTACCTCGGCTTCTTGTTCGCGACGGGCCAGACCCCCGCCGAAGTTGAACATGCGCTGCGAACTGCCTTTGCGCTCCTCACTATCGAGATAGACGAGCGCCCCACCGAATCCGCTTAGGAGGCGATCGATGGATACTCGATCGGTCCGAGACCCAGGGAGCGTATGGTGCCATGATCAGCTCGGCAATCTCTAACATCACCGACTCATAGTTAACCCGCCAGCCCGCGAAATCCATCCACGCCTGATCTCGGTCATCGACAACCGGAAGTGCATCAGCGACCAACCGGTCAAGTGCCTCCTCAAACTCGACCCTGGTTAGCGCTATCGGGTCGCCGTACTGAGGGTCGGGATCGTACGCAATCCCGAACACATCGGCGATCCGCCTGAGGGTTATGAAGCCCGCCCTGATAACGATCCTTCCGCCGGGGCTTGGTTCGCGAACGAGCGAGGTTTGTGCGAGAGCGGCCGCGTCGAGCGCAGTACCTGCAGCAGTTATCCAGGACAGGCCCATCTGCGGCGAACGCAAGAAGTTCAAGGCCGGAAACGTCGTGTGGGATTCCTGCACCTCGGCGAACCACTGCTCCCAGGCAGCCCACTCCTGATCCAGGTTTTCAATCCAACCGATTCGATGGAATCGCAACAGGAACTCCGCCGCACTCGGAGGCGTGCCGGCGCGAACCTCCATCAGCGTGACCATTGACTCGCGCTGGGCGAACGAGGCATAGAGCGACGGCAGGAACGTGATGAGTAGGGCGACGAGTCCCAGTCCAAGGGCGGCCTCCGAGAACGCCAACGCGTGTTCGATCGTCGATGCTACGGGGGTAAACCCCAACGTCAGCAGGCTGGAGCCCGATGCTGCAAAAGCGTCGGCCCACGAGTAGTCACCTACGGCCTTGAACATCGCCGTGTATCCGGCTCCCACTACAACGACCCAAACGAGTGGCATGAATACCAAGGTGATCGGGGTAAACAAAGCCATTACGCCGTCGCGAGCTTCGAATGACCGCCGCTCATTGGCGAGAAGCCGGAAGAACTTGCCGGACGCTCCGAAGATCATGCCGGTCAGCCAGGATTGTGCCGCCCGGGGCAACACCACCGTTCGAATCGCCGATATCAACGTCGCAACCACCAGGAACGATCCGACGAAGAAAAGCAAAACCGACCCGAGCGTGACCACCCCGGGATCCTAGGCGGCTAACGTTGCACCCCGATGTTGCACCAACGGTCAAGCGGAGTTCTCCTCCATCCAACGTCCCTCCCGGGCCAGTACGGGGTCGGCGACGTCGGTCCAGCTGCCTACCGGTGGGTGGACACTCTCGTGGCGATGGGCTGCACCCATTGGCAGGTCCTTCCCCTCGGTCCAACAGGCTACGGCGACTCGCCCTATCAATGCTTCTCCTCGTTCGCTGGCAACCCGCTCCTGATCAGCCCCGATCTTCTGATCGAAGCCGGGCTGCTGACCGCCCCGTTGGCAACGCCAGCCTTCCCGGCCGGTTCCGTGGATTACGGCCCGACCATCGAGTGGAAGACGGAACTGCTAGCCAGCGCCTTCCAGACGTTCGTCGATAAACCTGACGCGGAGTTGGCGGCGGATTTCGAGTCTTTTCTTTCCGCAGAGAGCTCCTGGTTGGACGACTTCTCGCTGTTCATGGTGATCAAAGCCAATCAGGGCGGCGGGGCCTTCACCGACTGGGCGGCACCTTTTCGAGATCGCCACCCAGCTGCCATCGCCGAGGTGCGACAGCAGTACGCAACCGACCTGAGGCGAGTCGCGTTCTGGCAGTTCCTGTTCTTCAAGCAATGGGCAGAATTGCACACCTATGCCTCTTCGCAGGGAATCGGAATCATTGGCGATCTACCCATTTTCGTCTCGGCCGATTCAGCCGACGTGTGGGCGAAACGTGAACTCTTCGAACTAGACGAAGCCGGAAAAGCAACGTTGGTAGCCGGAGTCCCCCCGGATTATTTCTCGGTCACCGGTCAACTGTGGGGCAACCCCCAATACCGGTGGGAGGTGCACCAGGAGCAAAGTTTCAGCTGGTGGATGCAACGTCTCACGGCCACGCTCCGCTTCGTCGACCTCGTCCGCATCGATCACTTCCGGGCCTTTGCCGACTACTGGGAGATTCCCGCCGGCAGTCCGACGGCCGAGACTGGGCGATGGGTTGATGGCCCCGGCGAAGCGTTCTTCAACACGGTCGCCGAACATCTACCCGAAATGCCGATCATCGCTGAGGACCTGGGTGAGATCTCCCAGGCGGTCTTCGACTTGCGCGACCAGTTCCAGCTGCCGGGGATGAAGATCCTCCAATTCGCGTTCGACGGCGACGTGGACAACCCGTTCCTCCCGCACCACTTCCCGGAGAACTGTGTCGTCTACACCGGCACGCACGACAACGACACGACGGTGGGCTGGTGGATGGCATCCGACGAGGAGACCCGTCACCAGGTGCGGTTGTACTTGAGCATCGATGGGTCCGACATCGCTTGGGATCTCATCGCGGCAGGCTGGTATTCCCGCGCGGCGCTGGCTATTGCCCCACTGCAAGACTTGCTGCGGTTGGACACGACTGCCCGGATGAATGTACCGGGAGAACCCGCCGGGAACTGGAGCTGGCGGATGGCCGACGACCGGGTCCCGGACCACGTGATCGAGTCAATGCGAGATTTGAACGCCCAAACCGGTCGTTGACGAAACCCGGCTCACAGCGACAGAACTCCCTGGATATCTTCCATGCGGCGCATGCGCCGCTTGGTGATCTCGGACGAGCCATCAAGTAGCGCAGTGGTTTCTTTGAGAACGGTCGGAATATCGAAGAGTTCCACCATCGGGTCCGACGTTGGCCGCCCACCGCCCACCGTGGTCCTCCAGGCGGTCATATCACCGGTAACGCCATTCATGAGCGCCTCAACCGCTATCAACCCGAGCCGACCCGCCAGCATCCGATCGTGGAACGAGGGAGCGCCTCCCCGAACAATATGACCCAGAACCGCACCACGGATATCGATGTTGGCGTCGCGTAGACGCAGGTCGACCTCCGATACGAGACGGTCGGTCGGGATACCCACTCCCTCGGCCTTGATAATCAGCACGAGTCGTTTGGCTCGTTCGGTTGCAAGATTGCGGTGAATGAGATCCGCAATCGACTCGATGATTTCGTCGTCGGGAGTCTGATGCTCCGGCAGAAGCACGGCGTCGGCAGCCGAGGCAACCGCCGCCGACATGGCGAGGTACCCCGACTGGCGACCCATGACTTCGACGATGAACGCCCGCTTCAAGGACTGCGCTGTGTCCGATATTCGATCGCAAGCTTCGACAATTGTGTTGAGGGCTGTGTCCACGCCAATCGCATCCGATGTACAGCCGATATCGTTATCGATCGATGCTGGGATCGCCACCACCGGGATGGGCGACTCAATGGCGAGATGATGTGCTCCGGCGACCGATCCGTTGCCACCGATGACCACAAGCCCCCGAACGCCAAGACTCTGGAGGCGGTGCGACGCTTGTTCACGACCCTCGGGCGCCATAAACCGGGCGCTCCTTGCCGACCCGAGCATCGTTCCGCCCTTGTTGCCCTCTGATTGGAGGGCCCCAATCGGGGCCAGTCCCCAACTCACGGCCCGGGTGAGCTGGCGAAATCGGCCCTCGATAAGACCGTCGTAGCCACGTTCGACCCCGAGTACTCGCACGTTACGGGCCGACGCCACCTTCACGACCGCACGAATGGCGGCGTTCATTCCTGGTGCATCCCCACCTGAAGTGAGGACCGCGATCGTATCCATGGCCGAAAGCATAGACCGGCCGATTTGAATGCTCAGTACAGTGGCAGCGTGCGGTCGGTCTCCTTTCTCATAGCTGCAGCTGCGTTGGCAGCCTGTACCTCCGTTGCCGGCCCGGTCACCACGGCGGCGCCGCCGGTCTCCGCCACCACTCGCTCGGGGGCTGCCGCCTCCGATGCCGAGCGGGCGTTTCTTGAGTCACTACCGGGCTATATCGTGACGTACGACACGGGGCCGACGGTGTACTCGCCTGCGGGTGTGCCGTTGTTCGAGCTAGCTGGAGCCATTCCCGGCGCACAGCCAACCTTTTCGGGCGAGGGCTCGCTCGCATGGACTGCCAGTGACGGGGTCACCCAATTCATACGGATCAGGAGCTCCGATGGCTCGATGATCGACCTACCACCCCCGATGATTCCGTTCTACTACTACTGGAGCCCCGACGGCACATCCCTGGCATTTCTCGGCAACGGCCCCGACGGACAGGTCGAAATCGCGATCGCGGACCGAGTTGGAGCGATCATTCTCAAAGACGGCGGCACGACCTATTTCTTCGATTGGGCGCCGGATGGGACGGCTATTGCTGCTCATGTCTCCGGCGAGACGTTGCGTATCTACCCGCTCGATTCCGATCAAATCGACGTGGCTGTGAGTCCTAACTTTGGTTCACCGCAGTGGTCGCCGGACGGGATCACCTGGTTGGCAAACGGGGGATCTCTGTCGGCGTCCGAGAGCGCGAGCGCTCTCCAAACGACCCAAACGCTCCTGGTCGGTGACCCAACCGGTGATCCGACCGAGATCACCCAAGTCGAGGCATCTGCCAGTTTTGCGTCGAGCGCTGGTCGGGTGGCGGTACTAGATGGCCTACCCGTTGGCTCGCTCAGGGTGATCGAAGGGGACCAGGTGGCGGAAGTCGGCCAGAACATCGGCGCCTATCAATGGAGTCCAGATGGGTCTGCGCTCGCCTTGCTGCAGTTCTTTCCCCAAGAGGAACTAGCCCGATGGCTCGTATGGACGGGCGATGAGATCGTTGCTTTCGACCGTTTCCTGCCGACCCCCCAATTCATGAGTACGTACCTTCCCTTTTGGGACCAGTACATGCGGAGCCAAACAATCTGGTCGCCTGACGGTACCGCTTTCGTATATTCGGCCGCCACCCCGAGCGGATTTGAAATCCTCGTGCAGCCGGTCGGGGCTGGTCGCCCGTCAATCGCTATCGCGACGGGTGGGTTCGCTTCCTGGGGGCCTGTTAGTTTCGCACCATGAGTAACCAAATCACATCAGAGGACCTGTGGGCGATCAAACGGGTGGGTGCCCCCTCGACCGCCGCCAATGGCCGGGGCGTCTTTCCGGTCACGACCTTTGATATCACCACGGACGAAAGCCTCACCCGGCTCTACTCAATCCCGGATTCTCGCCCGCTCACCAGTGGAGTATCTGCCACGAACGCGGTGATCAGCCACTCCGGGGACACCGTGGCCTTTCTGAGGAAGGTCAACGACGTCAACCAGGTCCACATCATGCCGATGGATGGCGGGGAGTCCGAATCACTCACGGATTTCCCACTCGGTGCCCAGGGCATGAAATGGCTGCCGGACGGGTCCGGGTTGATCGTGGCCGTTGCGGTGTTCGGGAACGATCCGGACCGCACTGAGGCAGTCATCAAAGAACGCTCCGAATCGAAGGTGACCGCCAGAGCTACTGAGTATTCCTTTTATCGCTTTTGGGATACCTGGCTGACTGATGGCTACGTTACGCACCTGTTCCGGGTAGACCTGGACGGCTCGACGATCGACCTCACCCCGGACCTCAAAGCGTTCATCAGCCTCGCCTCGGCGGTCCCGGTTACGGCCGACTTTGATGTCTCACCTGATGGCCGCCGAGTTGTCCTAAGCGCGGCCTCGCTTGACTACGGCTCAATGATCCGACCGAGGTATGAACTGTGGTCGATATCGACGGATTCCGGCGCCGAACCCGTACGACTCACCCCCGATAACCCCGGGGACGACATCCAGCCGGTGTTTCTCGCCGATGGCCGCATCGTGTTCGGCGCCTCCACCGAAATGGACTACTACGGAACGCCCGTCCATCTGACCTTGCTCGACGCCGACGCCCAAACGCCCCTGGCTGGCGATTGGGACCTATCGCCATCGGCGTGGATCCCAACACCCGACGGAGAATCAGTATTGGCGATAGCCGAAGCTTCCGTCAGGACCCGCGCCTACGTGGTTCCCCTGGACGGGTCCGGACCCCGTCCTATCGAAAGTGACGGGTCCGTTTCGAGCCCTTCGGCCACGAGCGACCATCTTTACCTGCTCCAGCAGTCGTTGTCCCGGCCCCCGGAACTCGTCAGGACCGATTGGAGAGGACCGAGCTTTGAGCAAGTCACCACCGTCAACGCCACGTTGCTCGATCACCTGAACCTGGGCCGGGTTGAGAACACGACGTTCACGGGAGCGAACGACGACGCCGTCCAGATGTTCATCATCTACCCGCCAGACTTTGACAAAAACCTGACCTATCCCCTCGTCCATATGATTCATGGTGGCCCTCACGGAAGCTTCGGCGATGTGTGGCATCAGCGGTGGAACGCCCATGCGTTCGCGGCTCCGGGTTATGTCGTGGCGATGGTGAACTTTCACGGTTCGTCGTCGTTTGGTCACGCCTTCACCGGGTCCATCTCCGGCGCCTGGGGGGATCTTCCTGCCACGGATATTCTGGCTGCCACCGACGCCCTCATCGACCGAGGGTTCATCGACCCCGACCGAATGGCTATCACCGGCGGTTCCTATGGCGGCTATCTCACGACCTGGCTGGCCACCCAGACCAATCGATTCACCTGCGCCATCGCCCATGCGGCCGTCACCAACCTCGCGGCGATGTACGCCACCGACTGGAGCACCGGCTTGGGACGGGCCGCTGGTGCAGAACCGTGGGACGACCCGATCCGCAACGCTCGCTGGAGCCCATCGGCGCACTATGCGGGTTACGAGACTCCGACCCTGGTGATCCATGGGGAGCAGGATTACCGGGTTCCCGTCGGCCAGGGCCTCGAGCTGTACGGCATTCTGAAGGCAAAAGGTGTCGACGCCCGCTTGATCTATTTCCCGGACGAGAACCACTGGATCCTCAAACCCAACAACTCCATCTACTGGTACTCAGAAGTCCATGCATGGTTGGATCGCTATCTGAGGTCAGACAATGCTCGATGACCCAACTACGGCCGTCGTTCTGGCCGGTGGCGATGCCGTCCACCTCGATCAGATCGAAGACATCCCAGCTGACGCCTACGTGATTGCTGCCGACTCGGGCCTGGATCAAGCCCGTCGTCTCGATCTCATGGTCGACCTCATTGTCGGCGACCTCGACTCGGTATCAGCCAGGGCCTTGGCGGAGGCAGAGGGTATCCCCATCGAGCAGTATCCGACCGATAAGAACTTCACCGACTTGGAGTTGGCACTCGATGCCGCAGTCCGACTGGACGCCGATCGGGTCATCGTGCTGGGCGGGCATGGTGGTCGACTGGATCACTTCATGGGCAATGCTGCCGTGCTCACTGCACCACACCTGAGACATCGACGCGTCGAGTGGCTGGCCGGTTATGCCCATGTGTACGTCGTCAATCGGTGGACTCAGCTCCATGGATCGGTCGGAGCAACGGTGAGCCTGCTTGCCGTCGGCGGCCCCGCCACAGGTGTCGTGACCCAGGGTTTGCGTTGGCCGTTGGAGTCCGAGATGTTGGAGACGTGGCAGGCCCGTGGACTCTCGAACGAGTTCAGCTCGCCGGTGGCCACCGTCAACCTGACGTCAGGCACGCTCCTGGCGGTCATCCCGGGTGCAATTTAGCGTCGTCTCGCTAACGAACAACACAAGCCTCTTCGTTGGCAAGCAACGGACGAACGAGCGCCCGCCACGTCTCGCCTGCAGAGTTATAGAACGTGGCGGAGTCAGCTTCATCAAACAGGTCCACTGCCTCGGCCAGGTCGTCGCCGCCGATCTCGAAGCACCGTACATCGTTGAATACGTCCGGGGCATCTGCGATATTGCTGAAGGGCCAGTCCACGACCGTGTTGAGTTCCTCGGCAGGGCCACTCGGCGACAAGACCACCTGGAGTCGCTCGATTGCGGCCTCCGACGATTCGCCTCCCCGACCTGCTTCGATCACGTCAGCCAGTGCCTGGAACTCAGCAACATCGTCGTCGCCTGATTCGATTCCGAAGGCATAAATCGAATATCGGCTCGTGGTCCCATCAGCATGATGGAGCACAAACACGCTGGTGTCGGCATCGGCCACCGTCTGGTTGGCAGACTCGTTCGATCCTTCGGTCACCCGCACGAGTTCGGTGTTGCTGATGGCTTCGAGCACGGCTGACATCTGTGTCTGATTGAGCTGAACCTTCTGGAATCGGACGAGTTGCCGGCCGGGATACTCAAGCGTCGTCGGACCCTCCGAATACAGCTCGCCTCCGGCGGTCAGCACGTAACGGGGTGCTCGCCCGACGTTGTATTCGACCGGGACAAAACCTCCAACGGACAGCCACTCGAGGAGGACCGCATCAGGGTTGTTCGGGACTTCGAAACCCCAGATATTGGCGTCCGGGTCCGAGGGTTGCGTCGTGGGCGTGTCGTCTCCGACCGGCGAAGGATTTGGTTGCCCAACCTCGCCACCTCCACAAGCCGCCAGGGCGACCAAAAATACCAACACGAGAGCACCATAAGAACGAGTCATGGTTGTGTGACGCAAGACGCTTCGATTCGGTTCCTTAGGAACGCGGGACATCTTTCCAGGGAAGGTCCTTGTCGACGCGCGGCTCACCCGGCAACCCGAGTACCCGCTCCCCGAGAATGTTCTTCATGACTTCCGAAGTCCCGCCTTCAATGCTATTCGCCCTGGCTCGCAGGAAGGCCCGCTGGGCGGTCTGCCCGCCCGCCCCGGCTAGGGATGGCCGGTGGTGCGTATACCCGCCCGGTAGGACCAGGCCATCGGGTCCCAGCAGCTCAAGCGTGAACTCGGTTATCCGTTTGTTCAAATCCGCCCAGTGCAGTTTTCCGGTTGATCCTTCGGGGCCGGGAACGCCCTTCTTGCGGTGGTCAGAAGCCCGCATGTTCGTTAGTCGCATCGCCTCAGCTTCCACCCAGAGACTGATCAGCTTGTCCCGCTTCACCTGGTCGGTGACTCCCATTTCGTTGAAAACCCGGATCGCGTCTCCGATGGCTCCCGATCCGCGTGGGGTCACGTTCGAGCCGATGGCGACTCGTTCGTTCATGAGCGTGGTGAGCGTGAGCCGCCAACCGTCGCCGACTTCGCCCACCCGGTTGCTATCGGGAATCCGGGCGTCCGTGAAGTAGACCTCATTGAACTCGGCTTCGCCGGTGATTTGATAGAGCGGTCGCACCTCTACTCCTGGAGCGTCCATCTCCGCAATAAAGTAGGTCAGCCCCTGATGTTTCGGCACATCAGGATCGGTACGGGTAACGAGCATGCCCCATTTAGAGACATGGGCGAGCGTCGTCCACACCTTTTGTCCGTTGACGACCCACTCGTCGCCATCGCGCACCGCCCGCATTGACAACGAGGCGACATCCGAACCCGAGCCGGGCTCCGAGAACATCTGACACCAGATTTCCTCTGCCGTGTACATGGGCCTGAGCCATCGTTCCTTCTGCTCGTCCGAGCCATGCGCGGAGAGAACCGGCCCACCCATTCCAATTCCGAGCAGGTTGACCTGGTAGTTCGAAAAGGATGCGCCTTCGCTGCGGAGCCTGGCGATGATGTCCTTCTGGTATTTGGGGCTTATCCCGAGGCCGCCAAACCCTTCCGAGAAATGGACCCAAGCAAGTCCCAGGTCATACATGGCTCCCCAGAACTCAGGGCCCTCACGTTCGGGAGTCCCGGCGAGCAGTTGATCGATACGTTCGTCGACGAGAGATTGGACGTCAGCTGTTCCGGTCGACATGGCTATCCCTTGAGAGCCTTGAACAGCAAGGCCATCTCTTCATTGTTACTCAAGGGCACAATGTAGGAGTCGATATCCTGGATCGTGTCCAGATTGGCGTGGATGTCTTCCACGCTCGGGACTACGTCCTTGCCAGCAAACCAGCCATCGTTGACCCCAAGGAAGATGCGGGCGTAACGACCACCTCCGACCGAGAACACCTGATGGGTGAGCGTGCACGTCTCCGAGGCAAGGTAAACCACCAAAGGAGTCACCTGCTCGGGATGGACCATATCGGCAAGCGGCCCCAATAGGTCTTCCGTCATGCGGGTCTTGGCGACCGGCGCGATCGTATTGACCTTGATGTTGTATTTGACGCCTTCGATAGCCATGACTGATGCCATCCCCATCAAGCCGGCTTTGGCGGCTCCGTAGTTGACCTGGCCGAAGTTGCCGAACAATCCCGACGGCGAGGACGTATTGATAATCCGTCCGTAACCGCGCTCCTTCATGAGCGCGAATGCTGGCTGGGCTACATAGAAGGCGCCCTTGAGATGCACATCGAGCACCGCATCGATCTGTTCTGTGGTCATCTTGGCAAACGACGTATCGCGCAAGATCCCGGCGTTGTTCACCAGGATGTCGACCTGCCCGAAAGCATCGATCGCGGTTTGCACGATGGCGGCGCCACCGTCGGGCGATGAGACTGAATCGTAGTTGGCAACGGCTTCGCCACCGGCGCCTGCGATCTCCGCAACGACGGCGTCGGCCGCCATCGCCGAACCGCCAGAACCATCAACGGAACCGCCTAGATCATTGACTACGACCCGGGCGCCCCGGCGGGCGAACTCGAGGGCGTAGGTTCGGCCGAGACCGCCGCCGGCTCCGGTGACTACGGCGACCCGGTTATCAAAGGTGATGTCGGACATACGACTGTGGCTCCGATTTCGACGACTCCCACAGCTTAGCCACGGCCAGTTAACCGCCGTTCACTCCCGGTCGGCTCCGGCCAAAGCCGCTCCTAAAGGAAGCGGATGGTCATCGGGTAGCGGTACGCCACGCCTTCGCCGGCCCGCACCCCTGCAATGACAGCCAGCACCAGGTCGGCAATGAGGACGAGGGGAAACAAGATGAACCCAATGATGACGAGCATAAGGATCGCGGAGATCACCAGGTAGATGAACATGCTGATCTGGAAGTTGAGTGACTCTTTGGCCTGCTCGGCGATCACCGTCGATTCGTCCTTCTTCATGAACCAGATGACCGCTGGTCCAATAAAGCCTGGGATTCCTACGAGAACCGAGAGCGTTGAGAAATGCGACCACATCGACCAATCACGTTCCTCCTTGGTCATGGTGATAGCAGGCGAGATGTCAGGTTCGTTTATGTCCATGACCATAAAACCTACACCGTCTAAAACGGTTCCGAAGATATCCGACGAATCGCCAGCGAAGTAAATAGGCTGAGCGGTAATCAAGACCGAGGAGCGGGAACGTCAATGGCCCATTTCAAACGCAAAAGCGACAAGATCGCCCATATCCAGTCCATCCCGCTGTTCAGCAAGCTGTCGCAAAAGGAACTCGCAGAAGTAGCCCGCCATTGCGAAGAAATCCAGGTGAAATCGAAACAGGTTCTGGCCAATGAGGGCAAACCAGGGTCAGAGTGCTTCATAGTTGTCTCAGGCGAGATCACCATTCGACGCAACAACCGAAAACTGGCGACGATCGGCGCGGGAGGGATTGCCGGGGAAATGGCTCTACTCGACGAAAGCCCGCGATCGGCCACCTTGATTACGAGCGCTGATTCGGATTTGTTGGTCTTCAGCCGACGTGACTTCCGGTTGCTACTCGACGAACTGCCGAGTGTGTCGCGCAAGCTGCTCGCCACGTTGTCCGAGCGCCTCCGCGACACCGACAAAGCCTGGGTTGGCTAGACACCCCAACAGGTAGGGGCCCCATGGAGGCCCCCTACCTTCACAACCGATCAGTCGGTCGGTTACTTCTTCTTGTAGATATCGGCCAGCACATAGCCGTACTTGTCGTGCACCACGTTGCGCTTCACTTTCAGGGTCGGGGTAATCTCGCCTCCCTCGATGGTGAAGTCGGCGGGCAGAATGCGGAACTCTTTGATCGCTTCCGCTTTCGATACAGCTCCGTTGGCTTCGCTGATCGCTTCCTGGATAGCTTCTCGCAGCTGCGCGTCATCGATAAAGTCTTGAACCTCACCGTCCTTCTCATGCTGGCCCTTCCAGCGCACGAACTCTTCCGGGTCGATAGTGACCATCACCGCAATGAACGGCTGCGCGTCGCCAACGACGACGCACTGACTCACAAGCGGGTGGGCTCGCAACCGGTCCTCAAGCACGGCGGGGGCAACGTTCTTGCCGCCTGCCGTGACGATGATTTCCTTCTTGCGGCCAGTGATCCGCAGGAACCCCTCGTCGTCAAGAGCCCCGATGTCGCCGGTGTGGAACCAACCATCGACGATCGACTCGGAGGTGGCCGCGTCGTTGTTCCAGTAACCCGAGAACACGTGGTCGCCGGCGATCAGAACCTCTCCGTCCTCCCCGATTCGGATCGACACACCAGAAATCGGCTTGCCAACGGTGCCGATCTTCATCGCGCCGTCCCGGTTCAGGGTTGACCCGGCCGATGTTTCCGTCAGGCCGTATCCCTCGTACACCTTGATGCCGATGCCCGAGTAGAAGTGTCCGAGGCGGTCACCGAGGGGCGCACCACCAGAGATGGCGTGCGTGGCCCGTCCGCCCAGCGCAGTTCGGATCTTGGAGTAGACGAGTTTGTCGAAAATCGCATGCTTGATCTTGGTGACGATGCCGACGGAACCCGTTTCGGTCTCTCGAGCAAAGTCAATGGCCGTCTGGGCAGCGGTGTCGAAGATCTTGCCCTTGCCATCATCAGCTGCCCGAGCGGCCGAGCTGTTGTAGACCTTTTCGAAAACGCGCGGTACCGAAAAGATCCAGGTTGGCTTGACCATCTGGAGCTCTTCCATGAGTTGCGGGATGCCTGTCGAGAACGCGATCTTCGAACCGACGTTCACTGATCCGACCTGTACGAGCCGGGCAAAGATGTGCGCCAACGGCAAGAACATCAGGGTTGATGCGCCTGGATACAAGACATCTTTTGCATCTTCGGCGACGTTACGGGTGATGAACACGAAGTTGCGGTGCGTCAGGTGACAACCCTTCGGCAGGCCGGTCGTGCCCGACGTGTAGACCAGGGTGGCGAGGTCGGATTGATCAACCGAGGCACCTCTGGCCATGACGTCGTCATCGGATATGGCCGCGCCAGATGCGACAAGCCCATCAAGGCCGCCGGAGTCGATGGAGTACACGTTCTCAACGGTGCCCAGCGTTCCGGCTCGCTCGTTGAATACCTCGACCAGGTGATCGTTCTCGCAAACGATCGCCGTGGCTCCCGAGTCTTTGACGATCCACTCAACCTGTTCGGCAGACGATGTCTCGTAGATCGTGACGGTTGCGGCGCCAGCTGCCCATATGGCGTAGTCGACCTCTGTGAATTCGCGACGGGTCGAAGAGAACAGGCACACTCGGTCACCTTTTTGAACACCAGCGGCTATGAAGCCAGCTGCGATCCGCCGAACCCGCTCTGCCAGCTCCTTCGTCGAGACGTCGACAAAACCTGATCCGTCTCGATACGCCAGAGCGGCGCGATTGGGGTGAGCTTTCTCAGCTGCCCACAAGCCGTCCGGTACTGTCTCACCCGGGTCAATCTGGACCGCGGCTGGACTTGAGTATTCTTGCATTATTCCTCCGGCTAAATGGTGAGCTGTATGTTTTATCGTAGTCGCCCCCGATAGAGACCGTCCACGCTCGGTCAAGCGATCACACCGCTAGCCCGGAAGCTCGCAATCGTTGCCGCATCGATTCCCAACTCGCCGAGCAAAGCATCAGAATCAGCGCCAAACTCGGGGGGCTTCGTGGGTGAATCTGCCACCGTTCTACCGAATCGAGGAGCCGGAGCGGGCTGCACGATGCCGCCCACTTCGATGAACGTCCCCCTTTCAACATTGTGAGGATGGGTAGCCGCTTCACCGAGGGCAAGTACCGGCGCCACACAGGCATCGGTACCCTCGAAGACGGTCATCCACTCAGCACGGGAGCGTTCTCGAAACCGGGCGGCAAAGATACTCGCTAACACCGGCCAGGCTGCCCGATCGTGTTGACCGGGCAGTTCGGAGCCGGTCAGGCCTAGCCCTTCGATCAACGCCTCATAGAACGCTGGTTCGATGGCGCCGACCGCCATGTAGCCCCCATCAGCCGTCTCGTAGGTGTCGTACCAGGGGGCACCCGAATCGAGGATATTGACGCCCTTGTTGTTCAAGTCCCACATGCCGGTTGCGGCCATGCCATGCATCATCGTCGAGAGCACCGCCGACCCGTCGGTCATGGCGGCGTCGATCACCTGACCGAGACCCGACTCCCGAGATTCGAGTAGTCCACAGACAACACCGAACGCCAGCAGCAGGCCGCCACCCCCAAAATCACCGATGAGATTGAGTGGCGGCACTGGCCGGTCGCCGACCCTTCCAATCGCACCCAATACTCCTGTCACGGCGATGTAATCGATGTCGTGGCCGGCGGTCGCGCTCAACGGTCCGACCTGGCCCCACCCGGTCATCCGGCCGTAAACCAAACCCGGATTCCGTTCCCAACAAGCATCCGGACCGACCCCCAACCGTTCGGCTACCCCGGGCCGGAAACCTTCAATCAGGCCGTCAGCCGTCTCGACCAGCTTCATGATGATTTCGGTGCCCTCGGGGTCCTTGAGATCGATAGCGACGGTCCGTCGGCCCCGGTTGAGTACTTGCTGGGACCGACGGGCGAGATCCGTTTGCCCGTCGACCCGATCGACGACGATTACTTCGGCGCCCATGTCGGCCAGCATCATGCCGCAAAAGGGCGTTGGCCCGATCCCGGCCAGTTCTACAATTCGGTAGCCGACCAGTGGACCGCTCACCGACTAGATACCCGATCAGCTGCTTCGGCGAGGCGGGCCGCCCTCCGGAACAGGATCGGCGCTTGTTCGGCGTGGGTGAGCACGTAGGGCTCGTTGTTTTCGATGGCCCCGACGACCATATCAGCCACCTCTTCGACGGTGACAACTCCCCCAACCAGATTGGCCGTGACCTCGGGGGGGGACGCATCATTGCGGAGCTCGACCGGCCGCATGCGCGACGAGTTCTCACTGATCGGCGTGTCTACCACCATCGGGCAGAGCACCGTTACCCCGATCCCGTGCGGGGCTAGTTCCCGGCGAAGAGACTCCGAGAGACCAACAACTGCGAACTTTGACGCGCAGTACACGCTGAGGTTCTCCATACCGATCAGACCGCTCATCGACGCCGTGTTGACGATGTGGCCCGAGCCCCGACCGATCATGGCCGGCACGAACGCCCGGAGGCCATTCACCACGCCCTGGAAGTTGACCCCCATCGTGAAGTCCCAGTCGGCGACTGTGGCACTGACAAACGGCCCGAACACGGCCACCCCCGCATTGTTGAACAAGAGGTCACACCCGCCGAGTTCTCCTTCCACAAAGTCAGCGAACGCCGCCAGCGACTCAGGGTCCGTGACGTCGGTAACCCGTCCGTGGGCGGCGATTCCTTCGGCTGCCATCTCGGAAACTCGGCCGTCGACGGCGTCGGCGTCGAGATCCGCCAGCACGACCGTCGCTCCAAGTCGTCCGAGCTTGCGACCAATGCCGAGACCAATGCCGCTCGCTCCGCCGGTGACTACCGCAGTTTGACCTTCGAACATCTTGACCTCCATCGACAACCGACGCTAGCCGACGCGCGGGGTATCAACTAGCGTCCCGGAGGGAGGCAACCATGGATGACTTTTCAGGAAAAACGGTCCTGGTGACCGGATCAGCCAGCGGTATCGGCGAGGCCGTCGCCCGCGGTTTCGCCGCGGCGGGAGCGTCGGTTGTCATCAACTCGGTGACGTCGCGTGAGCGCGGCACGAAGGTTGCCGAATCATTACCTTCGGCGATCTACATCCAGGCGGACATAACCGACGAGGACGACTGCGTCAGAGTGGTCACTGGCGCCACCGAAACGTTCGGAAGTGTCGACGTTCTCGTGAACAATGCCGGATTCACCAAGGTCATCCCGTACCGCGACCTGGACGCCGCTACCGACGAGATCTGGGACCGAATCTGGCGAACCAACGTGATGGGAACCTGGTACATGTCACGAGCTGCAGCCAAAGTCATGACGTCGGGCAGTTCGATCATCAATATCACGTCCGTAGCCGGACTGCGGGCGATGGGTTCGTCGATCCCGTACGGGACCTCCAAAGCTGCCTTGAACCAGATGACCGTGTTCCTCGCCAAGGCTCTCGGGCCAGACATTCGAGTCAACGCGGTCGCTCCCGGCCTGATCGACACGGACTGGACGGCCGACTGGGACGAGATCCGGAGCACCGTTCAAAAGAGCTCACCCCTACGGCGCTCCGGCCAACCTGAGGAGGTTGCGGAGGCCTGCCTGGGGATTGCTAGGTCCACCTACATGACTGGCGTCGTCGTCAAACTCGACGGCGGCCTAACGCTCTGACCGGCTATGCGGGAGCCGGCTTACCTTCGTCGTCGACGGGAGGAGCGGGAGGTTTGCGGCGCGAAACCATGCCGTCGTCCGTAAGGCGAGAGGCAACCACCTCATGCTCCTGGAAGTAGGCGGAAATGAACGCCTGCATAATGGCGACCAGCGGCAGGGCGACGATCGCTCCGAGCGCGCCCATCAACGAGATACCCGCCAGCACCGCGGCGAACCCGATCGCTGGGTGAAGCGACATCGTCGAAGCCGTAATCCGGGGGGCCAGGAAAAGGTTCTCGAACTGCTGGTATAGGACGAGAACCACCAGGACCGCAACAGCCTGGCGCCAGTCGGTTAACAAGCCGATCGCAACGGGCAATGACGCGCCGATAAACGCCCCGACCGCAGGAATGAACTGTGAGATTACGCCGACCCAGATACCGAGCGACAGTGGATTCGGAAGCCCGATTATCGCCAGCGCCACCCAGGTGAAGATCGAACTGACCAGCGCCAACATCAACCGGCTGTAGACGTAGCCGCCGGTCTTGTCGATCGCCAACTCCCAGATCCGCATCACCTCGGCCTGGCGCTCACCTTCGAAGCGAGAGAACAATTTCCGACGGATGTTCGGCCCGTCAGCCAGCAAATAGTAGGTAAACAGGAGCACCGACAAGACCTGCACGATGAAGTTGCCAATGAACGAACCGGCTCCTACAACCCGAAACAGCACGTCGTCGACGTAGCCCGACGCGTTGTCGGCCAGACCGGTTGCCCACCCGAGGATCGTGTCTCCGGTGAGCTGAATGTCGAACTGTTCGTCCGCAAAGTCAATCGCCGACTCAACGAAGACCGGAAGTCGTTCCGAGAGGACGCCAATCTGCGTTGCAACCGGAGGGATCATGATCGCCACAAAACCGAAGATGAAGCTGACCAGGATCATGAAGACCGCAAACGTGGCCAGTGGGCGCTTCCAACCCCGCCGAACCAGGCGGACGACAGCCGGCTCGAGGGCAAAGCTCAAGAACAGAGCGACAAACAGGGCCAGAAGGATTGACCGGATCTGGACAAGCACCCACAGTCCGGCCGCGATGGCCAGGATCGTGAATACCGCAACGGCCGCAGCCCGGGGCACCCAGGAAGGCATGTCCTCAAGACGACCGACCTCAACTGTGGGTTCCGTTGGATTCTGCACGACTGCAACCCTAGTTCGCCACCAGCAGGCGTCTTGTCACTTCTCGATCGGCGCTCCGACGAGATTCCCCCACTCGGTCCATGACCCGTCGTAGTTCCGTACGTTCTTGTGACCAAGCAACTGCGTGAGTACAAACCAGGTGTGCGAGGATCGTTCACCGATTCGGCAATAAGCGATGATGTCGTCATCGAGACCGAGTCCCAGTTCATCGTGATAGATGGCCTTCAGGTCATCGGCCGATTTGAAGGTCCCATCGTCGTTGGCGGCGGCCTTCCAGGGTTTTGATGCAGCCCCCGGGATGTGCCCTCCCCGCATCGCCCCTTCCTGGGGGTAGTCGGGCATGTGGAGCTTCTCACCCGAGAATTCTTCGGGAGATCGAACGTCGACGAGCGGGCCGGATTTTTCAAGATGCGCCATGACATCATCGCGAAAGGCACGAATGGGAGCGTCATCACGGTCCGGAACCGGATATGAGGTGGGCGTGATGTCGGTTTCGTCAGTGGTCATCGGTCGGCCCTCGGCGACCCACTTCATTCGGCCGCCATTCATCAACCGGGTATCGCTATGTCCGAAGAGACTGAAGACCCAGAGAGCATATGCGGCCCACCAGTTGAAGTTGTCTCCGTAGAAAACCACTGTGGTCTGTGGACCGATTCCCTTGCGTCCGACCATCTCGGCGAAACGCTCGGCGTCGAGGTAGTCGCGTACGAGCGGGTCGTTCAAGTCATCATGCCAGTCGATCTTGACCGAGCCCGGGATGTGGCCGGTCAAATAGAGCAGAACATCTTCGTCCGTTTCAACTACCACCACATCCGGGTCGTCTAAATGATCTGCAACCCACTGAGTCGAGACCAGTTTGGACGGATTGAAGTACTGCTGGTGTTCAGCGCTCGGGTCGGCAGATACGGTCATCGTTGTTCCTTGTCTCGGCGGTCGCCATTAACACTACCCCCATAGGAGAAATTCATCTAGCCGGTTTCAGAGCGTCTATCCGGCCGCCACGAGCCGCACCACTTCGGCGTCGGTCACCTGGACAAAATCGCGGTACCACTCACCGACCGACCGGAAGCTCAGTGGAACAAGCGGGCAAACCAGGTCGTCGACCAACGGTCTGATCATGGCGACTGCTTGAGCTCCAGCCACGGGAACGGCTGCAATGATTCGATCGGGACGTTGCGACCGAACCGCTTCGATAGCGACCCGCATCGTTGCCCCGGTGGCCAGCCCGTCGTCAACGATGACCACGCACCTGCCTGAGAAAGACGAATCGCGCACCCCGTACGCTTCAACTCTCCGATCGAGTTCTCGACGCTCGCTCCGAATGACCTGCTCGACTTCCTCATCCGCGATGGACGATGCAACCGAGGCGTTGAGAACCCGAAAACCACCTGAGGCAATGGCTCCGAAGGCCAACTCCGGATGGGTAGGGACTCCGAGTTTCCGGACAAGCAGCAGGTCAAGCGGGACTTTTAGAGCCGAGGCAACTTCGGCCGCACAGACGGCGCCCCCACGCGGCAACCCGACAACGACAGTGTCGGCGGGAAGATTCAGGTTCACGATCGCCTGACTCAGAACCTGACCGGCCTCCCGACGATTGCGATACCGATCCATGTCTCAAGTCAACCACGGCCACGTGCCAAAAGCCCGATCGCGGGAGGTTGAATCGTAACCAACGATCGAGACGTAAACTGTCGCCATGAGTTATCCAGCCAAGCTACAAAGAATCGTTGACCTTTTCGCGAGCGCTCCCAAGGACATCCGCATTCAGGCACTGCTCGACTACTCCAACCGGGTTCCGCCGCTACCTCCTCGGTATGCCGACAACCGCGACAATCTCGAACAAGTACACGAATGCCAAAGTCCGTTCTTTCTCGCAACCGAGGTCGATGAATCAGGGGCGGTGACCATGTTCTTCGAATCACCTCCCGAAGCACCAACCGTGCGCGGCTACGCCGGCATCCTGGCTGAGGGCCTCAACGGCGAGCAAGCCTCCGCTGTGCTCGAGCTTCCCAATGATTTCTACTACGGCATGGGCCTTGAAGACATCGTGACCCCGCAGCGCTTACGAGGCATGGGGGCGATCGTTGCCCGACTCAAGCGGCAAGTGGCCGACCAGATGACGGGAAGTGTCGACGAATCGGGCGAGGTGTGACATGAATTTGTCAGACAAATCGGTGATTGTCACGGGTGGTGCCTCGGGTCTCGGCGCAGCTACCGCTCGCCGGGCCGCCGCCGGTGGGGCACGGGTCGTCATCGTGGACCTTCAGGACGACCAGGGTGATGCTCTGGCCGTCGACTTGGACGGCGCCTACGTGCACGCCGACGTGACCGACGAAGCCCAGTTTCAGGCGGCGGTGGACGCGGCCGTGGAGATGGCCCCGCTGTTCGGCCTCGTCAACTGCGCAGGTATCGCCCCACCGTCCCGGACACTCAACCGGGATGGAATCCCCCATGACCTCGGCCTGTTCCAGAAGGTGGTCGAGATCAACTTGATCGGCACCTTCAACGCGATCCGTTTGGCTTCCGCAGCGATGGCCAAAAACGAACCGCAGGAGGCGAATGAGCGGGGCGCCATCGTCAATACTGCTTCCGTGGCCGCCTACGACGGCCAGGTCGGCCAGGCGGCCTACTCGGCCTCAAAGGGCGGCATTGTCGGTATGACGCTCCCGATCGCTCGCGATCTGTCGGCAGTTGGGATCCGGGTTAACACGATCGCTCCGGGGATTATCGATACACCGTTGTTGGCCGGGCTCCCCGAACCGGCTCGCCAGTCACTGGCGGAGCAGGTTCTCCATCCCAAGCGCCTCGGTCAGCCGTCGGAGTACGCCGAACTCGCCTGGCTCCTCCTCAGCCACTCCTACATGAATGGAGAAAGCATCCGCATGGATGGCGGCATCCGGATGGCACCCAAGTAACCCATGGGCCGGCCAATTGGGATCTTTGACTCCGGCCTTGGCGGACTCTCCGTACTGCGTTACGCCAAGGAGCGTTTCCCGGACGAAACGTTTATTTACCTGGCCGATCAGCGACGCGCCCCCTACGGTGATCGCAGTCGCGACGAAATCTTCGCCTACACGGACCTCGCCGTAAATCGGCTCATCGAACTCGATGTCAAAGGGGTCGTCATTGCCTGCAATACCGCCAGTGACGTGGCACTCGAACGTATGCGCGAGATCCACCCTGACCTTCCCTTCGTCGGCATCGAGCCGGCCGTCAAACCGGCCGTAGCTGCGAGCCAAAACGGCATCGTGGGTGTCCTCGCCACAACCGGGACCATCACCGGATCCAGGCTCAGATCGCTCATCAGCAAGTACGCAGGGGCGAGTACCGTCCTCACCCAGGCTTGTCCTGGTTTGGTGGAACTAATCGAGGACGGTCTCGGCGACAGCAAGCAAGCCGAAGCGTTACTGCGCGAATACGTCACCCCGCTCGTGGCAGCCGGAGCCGACACCCTGGTGATCGGCTGCACGCACTACTCGTTCGTGGCCGACCGCATAAGTGAGATCGCCGGACCGACGGTCCGGATCATCGATCCGGCAGACGCCGTCGCCAAACAAATCGGTCGGGCCATTCCCATCGATGGAACGGCCGGCGTAACCCGTTATGAGACCTCCGGGGACGCAGTTCGCATGCGGCGACAACTCCAAGAGATGTTCGACGAGGAGTCTGCGGTTTATCCGTCCCCTTGAACGGTGCGGATGTATTGAACCAAGCCGCGGATCTGTTCTTCGGTGAGCTGATTACGAAACGATGGCATTCTCGCCCGGCCATTCGTGATCGCCGTGAGTAGCGATTCATCGGGCTTCGTCTCTGCATCGGATCCCGGTCCGAGAGCCGGGCCGACGCCTCCGCCCATGCTGATGCCGTGACAACGCGCGCAAGCTTGCTCGAAAACCTCCGGTGCGGTGGCGTTTGGATCAACCGACGAGCAAGCTGCAGTCAAAAGCAGAATCGTCACGAGCAACAAGGCGAGGCGCAACATCCGGTGGATTGTAGTTTCGGTGTTCGCGCACAAAGACCCGGCATGCTCCCAGCGGCGGGTCGCTAAAGTCTCAGGTCGCATGTCTGACTCAGATAAATCAAGAATTCCCGTGGTTGTCACCGGATTTGTAATGGGAGCCGCCGATCTGGTTCCTGGCGTTTCGGGAGGCACTATCGCGCTCGTGTTCGGGATCTATGATCGCCTGCTGGCGGCTATCACGTCATTCAACCTGACCAACCTTCGAGTGCTCCTGAAGGGTGAAGGACGAAACTTCGCCCGCGCCACCAGCCTCCCGTTCGTCCTTACGTTGGGATTGGGAATCGGCACAGCCATCATTGCCCTGTCCGAACCTCTTGGCCGCTTGCTCGACGACGCCAACGGACGCATCGTCCTCTTCTCGTTCTTCTTCGGTCTGGTAATCGCCTCGGTCTATGTGATTGGTCGACGGGTGAGTTGGATGACCCCGACGCGGATCGCCTTCACGCTTGGTGTCCTGGCTGGTCTGGTAATTGTGCAACTCACCCCGACGACGGGATCGGCGGCCCCGCTGGCCCTCTTCGCATCGGGAGCGATTGCAATTTGTGCGATGGTCCTCCCGGGTATCTCCGGCTCGTTCATCCTCGTAATCCTCGGCCAGTACGACAACGTCCTTGACGCCGTCCGGGAGCGCAACATCGGAACCGTGCTCATCTTCGGTGCCGGGACCGTGGTGGGATTAGCTCTATTCGCTCGACTTCTTCAAAGGCTCCTCGCCCGCCACCATGACTTGACTATGGCGGTTCTCGCCGGGTTTATGGGCGGCTCGCTTTGGAAGATCTGGCCGTGGCGAACCTGTGTGACCCTCGGGCCGGACGGCCACTGTTTGACCGACGCATTGAGCTCCCCAACACTCGATAGTTATGCACTTTTGGGGGCGATTCTGGCACTTGTTGGCGCCGGCGTAGTGGTGTTGGTTGACCACTTAGGGCGCGCACCAAATAGAACCGCTTGACACCGCGCGATACACCCCGATACGATGACCAGGCACCGGAGCAATCCGGATGCGACCCCCAAAAAGGGCGAGCAGTTGAGCACGGTCTTACCCTGGCGCCGTACTCGCTACGACTCTCGCTTAGCTCCTTCGGGAGTAGAGGCTCCGGAACCCCCAACCGGAGCCTCATTTTTTAACCTGTCATCGATGACCGATGACGGACTTCGTTTTCGGGGTCACGAATCGAGCCGACGGGCACCGGATTGTCGCCCCACTTGGGACGGCCAAACAGAATCGCATGAGCGATGTCTTCAGCGTCTACCCAGTAATCCCCGGCGGCGATCCGTTCTGCCAGATCGTCGAGCCGCCGATTCCACCACGTCGTTGAGTCCTTCTTGTGCACCCTTAGGTATCGGCAGCGACATGGCTGTAATTGAGGAAAACCCTCAGGTTTAGCTACGTTCCCAGCGACCCTCACGCATTACCGCCACGGCAACGATCTCCGGATCTACTTCATACTCGCCAGCTTGAATCAATCCACGCAGCTCACCAAGCAGGGCCTTGCGCTCCTCAGGGGTGGCCATGGGAGACAAGTGAGGACCGTCAAAAGGATCGACGATCGAAAACGGATCGGCCCCCAACAACTGGTCGGCTGGCATGGGGTTGGCTGGCGTCTGGCTGGCCGACTTGGCTTCGGCCGCAACATCACTTACCGAATTCTCGTCGCTATCTGAAGCCCCCATGAGGAATATCCTACCCACGGGTCGAGGATTCACCTAGTAAAAAACAACCGGCGCCCGGCTAACGCAACGAGCCTTGACAGGCAGTTCCGTACGTTCTGGCTACGCCGAACCCTGGTTGGCTGTACCCTTGACCCATGACTATTGGAGTACTCGGGGCAGGTTCATGGGGAACCGCAGTGGCAGCGTTGGCAGCAGCAAAAAACGACACACTCCTGTGGGCGCGCCGACCCGATGTCGCCGATGCCATCAACCGCGATCATGTCAACCCGTCATACATCAGCGAGTTCCCGCTTCCCGAACCGCTCGTGGCTAGTTCCGATATTCACAAAGTCGCGGGCAACTGCGAGGTGCTGATCATTGGCGTGCCTTCGCACGGATTTCGCAGCATTCTCGAAATTGCGGCTGGATCGATCCCCGAGTCCGTCCCGATTCTTTCCCTGACCAAAGGGATCGAGGCCGGGACGCTGATGCGTATGACCGAGGTCATCGCCGACGTCCTGCCCAACCACCCGCGCGATCAGATCGGCGTCCTGTCTGGTCCAAACCTCGCCAAGGAGATCATGGCCGGCCAACCCGCCGCCACCGTAATCGCGTTGCCAGACCTCAACCTCGCTGAAGAGGTTCAGACCCGATTCATGACTCCGACATTCCGGGTATACACCAACCCCGACGTAGTCGGGTGCGAGATCGCCGGAGCTTGCAAGAACGTCATGGCGATTGCTTCGGGAATGGTCTCAGGTCTCGGCTTCGGCGACAACACCCGGGCCGCCCTCATAACGAGAGCTCTCGCCGAACTCGTCAGACTCGGCATTGCGGTCGGCGGCAATCCGCTCACCTTCGGCGGATTGGCCGGCGTCGGTGATCTGGTGGCAACGTGTTACTCATCCCAGAGCCGCAACTATACGGTCGGGCATGGTCTCGGGGAAGGCAAACCACTCGACGACATCATTGCCGAAATGAACATGGTGGCTGAAGGCGTCAAATCCACGGCTGGCGTTCTCGCTCTGGCCGACAAGGCCAACGTCGAAATGCCGATCGCCGTTGAAGTCGGGCGGGTCTTGTACGAGGGCGCCGACCCGAAATCGTCGATGATGGCGCTGATGGGGCGAACCGCCAAGTCCGAAGGACACGGGATCTTTTAAGCACCGGACACCATCCTGATGCCAGTCGCCGAATAGTTGCCGGAGACCAACAAAATCTCCTTCTAGTTACCAACCACAATCGTGGCGCCCGTGGCCGGGTCTTTGTCGAGGACCAACAAATCTTCGATCCGGTCTTTCATGTCGGGCACGTGGCTGACGATCACGACCAGTCGATCATCATGCCCCGCCACCAACGATTCGATTCCGGCCATCGCCAGGTCGAGATGCTCGGCATCAAGCGATCCGAACCCTTCGTCGAGGAAGAACGAATCAAGCCGACCACTACCGCGAGACACCATCTCGGCGAGCGCCAGGGCGAGGGCTAGTGACGCAAGAAATGTCTCCCCTCCCGAGAGCGTCGAGGATTTCCTCACCTGTTCGGCCGCGTTCAGATCGAGAATGTTGAAGTCACCATCATCGGAGAAGCGGTAGCGGCCCCCGGAAAGCTGTTCGAATTGCTCGGACGACACCCGGCCCAGTTCGGCCCGCTCCTCTTCGAGGAGATAGCCAAGGAATGCGGCCGGACGAAGGTCCTTGGCGAGATCATCGTACAGGTCAGCAACCGTTTGCCTGGCGATGATCTGTGCATCGAGGTCGGCCGCCTGAGCGAGGCGCTCATTGCGAACATCGACTTCGCGCTGGGCTGCCGCCACCGCCGCGACTGCATTGGAAAGCGCCTTCCCAAAGTCGTCATCTGGCGAGAGACCGAGTGCTTCCATAGCCTCAGCTCGAAGCCGGGTGGCTTCGGCAAGACGAGCAACCGCCGCTTCCCGGGTATCCAACGCCTGCTTCTGTCGTTCCACCCAGACCTCTCGCACCGAAGCCAGGAGTTGCTCAGTGTCGGTCGCCTCGAGCAGGTCGTCGTGCTCAACCGCCAACTGAGACGCCAGCCTCGACACGGTCAACGTCAGATTTCGCAGGCCCGCTTCGGCTTGATCCACCTGTTTCTGGCCATTGTCGACTTCGGCATCCGCTTCCCTCTTGGTGGCTTCGAGACTCTTCATCCGAGCCTCGACCGCCAGGAGGCGTTCCTCGATCTCAGCGAGTCGCTCTACCGGCTTTTTGCCGAGGATTGCGACCAGCGCCTGCTCGATTTCTTCCACCAACGCAGACGCCTTTTCGGAAGCTTGTTTGGCTTCAGCGGCCACCGCTTCGATGTCGGCTAGAGATTTCTCGGCACTGTTCACGGCTTCGGTCACGGTGGCCGACTCGGCAAGGGCAGCCTTCTCGGCGGCCGCAGATTCCGCCAACTCGCTCCGTGCTTTGTCCCTGGCCTTTTCAAGTTTCGCCAGGGCCGTTCCTGCCTTGCTCGGGGCAGGTACCGCGGCGACTGGTTGGGCGCAAACCGGACACTCGCCATCGGCAACGAGTCCTGCCCGTAAGGTCGCAGCCATTTCGGCGTGGCGCCCCTCGTGGAGCGCCTCGTCGGCGGCCGCCAGCGCCACGGTCGCGGAAGCTGTTTTCTCGACCAGAGCAGTGGCTTTGGCGACGAGCTTCTCAGCCTCCTTGGTGGTCTTCTTGACGAGCGCGACAGCTACTTCGACTTTGGCGACGGCGTCGGTGTGTCTCACCGATTCACGCTCCGCACCGGCCCGAGCATCGGCCAACCGGGTCACCTGCTGACGGGCCACGGCTAGCTGCGCTTCGTCACCGACGGATTCCAGAACGTCGAGGCGCTCCTGACGGGCAGCGTTTATCGCCGCGCCGGCTTCCCGAGCGCGCGCTTTGGCGGCGACCAATTCGGATATTCTCACGCCGTGATCCTTGAGGATCTTCTGGCTTTCACCGCTGTCGGGCATCCGTTCGGCGAGCACTTTCAACGCCGCGGTCTGTTCGCCCGCCCGGTCGATCTCCGTCTGAGCAGCCTTGCGGACGGCCTCGGCGGATTCGACGACCGGTTCACGTTCTACAAGCGTGTTGAGCCGTTCAGTCGATGTCACGAGAACTTCGGCAGCCCGAACTGCGAGGGCTTTCACATTGTCCAGGTCAGCCTTGCGACGGCCGAACTCTTCGAGGTCTCGTTTGGCCTCGTCCCGGATCCGCTTGGCGACGGACTCCATGACATCCACCTTGTCGAGGCCGAACACGCCTTTGAGTACTTTGTCGCGCTCGGTACTCGTCGCCTTGAGAAAGTCTGAGAAACGACCCTGCGCCAACATCACCGAACGATTGAACCCATCGAAATCGACTCCGAGAATCTCCTCGATCCGCTCATCAACCGGGCCTTTCTGCAAGATCGTTTCAAGCGGCTCGCCGTCGGGATCATTCGGGTCTACCCGGTACAAGGCGTGGGCGCTCTGGCCGGTTCTGCGCAAGGCTCGGACCGATTTCCAACGTACGCCCTCGACGTCGAAGACAAACTCAACCTTGCCGACGTCGGCCCGTTGATGAATGAGCGACTTCTGATTGGACTTCTCGGTCGGCGTCTTCCCGTACAGAGACAGGCAAATCGCGTCAAGGATCGACGACTTCCCGGATCCGATCGGGCCGACGATCCCCACCAGGTGGCGATCGGTCCAGTCGATTTCGATCTCGCTGGCGTAAGACCGGAACCCGTCCAGGCGCAAGGTGACCGGTCTCATTCCTGGCGCCCGGCTTCGTCGAGGACCGTGCGGAAGGCGCCCAACAACTCGTCACGCGGTTCGGACCCGGTGCGTTCGATGACAAAATCCCGGTAGAGCTCGTCCCAGGCCAACCCGGACCGCGAGGGACGGTCCACTTCGGCGCGCGCATAGCTAGCGGACACTTTGACGAGGAACGGGAAGTGTTGACGAGCCCGATCTGCCAGGCCCGGATCAGGTCCGTCCGTTTCAACAGTGAGATCAACAAAAGCATCCACCAGGTCAGTACGTTCGGCCAACTCTTCCCACCGACCCGTCGCTCGGATGAGCCTTCGGCCACCCGAGAGATCAACCGATCTTGTCGAAGCCGGTAGGCCCGCGTCCGCTTCCACGATCACGACTCGTTTTTGTTCACCGGCCTCGCCAAAATCGAGCTCCAATAACGATCCGGCGTACTCAGCAGGCACCTGGGCACCCGGCACCGGTTGGGGAGCATGGATATGTCCCATCGCCACGTAACTCAAAGACGTTGGCACAGCTTGGGAAGTCGCCGAATAGGCCTCGCCCATGTGCAGCGCCCTTTCCCCTCTTGGACGGCCATGGCCGCCGACCTTGGCACCGGTCACCATGAAATGGGCGACCAGCAGGGCTACCCCATCGGTCCCAGCCAATTCCGACGCCCGGCCGGCATAGGCCGTTGTGATCTGGCGAACCCGATCGGCATAGGAGCCGTACCAGGTGCCCATCTCTTCCATGAAGTCGACCACCCGGCCTTCGCGTAAGAACGGGAAACAGCCGATCGCCGCGTCACCGTTTCGGGTGGTGACCGTCAGAACCCCGCCGTCCTCGGGTCGTTTGACGTCGCCAACCAGCCGAACCCCGCGAGGCGCCATCAGCGGATCGAGGACCTCGAACAGGGCAGCTGAATCGTGGTTTCCGGCAACGGCCACGACGGGTCGGGTGCCGTCGGCCGAAAGATCCGTCAGGGTTTCCACGACGAGCGACAAGGCTTCCATCGGTGGAGCGGCCCGATCGAACAAGTCACCAGACACAATCACCAAATCCACGTCTTGGGCGTCGGCAACCTGAACTACCTCGGCGAGGACCTCACGATATTCGTCCATGCGGTCGTATCGGCCGAGCTTCTTGCCGACATGCCAGTCGGAGGTGTGCAGGATCTTCACTGGCTAGAGCCCGGCAAAAGGATCGACGTCCTCGCTCACTTCCTCGCGGCGAGTCGCCCACGGCGGGAATGGGAAGTTGACCACCAGAGGCACCGGTATCGCCGGTTGAGAAATCACCATGGTGCCCGGCTTGAGCAGGCGCGCCCTGGCCCTCGTCGAAGGAAGCATCCATCCGTATTCCGATCGTTCTGCTTCGGCCGCATCCAAACGGCCCGCCACCCGGATCGCCGCGTTCTCCATCACCTCTTGGGCGATACGCGACGCGGTCTGCTGGGCGCCAACGAGCAGCACACCCAGGGACCGTCCTCGCTGGGCGATGTCAATGAGCATGTCCTTGAGCGGAGAGTTGCCTTCCCGGGGCGCATACTTATTCAGCTCATCGAGCACCACCACCGACAGGGGGAGGCGCTGACCGGTCTGTTCTTTTTCGGCAAACGTTTCCTGAAGCAGCGCACCGACAACGAACCGCTGCGCAAGGTCATGCAACGACTGGATCGCCACTACGGTGACCTGGGCCGCGCCCCGATCGATCCGGTTCGAGTCCCCGGCCCGGATCAGTTCACCGAGGCGGGATTGGGCCGCATACAGACGTCGCATGAACGCCGATACTGTGCCGCCCTGTACGCGCCCCGACCAGGTCCGGTCGGGCTCTTCGCCATCGGGCGGATCAAGGTACTCCTCGAGAGCCGCGACCAGGCTGGGCAGGTCTTCGATGACCCGCTCCCCCGGCTCGACCTTGACTTCTGCGCCTCGTTTCCATCCGCCGATGGGTGGTTGACGGATAACAACGGCTCCTGGACGTCCAACGACATCGACCGCCCATCTTTGGAGCTGGGAACGCACTCGCTCTTCCACAAATGAGAGTTGGTTGCGGCTATCTCCTGCGTCGGTGAACAGAAAGCGGAGAAGGCCCTCGTCGATAAACTCACGAGGCGTCCAGGCGAACGGTTGGACGCCTTCCTGGCGACCCGCCACGTCGGGCAAGAGGACATCGCCGGATCTTTTCCGGGGGGGCGCCCAGAACGCAACCGAGGGGAACGGGGTTGGTTCAACGCCGAGTGCTTCCCATTTCTGGCGGGCTTCGTCATCGAAGAGTGCATTGGGCTTGTCGAGCCAGAGCAGGTCCTCGCCTTTGACGTTGAAGACGAGCACTCGCATGTTGACGCCCGACTCACCGACGATGTCGCGGCGACCAGTCAGCATGCGGAGAAAGAACAGGGCAAACGAAGTTTTGGTGGCCACGCCGGAAATTCCGGAAATCGACATGTGCCCACCCTTGCGACCGTCGAAGAAATCAAGATCTACATAGAGCGGTTGATTGTCACGGCCGATGCCAACCGGCAGCGGGCGGCCCATCTCATCGGCATACAGGGCTTTGTCTCTCGCTTCGCCGCTTGCCCGCTCCACCAGTTCACCAGGGTCGGGCGAGACCCACACCTCCGGGTCGACCCGGGTCACCTGAATCTGAGCCGACCGCACCTTCTGGGCCGGCAGAATGCCGTGTTCGGCGATACGGAACGTATCGGATTCATAAGAAGCACCTTCATAGACAGCTTCGGATTCGGTGACGATGCCATACGTGGCAATCTCGCCGGCTTGGGGAACCTGAGTGCGGACCACGACCAGATCGTCAAGTTGCAGGTACTCCGCATCATCGAGAACGACGCGAAACACCTGGGTTGATGTCTTTTCGGTTCCAACCACGCGCCCGACGCTCATGCAGCTCCGTCTGTCGACTGACCAATACTTTCCCGGAGGGCACGATAGACCAATCCCGGGTCGCCCAAGTTGCGGCGTAGCTCCCGTTCCAAAGCACCGATCGGTACGAGGTTCTGAGGGGCCCGTGGGTCGATATGCAACGGTGGAGCGGTCTGGGGCAACAAGAGGGTGGCGACATCGGCGTAGAAGGTCGCCTGTTCAATCCCGAGCGACGCAGCTACTTCACATCGGACGACTCCCGACCAGGTGTGGCCTCCCGGAATGTCGGCCAGTTTCAAATACCACGAGTACTTCTGAAACATGACGCCGTCCATAAGGAAGATTGGCGTTCTGTTTCCAGCGGACAGGCGCCGAACGGTTTCGGTTTCTTCCAGCGGAAGATAGTTCACGCGATGCGTCTTGATGAACCCGATGACCGACTGGGGCTTGGTTTCGTAGACCGGTCCGTCGGCAATGACAAGGTGGCCTTCGGCCGCCAGCTGCGAGGACAGTTCTGCTTCTGCCTTGCGCATCCGTCCATGGAAGTAACGAATCAGCTCGGCTGGATCCTCGCCGGCTACCGAAACGGGTTCGTATCGCAGGTTGCCGGCCGCGGGTACCTCGACGACACGGCCTGACCCGACTACCGCAAGTCGCTCGATCCTCACGTTGCCGAAAGTGGCACGCGGTATCGTGCGATCCCAATGGGTCGCTCCTACGCCGAGCGATCCGCACAGGCCGGGGATGGGGCCTTCCGGCTCGTCGAGCGTAAGACGGGCATCGACTCTTCGCACTCCGTCGACAAAACACATCGCTTCTACTGACTCAGCTGCCGACGCGTCTGGCTGGTGCGGTGCCCAGGAGCTGGTCTCGACGTTGACATCGATAACCGACTCGCTTGGAGCGAGCGCCGGATCGTGTTCGATCGGTGCTCCATATTCGGGTGCCCAGTTCTCTACATACAGCATGGCGCCGATCGTAACGGTCCGGTGTGACAGATTCGGGTTTCCTGGTGACGCTGAGTCCAGTGCGGCTCTCCGGGACTATCGGCCGCGATGCCTAACGCTGCGGCACGAGGCGGTACACACCCTGGGAAGTTGACAGGTAAAGCTCCCCGTCGGCGCCCTCCCCAAACGACGACACCTGGCTAAACGGCCCGCCAAGCTGGTCGGTGTAGTCGGTGACCTGACCCGGGTCGGACAGCTCAAACCCGCGCACATAGCCTCCGCAATAGTCGGAGAAGAAATAGGTCCCAACCAACTCGGGGATGGCGGCACCCCGGTAGACGATCCCGCCGGTGATGGAACACGAGCCGGCATCGGCATGCGATACCTCGACCACCGGCAAGGTTAGACCCGAGCTATCACAACCTGTCGCCGGACTGAAGCAATGCAATCCTTCGGTGATAGGCCAACCCAGGTTTGCTCCGGCGTCCTCCATCGACACGATATCGACTTCTTCATACTGATTCTGACCGACATCTCCAATGATCATCGAACCGCTGGCTTCGTCGATCCAGAACCGCCAGGGATTGCGGAGCCCCCACAGCCAGATTTCGGGAGTGGCGTCGGAGCGGTCCACAAACGGATTATCAGGAGGTATCGAGTAGCCCGCCTGGTCCGTGACCTCCAATCGCACGATCGAACCCAGCATCGAAGTGAGATCCTGGCCGTTTCCGTACCGGTCCCCACTGCCGCCGCCGTCTCCTAGACCCACATAGAGGTAGCCCGCTGAGTCGAACTGAACCATGCCCCCATTGTGGTTTCCGGCCGGTTGCTCGACCGCCAGAATACTCTGCTCGGTCTCTCGATCCGCGACGTTATCAACGACGGAGAAGCTCGAGACCTGGGTGTTACCTACCCGGTCCGAATAGTGGACGATGAGCAAGCTCCCCTCGGGATAGCCCGGATGGAACGCCGCTCCGAGCAGTCCGCGTTCGCCGCTATCGAGCACCTTGTCGCTGAGATCGAGCACCGTATCTCCACTATCCATCGACACAATCAATCCGGACTTGTCAGCCACGTAGGTTTGGGATCCAGACGAGAAAACCAGAATCGGGAAACCAAGGTCGAGGTCGACGCGTTCGAGCGATAAGCCGGTCAGCGGCGCCAGCGGTGCCGTCGTGGTCGCCCGGGAGGAAGGGGAAGTCGTGTCCGTTGACCTCTCGATAGGCGCGACCGGCGCGGCCGCCGGGAGCGAGGTGCTCGGAACCGGGGCGAGTTCACTCGTCGAACAGGCACCAAGCAGTAGCGTCGAAACTACGACCATGGACCAACGCGAGCGCGTGAGTGCGCGCGCCACGGCTACCAACCGCTGGAACCGCCGCCGCCACCACCGCCGCCAAATCCACCCCCACCACCAAAACCACCGAAACCGCCCGATGACCCGCCCCAGGAGGATCCCCACGAGGACGAGCCAGACGAGCTTCCGCCCCCTCCGAATCCACCGCCACCGCCGAATCCGCCGAACCACGAGTTGGTGTCCTGCGACCAGGAACGGTCCTGATAGATCGGTTCCCATCCGCGGCCATGGCCGGTGCCACCCGTGATGATCCACCGGTAGTACAACAGCGTGAATGGATCGAAGCTCCGCAACGATCCAGGGATGATCTCGCCGGTCCAGCTGTCCCGACCTCGACGGGTGCCACTGTGAGCAAGTTCGGGGGCGTATCGATCGGCATCCTCGATCCCACCTCTTGCCAGGGCTTGCCGCTGCGCCGCATAGGCGACGGCGAAAGCACGTGGACCCCGGGGGTCCGAGGCGCCAAAGGCGGCGGCTACGTCGGCGTAGGCGCCGGCCAGGCCGAGCTTGGCAAGCGCCTCGCGGGCTTCCGTCCATTTCCGCAACGCCACACTGGACTCAAGCGAGATTGCGAGGAGCGCGGCGACGGTCTTGCGAGTATCCGTATCGAGCCCCTGGGCGGCGAGGCCGTCAGAGAGTTCGTGGAATGCCTCAATGGCCCGATCTCCCCGGTCCAGCAAAGCGGCCGCAATGGCTACTGGAAGGTTGAGCGAGTCGGCTTGAGCTCGAACCTCGGCAATCTCGGACTCCGTGCGGAGTCCAGCCATTGCGAACTCGACGCTCATCTCGGCATCATTCCCGAGGCGTTTGGCTTCGCCGTAGGCAGCCAGGAATTCGTCGACCGAGTCGTTGTTCATCAAGATGAAGGCAGCCACCGCCGGAACCGATAGACCATCCTGCTTCAGCTGTGATTTCTCCAACTTCTCGAGAACGACTTCGTAGCGAGCAAGCGCCGCCTCGGCGTCGTCTTCGAGGTCGACCAGAGCTGCGGACACGGCCGGGCGCGCCTCGTTCTCATCGAGGCGATCGCGGATCAGTTTCAGTCGGGTGGCCTTGTCGGCAGCGGTCACATAGGCGGAGTCCACCTCGTTGACGGAGTCAAGAATCGGCGCTCCAGGGATCAACACCGGGCCGGCCTGCACCAGTCGCTCGCCCAGGTCGTTGACGATCACCGGACCGATCGGAGTGGTGACGGCACGATGAATCAACCGGCGAGCCGTCCTGGTTCGTTCGTGGGCGACCCGATAGGGACGCAGTGAGGAAACCAACCGCTTGAGTTCTTCGGACTTCAAGCTGAACTGGTCGTCGTGGGTGGTGGCGATCGCTTCGGTGACGGACGCCTGGAGGGCATCTTCTAGAAGTTGCTGCTCGCCGGTGATAGCCAGTTCCAGCGGCATCTCCCGCTCAGCAGCCACCCGGTCTTCATGGAGAACTTCCAGCAAGCCGGCCGACCAGGCGGCAGCCAATGCGTCGCCGTCGCCTGCCTGACCTTCCATGACCGCCTCCAGTGCCGAAACCACCGGCAGCGTCTCAGCGCTGGGAGCTTCCACCGGGCGCAGCTCAAACAGCTCGTCGCGCAGTGCCAGCTCATGTCCATAGGGGGTCAGACCTTCGAGAATCGTGTCGACTTCAGCTTCCTGGCGCCGTTTCCGAGATGATGAGACGAGGAGGTTCTTCTTCCGAAACTCGCTCGACACGAAAAAGCCACCCGCGATCAAGATGAGGCCCAAAACTGGACTCAACGAACCAAGACCCGAACCTGGATTGGGAAGGCTCGGTGAGGGATCAAATCCGGGAATCTCGGTCGGCGTATCCGTGCCCTGGCCGGTGTCGCTGAACGTCGCAACCAGTCCGGCCACGATCGCCGAAATTCCCCCGTCAAAGTCGCCTGCTGCGAATGAGCTGTTGCCAAGGCCGGCAATGAAATCCGGATCGGACAGGCTGATTCCGGGGCCCGTCTCCACCGCGGTGATGCGCTGATCGAGGGCCACTAGCACCACGATGCCGTCATCGACGCCGGAACTTCCCACTCCCCATGTGTTGCCGATCTCCTGGGCCAAGGCGTTGGGATCATCCGCCGACTGGACGATAACGATGGCAATCTCGTGACCGTAGTTGTTGATCACGCCATCAACGAGCCGTTCCAGATTGGCATCGTCACGGATGATTCCGGCGGTGTCGGTTACCCACCCGTCACAGGTGATGCCGTCAACGGCCGGACATTCGACGGTTTGCGCGCCAGCCGCGCCACTGATTGGCAGCGAAGCGATAAGAAGAAACAGTACGGGGATGAGACGTCGAGCCCTGGTCATGGCTCAGAGACTACCGGCGAAGCCCACCTATCTGGGCCGAGGAAAACTACCGATCATCCGTTGTTCGACGAAGTGGTCCTCTACGCTTGGCCGCCGAACGAGGAGCCGGGTTGAGCAATATCGTGAAGAACGACAAGAAGACCATCTTCGGATGGGCCATGTACGACTGGGCGAACTCCGCGTACGCGACCACGTCTGGAGCCATCGTGGCTCCGTTCTTCACTGGTTCAATCGTCCCAGAAGATGGCTACTGGGGTATGACGGGTGGCGCGATCTGGTCGTTCCTCGTGGCTGGCGGAGCCTTCGTTCTTTTCCTCATCATGCCGATCCTGGGGGCGATGGCAGACTTCTCGTCGGCCAAGCGTGCGTATCTCAGGGTGTTTGCGTTTCTCGGAGCCGGCTTCACGTTCGCCATTTTCTTTGTCCCGTCGGGCTCGGTGCCCCTGTTCCTGCTCGTCTTCATCGTCTCCCAGGTCGGCTTCGTCGCCGCCAACGTCTTCTACGACGGGTACCTGCCGATCATCGCCACCGATGAAACGATCGACCGGGTGTCATCGAAAGGGTTCGCTCTTGGCTACATCGGCGGCGGAATCTATGTGCTGTTTGCGTTCATCCTCATCGTTCTCGCCGATCAGGAAGTGATCGGTCTGAGCCTCGACATGGCAACCCGCATCTCCATCGCCGGCGCCGGCGTGTGGTGGGTTCTCTTCACGATCTACGCCCTGAAACGGTTTCCCAGCGACGGCGTATCCCAGCCGATACCGGCCAAGTATGCCGGGCAACCCGACCTCGTGGCCTATGCCAGAATCGGTCTGGCTCGGACCATCAAAACCGGGATCCGATTGCGCCAGTTCCCGCAACTTCTGCTCTTCATTGTGGCTTTCATGTTCTACAACGACGGCACCCAAACCGTGATCAACATTTCCGGGGCCTATGCCGAAGACACTCTTAACCTGTCGCTTCAGGAAGTCATCATCGCTTTCCTGATCGTTCAGTTCATCGCCTTTGGCGGCGCCTACGCTTTTGGGTGGATTTCCGGGAAGATCAACCCGAAACGAGCGATCCTTTTCAATCTGGTCATCTGGGTCGGGCTGGCGGTTAGCGCCTACTTCCTGCCAGAAGGTGAAGCTGTCCCCTTCTTCATGCTCGCCGCGGTCGTAGGATTTGTTCTTGGCGGGGTCCAAGCGTTGTCTCGCAGTTTGTACGGCACGATGATTCCAGAAGAAGCCGCCGCTGAGTTCTACGGGTTCTTCTCGGTCTTCTCGAAGTTCTCGGCCATCTGGGGACCGTTGCTGTTCGGCATCGTTACCGCCCAAACCGGAAGTGGCCGCAACGGCATCATATCGGTGGCAGCATTCTTCATCATCGGCGGTTTCCTACTGACCCGCGTCGACGTAGACGAGGCCAGAGCCAGCAAGGAACGGTGGCACTTCGAAGGCGCCGACGTCGACGCCTAGAGGCAAGCGATCTGCCCGAGGTCACACCTCCGCACGGTGCGCCGGAGCGCGACTGTGTAGGCTCGAAATCGAGCTCCACAACCCGGCCCGGTGACGCTTCTTCAGACAATGTGGGCTGAGGAAGATGTCGCAACGAACACCGTCGTTCTTGTCGTGCCCCGAGAGGACAGAAGTTTCGAAGGTACGTCAGGCTGAGTTAGGAGAGCCCATGTTCGCAAACACCCCGCTACACCCCGTCCTTCCCGCGTCTGACCTGGATCGCGCCAGGCAGTGGTACTCGGACAAACTGGGTCTCGAACCTGTCAGCGAAGACGTCTTCGGCGATCTCCACTACGAAGTCGGCGGCGGGGCGTTCCTCGTCTACCGCTCTGAACTCGCAGGCACGAACCAGGCGACCGCAGCAGGATTCCAGCTGGAGGACTTCGATTCGGTGGTCGCCCAACTCCGTGCCCGCGGCGTGATCTTCCAGGATGTCGACTTCGGTGAGGCGGGTTCGTCGGTCGATGGCGTAATCGCCACCCCAGATGGCAAAGCCGCCTGGTTCAAGGACAGCGAGGGCAACACCTTCGCACTCTCAACGAAACGAGCGAATTCGAACGAGTCGTAGACCGTTGACGTTCGGAGCCGTCAGTGCGGAGCCGGTAACGCCTTGCGATGCGTGACCGTTGCCTCGCCATGGATCGGCAGGAAGCCCAACCCCTCATAGAAAGTCGCGCTACGTTGATCGACCGTTCGCAGTTGAATTGTCGCCATTTCACTGGCAGAAGCTGCAGATTCAATCGCCGCTACCAGGTGGGTTCCAACCCCTCGTCTTCGGGCATTGCTCAGCACGTAGAGACGCCGAATGCGACCGACATCTGGGCGATTCTCGTACGGGTCGATATTGAGCCCGCCGATGCCCGCCATTCGGTCACCAATCCAGGCAGCCAACAGAATCTCTCCCGGTTTGGCGAAACGATTGGCTCCAGATCGCCACTCGTCGATCAGGCGGGTGAGTGCGCCGAACCCGGTTTGAAGAGCATCGTGGTGAAGCGCCTCGAAGTCCGGAGTATCGGGTGACATCACGTTATCGACCCTGAGGCAGACCACGGTCTCGTCACCGGCTGGCATCAGCCGGCGGGATCAAGAATCGGGAAGTCAGACGGGACCGAGCAACCGCCTGGAGCGATCAAGTCGGCGATCGTGTAGCTGGCGCCGTAAGCGATCGAATCACCGGCCATGCCAACGCAGTAGTGACGTCCGTCGGCCATGACCGCCAATAGCAGAGCAGAATCCTGTTCGATCTGCACACCAATTATCCCTGGCGCTAGGTCGTCGACGGATGGTTGCCAGCCGTCGATTAGTCCGAGGCGAACCATCCCGTCGAGTTCTTCGGTTCCGAAGGCGCCGTCGGTCGCGCGGGAACGTGCAACTGCAGCCTGGACGCTACGGAGATCTTCCTGAAGCCGGGTGGGATCAGTCGGGTCCTGGCCTTCTAAGAAAGCGAAGTACTCGGCTTGAGATATGGTGTTCGTCGGGCGCACAATCGGATCCGACGCCCCCGACCACCGATACGTGAAGGAGAGTTCGGCAGAGTCCGCGTCGCTTCCTACTACGCCGGTTCCGCCCAGGATCAGTCCGTCGCCGTTGACCCACCACGAAAACCCCCGGGGCTCAGGAGCTGCATACTCAAAGGCCGCCTGACCGTCGAACTCTCCCGGGCCGACGAGGAGGAAGTCGCCGATGCGAAAATCGAAGGGCTCCATGTTCTGTGCGGCGATCGCGCCTGGTTCAAAGAAACCGTCGGCCAGTGCCGCAAACGTGGTGCTGGCCTCTACCAGGGCACCGTCGGGGGTCGGACCAAACCTCGCCCATACCTCGCCGCCGACCAAGACAACCTCGATATCGTCCCCATCGGCGATCCCAAGAATGTGCCCGGCCAGAGGGTCGCGCTGGTAGGTATATACCGCCTCTTGATCGATCCCGGCGCCGACCATCCGGTAGGTCACCTCATATTGTTCGACCTCCAGGCGGCCAAAAATGTCAAACGCAGCAAGGTCGAGAGTTTCGGGGAGATCCACCGGCGACACCGCAACCACCGTTGAGCTTGGAGAGCCATTCGACGGACCCGACAGTGCGATCGGGATTTCTAGTGGCGGAAGCGTCACAGCCGTGCTTTCCACGGCGACCTCAGCCCCGCAGGCCGACGCAAGAAACGTCAGCACCAGACCTACCACCATCCCCCATCGCAACATCCCGGCAGTGTAAATGATCAAGTGCTACATCGGGCCGTGGTGGCTACGATGCAGGGCATGAACGACGAAGAACCGACACCCACCGATGACGAACTCGGACTCGACCCATCTGACGGCATCGACCTCACGGACACCGAGGTTATGCCACTCGAATCCGAAGAGCCGACCGAGGTAGAAACTCCAGTTGAAGAAACTGCCGTAGCGCCCGTCACTCCAACGACGGTCTACAAGGGCTCCGGCTTCCGTTGGTCGATGCTATTCGGCGCCCTACTCCTGGCGGTCGTGATCATCCTGGTCTTCCAGAATACCCAGACCACGAGGTTCGATTTCTTGCAGTGGAGCATCGAAGCTCCATTGGCTGCACTGCTGTTGGGCACCACCCTCATCGCAGTCATCATCGATGAAATCGTGGGGTACGTGATCCGGATTCGGCGGCGACGTGTCAAGCGCCAACTGGCCGAACTCAAAGAACTCAAGGCACAGCTCGAACCACCGAAGGAACGCCGCTTCGGCAAGAAATCGACATGAGCGAACGCCTCGTAGTCATCGGCGGCGATGCCGCCGGAATGTCAGCCGCGTCCCAAGCGCGCCGCCGACGCGATGCCGACGATCTGGTGATCGACGTCTTCGAGATGACCCAACGCGTCAGCTACTCGGCCTGCGGCGAACCCTATTACGTATCGGGCGACGTACCCCGAATCGAGCAGCTGATCGCCCGAACGCCGGCCCAGTTCGCCCAACAGGACATTTCCGTCCATCTCGGCCATGAAGTGACCGAAATCGACATCGACGACCGGGTCGTCACCGTCCGAAGTGACCGCGAGACCCGGGATGTCCCGTTCGACCAACTGGTCTACGCGACGGGCGCTCGACCGATTCGGCCGCCGATGGAAGGCATCGACCTCGACGGCGTATTCCACGTGAAGACCCTCGACGACGCCGAGGCGATCAGATTGGCGGCGGAGAGCGCAAAGACCGCCGTGGTTGTCGGCGGCGGCTACATCGGATTGGAGATGGCCGAAGCCTTCCAGGTACGAGGCCTGACAACCCATCTCGTCACGTCGGGAACGGTCGTCATGAACCGATCACTCGACGAGGATCTCGGCGCCAAAATCACCGCGGGAATGCGTGAACGTGGTATCGAGGTGTATCCGGGACACCGGGTGAAATGCCTGGCAGACAAGGAAGGACACGTTCGGGGCGTCGAAGTTGGTGAAGCGGTCCTGGAAGCTGACCTCGTCGTGCTGGCACTTGGCACCCGTCCGGTTTCAGAACTTGCCGCCGAAGCGGGTATCCGGATCGGCCCGACCGGGGCGGTCCACGTCAACAACCGACAGCAGACATCCGTTGAGGGAATCTGGGCCGCCGGGGACTGCGCAGAGGCCCTCCACCGGCTAACTGGCCGACCAGCCAACGTGCATCTCGGAACGGTTGCGAACAAACAGGGGCGGGTCGCCGGTATCAACATCGGTGGCGAAGATGCAACGTTCCCTGGCATCTTGGGAACGGCGATCACGAAAGTTCTGGACATCGAAATCGCCCGTACCGGTCTGTCCCAGCAAGAAGCAGACGAAGCAGGTATCGACGCCGTTACCGCTACCACCGAGTCGACGACGATGGCCGGCTACTGGCCGGCTTCCGCCGATATGACGCTGAAGGTGACCGCCGAGCGAGGGACCGGTCGGCTGCTCGGAGCCCAGATCGTCGGGGGCGGGACCGCCGGCAAGCGTATTGATACGCTGGCCACCGGCATTTGGAACAATATGGACGGGCTCTCGTTCTCCATGATGGACCTTTCTTATGCGCCACCGTTCTCCGGTACCTGGGATCCCGTGCTCGTGGCTGCCAGACGCGCCTACGAAAAAGCGATATGAGAGCAGCCCGCCTGGCGCTCGCAGGGCTGGTGGCATTAGGAGGGTGTGCCGGATTAACCACCCGATCGTCCGTCGAGACCGGTCTGCCACTCGACGAAGCCTCGCCATCGTCAGCAGCCGAGTTCGTTGCTCCCCAACCACCCGCAGGTGCCCGGTTGGCAGACGTGCTATCCGTGCAGGATGGCGACTCGATCCGGGTAGAGCTTGATGGACGGGAAGAGCGCGTTCGGTTGATCGGAATCAACACGCCCGAGCAAGGTGAGTGTTTCGGGGATGAAGCACGGACGCTTCTGGCAGACCTGGTAGCCGGCCAACAGGTGTCAGTCAGCACCGATGTCGACGCCTATGACCAGTACGGCCGAATCCTCGGATATGTGTGGATCGACGACCTCTTCGTCAACGCCGAGTTGGTGCTCGAGGGCGCCGCCCTCTCCAGGGATTACGAACCCAATACGACCCTCCAGTCGTTCCTCGATGATGCCGAGCGCATCGCTCAGGAGGCCGGAAGTGGCATGTGGTCAGCGACGGCCTGCGGGTCAACCGAGCAATTCGACATAACGATCACGGCCATAAACGCTGACGCAGCGGGGCGCGACAACGAGAATCGCAACGGCGAGTGGATCACGATCACTTCGTCCAGTTCAACCGAAATCGACTTAACGGGGTGGACGATCAAGGACGAGTCATCGGTACATCGGTACACCTTTGCCGACGGCGTCCATCTTGCTCCAGGAGCATCACTCGTGCTGTTCACGGGTTGCGGTGAGGACCAGCCGCCCGAGTACTATTGGTGCGACGACACCCCGGTCTGGGACAATTCGGGCGACACCGGCTTCCTGCTCGATCCCAACGGGACGATCGTCAGCCAGTACGGTTACGAAGGCTGATCTACTCCCCCGGACTCATTACCGGACATCGGGTACGAATGAGCTGGTATATATACCAACCACCAACCAACGAAGGGACGATCGACGAATGGCGATCATGGACACGATCAAGAATATGTTCGGCAAAGCGAAGAATGTTGCGGCCGAAGCAGCTGAGAGCGCTGGCGATGCTGTCGAAAAGGCAAAAGATATGGCAGAAGACCTTGGCGACGGTGTCGGAGACATGGTCGAAGGTGCCATGGACAAGGCAGAAGGCGCTCTTGGCAAAGCCAAAGATGCCGCCGGGGACATGGTCGATAAGGCCAAGGACAGTGCCGGGGACATGGTTGACAAGGTCAAGGGTGGAGCAGGCGAAGCTGCCGATGCGGCCAAGGACGCCGCCGGTGAAGCGACCGAAGCCGTTAGCGACGTAGCTGGCGACGCCACCGAAGCGGTCAGCGACGCAGCCGAGTCTGCTACCGAAACCGTATCTGATGTAGCCGACGAGGCTGCTGAGAAGCTCGACGGGGCATAACCTCGCCGGTTCAACGTGAAAATGGGGACGGCTTGGCCGTCCCCATCTCGCGTATGACCGCCAACTCCGATTAAGACACGACGTGAACCCCAACGACCTGCTCAATGACATAGCCCGCGACGAGTGGGCCGACCCCGTGCCGACAGCCGCGAAGGCTGCGCACGCACTACTGGCGCTGACCGGTCAATCGTGGGCCGAGGAGGGAGTGGCGGCAGCCCAAGCGCTTCGGAAACGGCGCCCGGACCAACCGCTGCTGTTGGCAGTCACCGAGGTTGCCATGGATTTGAACGCCGTCAGGACCGCAGCCGCCCTGGAAGTCATCATCGGCCGCCTCGAAGACCCGCGCTGGTCGATGGACCTGGCTTACGAAGCCGCCCGTTATCAGCGCCTCGGCGTTCTTTCTCTCGGTGCGGGCACCAGAACCGTTCTGCGAGGCGTGACCGAATCTGCCAGCCCCGAACTCCTGACCTCCAGCCGGGCAATCCGTCGCGGCCTCCTTGAATTCATTGCGCCCGTCACGTTGGCGGCGGCCGAAACCGCCGACTGCCTCCTCCTACCCGTGATCGCCCGCCACACCGACCGGATGTGGACGACCGGTCCATTCGCCCGAATCGCCCATGCCTCGCTGGCAAACGGCAAGGCCGTGCTGCCGATTATTCATCCTCTGGCCGAATTGTCACCACTCAGTCGACAGGCGTTCCGTCCGGCCGCCTACGTAACTGATATTGTCGTTGAGCGAGAGGATCCAACCAGCTGAGAGCGTTGCTCGTCGCCACTAGGGTGTCGGCAACAGACACACGGAGAAGGATCCATGGGCCGCATTTCCCAACGCATCGCCGCCATCGAACCATCGGCGACGGTTTCCATCACCGCCACCGCCAAGGCAATGAAAGCGGCGGGGATTCCCGTAATCGGGTTCGGGGCCGGCGAACCGGACTTCCCGACTCCCGACTACATCGTTGAGGCTGCCATTGCAGCTTGTCGTGACCCCAAGAACCACAAGTACACGGCCGCTCCTGGCCTGCCCGAACTGCGCGAGGCCATCGCCGACAAGACGCTCCGTCACTCGGGCCTGGAGCTCGAGTCGAGCCAGGTTCTCGTGACCAACGGCGGGAAAATGGCGGTCTTTGAGGCGTTCGCCACCCTGCTGGACCCGGGTGATGAGGTGCTGATGCCCACCCCCTATTGGGTTACCTACCCTGAAGCCATCCGGATGGCAGGCGGGGTCCCGGTCAACGTGCCCACCGACGCAGCGACCGGATTCAAGGTGACGGTCGACATGCTCGAAAAGCATCTCACGCCGCAAACAAAGATCCTTCTGTTTGTTTCGCCATCGAACCCCACTGGTGCTGTGTATCAACCAGACGAGGTGGAGGCGCTTGGCAAGTGGGCAGCCGAACGGGGACTCTGGGTTCTTACCGACGAAATCTATGAACACCTCGTCTACGGCGGCGCCGTCTTCTCGTCGATGCCCACCCTCGTGCCGGAGATTCGCGATCGGTGCGTAATTGTGAACGGCGTGGCCAAGACCTACGCCATGACGGGGTGGCGGGTTGGTTGGATGGCCGGCCCCAAGGACGTCATCAAAGCAGCCTCCAACATGCAGTCGCACGCGACAAGCAACGTCGACAATATCGCCCAGCGGGCCGCCCTGGCGGCAGTCAGCGGACCGCTCGACGCAGTGGTGATGATGCGCGAGGCCTTTGACCACCGACGACGAACCATGGTGCGAATGCTCAACGAAATCGACGGTGTTACCTGCCTGGAGCCGGAAGGAGCGTTCTACGCGTTCCCCAACTTCGAGGGGGTATTGGGCCGGTCCATCGGTGGCAACCAGGTGCAGACCACCCTTGACGTGGCGGCCGCCATCCTTGATGTCGCCCAGGTTGCCCTTGTGCCTGGCGAAGCATTCGGTGCTCCCGGCTACGTACGGATGTCCTACGCGCTGGGGGATAGTGACCTGGTCGAAGGCATTGAGAGGATGGCTCAAGCGCTGTCCTGATGTCCGGCTGAGACGTTCGCCACCGCCACTACAATTCGCGGCCGCTAGGCGAGGTCGCAACAGTGTCGGTATCAGGGAACAGTGCACGGGCCATGATCCTGGTTGAACCGCGCCGTTTCACTCCCACCCGACTCAACGTCGCCGAGATGGAGGTTGGCGGTTGGCTGGCCGTCGAAGCGACCGGGCTTTCCGGGGTCGACGTTCAGGCCTGGGAAGGCACCAGTCGATTCGTCAAGTATCCACTCATTCCCGGCCATGAGGTCGTGGGGCGAATCGCCGACTCCATGACGGATTTTGGTATCCCGGTAGGTACCCGGGTTGTCGTCGAAAGCTCCATCCGATGCGGTGCATGCCGCCGGTGTATGAACAATGTCTCATCGTGTAGTTTTCGCCGACCGATCAACGCCTACGGGCAACTGCCGTCGACGGAGAGCCCGGCTTTGTGGGGTGGATTCGCCGAATTGATGTACCTCGACCCGGGTTCCCGACTCCACGTAGTGTCCGACGATGTCCCGGCAGTTGTCTCTGCGTTCGCACACCCTTTGGCGGCGGGATTCACCTGGGCGGTCGAGGTACCTGAATTGGAAGCCGGCGAGAACATACTGATCATGGGACCAGGCCCTCGTGGGCTTTCTGCCCTGGTCGCAGCCAAGGCCGCAGGAGCAGGCTGGGTTGGCATTACCGGCCTGTCCCATGACGCTGATCGCCTCCGCCTCGCCAAAGAACTCGGCGCCGACATGATTGTTTTCTCAGATGTCGACGACCCGGCTAGTGCCGTGGCTGACAGTCTCGGAACGAGACCCGACGTCGTTATAGACGTCACGTCCAATGACACGGAAGCGATACTCGTTGGCCTCGATCTGGTGCGGGTCGGAGGTCGACTCGTTCTCGCATCCACCAAGGGCACCACGCCCGTGAACCAGCTGTTCTCGGACATCATCGTGGTAAAAGAACTCAGTATCCGTGGAGCGTTTGGCGCTTCGTCGGCTGGATACCATTGGGCGACTCGCCAGCTGGCGTCAGACGACCGGCTCGACCACATGGTGTCCCACGAATTTCCTCTGGAGGAGGCCGACAAGGCCATCCAGGCTTCGGCCGGCCACTTCGGCAGAGATGATCTCATCTCTGTCGCTTTGGCTGTTTCGTGATGCCTGCCAGACGCCGCCTGGTTCTGGTTGCGAATCCGGCAGCTTCTCAATTCACCGGCGGAATGCATCGCGAGGTACTCGCCCGCCTCCGTGCTGAGTTCGAGGTCGATGCACAGTGGCCAGAAACCGCCCAAGCCGTCACCCAGGTTGCGGCCGACTCGGCCCACCAGGGCATCGACGTCGTGGTCGCGATGGGTGGCGACGGAGTCGTGAATCGAGTCGTAAATGGGATCGCGCTCACGCAAACCGCATTGGGCATCATTCCTGTCGGTACGACCAACGTGCTGGCCGCGATCCTCGGCGTCGATCCCGACCCGATCAAAGCAACCGCCCAGATTGTGGCTCAACCACCAGTCCAATCGATTGATCTGGCCCGGATAACCCTCGACGATGCTCCCCCCGTCTACGCGACTTTTGCGGCCGGAGTCGGGTTTGACGCCGAGGTGGTTCATCATGCCGAGCGGACCCCCCATAAGAAGCTGTTCATGGGCGGCGTGCACTATGCCAAGACCGCGGCCACGGTTCTCTGGTCCGAGTTCAGACACCGTCTCCCGACGCTTCGCGTCTCGGTGAGCGACGACAGCTACGACGCTGTCGTCGCTCTCGTCGAAATCCACTGGCCCTACACGTACTTCGGACGGGTTCCCCTTTCCCTCGCCAAGGAAGCGCCGACGGACGGGTTTCACGTCGCCGGTGTGGATCGGCTCCCGATGCGCAGGATCCCTGCCATCGGTATAGCGGCTGCCCGGGGTGCGTCGTGGGCAGACATCAAAGGTGGCTTCCAGGCACTCAATCAGCAAGAGGTGATCATCGAAGCCGACCCGGCTGCCCTCGTGCAAGCTGACGGCGATGTGCTCGGATCAGCGAACCGGATCGAGATCCAGTCGGTCCCCGATGGTGTCCAGGTGGTCGTCTAGTCGTCCGACCCCACCGGCGCTCGGGCAGGTGGCGATCAACGAAGCTCCGGGGCGACCCGTCGTTCGGTTGCGAGGCGAGACACATCTCCAGGTGTCAACGGACCCTGCTCAGAAATCACGGCCGTGAACCACGAAAGGGGCACCAGATCCATGTCCATCGCCTCGGCTCGACTAGCGGCCGTTACGAATAGCTCTTCGGCGAGAATCTTGTCCGTAGCAGCGATCACGTAGCGGGGAACGTCCGCGTCAAGGCCCGCCCGAGCGATTCGACTCGTACCCTCTTTGTTGATGACCCGGCCGGGACCAATGGCGTCGGCTCCAACAAGGATCAGGTCAACGCCTGCCACGTAGGTTGCCGCATGGTTTACGGACAACATCTCGATTGAATATCCGGCTCCGGCGAGTTCTGCTGCCATCTGGCGTCCTTCGCCCGAGACCTCTTCAACGGTGCAGGTAACCGAGAATGAGCGGGTCTGGCGCGCCCGGTCGAGCACGGCGCGCACCGACGACGACAGGGAGTGGACCAGAACACTCTCGCCGTCCTGAATGAGGGCTGCCCCCTGTTCGGCGAGTCGGGCGGGTACTTGGCCGAGCCGTTCGATTTCGGCGTCAAGCGTCTTGAGCAGCAGCGGAAGGTCAGGAGCGTCGTAGATAAGGTTCCGGAGGTTGGCGATGGGAGCTGCGGTGGGGTGAGCCTGCAGAACAACCTCGATGCCCTCGCGCACGGGAAGGCAGGGGTCCTCAACCTGCGCACTTCGAGCCGCATCGCCAAGCGATCGCAACTCCATGGCGGTCTGAATGGCCATGGAAGTGGAACTCGACACCTGATCGACTGCGATACCGGCCAAGCGACGCCAAACCGGCCAAGCCATCCAAATCGTCACAAGCTGTTCCTCGCCTCTGCCAGCCGACCATGCCCCATAAACAAAGGCTCCGGTAAGGGGGGTAACCGGAGCCCTTGTTGCGGGACGTAAGAGGTATAAGCAGAATCGATGCCAGGGAAAGTCTCGAGACGCGACCTCTTACCCACAGAACTATCCCGCATTATATGCACGTGCGACAATACTCACCCGATAGTACTGGCCTACCCGATACCAGGTATCTCCGACTCTTCTTCCATATCCTGATGGATTCATGAACCAGAATCCCCCATTTTGACCACATTAACCGTCTGGAAGGGGATAACGATGTTCTCGGAACGAAAACGTTCTGCGATCCGCTCCAGGGCGAGTCGTTTGACCTGCCAGCGTGCATCCGCTTGCGTCACCAGGATGGCCCGGACCACGATCGCCGAACCAGCCAGTTCGTTAACGCCCTGTACTTCGCCCGGTTCGGCGAACAGATCGGGGTACTCCGCCTCGATCGCCCGAATCTCATCCTCAAGTAGAGCTTTAACCTTGGGGATATCCGAATCGTAGGCGACCCCGATGTCCACCACTGCACGAGAGAACTCTTTTGTGAGGTTGGAGGCGACGTTGATCTGACCATTCGGCACAAAATGCACCGCACCGTTGAGGTCACGCAGCACGGTCACCCGAAGCCGGATGTCCGTAACCGTGCCGGACACCCCGGCGACCGTGACGGTGTCGCCAATGTCGAACTGTCCCTCGGCCAAGATGAGGAAACCGGCGATGAGATCTTTGACGGAGTCCTGGGCTCCGAAGCCAACCGCCAGACCGACGGCCGATCCAACGGCCAGGAGGGGCGTGATGGGTACATCCCAAATACTCAGCAGCATCAAGAGAACGATGACACCGAGCAGAATCGCGACGACCCGGCGGCCGGCCTGCCAAAGGGTCGCGACTCGTTGCTGGCGCTCCGGTTCCATCGGGTCCACCCGGGCGGCAGCCCGTCGGCCGAGCCGGGCAATAACCCACCAGGCCAGCAACGTAGCGGCGACGACACCAATACTTTGTGCCAGTTGGGGGCTGATATTCGACCAGAAGTCCGACATGCGGGACGATCTTAGGCAGATTGTCTGGCGCGCTCGGTCTCAACGGCAATCTCCGTCAGCAGCGCCCCCAGCTGAGCCCTTTGGCGTATGGCCGAACGCAGCGGCGCTCCAAGGCTCCGCTCAAGCTGGGCATCGAGATCTCCGGCTATGTGCTGGCGGAAGGCATCGATCCGAACCCGGCCGAGGCGCCGCCCTGAGATGTCAAGCAGCCGACTCAAACCGAGCCCGACGACCACACCACCGACGACGAGCACGACCGGCCAGGGAACCGATCCACGAGTGGGAGGACTTGCATACCACCAGACGGCCCCAGCCGCGACCGCGACGCTGAGTAACCACTTGACGATGGCAACAGTCGTCCACCAAGATCGGCGATCGAGTTTGGCATCGACATTTCGATGTAAGGCAACGTCAACTGTGTTATCTACGGCCGCGGTGAGGCGCCCGGTGTCGAACTCTGCCCTGAGCGTCCTCGAATATGGACCCCCGGCCGAAAAGGCCAGCTGAGAGACCAGGGCTTCCATCGTCCCGAGGGCTTTGTCACGGCCGGGCCGAGAGGCCCATTGGTTGGCAGCTTCCGACGCCAGGTTGCCCGGTGGTGCCAGACCAAGCGCTCTGGCGACCCGTGTGTCACGGATACGGGTAATGAACAAACCGAGCGGCCCGAGCCCGGCTCTCAGTGCGGCTGCCGCCCCTTCCGCTTCGGCTTTGTCGACCACGTCATCGGCCACCACCATCCCGACTAGGCCGGCGACGACTTCTGATCTCGCTTGGTCCCACTGGTCGTCGAATCCGATCCCCTCCCCCGTCACTCCGGTCACCTCAGCGAGCGCCAAGCCAGCTCGGCGAATATCCACGAGCGTCTTGGCGGTCACTGCCTTCTTGGCGTCATCGAGTTGGGCCAGCGAGTCCATCAGAGCGGCCATACCGATCGGACCACCGCCACCTACAGGATCGGCAGCAACCGGAATGATGACTGGATCATCGATGCCGATTTCGCGTAGCCGCCCGGCAAAGTCGGCGACCACCGAGGCGAGCTGGGCCGGATCCAGCCGGTCAATCTGATTGAATATGAAGCGGAATTGCCCCTGGTACGCAGCCAGTGGGCCGAGGAAGTCTCGATGCAGCAACCGATCCGAATACTTCTCGGGATCGACCACCCACCAGACAACGTCCACTCGTGGCAAGAGCTTTTCAAAGATCGCCCGGTGGGCCCCGACGACCGAGTCCGTGTCTGGCATGTCGATGATGACGATCGGGCGCTCTTTGGTGTGGCCCACCCGGCGCTTGACTCCCATGTCGTCGAGTAAACGGACCACCCCTGGTTCAGGCACTTGCGGAATCCAGGCCAACGGTTCGGAAGTCGTGGGTCTGATAGCCGCCACCTCGGCGACGTACTCGCCGGCGATGGCGTTGAGCAAGGATGACTTGCCCGATCCCGTACCACCTGCCAGCGCTACCACGACAGAGGACCCTAAATACCCGACTCGCTTACGAGCACTTCTCGCCAGCTCAGCGACCGCCGCAACAGATTCGTCTCCTGCCGAGGCGATCGCCTGACCCACGGCTTCATCGAGGAGATCAAGCAGGCGTGAAATATCAGACATGCCAGGCTCGCAAGGCTTGGCTGACCGTTTGGGATACTGCATCAAGTTCAGAGCGATCGGACCGCTTCAGGTCGGCCAACAGACTGAGAAATCGATCCGCGTCTGCTTCAAGAACCGCGGCAATCGCGCTGAGGAGATCAGCTCTCGCTTGCTCGGCGAGGCTTTTGGCGGCGGCCGACCCAAAGAGGTGTTCGAGGAGTTTTTGCTGAGCGGCTGCAGCTCCGGCGGCAATGCCAACCTCGGTGCCGGTGATTCCGCTCGTGTAGGCAAAGACCGTGACCATCAAGCTTACGGCGACCGCGTTGACCCCGACAGAGGCGATTTGAGCCCAGCGCTTTTTCCCCATGCCGTTCGCCTCAATCATCCGGCTCAAGCCCGAAATCCAGTCCTCGACAACCTGTTGGGCGCGATCGGGGGTCTCGGGCGCATGCCTCCACAGGCTGGCATTTCTCACGTAGGCCGCAGTCCCCTCCTGCAACTCCCAAGCACTGGCAACGGCATTCGAAGCAAGGTCGGCCCTCCGACTGACGAGCGCCACGAGTTCATGCTCAGCTTCATTGCCTACCTTCTCCGACTTTTCGCCAACGCCACCAAAGACGCGTATTGCCCATCCGCGCACTCTGGTTGCCCCATCGGCGAGCGCCTTGGTCAGCTCGCCGGTGCCAATGAAGTTTTGCCATCGGGCCAACACCTCGCCGCGGATCAGAGTCCCCTGACGCAGCGCATCCTCGATCTCCCCCATCTGATGCGTATAGGCGCGCCGGGTCAGTTCTTCGAGTTTGGCGAGATCGACGTTTTCGGCTTCGAGAAGTTCGGATAAGGCCCCGGTCTTGTTCAGCAGGCTGGCGACAGCTCCTCGTACGGCCTGCTCGGCGGTTGAACGTCGATCCCCTCCGCCGGAGTTCGAAAGCCGCTCTCTCACGTGAGCTACGGCACTGGCGGGCAATCCCCCCCAGTCGCTGGCCACCGTTTGTTCATCGATCGTAAGCACCGAATCGCGCTCACCCATCACCCCGGCAGCGCGAAGCCTGCGGGAGAAGTCAGCAACAAGCTCAGCCTGGGCTCCCCACGGCACCCGGTTCAGCACAAATAGCAAAGGAAGGTTTCGGCGAGCGGCCGCCTTCAGGATTTCCCATGGCACCGAGTCCGCGTAGCGCTGAGCGCTGGTGACAAACACACAGAGATCGGCGGCCGCCAGCAGCTCCTCGGCGATGTCCCGGTGGACCTCTTCGACCGAGTCGATATCAGGGGCGTCGACGAGAGTCAGACCCTCAAGCATTGGATCGAGCATCGGCACGATGTCAAGCGAACGGGCGGCATCGGGCCCGTAGCCAGTAAGAAAACCGCTTTCGTAGCGATGAACGTTGGCCTGGTGACACCAGACGACCGGATGGCGAGTGGTCGGTCGCACCGCCCCCGGCATACTGACGCTCGTCCCGGCCAGGCTGTTCATCAGCGTAGATTTTCCTGCCCCTGTCGAGCCGATCAACACAGCGACGACCGGGGCGTCGAGGTCTCCGAGGCGGGTAATGGCGTATTCGTTGATCGACCAGATGATGTCATCGCGAAGCTCGGCGGCGGCCGCACTGCGGCTTGGATCAAGGCCCAGTTCGATGGGCGCCACGGCCTCAGCGAGGTGGTGGAGGGCGGCGCGTAGTTGGGTGGTTTCAGCCAGCTCAGGAGACATCTGGGCCGATTCTCGCATAATGCGCGAATGTGTCACACCTTCTGGATAGGTTTACTTGCATGGAACCGAATGTCACGATTGACGGCTCGACCGTTCGCATCTGCCAGCTGGAGTCGGTTGACCCTGCCCTGGCCGAGTTGCTACGTTCCCAATCGGCGGAGCGGTGGCCCAACCTCATCGAACGGGCGCTGGCGGTCGGAGCTAGAGGACTCATGACGATGGGACTCGGCGTGGACCTCGCCGAAGTTGATGAACGAGTGAAACAGTCGGTACTTTTGGTCACCTCTGAGGCCGAACGCCACGTCGCCTCGACACTCGATGCCGCCCAAAAGGCCATGGCCGAACAGCTCGACCCGGACCACAGATCCTCGGTCGTTGCCAAAGCCATCGACGAATTCACCACCTGGCGCGACGACTTTATGCGAACGATGGATCCGGGTGTTGTCGACTCGCACACCGCCCGCCTGGTTGGGAGCCTCACCGAGTTGCTCGGGCCGGACGGGGCTCTCGAGGCGCGCCTGCAATCACTGCTCGACCCGGACGCCGATGGAAATGCCCTCTCGGCGCTCGCTGGCTCGATGGATGCACGATTCACCGAACTCCGGGACCTGATCATGCAGCGACAAGGGGCGGTCGCCGAATCTGAGCGAGGAACCCAAAAGGGATTCGACTTCGAGGATGCCGTTGAAGTTGCACTCCGGGCGATCGTGACCGGAGCGCGCGGGGCTTTTGTGGAGCGGACCTCGCTCGAACGAGGTTCACTTGAGGGAAAGGTCGGCGACTTCGTCGTCACATTGGGCTCGGGCGATCGCGTCGTCATCGAAGCCAAGAACACGACGTCGATCATTTCGCTGGGCGGCAAGGGCGGAATTCTGGCTGAGCTCGACCGGGGTGCCGCCAACCGACAGGCCGGATTTTCGATATGCGTGTCAGCCCATCCCGTGTTCCCGCAGGAGGTCGGCACATTCGGCGTGTTTCGGGAATCGGGTGTGTGTGGTCGACGATGGCGAAGGAACCATGCTGGCGGCCGCGCTTGCCTGGGCCGAGGCCTCCTTGGCGGTAGCCGCCAACCGGTCCGAAGGTATCGACGTGCGGGCCATTGAGGAACGACTGCAATCGCTCAAGGCCATCGCCGCACAAGTGTCGAATGTCCGCCGCTCGCTCACGTCAGTCGTCACGTCGGTCAACACAATGAAGGGGACACTCGACGAGATGCGATCTGATTTGCTCGCCCACGTCGACGACATCGCCCGTGAGCTCAATCGGCGCGATGACGAGGGAGACCACCGAGTCGTCGAGCTGCATTCGGCCTAGTTCAATCTCGCCCCGTGATACGCCGTAGTGCGGTGGCTAGATCTCCGTCGAGGTATTCAAAGCCGGTACCCGTCAGCACGCTTGGAATGACCCGCTGGCTGGCGAGGAGCACCTCGTCTGCGAACTCGGATCCCAACAGGATTTTCAAACCAAATCCTGGGGCAGGAAAGAACGAAGGGCGGCCCATCGCCGAGCCAAGTTCTTTGGCGAAGTCCTTATTGAGAATTGGTTGGGGAGCCGTAAGGTTCACCGGACCGGTAATCCCGTTGTCCATGATGTGTTGCAAGGCCCGTACTTCGTCGCGCAAACTAATCCAGCTCCACCACTGTTGGCCGGACCCGATCGGTCCCCCGATGCCCAGCTTGAACGGCAGCACCATCCGTGGGAACGAGCCACCTTCAGTGGCAAGCACCAGCGATGTGCGCCCGAAAGCGGTTGGGATGCCGGCGTCAATCGCCGGTTGGGCGGCCGCTTCCCATCGGGTAGTGAGTTCCGCCAGAAATCCAGTGCCAGGCGGATCCGACTCATACAGTTCCTCGTCGCCGCGCGAGCCGTAATAGCCGATCGCCGACCCGGAGATGAAATGTTTTACACCTTTGTCGATGGCCAGCTGTGCCATGGTGGCCGTCCCGTCGATCCGACTGGAAATCAAAGCCTGCTTCTTGGCCTGAGTCCAACGTTCTCCGATGCTCTCTCCGGCGAGGTGGACGATGGTGTCCACCTGACCGGCTACCTCAGTCGTCCGAGCGGCTGGGTCCCATCGCACCGTTCCCGGACGTGACGACCGCGACAACGCCACCACCTCATGTCCGGCAGACGTCAACAGTTCGGAAAGCGCCGAACCGATGAACCCGGTGGCCCCACTTACGACAATCCTCACAGTGTTCTCCCCTTCGTCGACGGGTTCAGGCAGATGCCACCCGGGCGGCCGCTTGGCCTTCTGAGCACTCGCTCAGGATAGGACAGTATTGGCAATACATGCCGGGCACTCGACCGAGCGGTTCGTTGGCTTCTTCGGAGTGCCTGATCGTGCGAACCAGTTCGGCTACTTGAGTCGCAGTGGCTTGCACATCTGCGTCAGTCGGATGCGCTCGGAACTGCTCCCCCGACTGAACCGAGAAGGCCTCAATGGTCTCGGGAACCGAACCGGTGTCTTTCCGCCACAGCAGGGCATAGAAGTTGAGCTGCTGCGCGACCTCCCCGAGATCCCCGGATTTCCAGTCGACCAGTCGAACGCCTCCGTGGTCGTCGTATACGGCGTCGATGCGACCGAGCAACGTTACGTCGTCGGTGAACGCTACTTCGAGATGAACTTCCGAGGAACGAAATCCGTCGCTCGGGAGCTTCTTGAACCGCTGATACATCTCGCCTACTTCGGCAATCGTCTCTCGTACGCCGGTAATTCCCAACCCCAGATTCGCCATCTTGTAATTGATGACCGAACCGCCGATCGCCCGACGGCATACGTTGTCGAACTCGTGATCGGCAATTTCGCCGCCTTCGAGGTGTCTGGCAAATACCGCGTGGGCGAGTGCACCCCGAAATGAGGCGAGAGACTCGGCACCGTATTTGCCGTCGAGTCGGGCACCAAAGAGTGATGGGCAATTGAGAAACGCCACGAAACCGGAGGCCGAGATGCGTAGAGGCGAACCAGACGGAAGATCAGGGACAGACACGGAGGCCATCGTATTGCGACCAGCGGAGGATTACTACACTCCCTAGTTCGCACGGAGACAGAAATGAGCCGCAACCAACGCATCATCGCCACTGCGGTCGGGGGACTTTTAGCCATCCTCTTACTCGCATTCTTTTTGACGCGTCCTGGGGAAGACCTGATCGCGCGAAACGTCGTGATCGGCGACTTGCCCGTCGCCGGCCTCTCCGAAGCCGCTGCTACCGAAGTTGTGGTCGCCCGCGAAGACGCCTTGGCAGCACTGCCCGTTGTGGCATTGGTTGGCGCTACCCAACGGGCGGCTCTGCCCGATCAACTCGGATTCTCCTTCGATACCGAAACGTCGATCCAAGAAGCCCTGATGGTCGGCCGGGAGGGCTCGGTCTTTGCGCAGTTTGGATCGTGGCTCAGGGGCCTTTTTGGACGCCACCAGATTGACCTGCCGGCCACCCTTGACCCGGCGGCGGCCGAAGCGGTGCTCGATGGCTGGGACGCAGAAGCGGCAGCCGAATCCGACCAGGCCGGCGTCACTATCGAAGATGGTGTTCCGGTGGCGAGTTATGCATCGCCGACGACCGTAATCGTCCGGAGCGGCGCTGCCGACGCGCTCCTGGCTGGAGTGCTCGACGTAGACCGATCGGTTATCACGCTGGGAACCGAAACCGAGATCATCGGCATCCCTGACGCTGCGGTTGACGAGGCCCTCGCCATCGCACGCCAGCTTTTGGCCGGCCCCATCACGTTGACCATGGCTGATCCGCCGGCCACGCTGCGACTGTCGGCCACCGAACTCACCGACGCTTTCGTCACGAACGTTGACGGAATGACCATCACGCCGAGTCTCGACCCGACGGTCCTAGAGACTCGCTTTGCGGAACTGAGAGAGGCCTTCGCTCAGACCTTCAAAAATGCCGAGCTGGTCGTCGGCGACGATGACAGCGTCAGCATTATTCCAGGCGAAACCGGCCTACGGGTCGACAGTGACCGGATCATCGAAGCAATCCTGACAGCAGCGCAGACCCCGGACCGCAGCGGACAGCTTCCGGTTATCGAAGATGCCGAACCCGATGTCACGGTTGCCGACCTCGAAGCTCTCAAGATCGAGCATGTGGTCAGCTCCTTCACCACCTATCACGACTGCTGCCAGAACCGGGTCATAAACATTCATCTGATGGCGGACACCATCAATGGAAGCATCGTGATGCCGGGAGAAGTCTTCTCGATCAACGAAACGGTCGGCGAACGCACTGAAGAAAAGGGATACCTGCCGGCTGGCACCATCGTGAATGGTGAACTCGAGGATACGTTCGGGGGAGGTGTCTCTCAGTTCGCGACAACGATGTACAACGCGATCTTCTGGGGCGGCTACACCGACGTCACACACAAGCCGCATAGCCTCTATTTCTCGCGCTATCCCGAGGGAATCGAAGCAACCCTCGACTTTCCTTCGATCGACCTCGCTTTTCGCAACCAAACCGACGGTGCCATATATATCAAGACCGATTACACCGACACGTCACTGACGATAAAGATCCTCGGAAGTAACGGCGGTCGGACGGTGGCTGGCGAGCAGCGAAACGGATCGACGAACCTGACTGTCGTCTCGGAGGGTGACGCCGCTACGGCCATACGGGTATCGGCTACGGTCTCAGACCGGTTTGGGTTCACATCGCCGGACACCGTCTATCAAGGCAACCCCGAGATCGAACCAGGAACGTCCGACACGATACAGTCGGGCCTCGAAGGTTGGTCGGTCACGGTTACACGAGTCCTAACCCAACCCGACGGAAGCACGAGCTCGCAGGAATGGGTGGCACGGTACCGATCACGGCCGGTGATCATTGAAGTTCACCCTTGTGAGATCCCGAAGGGCAATGACGGCTACACGGGCAGTCCTTGCCCCACGACAACGACCACCTCAATCCCGGAAGAAACCACCACTACCACGGTGGCTCCGACGACTACTACCGCTCCCTAAGGCCGCCGCTATTCGGCCTGCGGGCCTTTGTTGGCGTCGTACACAACAAAGAAATCGCGGATAGCGCCAGAGACGGCGTCGAGGGCGGCTTCATCCCACCCGGCCGGACGCTCCACTGACACCACATTTGAGTACACATATACGTTCGAAAGCACACGATCTTCGGCAAACAACCTCGCCGCGAGGAGGGCCGGGAAGCTGACTCCTGCCCCGGCCTGAGCGCCGGAGGAGAAAGCTTCGCCGTCCTGGCCGCCGAAAGTCCGGTCAGCATCAAACAGTGCAACCCGGCCGATAACCGTTGGTGGAGAAACGTTGATTGTCTGGCCCATGATTACTCCTTGGTGCAGCGCAACTTTAGCGCCGCCGGTTTGACGTTCTGCCGCGTTCACCAATGCGGTGCAACTTCATCAGGTTCGTCGAGGCCTGCTGGTTGGGCGGAGTCCCGGCAACCATCACCACCCCCTGGCCCACTTCGCAGATCCCTGTCTTCTCCAGGTGCTTCTCGGCACTCGCCAGCATGAGGTCGGTCGACTCCCGCCGTTCGGCCATTTGTGGTTGGACTCCCCAGTAGGCCGCCATTCGTCGATAGGTACTCGGTTCGGCCGTGAAGGCCACAATGTCAGCTGCGGGCCGATACTTGGACAGCAGGCGGGCAGTACTTCCTGACTCGGTAAAAGCGGCAATGACTTTCAGGTCCAGGTTCTCGGATGCTTCGACCGCCGCTTTGGCCGTCGCCGAAGCGAACGTCCGGTGGGACTCGAGGAAGTCAACCGATTCGGTAACGGCCTTTTCTGCCTCAACGCATATGCGATCCATGTATTCGATTGTCTCTACGGGATACTTTCCGATCGCCGTTTCCCCCGACAGCATGACACTATCGGTTCCGCTCATTACGGCGTTCGCCACGTCGGTGACCTCGGCCCGGGTTGGGCGGGGCGAGTTGGTCATCGATTCGAGCATCTCCGTTGCGGTAATGGAAAGACCGCCGGCCGCATTCGTCCGGTTGAGTATGTCCAACTGAACTCTCGGAAGGGTCTGCAGCGGCAGTTGCACCCCTAGGTCGCCGCGAGCCACCATGGCCCCGAACGCCTCACTCAAAATGTCATCGAGGTTCTCATATGCCTTGGCGAGTTCGATCTTGGCAATGACCGGAACACCCCCGGCGAGCTTGGCCACCTGGGCGACGTCGTCACTGGAACGAACGAACGAAGCGGCCACATAATCGACCCCAAGCGTACGACCGAACTCCAGGTCGGCCGCGTCCTTAGGCGTAACCGAGGGTACTTTCAGTGAAGTCGCGGGGAAGGCTGCACCTTTGTGGTCGGACAGGCGGCCGCCGGTGGTGACCCGAGCCAGCAGGGAATCGTCGCCGACTTCTTCTACGATCAGCCGGATGAGGCCATCGGCGAGGAGGACGACTGCTCCGACGCCAACATCTTCCATCAAGTATTCATAATCAATCGGAACGACCCCATCGGATCCAATCTGGGAACCGGGGACCAGCCGTACCCTTGTGCCAACAACGAGCTCGATCGGTCCGTCTTCAAACGTCCCGACCCGAACCTTTGGGCCCTGGATGTCTTGCAGAATCGCCACGGGCCGACCGTGGTGGTCGGCCGCTTTGCGAACCCATTCGGCCATCTGGGTGTGCGTGTCGTGGTCGCCGTGAGAGAAATTGAGGCGGGCGACGTCAAGGCCGGCACCAACGAGGTCAATGATCATCTGTTGGCTCGCCACCGCCGGTCCCATGGTGGCAACGATTTTGGTTCTGCGCATTGCGACACCTTACTGCAGTTCTCTTCAGCGCCTGAGCCGCGTTAGTGTCCCAGTTATGAGATTTGGAGCATTTGTACCCCAGGGTTGGCGGCTAGATCTAGCCGGTATCGACCGATCAGATCATTGGCCAACCATGCACAATGTGGCAACGTCGATCGAAGCCGCCGGCTACGAGTCGTTATGGGTCTACGACCATTTCCACACGGTCCCCCAACCAACCCAGGAGCCGACCTACGAAGCCTGGACTTTGATGGCCGCTCTCGCAGCTACGACTTCAACGGTCCGGCTCGGGCAGATGTGTACCTGCAACTCGTACCGACCGCCCGCCTACCTGGCCAAGGTGGCGGCATCGATTGATGTGATTTCGAATGGTCGGTTGGAAATGGGCATCGGGGCAGGCTGGTACGAGCACGAGTACATCGGCTATGGCTATCCGTTCCCCAAGCCGTCCGTTCGAATCGGTCAGCTACGGGAGGCCGTCGAGATGATGCGCGCCTTGTGGACAGAAGACGAGGTCGATTACACCGGGGAGTATTACCAGCTGAGCGGCGCCATCTGCTCGCCAAAACCCGTCCAGGAGCCCCATATTCCGCTGTGGATCGCCGGTGGCGGCGAGAAACTCACCCTACGGGTTGCCGCCCAACACGCCAGCTACACCAATTTCGGCGGCTCGCCAGAAGAATTCATCCACAAGTCAGAGATCCTCGCCCAACATTGCAGCGAGGTTGGGACTGACTATTCAGCCATCGTTCGCTCGAGCAACCTCAACATCATCTGCGCCCCGACGGAGGGCGAAGTCGCCGAGCGGATCGACCAGGCGGTCGCCCGACTAGTGCCGCTGGTCGGGGCGGAGGTCGCCGAGAGTGCCCGGCGTAACGTAGAGCCCATGTCGGGCACCCCTGACCAGATCCAGGAGAAGCTCAAACCGTGGATCGATGCGGGCGTCGCCTACATGATCATCAATTTCCCCGACGTCGCCTACGACACCTCTGGCCTGGAACTCTTTGCCCGCGAGGTGGCTGGTTTGAACAAGACCTAGTTAGTCGGCCCGATTGGGATCCATCGGCCCGGGTCTTAGCCGGTGACCACAACCTGCCCCCAAAACGCCACATGGTCTTTGATATTCGCGGCGGCTTCTTTGGGTTCGCGATACACCCAGGCGGTAGCAGCCGCTTCAGCTCCAGGAACCGACACGTCGTAGTAGTTGGCCGTACCCTTCCAATGGCATACGGTGGTCTTCGTCGCCTCGGTGAAGTGGTCAAACTGGACGGAGGCAGGCGGGAAATAGTGATTCCCTTCAACGATGACAGTCTCGTCGCTGCTGGCAATAACGGTTCCGTTGAGGGTGGCGGTAGCCATCTGAATGCTTTCGGTTGGGTATCTCGGTAACACGTGGAGCGGTGTCCACTATTCCCGACTATCCGAGCAGGCAGCGCCTGGAGAAACACCACTAACGTCTCCACATGCTGATCGGAATCCCCATTCGGAGCTTTGCCACCGCCAAGGAGCGGCTATCCGAACATCTCACTCCCCAGCAACGCTGGGACCTCGCCGTCCATCTGGCCAACCACGCGGCAACGCTCGCATCCACCGTGGCTGATGTAGTCGTCGTTACCGGCGATCGGGACGTCCGGCAATGGGCAGCGGGGCGATCGCTCCCGACCCTCGACGATGGCGGATCTCTCGACGGGGCCGGTCAGGCGATCGTCAGGTATGTCGGGGATGGGCCCTGGGGGTTACTTCACGCCGACTTGCCAATGCTATCGGAGGCTGATCTCAAGTTGGCGCTGGCCGGGTTCGGTGACCGGGGATGCGTCATCGCTCCATCATGGGACGGAGGCACGAGTCTCATCATGTCCTTCGGCGCTTTTCAGTTCTCCTACGGGCCCGGCAGCTTCCATCGGCATTTCCGCCAACGCCCATCGGCGGCGGTCGTCGTGAGAGCCGGACTCGCTCTCGACGTAGACGAGCCGGAACACCTCGATTGGATGCGGGACGTTAAACTCGCCCTATGACCACGAATATCTACTCTCCTGCCCGTTCGTTCGATCCGGAGGAAGCGCTTCCGACGCCCGCACGCGCCTTGACGATCGGTGCCCATCCCGACGACGCCGAATTTGGGGCTGGCGGCACCCTGGCCAAATGGGCAGCCGCGGGCTGTCACATCACCATGCTGGTGGTTTCTGACGGATCCAAGGGCACCTGGGATCCGGACCTCGACCCGGAGCTGCTGATCGCATCCCGCCAGGCAGAACAACGGCGGGCTGCCGATCAGCTCGGTGCTAGAGATATCGTCATGCTCGACCATGTCGACGGGGAAATCGAAAACTCGCTTGCGCTGCGCCAGGAACTGAGTTTCTGGATCCGGACAACCCGACCCGATGTCGTTCTGTCACATGATCCCTGGAAGCGCTACATGCTTCATCCTGATCATCGAGCTACCGGCATGGCCGCCATTGATTCGATCGTGGCGGCCCGCGATCATCTGTTCTTCCCCGACCAGCTCAGCGAAGACGTCACCAAGCACCGCCCGAGCGCAGTTCTTCTATGGTCGGCCGACGAGATCGACTACTGGGAGGACATCAGCACATCGTTCGACACCAAGATCGCCGCGCTGCTTGAGCATTCGACCCAGGGACCAACGACCATGGCGAGTGCCCAGGAGAACGACCAGGCCCGCGCCGAATTCGTGACGAAGCTACGCGTTTGGTCGGCCAGCATGGGTGAGCCGGTAGGACTCACCGCTGCGGAGGGATTTAAGCGACTTTCGCCGTAGGTCTAGTAAATCGCCTGCGACGTGTCGGGATCGAAGAAGTGCAACTTCGAAGTGTCCACGGCCAGCCGGATGTCGTCGCCCAAACCCGGAGCAAAGTCCGGGTTGATCCGTGCCACAAATCTGGTGGTGTCGCCAAGCGTCGATTCGTCTGCGCCTTCATCGGCAAGTAGCTCCCGGATGTCTTCGGTCACCACCGGACGCGAATCATAGGCGAAATGGACAAACGCTTCAGAGCCGAGTTGTTCCACCAATGACACCTTCACCGGTACGTCGCCTTCGGCGCCGATCGCCGCAGCGGCCTCAAAAGCTTCCGGGCGGATACCCAACACGATCTGCTTGCCGGCGTAGGCGGCGAGCCCGGGGCGGGCTGCGACGTTCTTGCTCTCAAGCCGCAAGACGCTGTCCCCGAACGAGACCGACAGGCCATCCCCCGAGTCGGCAAGATCGGCATACACCAGGTTCATCGACGGCGAACCAATAAAACCTGCGACAAACAGGTTCACGGGTTCGTCATAAAGCTCACGGGGGCTAGCAGCTTGCTCGATGACCCCCTTGCGCATGACCGCCACCCGGTCGCCCATGGTCATGGCCTCAACCTGGTCGTGGGTGACATAGACGGTGGTCGTCTTCAGGCGAGCATGCAGCTGGCCGAGTTCGGATCGCATTTGAACCCGCAGCTTGGCATCAAGGTTCGAGAGGGGCTCATCCATGAGGAAGGCTGCCGGTTCACGCACAATGGCTCGACCCATGGCTACTCGCTGACGCTGACCACCCGACAGGGCCTTGGGCTTGCGCGGGAGGTATTCGGTAATCTCAAGAACCTTGGCGGCTTCCTCCACCCGGCGGGTGATTTCATCCTTGGGCATCTTGCGCAGCTTCAGGCCGAACGCCATGTTGTCGAAAACGGTCATATGCGGGTAGAGAGCGTAGTTCTGAAAGACCATCGCAATATTGCGATCTTTGGGCGGAATGTCGTTGACGACTGCGTCGCCAATCTTCATTGTGCCTTCGGTGATGTCCTCGAGGCCCGCAATCATGCGGAGAAGGGTCGATTTGCCACAACCAGAGGGACCAACGAGGACCATAAACTCTCCATCGTTGATCTCGAGGTTGACATCGGTCAGCGCCCGGGTACCCCCCTCGTAGATCTTTCCGATCCCTTCCAGGCTGATAGATGCCATCATTCCTCCAAAAACTGCGGTCGACCGCTTAACAAATTACCATGTTCCAGACCAGCTTGAAGGGTGAGCGTAAGTGAACGGAAATGTTGTCGTAATAACGGGAGGCACAGGCAGCCTCGGGACCGCCCTCGCCAAGCGGCTCGCCGCCAGCGGCTCCTCGTTGGCCGTCACGTACTTGATTCCCGAAGAAGCCGAACAATTCGAGGCGGACTTGCAGCTCGACGAGACGCGTTTGTTGCTCAAACGAGTCGACGCCACCTCAGCCAGCGGACTCACAGAATTTATGGGAAAGGCTGCCACCAAGTTCGGAAACGTCAATGGACTCGCTGCGCTGGTGGGTGGTTGGGCAGGTGGTCGCGATATCGACGAAACCGACGACGTTCGCCTGGAGCGCATGCTCGACCTCAATCTCCGGTCCGCTTTCTATGCCGTCCGCGCCGTGACCCCGCTCCTCAAAGCGAACGGATCCGGCCACATTGTTCTCGTCGGGAGTCGCGGGGCTGACGACGGGCCATCCGGCCAAGCAGCTTTCAACATCGCCAAAGCTGGCGTGGCCGCGTTGGGCAGATCTGCTGCCTCCGAGCTGAGCGATTTCGGCATCAACACCAACGTGGTCCAACCGTCAGTCATCGACACGCCAGCCACTCGACGGGCTGTCCCGTTTGCGGACTATGTCAGTTGGCCAACCCCCGATGAAATCGCCGCAGTCATCGAGTTCTTGCTGTCAGATGCTTCGAGCGTCATGTCTGGTGCAACGTTGCCCGTCTACGGCAACACCTAATCCGGCTCCCCGATCTCTACTACAACGGCTGTGTAGCTGTGCACGTAAGAAGTCCCGGCCACCGGACCGATTTCTGCTGAACTGATCATCCCGACCAACGACGCCGGTTGACACGCCGACGCCACCAACGAGGCGTCATGGTGAGCCTGGCCAAAGAAGCTTCGTCCTCGCCCACTACAGCTGAACATCAGCATCCCCTCGCCGCCGGCGAGATCAGCCACAGCATCGTTGAGGCCACTGGAAGCGGCGCGTGGGTCCCTCACATGGAACTGGACGGTCGACCCACTGGCTATCTCATCGCTAACCAGGATTGACCCCGTAGCCCGATCGGCGGCGGTCACGCTGATTATCCGGTAGTCACCTGGCCCCCGGTTCTCGGCGTACTCGTCGAGCGCAACGCCAATCTGGAGGCCGAGACGGACCTGGTCCTGCGTCGCCTCATCAAGTTGATCAATGAGCTCTTCGATGAAGCGAACCGCAGACAGCCCGGCGATCTCTTCGATGACCCTTCCGGCGGCTTTGGTAACGGTGGCTGGCTCGCCGACCGGAGCACACCCTTGCGACACGATCGCCCGGAAACTGACCTGACCCGACAACGCCACGGCAACTGCGCCCTTCGTGTAGATCTGACCATTGAGAAAAAGCACAGATTCTTCTGCCAGTGACCCGGGTACGCCACCCACGACCGGGACGGCACCAAGCGATGTGGCGAACTGGCCAGCAGGAAAGCTGTACGGATCTGCGAGAAGCAAAATCCCCTTCGTGTCGTCGGGCGTGCCGCCTCCCCCGATACCGATCCCCTCGTCCGTCCGGAAAGCCACGAGACGCATCGGCGACGCCGAAGCGCTGCCAAGCCAGGCAGCCCACACAACGAGCGCGGCACCCGACTCGAACTCTTCGGATCCGGCGATCACGCCGCTCGAGATGGCTCCGATACTCACCCCGGTCATCGAGGTCGCCGAGGCCAGCCGACCGGCCATGAGAGCGACCGACTGACCGTGATGGAACGTTGCAAAACAAACCAGCAGATCAGGGGCTTGCGAAATGCCGGTCAGTGCTCTGCGAAGCGCCTCGTCGAGGGCATCGCCAGTATCTTGAGTGATCGATACCCCGGAACCGAACCGCATCCCAGCACGCTAGCCCGTCCTACAACCGACGACCCGATATGTCCTGCAGTGCGTCATAGGCCGCGAACTTGTAGGCCTCTGACCTGGTGGGGGTATTGAAGGTCGTGTGGATGAACCGCTCGACATCGTCTTGGGCATGCATCGCCGCCTGGCCAATGTGGACCAGTTCGGCGGCGTCCTCTCCCAGAATGTGGACCCCGAGGAGTCGTTTGTCGTCGCGGCCCACCACGAGCTTGATGAGTCCGGTGATCGTGCCGGCGATGCGACTGCGACCGTTGTCGGCGAAAAACGCCCGGCCAACGGCGTACGGCTGTCCAGATTCGCGTGCCGCCTGTTCGGTCAACCCCACCATGCCGACTTCAGGCATCGAATACACCCCGAATGTCGGGACGGAGTCCAACTCGTCGACGACATGCAGATCGAACGCATGCGAAGCGGCCATCCTTCCTTGCTCGGCGGACACCGAGGCAAGTGCGGGAGGGCCGACGACATCACCCGCCGCATATACGCCAGGGCGGGAACTCTGGAAGTGTTCGTCGACGAGAATGTGACCGCGGTTGTCGACGTCGATGCCCACCTCATCCAGCCCCAGCCCTTCGACGTTGCCCGCCCGTCCTGCTGCGAACAGGACCTTCTCGGGGTACAGGATCTCGCCGTCGGGCAGCCCAACTTCGAGGCCGACATCGGTGCGACGGATCGTCGTTCCGGGAGCATTGAACACAAAACGAGCCCCATCGGCAGTCAACGCTTCGGCGAGACGATCGGAGATCTCCTCATCGGCAAAGGGAATCAGGCGCGGCCCGGCATCAACGAGCGTGACCTCCGAGCCAAGTGCCGTGATGATCGACGCATACTCGGTCCCCACCGGGCCACCCCCGATCACCACCAGCGAGGCGGGAATCGACTCAAGCGAAAGTATGGAATCGGAGTCATCGACCGCTGGATCGTCGAACGGGACCGTGTCGGGGCGAAACGGCCGGGACCCGGTCGCAATGAGGACCTTTTCAGCCTGCAAAACCCGGGTCGTGCCCGAATCGTCATCAACCGTTATCCGACCATCAGACACGAACGACGCCGAACCACGGACGTATTCGATCCGGTGACGTTCGATGTTGCCGGCCACCCCATCGGCGACGAGGCTGGTCACGTCATGAGCTCTGGCCCGCAGAACCTCAAGTACCTGATCGGTCGATAGCTCTATGCCGACCCCGTACACCTCACGCCGGTGAAACCCCGACACGTACATCGCCGCTTCTCGAAGCGTCTTCGTCGGAATGCCACCGCGCGAAACGACCGTTCCCCCCGGCCGCGGGTCCCGCTCGACCACCGCCACCGACTTCCCAAAATAGGCCGCCATGGCGGCAGCTTTCTCCCCAGCCGGCCCCGACCCGATCACCACGAAGTCATATGCCTTTGTCATCAGCTCGCAAGCCTACAGCTCGTACAGGGCCAAGGCTCACCACCAGTCGGATTGCTGAAAACCGTGGCATTGCCGCGGGACCTCACGCCGACCGATCTGAACCGCAAGTGCCTGGCCCCTCCCCAGTGGAGAGTTCAAAGCAACGGTCGTTGGTGCCGGGCGATTATCGTGCCTGGGGTGGCGACCTATGAAACGACAGTGAGCATCTCCCGCTCCGTTGAACATTCGTTCGCCTTTGTTAGCGACTTTCGAAACGCTGCTCTTTGGGATCCACGCACCTACGCCGTTGAGAAATCGACTGATGGGCCCATTGGCGTTGGCACCCGCTTCACGCTGATAGGGGGAATAGTGCATGAAAGGCTAATGCGGAGATTACGTATCCCCCGGTCGTTGGCCGGGATGCCGCTCCCCTACGACGTCGTGATATACAACCCTCCACACGAGTTCATTCTCACGGGTGAAACCCGCCTGTTCAGGTACCGCGACCACCTGGAGTTTGCTGAGGAAGGCGACGGTACGCGCCTGCGATACTTCGCAGAACTCACAATGAAAGGGCCGCTTTCGATCGGCGAACCACTGCTACGGCTTCTGTTCAAGCGGATCGGCGACGACGCAACTCGTGACCTTCCGGTGACTGTCGACCGCAGCGGCTGATCGACGCTTACGGCGGCGCTAGTACGACACCGAAACCGTGCCGTGCAAGCGATACGAGGACATATCGCGGGGTCACGAGGTCAGCCACCCGATCCTCACATAGCTTGTCAAGACGGGCCATCCCTTCGGCAAGCTCCGCTGGACCCAGCCGCCGAGCCTGGCTAAGAATCCGGGCGTTGCGCCACACCTTCTCCCGACCTTCTTTCAGGAACCTCCTGGTACCAGCCCGGTTTAAAGGCATCATGAGGCGGTCGACGATCGTGCGGTCACCAGGCTGTTCAACACGCTTCAGATTCTTGTCCTCTTGGCGCACCCGCCGGACGAGGATTGAGTCGACGTGAGCATGGTCGGCAGCCCTGCGCTCCATGAGCGCATCGTCGTCGAATTCTTCATCGGTGATAACGGCGAGGAATGCCTGCGGCAGGTCGTAGTTGATATGGGCGTTGATGCCGAGCAGGGCTTGCCGGACTGGTGAAATGTCGGGGTTCCTCGACGCCTCAAAGGCCACCCGCCACGGCCCCGAGGGATCACTACCTCGGTCCCACGCATCGAAGGCGGCCAGGTACAGCTCGGCGAATGCCAGTCCCCACCGCTCCGCCCAGGCAGAATCAACGAACTGATCAGCGTCAACGGCTCCCATCACTGCCTCGGTCGAATGAAGGTAGGCGAGATGGAAGTGCTGCCGCTCGTCATTTTCGGCTACCAGGCGATCGCCGATCTCCTCCATACGCGTTATGAGTCGATCGTGCTGCGACATCGCGTGAAGTAAAGCAGGAGTCCGGGCAGGCTGCAGCTTGATCACCTAGGCTCCCGACGGTGCACTCAAACCATGAAATCGCTCGGACCACCCATCGAATGCGTCAGCTACTCACCGTTGCCGGTGTGCTGGTCGTCATCATCGGGTTGCCGCTGTACTTCGTGCCGCAAAACAGCAACGAGTACTTCTCGTGGACGGTGCGCCTGGACCTGTCAGCAGCATTCCTTGGGGGGTCATACCTGGCTGCGGCGGTGATTGAGTTCAGTGCTGCTCGTGAGCGCACCTGGGCCAACGCCAGGATCGCCGTGCCAGCCGTTCTCGTTTTCACGCTGCTCACCTTGCTCATCACGCTGGGGAACGAGAACCAGTACAACTACGACGCTCCCGGATTCATTCAAAGCGCAGGCACCTGGGCATGGCTCGCCGTCTACGTGGTTGTTCCACCGATCATGATGGTCATGTTGTGGCTGGAGCTCCGCCACGGTGGTCGGGACCCCGACCGGCTCCGACCGATCCCCACGCCACTGCGGGTATCTGCGGCGGTCGGCGGTGTCGCATTGGCAGTCGGTGGAGTGATTCTGCTCATCGACCCGGCTGCTTCGTCATGGATGTGGCCGTGGGAAGTGAGAGCTCTCACGGGCCGAGCATTCGGCGCCTGGATGATCGGGTTTGGTATTGCTTTGGCTCAGATCGCCTGGGAGGCGGATTGGCGCAGAGTCCGGGCTGCGACATTCGGCGCCGGCACCCTTGGTGTGCTTCAGCTCGTGACACTCTTGAGATACCGCGACGATCCATCCTGGTCTGCTCCGCAAACCTGGATATACGTGGCCGTCCTGGCGAGCTTCGTGCTTCTGGGATTGTGGGGTTGGCTAGCAGCCGCAAAGCCCGTCGGATCACAAGAACGGGCGGCACAGCTGTGAAACGGTTCGGACAAAACGGTCGTTCGCGGATGACGCCGCAACACGCAGGCAATTACGACCTGCTGGCCCCGAACCTGCCAACAACACCAGAGCGCAAAAGAGCCCACCAACGGACTTCATGTGTTGTAGCCCGCGGTTTTGCCGATTCGCCCCCCACGATTCGGTTCGAACCTGCACAGCAACACCAAAACGCAAAAAGGCCCGCTAAAAAGCGGACTTTTTGCGTTGTAGCCCCGACCAGATTCGAACTGGCGTTACCGGCTTGAGAGGCCGGCGTCCTAGGCCTCTAGACGACGGGGCCCGGGCTCGGGGGGGAGGACTCGAACCCCCAACGACAGGACCAGAACCTGCTGTGTTACCAATTACACCACCCCCGAAAAAGGGCGAGCGGAAGCCTACGCACCCAGCCCTCCTATCGCAAACCTACAGCTGCGAGTCGGCCGCTCGCCGCAGTCCGACCGAGATCAGATGGAACGCCGTGCAGAACAACGTCAGGGCAATCGACGGGGCCAACAAAGCGTTCCAGGCCGGGTCGCCGGTGATCGGATTCACAAACGTCGTGCCCCAGTAGACCATCGTCCCCCAACTCACATCCGTGGCGGTTTGCCCGAGGAACGAGATGAAGCCGTCGGCGATGACCGCCCCGGCCACCGCCAACAACATAAAAACCGCCGCGAGTGGGACCAGATGCGGCAGCAGATGCCGGGTCGCCATCCTCCAGCGGGACACTCCGGCCACCCGGGCACCATCGATGAATGGACGCACCATGATCGACTTGGCCTGGGAGCGCAGTACGATCCCGCCTCCTCCAATTCCGGCAATGAGTCCGTAGATGACCCCAAACGTGATCGGACCAATCTCCTGGGACAAAGCCCCGGAACCGATGATCAGCATGAAGATGGGGGCAGGAAGCAACAACAAGGCATCCGAAATGAAGCCCACCGAGCGGTCGACCCATGGCGTCGAGACGGCTCCAATCAGAGCGACGATGGTGGCCGATATCGCCGTAACGAGTGCCGCAACGGTGGCGAGCACGAACGTTGGTCTAGTCGCTGACAACAGTTGGCTCAGCACGTCATGGCCCTGATTGTCGGTGCCAAGCAGGTGAGCCGGCGAAGGTGGTGCGGGATGGAAGACCTCGAAGTCATACCCGGTGACCGGGTCATAGATTCCTGTCGGCCAAGCGTTCCCGAGTAGGAACGTGGGCGCGATCGCCATGGCTGCGAAGACAACCAGGATGAAGATTCCGATCCAGAACGGAGTCGACTTCCGTAGGCGTCTCAGCAGACCGGGATTCATGGTCTTCGGATCCGCGGGTCGATCGATACGGTCATCACGTCCAAAACGATCCGCACCAATAGCGATACCGCCCCGATAACGGCCAACGCCCCCATGACCAACGGAATGTCTTGAGCGGTGATGGCAAAGAACAGGAAGTCGCCAAGTCCTGACCAGCCGAGCGAACGTTCGACAATCACCAAGCCCGTCATAAGAAACGGAACACTCACCGCGAAGCGAGCCAGAAGCGGCAGGATGGCATTGGACGAAGCGTGCCGGTTGCGGACCTGGCGTTCGGTGAGCCCTTTGGCCATCCCGGTCAGCACATACGGATCATGTTTCACGCCGGTCATCGACGACTGCATGATGAGCAAGAATTCACCGTACGAAAGCAACACAAAAGCGAACAGTGGGATGGCCGCTTCAAACAGCAGATCTAAAGCGAACGCTCCCCGGTCGCCTTGCCACCACCACCATAGGGTCAACCCGATGCCGCCGATGACCACCCACCACGGCCGAGGACGGGCGTTCGTGTAACGGCGCAGCAGGGCGGTTACCACGGCCACCACAGCCAGGCTCGCTAACAATGACACGGTCATCTGGAACAAGACCTGTTCCTCGGTGAATACAGTCGTCGACTTCCATGGGTTGGCCGACTCCCCCATGACGGATCGACGCAATTCGTTTAGCGGCGTGCGGAACCCGTTGGGTGAGCACGAAGGCTAGAAACGGTGGGAAGGCAGTGAGGAACACCAACCCGATGAAGAGTCACCACTTCCGAACGCATCCCCCGATGCCACGACGACCAACGTCCCTGGGCGGTTCCGATCAAAAACGCGATCACCAAGCCACCCACCAACACGAACAAGGTCCGCGGGATGGCGTCGGCTACGAGTCCCGAGATCGGCCTCCCGATCGTCGTCGTGCCAAGGCTTCCATCGAAGAGCGACGTCAGCCAGCGCCAGTACTGGACGAACACGGACTGGTCCAACCCATACTGAGCCCGCAACGCATCGACTTCGCTTTCGCTCATTCCCAGGCGGAACGGAGTGAAATAGTCTCCGGGAACGATGAGCTGAACCGCAAAGAACATGACCGTGAGAAATCCGAGGAGGGCGAACAACCCTTGGACGATCCGACCCGCCACGTACCGCATTTGGCCAACCTAGCGGTTCAGGAATCCCCCAGGTTGGCCACCAGCGCATCCAGCGCCTCTGCGGGTAACTCACCCGCCACCCTCACAGCCACCTGCCCCGACGATCCAATGGCGACCATGTAGGGGAATGACTTCAGACCATAGGCTCCGGCTGCATTCCCCGCTTCGTCATCTAAGAGGATGGGCACCGCGACGTTCTCGCTGCTCAGCCAATCGGAAGGTGGGTAATTTGGCTGACCGGGGGCAACCGCCGTTGAGACCACCGTCAACTGCACGTCAGCGGGAAGGCCACCGGCCTCCAACCAGTCGACGACTACGGGGATCTCGTTCTGACAATGCGAACACCAGTGGGCCACAAACAGGAGTACATGAGCGCCGTCAGCAGGATCGACCGTAACCGGATCCCCCGTGAACGAGACGCCCGTTAAGGTTGGCGGAACCTTGCCAATTGAACCGTCCGGTTGGCCGTATGAGGCAAGCGGAGTACCTGTCACCGTTACCGCAGCGGTCTGGGCGACCACGGTCGTGGACGTCGTATCGCCCCCGCAGGCGACCAAAGTGAGCGCCAAGCCCACCGCTATCAACCATCGGTACCTCATCATCTGGTCCTCGCTTTCAGAAGGTAGAACATGGAGGCGGCGACTCCAAAAAACCCGGCGCCGGCCATAAAGGGAATCGAAACGATTCCGAACGTATCAACCCAACGCACCGCACATGAGGCGTCGAGCCCACATGAGTCGCCACCGCCAAACATTTGGACGTAGTAGTGGTACATAGAAATACCGAACCCAATCACGGACAGCGTGAGGGCGTATGGGGCAACCTGGGTGTCTCGCCGAACGACCGCAACCACCAGGATGATGGCCAGCGAATACATGGCGATACGTTGATACCAGCACAGTTCACAGGGGACAAACCCGCGTATTTCGGAGTAATACAACGAACCGAGCATCGACACCGTGGCGATCGCCGCCGCCACCGGCAGGGCGGCAGAAGCCAGAGCAGGGCGCTGCGGGCTCCGCGACAGAAACCCGAAAACCAGCCCTACCGAAATCGCAGCGAACGCCAATAAGGCGAAGAGGACATCCACCAGATGGATGTTAGATCACTTCTGCACCATCACCGTACAGGCGTTAGGCCCGTCTCGGTGAGGCCAATCAGCATGTCGACCACCTCACGGAAGGCCTCATCAACCGACGCTCCCGCTCCGATCGCTTCCTCGTAGACCGCTAGCTGACGATCAGCGCTGGTCCCGCGAGCTGCGATGGTGCGACCATGCTCGACGAAGGCTCGACAGTCCAACTCGTCGAGGTCCGTTGAGACCAACTCGAGTAGCTCTTCAACAAGATCAGCAAAGGGGACCAGCTCACCCCGACCAAAGTCGATGAGGCTGCCCGAAGCCCCATAGCGCTGCGCTCGCCAGATGTTCTCATCAATCAGCAGCGAGTGGTAGTGCCGCCACTTCTGGTTCTCCCGGCGACGTCGGTAGAGCATCGACAACAGCGCCATGTACAGTCCGGCAATGGTCAGGGCGTCATTGATATCGGTGCAGACGTCGGCGATCCTCAGCTCAAGCGTCGGATAGCGCGCTGAAGGTCGAACGTCCCACCACAATTTCGTTCCGTCTTCGATGACGCCTGGCCCGACGAGAGCTTCGACATGGCGTTCGTACTCCCCGTAACTGCTGAACTCGGGCGGGAGACCGGTCCTTGGTAATGCCTTGAACACCGACTTCCGATAGCTCTTCATCCCGGTGTTCTCGCCAGCCCAGAACGGCGAGGAAGTCGACAAGGCATAGAGATGGGGGATGAAATACGTCACCTGGTTCATCAGATCGATACGCATATCGGGATCCTCAATACCTACGTGCACATGCATCCCACAGATGACTAGACGCCTCAGGACCGCCTGAAGGTCGCGGGCTAACCCTTCGTATCGCTCGCGCGGGGTGGTTAGCTGCTCCCGCCAGATGCCGAATGGATGCGTCGATGAGGCAATCACAGCGTACCCATACGGCTTAACCGTGGAGCACACGGTGCGCCTGAGCATTTCAAGGTCAACGGCTGCTTCGCCCAGGTTGTTGCACACCTTGGTACCAACTTCGATCTGAGATCGAAGAAACTCCGGGCTGACCTGCTGTCCAAGGAGATCTTCAAGCTCGGTCATCAGCTTCGGGGACGGATCAGCAACAAGGTTCCGCGATTCACGATCGACGAGCAAATACTCTTCTTCGATGCCAACCGTAAACGCCGGGCGTGGAATAGCCATGGGTGAACGCTAGCTGGCACTCCACGTGCCGCGTCGGCGTACCGGCCGGTATCCTGACGACATGCTGATCCGCCCCATGACGACCGAAGACCAGGCGGCGGTGCTCAGAATCTACGAAGACGGCATCGCCACAGGAAACGCCACCTTCGAGAGCCAGATCCCCACCTGGGAAGGCTGGGATTCGAATCATCTACCGGCCCACCGTTTCGTGGCCGAAACGGATCGAGTGGTCGGCTGGGTCGCCGGGTCGGCGGTTTCGGGCCGGTGTGTATATGCAGGTGTCATCGAAAGCAGCGTTTACGTGGCCTCCGAGGGGCGGGGTCAGGGGGTCGGATTGGGACTATTGAAACGCCCTCGTGGAAAGCACGGAACACGCCGGGATCTGGACGATCCAGGCTGGCATCTTTCCCGAAAACCGGGCGTCAATCCACATGCACGAAAAGGCCGGCTTTCGCACCGTCGGAATCCACGAAAAGCTCGGTCAGATGAACGGCATCTGGCGAGACGTCGTACTCATGGAACGAAGAAGTTCGAAGATCTGAACGTTTCCGACGTGCCGTCGTATAGGATCCCGGCATGGACAGGGACCATGACGTCGATGAGGCAATCGATACGCTCGCCACGACCGTCGCGCTCAGGGACGGCATCCTCCACATTCGATCCAAAGGCATCGTCAGCACTGACGAGTCCGTCCAACAAACCGTGGCGGCCTCTCTCAGTCTCACCGACGGCGAGCGCCATCCGGTTTTGTTCGATGCCCGAATCTGGCCCGGTGGCGACCCGGGAGGGTGGATGACCGTAATCAACGAATTGCGAACCGCATTCTCCGCAGGGGCCATGGTGGTCAGCCCCGCCGCTCTCGAAGGCCTCAGCGACCGGATGGACGCCTTCGGCCGCCTCCTCATCCCGTTTCACGTTTGTACCGACCTGGACGAAGCCAGAACATTCCTGGAACCGCACGTCGGCCTTCCATGAAGTGACCTGTTGCGACGGCGCAGACTCCCCTCGACCCAGAACATAGCGGCGAGCTTTCTTGGTTGGTAGCCGCAGTTGCACCGCAACTGCACGCATCGACACAGCCGATCCGCCCCGACAGGACTCGGTCGAGTCCCGAACAACGAAATCAAAGAACCCACCTTCGGCGGGTCCATTTTGATTGGTAGCCCACAGTTGCAGATCCGCAACTGCCACGAATCGGCACAGCCGATTCGCCCCGACGGGATTCGGTTCGAATCCAACGAAACCATAAGAAAAACCCACCTACGGTGGGCTTTTTCTTATGGGTAGCCCCGACGGGATTCGAACCCACGTTACCGGCTTGAAAGGCCAGCGTCCTAGGCCGCTGGACGACGGGGCCACAGGTAGTGACGCCACACAGAACGACTGACGAAGTTCCGGGAGCGACGCAATAATAGCGCACTCGGATGGCGCCCCTGTCGGCTACTCGAATTGAGCGCGAGCGCGACGGAGACGTTCGATGGTCGTCGGCTGACCGAGCACTTCCAATGACTCGAATAGTGGTGGGCTGATCATCGACCCCGTAGCGGCCACTCGCAACGGCTGAAAGCCTTTACGGGGGTTCAGTTCCAGGTCGTCGAGCATCTGACGCATCGCCGTTTCTATCGAACCTGTTGTCCAATCAGTAAGGCGTTCCAGACGGACCAGAGCTTCGTCGATGACTGCCGCTGCCTCCGGCTTCATGACCTTGTCCCACGACTTCTCATCGAACACGACCTCGTCAAGGAACAGCCATTCCGACATCTCCAAAACTTCAGGGAGTACCTTGACTCGCTCCTGGATGAGCGGAGCCAGAGCCTCGTACTTGCTACGTTCTTCGTCAGACAGTGACCGCTCGGCCTCGATGACCGCCAGCGATCGGGCAGTGAAATCATCGGGCGCCAACTCGCGCATGTACTCGCCGCTCATCCATTCGAGCTTTTTCACGTCAAAGATGGCCGGGTTCTTCGACACGTCGGCAAGATCGAACTTCTCGATTGCTTGCTCGGGCGTGTAGATGGTGACCTCGGGGTCGTAGGACCATCCGAGAAGACTCATGTAATTGAACATCGCCTCTGGCAAGTAGCCGGCTTTCATGTAGGCATCCATAGACGTATCGCCGTGGCGTTTCGACAGCTTCTTGCCATCGGGCCCAAACAGCAACGGGAGATGCGCATACGTCACCGGTTCGGCTCCCATGGCCTTGGTCAAGAGGATGTGTCGAGGTGTCGACGACAACAGGTCTTCGCCGCGAGCGACGTGGGTTATCTCATAGTCAACGTCGTCCACCGTGGATGCCAGGTGGTAGGTCGGCGTGCCATCTGACCGCAGGATCACGAAGTCGTCGATGACATCGTGATCAAAACGCATGTCGTCGCGAACCAGGTCAAAAAACTCGGTTACTCCTGGTCGAGGAATGGCCAGGCGAACAGAGAACGAGTCACCGGCCGCCACGCGACGATCGGCATCAGCCACTGTCAAGGTCCGGCAGGTTCCGTCATAGCCGGGCGGGCGCCCGGCAGCCTGAGCGGCCTGACGACGGGCGTCCAGTTCGTCAGCGGTGCAGAAGCACCGGTAGGCGGTTCCCTCTGCGATGAGTCGGCTCGCAACCTCCCGATACCGATCGAACCGGTCCGACTGACGATAGGTGCCGTGCGGCCCGCCGACTCCAACCCCCTCGTCCCATTCCAGGCCGAGCCAGCGCATCGCTTCCATCATCTGCGCTACGTACTTCTCTTCGGAGCGGGCGATGTCGGTGTCGTCAACCCGCACGATGAAGGTGCCGCCATGGTGGCGGGCGTACAGCCAGTTGAAAACGGCCGAGCGGGCATTGCCTACGTGGAGTAGGCCGGTCGGTGAAGGGGCGATACGGAGCCGGACACTCATGAGGCAGCCACCACCGTGTTCGTGAGCTTCCCGATGCCCTGGATTTCTACGTCCATTCGATCCCCTGGCACCACCGGCCCAACTCCCGAAGGTGTACCGGTCATGATCACATCGCCAGGGAGCAACGTCATGACCGCCGTGACGTATTCGATGAGTTCGGCTACCCCGAATACCAGGTCGGCCGTCGACCCATCCTGACGCACTTCACCGTTCACCTTGGTGATGAGGCTCATCCCTTCGGCCGCATCGAACTCGGTTTCGATGGCAGGGCCGAGCGGGCAGAACGTGTCGAAACCCTTGCCACGAGTGAATTGCACATCTTTTCGTTGGAGGTCGCGGGCCGTCATGTCGTTGCCGATGGTGTACCCCAATATCACCTGCCCGACGTCTTCGGCGGGAACATGCCGGGCAACCGCACCGATGACCACGACCAGTTCCCCTTCAAAATGAAGATTCTTGGTGAGTTTGGGATAAATCACCGGCTGGTTCGGCCCGATGACCGAGGTCGACGGCTTCAGGAAAATGAGTGGCTCTTCGGGGACCGGATTGTTGAACTCGGCAGCGTGGTCCACGTAGTTGCGTCCAATCGCCACAACCTTCGAGGGCAGCACCGGGGACAGCAACTGGATGTCATTGAAGTCAACGAACACATCGGTGGCCTCCCAATGCACCAGGGGTGAGCCCTGATAGACCCGGATGCCTTCGGGCTCCACGGTCCCGTAGGCAATGCCCTCGGCGGTTTGCATTCGCACAATTTTCACGGGTAGTACTCGTCACTTTCGTAGATCGACTTCAAAGCGTCCTGGAAATGCTCAAGCCCCACTGACAAGAACAGTCCAGTGGCCTCAAGATAGTTGGTCCCCTGGTCGTCGAAAGCCACCGATTCGGCGAACATCTTCCGACCGTCGATCCTGGTCATCCAGGCTTCGGCTCGCAGGTGCATTCCCACCGGGATGGGCCGGAGATAGTTGACGCTCAAATTGGCCGTTACCCCGGGCTGGCGGTGCGCAATCATGACGAACCCGATGAGGTCGTCGAGCACTGCTGCTGACATGCCGCCATGGACGAGTCCAGGACCGCCCTCATGGCGCTTGTCGAATGCCACATCAACGACAACCAGGTCATGCTCGTAGCGCACGTCAAGGTGCAGGCCGTCAGGGTTTTCTGAACCACAACCGAAGCAGGTTGGCAGGTGCTCGGTGGGAAGCGACGCCAGCACCATCGGATCTGGAACCGGCAGGACGGTTCCAGTCAGGTAGCGATAGTTGGTCATGAGGTGGCGAGGAGTGTCCGGATCCGGTTGGGCGATGCCGCCAGCAGCGCCGGATCCAGGGATCCCACGAAGGCCGCTCCCTTGGAATGTTCATGTGCGGAGATGTCCAGCCAGCGACTCCGTTCCTCGGCCAACCGTTTGGCGACGACCGGCGGCACGTCCTCTGGGCGCAAGCCCATCAGGATCAAACCAACCTCCACATCGTGCATGGTTGGAGCGCGCCCGAACAAAGAAGCGCGGGCCGCAACAACCGTTGCCAGAACAGCTTCTGACTCCGTCCCGCGCTCGGAACGATCCCATTCGGTGCTTCGGATCAGCTTCAAGGCCCAGCCGGTGTCGGGCCCCGGCCGACCGAACGCTCCACCCCACCGCATCTCGGAAGGGCTGTTGATTTCGCCGGGTCGGGTCGGCTTCCACCGGCGTGGAACGCCAGGGGCGGGCGTTTCGCGAGGCGCGTCGGACCGCTCAAGCTCAATATTCGGTTCTTGGCCCATTAGACCCGATCCAACCAATGTTCGTAGGCGGGAACCTTGCCACGCACCGCATCGGAGAAGATCGCCTGGACTTGTTTGGTTATTGGCCCAGGTCGACCGGTTCCGACCGGACGCCCGTCGACCTCTTTGACCGGAGTCACTTCGGCGGCAGTGCCGCACAGGAGAATCTCATCGGCGTAGTAGAGCTCCGAGCGAGTAACCGAGCGCTCGATCAGTTCGTGGCCGTTGTCGCGCAGGATCTCGATGACTGCTTCCCGGGTGATTCCACCCAGGCAACCATCTGACACCGGCGGGGTGGCAACGACTCCATCTTTCACAACGAAGATGTTTTCGCCGGATCCCTCTGAGACGAACCCTTCCCGATTCAGGAGGATGGCTTCGTCGTATCCGGCTCGGACCGCCTCGCTTTTGGCGAGGATCGAGTTGAGATACCCCCCGGTGCCTTTGGCCGACGGGATCAGGGACGACGAATCGATACGACGCCACGACGATACGGCCACCCGGATTCCGTTCGTCACACCGTCTTCGCCGAGGTAGGCGCCCCACTCCCAGGCCGCCACCATGACATGGGTAGAAGCGCCCGCCGGGTTGAGTCCGATCGAACCGAGCCCGAGAAAGACGAGCGGGCGAATGTAGCCGCCGGGGAGCTCGTTGGCCGAAATCACTTCACGAGCCGCCTTCATGAGCTGGTCGGGATCGAGATCAAGCGGAATCCCATAGGCCTTGCACGACATCACGAGACGTTCCATGTGCTCACGATGCCGGAAAATCGCCGGTCCCGTATCGGTGGCATACGCCCGGATACCTTCAAAGGCACCCGATCCGTAGTGAAGGGCGTGGGTCAAAACATGGACCTTGGCTTCGTCCCAGGGAACGAGCTCACCGTCCATCCAAATGTACTTCGATGCATCCATAAGCTCTAGTTTGCCAGGTTCTCGGGGGTGGTGAGTAAATGTCGGCTGTGCCAGTCGAGAATCGCCTCGAAACGCTCTCTTCGATGGCGCGGCTTTCCCAAGCGCGACAGTTCGTGCGACTCCCCGGGGAACCGCACCATTTCCGTTTCAACCCCAGCCCGCAGCAACAGTGTGAAGAGCTGCTCGGCCTGCTCAATCGGGCAGCGATAGTCCTCTTCCGAATGAATGATCAGGGTCGGCGTCCGGATCTCATGGGCACGGGCCATGGGACTCGCCTCCCAGAGCTCTTCGGGCGCGTCCGGCAGGCTCGCGCCCACATACATCTGAGGGAAGTACGGACCGATGTCAGACGTACCTGAGAACGAGGACCAGTTGAGCAGCGCTCGTTCGACGACCGATGATTTGAACCGCTGATCCCGGGCGGTGATCCAGGCCGTCATGAATCCACCGTAGGAGCCGCCCATTACCCCGATCCGGTCTGCGTCGAGACGCGGATAGCGGCTGAGGGCTTCGTCGAGTGCCGCCTGAACGTCTGCCAGATCGTTCACGCCCCAGTGTGCCCCGACGACGGCTTGTACGTGCTCAGAACCGCGACCCGACGAACCCCGCGGGTTGCAGGCCACGACGCCGTACCCCGCCCCGACATACATCTGGAACTCGTCGAAAAACCCGTAGCTGTACTGAGCAGCTGGTCCGCCATGGATGTTCAGCAGCGTCGGAACCGCCTCGGACCCAGCGGGTAGATATACCCACACGTCGACGTCGCCACCACCGGCGTTGATGACGAAGTGTTCGCCGGTGACGAGTTTGGTTTCGAATCCGGCGTTGAAAGACGTCAGCTGCACGGCATTGCCACCATTGAGCTTCATTAGTTCGCCCGGGCGGTCGTAGGTCGATTCGACAAAGGCGACGCCTCCGGAGCTTACGGATAGCGAATCGGCGGCCGCGTCAGCGGAATGAAGGTCAGTGACAACACCGTCTGGTCCAACTTGCTTGATGACCACCCGACCTTCATCTTCAACGAGCACGAACGCCTGGTCACCTTCGAACGCCACGTCGGCGATCCCCCGGTCAAGTCCGGATGTCAGCGACACCGGACCGTCGGAGTCCAATCGCCACAACTGCAACATGTCGGGCCAGTCGAATAGTTCGCGCAAACCAATCGCATGCAGTACGCCTGCTTCGGAATAGGCCAGATTCGACCACATACCGAGGTCGGCGGCCAAGGTCAGGTCACCGCTTTGGAGGTCTCGCTCCCAGACCTGCGTGCCCATCGTGGCGACCAGTTCGCCCGATCGGTCAGAACAAAAAGCAACCTTGCTGCCATCGGGCGAGAAGATCGCTCCCACCTCGCGGAAGGTTCCGTCGTCAGACAATTTCGTCTTTTCCTGGCCGTCGGCACCGATGATCCAGGTGGTGTCGACCGTATTGTGGAACTGCCCGATCGTGTCGAATCGCATCGGCAGGCGCTTGACCCGGACAGGCTTTCGCTTTCGCTCATCCGATTCGAGCTCGCTCCATTCGGCCGCGTACTCCATCGCCGACACGACCAACCGGTCACTGTCCGGCGACCAATCGAACGTACGCGCCCCCATCGAGAAATCGGTGAGCACCTCAGCTTCACCGCCAGCGACCTCTATCACGGCCAGCTGTGGCTTGTCCGCGGACTCCGAGCCCTTGCGCAAGAAAGCCACCTTGGTGCCGTCGGGGCTGAATTGGGGAGTCAGGTCGGTCGGTCCTGCGGTGAGTTTGCGAACGACGTGACCATCCGCCACCCATATATGCGCGTCATAACGGTCATCGTCAAGATTCATACGCTTTGAACCGAAGGCAATTCGGCCATCTTTGGCGATGGACGCCCCGGCGAGAGTGACATATCCGTTCAGGTCTTCAAGCTGCAAATGATCCTCCCAATCTGCCGAAACTGTAGCCTGCTCCGATGCACCGTACGATTGCTTCGTGGTTCGGCTCAGGCCTCATACTCGGCAGGCTACGGGGTAACCATTCAGGCTCCGGAACTATCGGAGCCGCCGTGGCACTGGGCATGACGCTCCTCATCGCCCCGTTCGGATGGCAATGGCAGTTCGTCGCCGCCCTGGTCGCCACCGGACTGTCGCTGTGGTCATCGGCCCCCTTCGCCGCCGATGGTGCGGACCCCGGCTGGATCGTCGCCGACGAGGCCGCCGGTATGTTCGTCGCCTCGATTGGACTTGGTCTCCCCGCAACTTTGGTGGCGTTCGTGGTCTTTCGCATTGCGGACATCACCAAGAAGTTTCCTGGCGTCGCAGCCGCTGAACGCCTCCACGGTGCGCTCGGAATCACTGCCGACGATCTCGTGGCTGGATTATGGGCTTTGGCTGCCGGATGGGCGGTCCAGCTACTCGTTCTTGCCTAAGCATCTGGCAGTCGAACGAAACGGGCGGTGATAATGCCATCGAGCTTGCGCAGTGCCTCAATCTGACCGTCAGTCAGCACCGAATCGGTGGCGACGCCCATCATGGCCGCTTCGCCGGTTCCCGGCATTCGACCCACCACCATGTCCGAGATGTTGATGTTGAGATCACCGAGGAAGGTACCGACCCTTCCTATGACCCCTGGCGAGTCCTCGTTACGCACCATGAGCAGGTTCTGATGCAAGGGAAGCTCCAATTCAAGACCCTGTACTTCGACCAGGACGTGACCCTTGCGGGTGATCGTCCCGGATACCGACACCGGTTGTCGGTTGAAGGTCCCGGAGAGCTGAACCAGCGATAGGTAGTCCTCGGCATCCGGCGCCTTCTCTTCAACCACTCGAATTCCGCGCTCTTCTGCAATGGCGGCGGCGTTCACGAATGAAACCGTGTCAGTGGTGGCTTCAGCCAGGGCACCTTTGAGAGCGGCCAACCGCAAGGGCGTTCCCGGATGTTCAGCGATACGTCCTTCGAGTCGGAGAGTGACGGTAGGTGGCAATCCCTTGGCTATGCCGACGAACACGCGAGCCAGGTTCTCCACCAGCGGCAAGAACGCTCGGACCTCGGGAGATACTTCCCGACCCAAATCGACGTTGACTGCAGTCAACACCAGTTCTCCGGCCAAGGCGTTCGCGACCGCCGTGGCCACGTCCGTGCCGGCCTTATCCTGCGCCTCGATGGTGGACGCCCCGAGATGGGGAGTGAGAACGACTTGCGGAAGGTCGAACAATGGGCTGCTTGTCAAAGGCTCGACTTCGAAAACGTCAAGGCCGGCCCCAGCGATAACACCGTTACGCACCGCCTCGGCGAGGTCCGCCTCCACCACAATCCCCCCGCGCGAGGCGTTGATGATTCGAACTCCTGGCTTCATCGAGGCGAAAGCGTCGGCATTGAGCATGCGGTCTGTTTCGCGAGTCTTGGGGAGGTGGACCGTTATGAAATCGGCGACGGCATACAGATCGAAAACATCCTCAACAACCTGAACGCCCATACGATTGGCAATCTCGGGCGAAATGAACGGGTCGTATCCAATGAGATCCATTCCGAACGCTCTAGCCCGTTCGGCGACCAGCGATCCGATCCTGCCAAGACCGAGGATGCCCAAGGTCTTCCCGTGAAGTTCAACGCCTTGGAAGCTGGACCGATCCCAGACGCCTGATCTGAGCACGGCGTCGGCCCGATGGATGTTGCGCGCCTGCGAAAGGAGCAGCGCCATGGCGTGCTCGGCTGCTGAGATCGTGTTGGCAGTCGGTGCATTCACAACGAGCACCCCGGCCTCGGTCGCCGCCTTGAGGTCGATGTTGTCGACCCCCACCCCGGCCCTGCCGACAACCTTGAGCGCCGGTGCGCAAGCAAGCAGTTCAACGTCCACCATCGTGGACGATCGCACTACGAGACCTTGCGCGTCTACAAGGCGGCGGAGGAGTTCGGATCGATCATCCGCAGAAGCGTCGTCCACCGTACACGTACGCTCCAGCGCTTGAATTCCGGCTGGGGCGATGACTTCGGCGACGACTACTTTTGGCTTTTCCATACGCAATTGTCCTCTTCACACACATCAAACACAAAACCGGAGCGGTCGCACGTCTCGGGCCCCTACTGCCGTGTAGATTCGGTGTTGGAGGTATCACATGGCATGGAAGATGATCGTTGCAGCAACCGACGGATCTGAGCGGTCGATCGCAGCAGCCCAGTTTGCGGCCAGCCTGGCTCGAGAGTGCGAGTCCCAGCTCCACATTGTGACCGTGGTCCGTCCACCCGAGGGTTGGTGGGGCATCGAGGGAGCGCCACCCCCACCGCGAGCCATGTCCGAGGCGGTAGTCGACGCCCGGCAGTCGATTCTCGAAGCAACCATGTCCAAGCTCGACCAAACGGGCCTTGACATTACGACGGCCCTCGAAATCGGGGAACCCTCGGGCACCATCGTGAAGTACTGCGAAGACCACGAGGCCGACCTACTCGTCATAGGAAGACGCGGGGCGGGAATCATCGAGCGGTTCGTCATGGGATCAGTCGCCGATCGTCTGGCCCACTACGCACCTTGCCCGATTCTCATCATTCCCTAGCCATCACCTGAGCTAGGGGCGTAGACAATCGCGCCAAAGAGCGCCCGGTTGATCCGGTCAATGGCGTCGCTCCCGGCATCGCTCCGCATCCATTCGGCGAATTCGAGGGCCCCATCGGGCGCGTCGGCCGTCACGGTGATCCGATAGGGGTTGCCGGGCGGATCAATCAGCTCCACCGGAGCCAGGTTCCCCAGATTCGCCGAACCAAGGAACGCTCCGGCTTCAGCGAGAGTAAACGCATCGCGCTGATCGGCGACCTGAAGGGTAAGGCCCATACCCTGGCCGGTGGAGATGTACCACGTAGCCGTTGGCGCTACGCCGTCGCGCCACTGCTCGAGTTCCGTTTCGTGGGTGCCGGACCCGTCACCGCGCGACACGAACCGATACCCGTTGTCAAAGATCCGGGCAAAGGCATCGACGGTCGATAACCCAGCGAGCGTCGGCGCCAGGTCCGGAGGCCCGACCAACAAAAACTCGCTCGAAAGGACAATCTCTGAGATCCGTGGATCCTGTTCGTCAAGAAAAGCGGCCTCCTGGACCGGGGCGTGCGTCAGCAAAACATCAACCGCGCCGGATCGCCCAAGATTGAGGATTTGCGCGCTGGACTCGCCAAGAACACTCAGCTGAATACCGGGATGAGTCGACTCGAAGTCAGCTGCCAAAGCCTCGATGAACCCGCTATCAACGAGCGTCGTGCCGGCCCCAACAATCACCCGTTCTGACGCCTGACCGCACGCCGACAGTCCAAGCAACGCCAGCAGCATAACTATGACTCGAAAAGGCATAGCGAAACGGATCATGTCGGGGTCATGAGGGAGCGTGTCACGAGGGGACCACGCGGACCGCAGTCGCCTTAACGACAGCCGTTGCCGGGACTCCCTCTTCCAGCCCGAGCGCTTCGAGGGAACCAGGGGTGAGCATCGCAACGATCGGGATCCCTGCATCAAGAATCACCTCGTAGAACCGCCCGATCGGCCGTACCTCCGTGACAATTCCAATGAAACTGTTTCGAGCCGAACCGACCGACGGAGGAGTTCCCGCATACATGGTCACCGTCTCGGCCCCGAACATCACCCGGACCGTCTCCCCAAGCTCGTGGTCCCCCACACCCCAGATTGTCGCTCCATCCGCTTGCACCGAGCAAAGCGGCCCTTCCGTTACGCGCACCGTCCCGTCGAGAACGTTACCCAGACCAACTGCGGCAGCCACCGCTCCGTCGGCAGGCTGGGCAAACACGTCATGGACCGCCCCTGACTGATGCACCTGGCCGTCAATCAACACCACCATGTGATCGCCAAGAACTGCTGCAGCGTCCTGGTCATGAGTGACGATCACGGCGCCGCGATCTCCGATGGCATCGACGATGACCCGGGCGACCTTCATGCGATCCTGGGCGTCCAAGGCTGCCAGCGGCTCGTCAAGCAGCACCCACGATTCCGGACGGGCGAGGGTTCGGGCGAGCGCCAAACGTTGCCGTTCACCGCCGGATACGGCCGTCGCCTCGAGCAAATGTCCCACGCCGAGACGATCGGCGAGTTGGCGAGCCCGGGCGGCCTGCTCAGCCGACAGTCCCAGGCCCAGGTTCCACCCGGCCGTACCCCGAAAGTGATAGGTGGTCTGGGGTAGGTAAGCCGCATCGAGCGGCGAGTCGCCGATGGTGCCGGCCAGCAGCCTCAACAAGGTCGACTTGCCGGCGCCATTCGGGCCGAAGACGACAGTCCGGGTCCCATCCGGAATGTCTATCTCACAGTCGAGCTGCGAACCGTCCTCCGGATAGCGGAATCTCACATTGCCCTCAGTCGCCCGAGGGCGATATTTACCAGGAGAACGATGATCAGCAGCACCATCCCCAGAGCCAAAGCCGAGTCGAAGTGAGCCTGGCGTGCCTGCTGAACGATCGCCGTTGTAAGAACCTGCGTCTCGCCCTCGATATTGCCGCCGACTATGAGCACCGCGCCCACTTCGGACACCACCCGGCCGAAGGCGGCCGCTACTGCGGCGATGACGCCAGGAAGGGCTTCTCGGCCGGCAACAAACCTGGTTTTGCGACCCGAAAGCCGCAACGCAAATAGTTGTTCATTGGCGGCCGGGCCAAGGCCTCTGATGGCGCCAGCCGTGATCCCGGCTGCGATTGGAATGGCCAGGAGCGCCTGGGCGCCGATCATCGCGATTGGAGTGAACAGCAGTTCAAGCGATCCAAGTGGACCATCGTTCCAAAGCAGAATCAGGATGAGTAACCCGGCGAGAACCGGCGGGATCCCCATTCCGGCGTTGACGAGGACATCCACGAGATTCCGCAGCCGGTGACGGGTCAGCGCAAGCCATGCTCCCAGTGGCACACCAACGAGGACACCGATAACCGTGGCGGTTCCGGCGACGACCAGGGTAAGGAAAAGAATCCGGCGGAGTTCGTCCCCGAATCCGAACAGCTCCCTAACTGCGTCCGAAAGAAGGCCAGCCAGGAACTCCAATGGTCAGGTGCTGAACCAGAACCAAGCGGCCGCTGCCACGATCGCCGCATAGATCGCCAGCTTGAACACTTTCTTCACGACCCAGAAGATCACCAGTCCGGTTGCGCCAACGCCGAGTACAAGAGGTAGCCAAGTTTCCATCAGCGCAGGTTAGCTTCCGTGGAACAGTGCAGGCGTCAAACGCGGCACGAGCACGTCTGCATCAGACAGCTCTTCGGGGGCAAAATCCCCTCGGTCAACGGCGACTACCCGCATGCCGGCAGCCTTGGCCGCGGCGATGCCAACCGGCGAATCCTCAACAGCGGTGCACGTTTCCGGCGCCACACCAAGCAATTCGGCCGCACGGAGAAACAAGTCCGGCGCCGGCTTGACAGACCGCACCTCGTCGCCGGCTACCGACACCGAGAAGAAGTCGGCGAGGCCGGTCGATCGTAACGAGACATCCAGCCGATCGCGGGCGGAGGTCGAAGCGACTGCCATCGCCAGCCCCCGTTGTGCGAGTACCTCCAGCGTGTCCTTGGCGTCCTCAAATGCCTCCAGGTGTCGCTCGAACAAGGCGAACATCTCGTCGGAAATGGCGGTGCCGACCGACTCAATCGGTGGCAAGTCGGCCGTCCTCGAGAAGTACTCGTATTCATATTCGAACGGATGCCCGACGAGGTTTTCCCGATCGGTTTCGGTCACGGTTACCCCGAAGTGCTGCATCGCAGCCGAGATGGCGGTCCATGCCAGTGACTCGGAGTCGACGAGGACCCCGTCACAGTCGAAAACGATTGGCATCTATCCGATCCGAGATCGGATGATGTCCGTAACGGCTCGCGGGTCGGCCTTTCCTCCGGTCACCCGCATCACTTGCCCGACGAAGAAACCAATGAGCTTGTCTTCTCCACCGGCCAGACGAGCGAACTGATCTTCGTTCTCGCCAATCACCTGATCCACGGCTGATTCGAGCGCGCCAGCATCGTTGATCTGGATCAAATCGTGAGCTGCCGCGACCGCCTCAGGATCACCCTCCCCGACCAACACATACCCGAGCACTTCTTTGGCGGCCGTAGACGACAGCGAATTCGCCTCAACCATGGCAGCTAGCTGGGCCACATGTTGGCCCGTCAAGGCCGAGTCCGTGATGTCGGTCGATTCGCGTCGCGACCACGCAGTCACTTCTCCGGTGAGCCAGTTCGCGGCGACCTGAGCGGGCGCTCCTGCCGCCAATGACGACTCGAACAGCGCCATGAGCGCCTCTGATCCAGCCAAAGATGTGGCTGAGTCTGCGTCGACCCCAAGACCGACATAACGCGCCGCCCTGGCGGCCGGCAACTCTGGCAAGGTCGCGGCGATTTCGTTGCGCCACTCGTCGGTCACTTCAATCGGGAGCAGGTCCGGCTCGGGAAAATAGCGATAGTCGGAGCTGCCTTCTTTCGAACGCATGGAATGCGTGACACCCTCCCCTTCGTCCCAATGGCGGGTCTCCTGGTCGACCGTGCCTCCCTGGTCAAGAACATCGGCCTGCCGGAGAATCTCGTAGTCGACCGCCCGCTCCAGCGAGCGGAACGAATTCATGTTCTTGACTTCAACCTTGGTACCGAAAGCCTCGGTTCCAACCTGACGAATCGAGACATTGGCGTCAAATCTGATGGAACCTTCTTCGAGCTTTGCATCCGAGACGCCGAGCGCCGCAACCACCGTGCGTAGGTCCTGGGCATAGGCGCGAGCCTGAGCTGCTGACCGGATGTCGGCTTCGGAAACTATCTCGACGAGTGGAACACCGGCCCGGTTGAAGTTGAGCAGCGTCTCGGTGGCCGAATGAATCCGGCCGCTCTCGCCGACGTGGATCGACTTGCCGGTGTCCTCTTCCATGTGGGCACGATTGACTCGGATTCGACTCGTCTCACCGTCAACTGTGACATCGATCCAGCCGTCGTGGCAGACCGGAACGTCGAACTGGGAAATCTGATAGTTCTTCGGTTGGTCCGAATAGAAGTAGTTCTTCCGGTGAAACTGGGACCGTTCGGAAATCGAGCAGTTGAATGCCAAACCGATCTTCGTAATCCACTCGATGGCTCTTCGGTTTGGAACCGGCAGCGCTCCCGGCAAGCCCAAGCAGACAGGACAGACATTTGTGTTCGGTTCGGCTTCGAAATCGACCGCACATCCGCAAAACATCTTGGACTGCGTCTCAAGCTCAACGTGCACCTCGATACCGATCACCGGTTCCCAGTTCATGACGCCACCACTTCCAGGACCGGGCGGCCGATGTCGTCAGCCAGCTTCTCGATGGTGGCCGCGACCTGGAACATGACCGTCTCACCGAGGGCCGGGGCCATCACCTGGAATCCGATCGGCAAGCCGGTGGTTGATAACCCGACCGGCACCGAAATCGCCGGGTGCCCTGAGAGATTTGAGGGGATCGTGCAAATGTCCTGCATATACATCGACAACGGATCCTGGGTTTTTGCACCCAACTCAAAAGCCGGAGCCGGGGCGGTGGGCGAGACCAACACATCGACCTGCTCGTAGGCCTCGGCGAATTCCTGGATGATGAGCGTCCGAACTCGTTGAGCCTGGCCATAGAAGGCGTCGTAGTAGCCGGCTGACAACGCGTAGGTTCCGAGCAGAATCCGGCGGATCACCTCGGGTCCGAACCCGTCTGCCCTGGTGCGCGACATCATCTCGTCAACCGTGCCACCGTCGATCCGCAGGCCGTACCGGACGCCATCAAAGCGAGCCAGGTTCGCCGAGCACTCGGCCGGAGCAATGAGGTAATAGGCCGACAGGGCGGTCGCCGTAGACGGGAGAGAAAGTTCCACAATCTCGGCGCCGGCGGAGGCGAGCCGTTCAACGGTTGTCCGGAACGCCGCCATCACTTCGGCATCGATTCCCTCGCCGGAAAGCTCGTTGACAATGCCCACTCGCAAGCCATTGACTCCCTCGGCGAGTCGCTCGGTGCCGGAGGGAGCCGGACCGGGGAACGAAGTTGCGTCGAGGGGATCATGACCGGCGATGGCTTCATACAGAATCGCGGCATCCTCGACGGTGTGTGTCAGCGGCCCAATCTGATCAAGCGAGCTGGCGAACACGATGAGGCCATAGCGCGACACCAGCCCATAGGTTGGTTTCATGCCGACCAACCCACACAACGCAGCTGGCTGTCGGATCGACCCGCCGGTGTCGGACCCGAGTCCGGCGAGAGCTGACCCGGCAGCGACGGCCGCGGCAGAGCCTCCCGATGAACCGCCAGGGACGGTATCAAGATTCCAGGGATTCCGGGTGGGACCGAAGGCAGAGTTTTCGGTTGACGACCCCATGGCGAACTCGTCGAGGTTGGTCTTCCCAATAAATACGGATCCGGCCTCCCGCAGTCGGGCGACAACGGTCCCGTCGTACGGCGGGATATAGCCAGCCAGGATCTTGGACGAAGCGGTCGTCTCGACGCCCCTGGTCATCATGTTGTCCTTGAGGGCAATCGGAAGGCCATCCAACGGGCCGATGCTCCGCCCTTCCGAAATCCGCCGGTCGGCCGCTTCGGCAGCGGCCAATGCGCCAGAGCGATCGATCGTCAAGTAGGCGTGCACGGCCGCTTCAGTCAAGCTGGCCCTCGTGAGGACCGCCTCGGTCAATGCGACAGATGTTTGTGCACCGGACCGCAACGACGCGGCGGCTTCTACAAGGGTGAAGTCGGCAGGATCAGTCATTCGGAATCCAGCGAGGGCGGGACCCGAAAAAAACCGTTCGTGGCGTCGGGCGCCTGGGACAGCACCTCGTCACGATCTAAGGATGGCCGTACGACGTCCTCACGAAAGGCATTGACCATGTCGAGCGGATGCGAGGTCGGCGCGACACCGTCGGTAGGAAGCTCTTGCACCCGGGCGGCGTGGTCAAGAATTACCCCCAGTTGGGCGCGATAATCAGCCAACTGCTGGTCAGACAACTCGATGCGGGCAAGCATGGCGACGTGGGCAATGTCAATCTCAATGGGCATGACGCCAGAGTCTAGGCCGTCTCGATATGGCCGCTAACCACGGCAATGAGTTCGTCGAGTTCGTTGCCAACCACGGCGCGATGAGAACTGTTTTCCAGCCACCTGATGTCGACACGGGTACGGACCAGCCGGTCGCGAAGGTCGTAGGCGCCATCCGGGACGATGTATTCATCCTTGCGCGACTGGACGATCAGGGTCGGATGCTCAATCCATTGGGCAGCCGTAAACGCAGCCGCCCGAGCCTCAAGAACCTGCTTTATGACCTTCGTCGGATAGCCGCGATAACCAATGTCGAAGCGCCGCAGCTCCGGGGCCAAAGCCGGTCGATACTCTGGCCAATACTGGTTGCGGCTTACATAGGAAAGGGCCGGGGCCAGGAAGATCCCCTTGTCGGCGAACCAGGTCAGCGGGTTGATCAGGCTCAGGGACGCGAACCGTTCATCTGCGGCCAGCATGCAGAGCATGGCGCCCAGGCCGAATCCGACCAGGTGGACCCGCTCAGCCAGGTCCTCGGCCCGCAAGATTGCATGGTCGACGCTGGCCTGCCACATGGCCCGTGTGACGTCCAACAGATCGCTCATCTCGGTACCGTGTCCCGGTAACGATGGCACCACCACCGTATGACCACGGGCAACCAGTCCATCAGCCAGCGGCCGCATGTGCGCTGCGGTACCGGTGAAGCCGTGCACAAGAATCACCGAGCTACCACTCTCCCCGATCACCTCGTAAGGCTCAGCCAGAGGGTCGAGCCAGGCAGTCACTAGGTCACGCCCAGGTCAGACAACAAGCCGGTCACCAAACGCTGGATCTCGTCGCGGACAATCCGTACGGCAGCCAGGTCCTGGCCGTGCGGATCCACCAGGTCCCAATCGACGTAACGCTTGCCAGGAAAGTACGGGCAGACGTCCCCGCAACCCATCGTGACTACGACGTCGCAAGCTTCGACGATCTCATCGGTGAATGGGACGGGAAATTGGTCTGAGATGTCGATACCGACTTCGGCCATGGCTTCCACGGCCACCGGGTTGATTACCGGCCCAGGGTTGGAGCCGCCACTAAAAACGACCGCTCGATTGCCGGCCACGTGGCGGGCGAATCCGGCCGACATTTGCGAGCGTCCGGCGTTGTGAACACAGACAAAGATCATGGTTGGAACCTTGGTATCAGCGGACAGCAGGTCCATGGCTCTGGCCCGCTGGGCAGTGAACTGGTCGATCTGACTTTGTGAATAGTCCGCCGCACGATCTGCCAGCAGTCGGGCAGTGGCTTCGCGGAGTTCGACAACAGATGGATTCGCAGCCTCAGGATTCATAGGGCGATGATACCGACCGCATACATCCGACAGTCCCTGGTCGAGGCTAGCTTTAGGCTCTCCGAGAAAGGACGGGGTCATGCGGGTACTCATTGCTGCATCCGAATACTCACCTCTCGCCCGTACCGGCGGATTGGGGGAAGCCGTCTCCGGGATTGCCCACGGTGTCGCAGCGGCCGGTCACTCGGTACGCGTGGTGATCCCCCGATATCGACACCTCCAAGACATCGGCTTAAGACACGCCGGAACTGGCTATGCCGATGCCTTATACCTCCATCAGGACGGCAAGGTCGAGGTGGTGCTGGTAGACGACCCGGAATCGTTCGATCGTGAAGGCATCTACGGCGATACGCCCGGAAGCGGATACGACGATCAGTGGCGACGCTTCGGAAGGTTCGCCACGGTGGTGGCAGCACTCGCCCACGGCGTTGATATCGTCCATCTACACGACGCACACACTGGAGCGGTGACGCTGCTGGTGGATGCCCCAACCGTCTTCACCGTCCACAATGCCGCCTATCCAATCATCGGTCCCCTGGCCGAAACCAGAGAGCTCCTCGGCACTGACGAAGCTTCGACCACACCCGGAGGTCCGCTCGAATGGTACGGCGGGGCGAACTACCTCAAAGCTGGAATGGCTCTGGCCGATGTTGTAACAACGGTCAGCCCCACCTTCGCCAAACAGCTCCTTGCCGATCCATCGGTGTCGAGTGGCCTCGACGGCGTCCTGAACGCTCGCCCCAGGCCGACGATTGGCATCGTCAACGGCATCGACCCGATCGCCTGGAACGCCGAAACCGACGACGGCCTCGCTTCCGTATTTGCGCCCGATGAGTTGGACGCCCGCCTGGCCAATCGCGAAATGCTTCTTGAGATGGCGGGAGTCGATGACGGAGTCATCTTCGGGAATGTCGGACGTATGTCCGAGCAAAAAGGTCTCGGGCTACTCGACGAACATCTCGACGCGCTCATCGCTGACGGTGCTCGATTCCTCCTGGTTGGTAACGGCGAGCTCGACAGCCTGGTGGACGGATGGGCAGAGCGACACCCGCAGGCTGTCTGGCATGGCCCATACTCGGAAGGCCTCAACCGCCTGATCGCTGGTGGCACCGACTGCTACCTGATGCCGTCAAGATTCGAGCCATGCGGGATCGGTCAAATGTACGCCATGCGCTACGGCTCCGTCCCGGTGGTGCGGCTGACCGGAGGGCTGGCCGATACTGTCATCGACGTGGACGAGGACCCGGCCCATGCGACCGGGTTCGGGTTTCGTTCGTTCGATTCAATCGAGCTAGCCAAGGCGATTCGACGGGCGATGCGACTATTTCGGACCGACCGCCCCACCTGGGCGTCACTGCAACGACGCGGCATGACCCTGGACTTCTCCTGGGAGAACGCCGCCCGCACCTACATCGAAGCCTATGACCAGGCGATTCGACTGTCCTAAAGGCCGCGGCCAACTACCGTTGCATCCATGACGACCCGACTCGCAGGCCTACTTGCCCTCACGATGCTGCTGGGATCGTGCGCGTTGCTCCCGACCGCATCGACCCTGCCGGAGGACACCACCACCACTTCGCCCACCATCGGCAACGGCAGCACGCCAACCGGCCCAACGCCGACTACCGCTCCATCAACCGAACCAGTGACCGGGGCGATTGTTGTCACCGACCAGGCCGTCACAATCATCTACGACGACGGCCCTGCTGCCACGCTGACCGGTGACGTCGATTACGCGCTCAAATCGGCCTTCGTCGACCTGATCGGCGGCCTCGTGTTCCAGTACGCCGACCCCGGACCGGACGTATCCCCGGGGATTTTGCGACTGTTACAAGGGACCATCGAGCCGATCGAACTCATCACGCAGAACGAAGGCGAGTCGCTCACCCTTATCGATGTCGCTCTCATCGATGGTCGCCCCAACGTGATCTACCTCATCCGAGGTTCCGGCCAGGAAGTCGGCGGCCAGTTGGTCGCCGCCGACCTTCAGGGCGGCGCTCCCACCGTGCTCTACGATGGCCCGGACCTCGTATCTGGCGACGCCGAGGACTCGCTCATAGTCGTGGAACTGCGGGTCAATGCCACTTGTAACAAGCTTGTCGCGTTCATCGATGGCGACGCAACGTGGGAGGCCGACTGCGTAGATGGGGCCGGCCCGGCTTCGGTCGCGGTGTCGGATGGTTTCGTCGCCACCGTGATCAGCGGACAAGTCGAAGTGACCGATGTTGAAGCCGGCGAGACGACGACCTATGCGGTCGCCGGCGCCCAACAAGTTTTCGACATCTCGGACGGAGTAGCCCTAGTGCTTGATGATTCCGGTGCGCTGATTACTGCCTCTGATTCAGACCAAACCACCCTTCCCTCCGCGGACGGGGTTCGTTCTGCCTCACTGTTCAACAGCCCGCTGGCCGTGACCGAGGGACATCGTCTTGGCGGCATCCGCGCCGCGCAGGGACCCTGTTCGGCGGCTGGACAACCGTCAGTAGCACCGCCCCGTGAATCCCTCCCTGAAGCGGTTTCCGCCATCAGATCAGAAATCGTCGAGCGAGCCGTCGACTGCGACTTCGACGGCCTGGCAGCCCTCACGTCGCCCTCCTTCACAGTCAATTTCGGCGGTGGAGATCCGCGGCGGGTATGGATGGCCTCGGAGGCTCGATTTGGCGACGACCTTTCGCTCATCGTCCGCATCCTCAACCTCCCGTTCGCGGCGAGCGTTCTCCCCGATGGACGCACTATCTATGTGTGGCCATCGGCGGCAACGGACGAGCCGACCGATGCCGATTGGGAAGCGCTCCGTCCAGTTTTCAATGAGGAAGAGATCGACGCGATGCGCCAGCTGGGCGGGTATACCGGCCATCGAATCGGAATCGCCGAAGACGGCGAATGGCTCTTCTCGGTGGCGGGCGATTAGTAGTGCATAGCGAGAGTCCCGCCCTCCGTAAGGAGGTGCTTGCGATACTCTCGATCGCCCTCCGCTCCCCCGCCGGCCAGCAAACCGACCGGGCGTTGCGACAGTCGGGACGAGCCAACTCTGACGACCTCGCCGCCGATGCCATTCGGGCGGTCATGGAGAAACCTGGCCGATCCGGATCTGTACAGGCGATACCGAGCGCCGACGCCGACGCCGCAGCCGCGATTGCAGCGTTGTCTGCCCGCCAACGCCTGGCCCTGGTGCTGCATCACGGCCTGCACTGGCCGCCGGCACGGATCGGACGAGCCCTGGGAGTCGACGATGGGACAGATGTCGTGGTGGAAGCCGAACAGGCCGTGGTTGAGTCGCTTCGACCGAGATTGGCTTGGGAGATCGATCATCAACTGCGAACGATCGAAGTCGGCGCCTCTTCGGACCGCAAGCGCAGACTCGTGAAGGGAACGGCACTGTTGGTCGTTGGAGTGTCGGCCATCCTGATCTTCCTCGCCATCACCCAGGCCAATATTCAACGACCCGACCTGATCCAGCTCCGCCCTGGCGGTTTGCTGCGCGCCGATTCACAAGGGGAAGTCACCCGCTTGATCGAGGAGCAAGTCTCCGTCGCCAAAGTGACGCCCGACAATGAGATCCTGTATCAATTCTCCGGCGGTCCAGGTGTAGCAGGCGGCTCGATCTGGTACAGCCCCGGCCCCGGCCAACGGGCCGGACAGCTGATCGGAAAGACCGGTGGAGCCCTCGGCTGGGTAGAAGCTGATTTCCTACCAGCCGGGCTTGAGACCACGCATCGCCAGGCGATCGCCATCATCGCCGAACGATCAGGAAACTCCACTTCCGGAACCACGACCCACTCGGTGGTGATCATCGATCCGGCGACGCGGGCCATCGCCCCGGTGGCGACCCTCGGAACCTCCACAGGCAGTGACGAGGCGTCAACGGGCGGACTCAAGCCGGTCTTCGCTTCCTATGGCGGAGACCGGTTCTTGGTTTGGATGATGGACGCAGTCGCCGCCGAGAGCCTGCCCTCCGACGATGTCAGTGATTGCGGCCAATGGCTCATGTTCACGCTCGCGGGAGATCCACTCCCCGCTCAGGGACCTACCCCCTCGTGCGCTCGGAGTGGGCTGTCGGTGAGTGTCCCCACCCTCGACCGCAGCGGATCCCGACTGATGTGGCTTGAAACGGACGGGACGATCGACCCTGCCAATCCACCACGCGAAGGATGGTTGTCGTCCCAGACGACCGTCCTCAAGGTCCTTGAGTTCGCCAGCGGACGGCAATTCTCCATCGAACTCGCTTCCATCGACCAGCCGACCTTCTGGGCACAGTTCACGATGTTTTCCCAAGAAACGGGCACGTTGTCCATTGACAGCGAAGGCGATGTCATCGTGGTGTCGATCGGGTTTTGGAATCCCGATGTCGCCGTCCACAATTACACGACCTACCTGGTCGATCTGGTCGGCGAGCGGGTAGAAACCTCAGCCAGCGACGGCCTAGTCACCTTCGGACACTGAAGGCCAGCTTGGCCGGCACGCAGTGCCCTCCTGGATTAGCTTCACGCGATGGTGTCACGCAACGACTACCCGGTACGGATTGACCGGCGAGTTTTCGTCGAAATGGCCGACGGGGTCAAGATCGCCGTCACCACGTATCTACCGGACTCCCGCAACGACGGGCCGTTCCCCGCAGTGCTCGAATCGCTTCCCTACCGAAAAGATGACGACTGCACGGCGCGTGACTTCTCCACGTTCGCCTACCTGGCGTCGCAGGGGATCGCCGGCATCCGGATGGACATCCGTGGCACCGGGGCCTCCACAGGGATCATCGACAATGAATACGTACCAATAGAACAAGACGACAACCTCGAGATTCTCGAGTGGGTAGCCAGCCAGGACTGGTGCACCGGAAATCTGGGTATGTGGGGGATCTCGTGGGGAGGCTTCAGCTCACTTCAAACCGCGATGCGCCGCCCGCCCCATCTCAAAGCCATCGCCGCGTTGCACGCCACCCACGACCGATTCGCCTGCGACGTACACTACGTCGGCGGATCGCTGCACGCCGCCGAGCAGGTGGATTGGCCACCGTCGATGATCTCGTCGAATGCGCTCCCTCCCGACCCGGACATTTGTGGGGACGGGTGGTTCGACGAGTGGATGAAACGGTTGGAACAGACCCCCCAATGGCCGTTGGAATGGCTGAAGCATCAGCGCCGCGACGAGTACTGGATCCACGGCTCGCCGTGCGCCGACTATGCGTCCATTCAGTGCCCCACGTTGCTCATCGGGGGATGGCTCGACGGGTACGTCGATGGCATGCTGGCCATGGCACAACATCTCGAATGTCCTACCCGTACCGTGATTGGACCCTGGGGACACCACCGACCAGCCACCGGCGTGCCTCAGCCGACCCTCGATCACCTCGACCTCATGGCCAGGTGGTTCGGTCACCACCTGAGAGGTGACAACAACCGGGTAATGGACATGGCACCCGTCACGACCTTTGTTCGGACCGACCCACCCTACGACGCAGATGTGGTGGCCGGGCATTGGCGAACGGAACCCGCCTGGCCTCCCCCCAACGCGGTGCCGTTGGAGATGATGCTCGGAGATCTCAACGGTGACCGGACGACGTGGGATGGCCCGCAGTGGGTTGGCAGACATGCTCCTGCCTGGGATCGATCTGGCATAGCGAGCACCGACGCAGGCGCCGACGACGGGGCATCCATGACCTTCACAACGGAGCCGCTTGCCTACCCGGTTGAGATTCTTGGCGCGCCCGAAGTCGAACTTCGAATCTCGACGGACCGTCCGTTTGGTCTCGTAGCAGCGAGACTCCTGATCGTCGACCAGGACGGTGCGTCTCACTTGATCTGTCGAGGAAACCGCAACTTGAACTTCCCCAGGACTTTGTCGGATCCTGAAGCTCCGATCCCGAATCAGGAGATGACCGTGAAGCTCGCGCTCAGGGCTACGTCGGCCATCGTGCCAGCCGGGTCACGAATTCGCCTCGCCATTGCCGGAGCTGACTTCCCGATCGTTTGGCCGCCTCACACCAAATTCGCCATCACCGTTGCCCCGGGGGAATCGCGACTCGTTATCCCCACCGTCCCTTTCGCTTCCGATCCGCTCGTCGTCCCGCCCGCCAACGACCCTCCCACGGCTCCCGTCGAGTTTCTCGTCGATGAGGACGACTGGCGCGTCGATGCCGCTGCCGGACAAACGACTTTCCGGAGGCAGGTGCGGAGCACGCAGTTCCAGCCCGACCGCAATGATCTGACATACCGATCCGACCAAGCGTGGGAAGTGACCGTCGCCGACGATGACCCTGGATCCACGGCCGTTCACTCCCGGTCCGACCTCGGGCTCTCCCGCCCCGGTTGGGACGTCACTACTACTGGCTCGCTGCACATCGAAGGGAGAGAAGACTTCAAAGTCGAGATCCGTTTGTCGGCCACCCACAATGGCTTGTCCGTCTTCGACAAGACCTGGACCGAACACATCCCCCGCCAGTGGGCCTGACGAGCAATAGACCCGAGAGACAGCGAGCTACGTCACCGCCCAGCAGGCTGCCGCCGAGTCCGCGTTCATATCAACTGGTCCGGGGTCCTCCGTGGTGCAACGGCCGGCCACCCCGGCAGGTAGCGTTCCGGATTGCAGAAGTGGGCAGCGAGGATGGAAACGGCAACCGACGGGGATCCGGCGTGAATCCGGAATCTCCCCGATGAGAATCTGCTGTTCCATCCGGGCCGTCTCAGGGACCACCGACAGCAGGGCACGCGTATAGGGGTGCCTCGGTTCTCCGAGGATCTGTTCGGTCGGGCCCAGCTCGACGATCCGGCCCAGGTACATGACCGCCACCCGGTCGGCAATGTTCCAGGCCAGCCCCAGGTCATGGGTCACGACGAGGATCGATAGGCCTGTCTCCTCGACCAGTTCGAGCATCAAGGCGAGTATCTCGCCGCGAATTGACGCGTCAAGGCTGGCCACCGGCTCATCTGCCAACAGCAGATCTGGCTCCATCACCATCGCCCCGGCGATCACGACCCGCTGGCGCTGACCACCCGAGATCTGGTGGGGGTACATCGGGAAGAAGCGTTCAGGTGGGCGCAAGCCTGCCCGGGACAGGGCGCGGCCGACCCGCTCAGCTTCATTGGGAGATTCCTTTCGTATGCGCAGACCTTCCGCGACGATCTCATAGATCGTCTGACGAGGATTGAGCGCACCGGTCGGGTCCTGAAAAATCATCTGGACGCCGCGGTTGCCTCGACCCCGCCCGCCCCCTGGCTCGGCCCCTGGCTCAGCCGAGGACGCGTAAGTGATCTCCCCGGAGGTCACTCGTTGCAGACCCTGCACGGCCCGGATCAGCGTCGTCTTGCCCGAACCGGACTCGCCCACCAGTGCAAGTACTTCACCCGGCTTGACGTCAACAGAAACCCCATCAACGGCCCGCGAAGCTCCGAAGTGCACATGCACGTCGCGAAGGGAAACGATGGTGCTCATACCAGCACGCACGCAGCTCGTTGACCTGGTGCCGACGGGCGCAGGTCAGGCTCGCCCGTCTGGCACCTATCCTCGGCCAGCGGACATCTGGGATGAAACGGACAGCCCGACGGGAGTGCGCCTGGAGTTGGCGGATCGCCGGCCAGGCCCGACGGCGCCATGCGGGAGGTTTGGTCACCGATCGTTGGAAAAGCCGCAGCCAGCGCCCGGGTGTAGGGATGAGTGGCGTTCTGAAAGACGGAGAGGCTGGGACCCTCCTCGACGATCTTCCCGGCATACATGATGGCCAAGCGGTCAGCCACGTAGGTGAGGACCGAAAGATCATGAGTAATGAAGATCAGACTCAGCGAGCTCTCTCGGCGCAATTCAGCGATGAGCGCCAGCACCTGGGCTTGAACCATAAGGTCGAGCGCCGTGGTCGGTTCGTCGGCAATGAGGAGCTGGGGATCGCACGCCAGCGCCATCGCAATAAGAACTCGCTGTCGTTGCCCGCCGGACAACTGATGGGGATAGGCGTCCAATTGGTTGGCGGGTAGCCCGACCCGTTCAAATAGCTGGCGGCTGCGCACCCGGGCCTCATCTTCGGACCCAACGGTGTCATGGATAAGCATCGGCTCTCGAACCTGACGGCCGGCGGTTTGGACCGGATTCAGCGCATGGAGGGCACCCTGGAAGACGATGGCCCCGGTCGTCCATCTCACGGCACGGAGACCACCGGGCGACAAAGCAAAGAGATCCTGACCGTCGATCATCACCTCACCCGACGTGGTGGTGCTTTCTGGCAGTAGACGAAGCAGCGCATTGGCGAGCGTCGACTTCCCACACCCGGACTCGCCGGCCAGTCCCAACGAATCGCCGACCGCCAGATCGAATGAAACGCCTCGAACCGCCGGTACGGGACCGGACGCCGAGTGATAGGTGATTGCCAGGTCTTTGACGGACAGGACTGGCTGGTTCATCGGGATTGCCCCAAACGTGGGTCGGCGATTTCCTCGAGCGTTCGACCGATGAGGGTGAACGCCAGAACCACTATCAGGATGCCGAGGCCGGCGGGGAGGAAATACCACCAGGCATTGCGCACCATGGCTCCGTTGACGAAGGCTTCTTCGAGCGTCTTGCCCCACGAGGGTGACGACGGATCTCCCAGGCCAAGAAAAGACAGCGTGGTTTCGGTCAGGATCGAGATCGGCACTGCCAGGGTGGCGTTGGCCAGAATCAAACCACTGACATTCGGCAAGATGTGCCGGGCGACCAGGTGACCGTTCCCTGCGCCCAGCGAGCGCGACCGGTCGACAAACAATCGCTGTTTGACCGTCAGGACCTGAGCCCTCAGCAACCGGGCGGTGGATGGCCACGACGTCACTCCAATCACAAGAATGATGTTCCAGACGTTCCGACCCAGGATCGATGCCAGCACGATCGCCAGTGGCAGGAACGGGATGACAAGAAACCATTCGGTGATGCGCATCAGGAAAGCATCCAGGCGACCGCCGACGAACCCCGAAACGATCCCGACCACCGAGCCAATCGAAATCGTCAGAATCGTTGCTGCCAGGCCAACGAAGAGGCTGACCCGCGAACCCCACACAAACTGAACCCAAACCGACCGTCGCAAATGGTCGGTGCCGAGCGCTCCAAACTCGCCAGGCGAAGCCCACTGTGGGTTACCGTTCGCCCGGGCGAAGACCGGATTCAGTTCGCGAACGTCAGCAAGAAGCGGAGCGGCGAGGGCTACGACCACGAAGAGCATCAGGACAGAGAATCCGATCAGTCCCGGCTTGGAATTCCGAAACTGCGTAAGGACCCGCCCCGCAGTGGCCCTCCGTCTCCGCATCGCCAGGCTGGTCATGCCCCCTCCACTCGCGGATCGAGCCAGGCGTAGGCGATGTCGGCGAGCAAATTGAAGAAGATGACGGCCGCACTGAACAACAGAAATAAGCCCTGGAGCATCGGAAGGTCGGGTCCCCGAATCGCGTCGGCGGTCGCCTTGCCGAGCCCCGGCCACGAGAAAACTGCTTCAACCGCGATCGCTCCGGACAGGACGAAGCCGAAATTGATAGCCGTCAGGGTGACCACCGGAAGGAGGGCATTCGGAACGGCGTGACGGTTCCGAACCACGACATCACGCAGCCCCTTGGCCCGGGCGACCGTGAGATAGTCCTCGCCCATGACGTCGAGCAGCGAACTACGCGTTACAAGCGCGTACTCACCGAGATAGGCGAGGGTGAGCGTGAGTGCCGGCAAGAAGATGTGATGGAGTCGGTCAAGCAGGAGCGCCATTCCGGTGGCAGTCGAGCCGGCGTCGGACATCCCCCCAACCGGGAACCAGCCAAGCACAACGGCAAATCCAACGAGAAGGATCATGCCGAGCCAGAAATCTGGCATCGAATAGAACACCATGGTCCCTGACGTGATCGCGTGGTCTTTCCAGGTGTTCCGTCGCCAGGCGGCGATGACTCCACCGATCGTTCCGATCACGGCCGAAAACACCGCCGAGATCCCGACCAGGGCCACGGTGGCCGGGATTGCTGAGACGATCTCGTCCCATACCGGCTGACGGCTTTGATACGAGATCCCAAAGTTCAGTTGAAACGTCTGGCGAACATAGGCCCAGAACTGAACCCAAAGCGACTCGTCAAGCCCAAAAGCCGTCCGAAGGTCGGCGATCTTCGCCGCCGGAACATTTCTTCCTCTGAACAGCGAACCGATCGGATCAGACTGGACGATCCGGAACAGGACGAAGTTGAACACCAGAACGAACACGAGAGTCAGGAGCGAACCCAGCACCTTTTTCAAGATGAAGCGGGTGCGCCCCCGACTTTCAGGTTGTTCGGTCGCGAGCACCTATTCTCGATCGTCGGCGGTTGATTTCCTTCTCGTGACGACCAAGGCGCCGCCCACGACAACGATGGCCGCCAGACCGCCGATGAGCACCCAGTTGGTTCCATCGCTTGATCCGCCGGCAGCGTCGGATCCCACCGGGCGCAGCAATCGGTAGCTCGGCGACGAGTTCGAGAACATGACCGGGCCGACATCAGCCGGTTGTCGAACCCAGCCCTCAAAGGTGTCGGTCCGATATGCCTGCAGATCCGGCCCGAGGTACATCGGGATATAGACCGCCGCATCGTGGAGGATCGTCAACATCTCATGCACGATGTCAACTCTTCGCTGCGGATCGAGCTCGACCTTCTGCTCGAGATATAGCTCCTCGAAACGCGGGTCGGTCCAGTTGGCATCGTTGTAGGACTCGAGTTCGGCTTCGGTGAAGTACGACAACATCGGGTCGGGATCAACGAACGGCACCCATCCCCAGAAGAACGTGTCGTAGTCGCCCTCGACGATCACTCCGAACAGCGCATCCTGGTCGTACGAAGCCAGTTCGACGCCGATTCCAATAGCCTCCATCCAGCCCGTGAACAGTTCGCCGATGGGACCAGCCAGGTCGCCGTCGGTGTTCACCGCATGGCGAAGGATGATCGGGTTGGTTCCGTCTGGCATCTCCCGAATTCCATCACCGTCGGTGTCGAGATAGCCGGCATCATCAAGAATCTGGTTGGCGCGATCCGGGTCGTAGGTGAACGCCTTGTCAGCGGGGATTTCGGGGATCCACTTGGCCTCGTCCGCCCCGGGACTCATCGTCTCGAGTGGCCCCGCCAGACCGAACCACAGGTCCTCGATCACCGCTTCCTTGTCAATCGCGAAGCTGACGGCCCGACGCACTTCCAGGTCGAGCAACGCCGGATGCGGCTGCCCGACCACGGCGCCTCCGTTTATGGCAATCTCGTCAAACCCACCCTGGCGGCCGGCTACCACCTCGATGTTGGGGTCAGCCTCCAGCGTGGCCGCCGATCCAGCGGGGAACCCGTGAATCGCATCGAGCTCCCCTTGTTGCAGAGCGGCCACCATGGCGTCCGGATTGGCGAAGGTCTGAAAAATGAGCCGGTCAATCGGCGGGGTCTCACCCTCCCACCCCCAATAGTTCGGGTTGGCAACCATCACGACCGACTGGCCCTTGGTGAATTCGGTAATCACGAACGGACCGCTGCCCACGCCGTCCAGACCGTCATACTCGACGGTAGCGTCGTAGTCAGTAGCGATCGACTCCCAGACATGCTTCGGCACCAGATAGATGTCCATATTGGGCAGCTTGGGATCGGGCACCGATGAGGTGATCTCAACCGTCCGATCATCGATCACTGTGGCGTCGAGATTGATGACGGTCGACAACATGTTGTCCCACTCTTGGTCCCGCGACGTGTTCACGTTCCAGGCCACGTCTTCGGCGGTAAGCGGTTCGCCGTCCGACCATTTCAGGCCCTCCCGCAGCGTGTAGGTGTACGTCAACCCATCGTTCGAAGCGACCCACGATTCAGCCAGGCCGCCGATCGGAGCAAAATCATCCGCGGCTTTGTCGGTCAACGTGGCGTAGTGCACGTTCCAGATTTCGTACTCGCTGACGGCGAAGCCAGCCGTCGGGTTCAGTGTTTCCCAGTCTTGAGTGAGCCCGATCCGGAGGACGACTCCAGCGTCCTCCTGGGCGAAGGCAGCCGGGGCAATTACGGCCCCGAAGAGAGCGAACAGGATAAAGACGGCCGTGCGTCTCATGGGCGAACCTCCGGTGAGTTGTCAAGCGAAAACCTATCCCGAATCAGGGACCGGTGACGCCAAAAAGGGCCCGATATTTTGGACCAATAATCGGCTGCGCGAGGAAGCCGTCAGACCCATTCCCCGAGTAGTGCCTCAACCCGATCCAACGGCAGCCCATGCGCGGTCCGACCGGCAAAACCCGTCATCGTTTCCGCCGCGCACAGGGCATTGAGAATGGACTCTTCGGTGGCATCGGCGGCGGCCCTGATGAACGGGGTCATCTGGTCATGATGCACGGTTCTGACTGTGTGGATCTTCTCCCCGACCGGAAGATGGTTGCCGGTCGCAAACGCCACAAAGATGTCGCCCGACGAGTCGTGACCATAACCACCCGCCCGCGCCAGTCCGACGGTCGCCCGCCTCGCCAAACGACGACATTGGTCGGCCAGCAGTGGAGCGTTGGTAGCGATGACGACGATGATCGACCCATCACTCTCGCGTTGATCCTCGCCATCCCACGCCGAGGGAACCACATCGAAACCGAGATGACGTCCGAGCGGGAAGCCATCAATCCGCAGGTCGCCACGGATCCCGTAGTTGGCCTGAACGAGAACGCCGACAGTGAACAGCTCGCCAGCTACCTCCACCACTCGAGACGATGTCCCGATCCCGCCTTTGAACTCGTGACAGACCATCCCGGTGCCTCCACCTACGTTGCCTTCTGCGACCGGTCCAGGACCGGCATTGGCCAGCGCGGCGGCAGCATGCGCCTCGGTGAGCGGAAACGAGTCCGAGTCGTTGAGATGACTGTCGTCGGTTTCGGCAACCACCGGCAGGAAGAAACTCCTTTCAAGATCATGTTCTGCAAGGTGGCGAACCAGAGCATCTCGAACCATGCCTACCTGATGCGTGTTGGTGATACCGATCGGCGTTCCCAGCATCCCGGACTCATCCATCCACGGCATTCCGGTCATCTCGCCGTTGCCGTTGAGGATCGCCGTACCGCAATAGGCAAAGTCAGACCAGATCTCACCTTCCCTGGGAACGATCATGGTGACACCTGACCGCACGACATTGGGATCGTCCAAAATGACCGTTTCATGTCCCACCCAGACGCCAGGAACGTCGGTGATCGCGTTGAGTGGTCCGGTCGGGATCCGGCCAATAACCACGCCGATGTCGCGCAATCGCCTTTTCTCGGAAGGCTGACTCACATCAGATACCAGTCGAGGAAACGTTCGAGGCGCTCATAGAAGTGGATCTGGGGGCCGGCCCGAAGCAGTCCGTGCCCTTCGGTTGGATAGGTGACGTACTCAAACGTCTTGTCGAGGCGGCGCAGTTCGTCGACGAGTTGCGTCGATTGATCAGGGTGCACCCGATCGTCCTGTTCGCCATGCGCCACCAGGATCGGACGGTCGATCTGAGCAACCATCGAAAGCGGAGATCCGACGCGATACGCCTGCCGATTGTCGGCTGGCCTACCCATCATTCGTTCCAGGTCTTCTCGTCCGCCACGGTCGCCCTGCGCCCAAGAGGTGGCGATATCCGAATCCCCGTATTTGGCTACTCCACAAGCGAATCGATGTTCGGGGTCACGCGCCAGCGAGGCGAGCGCCATATATGACCCATAACTTGCACCGAATATCGCCAGGCGGGCCGGATCGACCCAGTCGAGCGTGCGGAGGTAGTCGGCAGCGGCGAGGCAGTCGTCGGTGTCGGCAACCCCCCATACTCCATGGTTGGCTCTTTCGAAGTCTCGCCCGTAGCCAGTACTGCCCCGAAAGTTAATGGCAAACCAGCCGTACCCCTTGTCGACGAAGTACTGGGCGTGGCCATCCCAGGCGTCGGTGTAGGCCGAGGTTGGCCCGCCATGCGGATAGACCACGACAGGAGCACGGTCCGCACCGGGCGGACGAAACAGGAAGCCGTGGATCTCGGTTCCGTCGAGCGATGCATATCGAACGTCTTCGTATGGCACGCATGGAGCCACCCGGATGGACGCCGGAACCGAGTCAAGAAGGGTCCGGATGGTTCCATCGGTCGAAACGTGCACAAGCCGAGGTGGCACCACGTGACTTTCATGGATCCCCACGATGCCACCGATGCCCCACTGGGATCCGGTCCACTCCCCGCCAGGCGCCAGAACCTCGACTTCCCCAGAGCCCACCGCAACCGTGACCAGATCGCACACGCCATGTTTGGTTCGGGCCGCGACTAGGTGCCCGCCGTCAGGACTCCAGTCCAGGCTTGAAAAGTCCGCTTCATCGGACGTGACCATTTTCGAGGTTGTGCCATCGCGGCTGACCAGGTGGATCTCGTTCCAACCACTTCGTTCGGACGTGAACGCGACAGCCAAACCGTCGGGTGAAAGGCGAGGACCCTGGTCGTGCATCCCCGGTTCGTCGGTCAACCGTTCTGATTCCCCAGTTGCCAGATCGAGCGCCCAGATTTCGCTGTTCTGCAGGTCGTCCTTCCGATAATTCACGTAGAGGACCACGCCATGCGTCGTCGACACGGATACGCCGGCAACGTTCTGACCAGGTTCGGTAATCGCTACCGGCCATGGGTCGGTGACGTTCGTTCTGGCCAGCCGGCTCTCATCATCGCGCTCAACGATCAACACCACCTCGGTATCGCTGATCCACAGCGGCGACGAACCGGCGCCAATCTTGGTCGGCAGGCCACCGACGACCGGCACGATCCAAACCGAACCATCCGCGGTATAGGCGATACGTTCACCGTCGGGAGACCAGGTGGCCGGGTCGTCTTCCCAGTAGGCGGCCGGTTCACGTCCGGTAGTCAGCTGGTACGGACGCCCATCTGCGAGCGGGACGATCCACATATCGGACGTATCCCGATCGAAAACCACGGACACGAACTGCCCATCAGGTGACACGACCGGATCGTGCGGTCGCCCGACAGCTGCGATCGCATCAAGACTCCAATGCCTGGACTTGGGCCGGTCAGGGCGAACGAGGCTCGGAACGCCACCGTGCTCTTCTTTGCCGACCCACCGGCTCTGTTGATCATCCGTCATTGTTCAGAGTCCTCTCGCATCATCAAATCCGTCGAGCGTCGCTTGAACCAGTGCGCCCAATGTGGCCAGGTCGTAGCCGCCTTCCTGGATGAAAACAGTTGGCAGTCCGAGGGAACCTACCCGTTCACCAGCCTTGAAGAAGCCCGCTTCGGTGATCTGAAGTGGACTTTCTGGGTCCGAAATGGCGGCATCTACCCCGAGCGACACGACCAACGCCACCGCTTCACCGGTCCGAGTGAAATCAATGATGGCGTCGACGCCCTCCAACCACGCCTCATCGCCTTGTCCTGGCTCGATCGGGACATTGAGATTCGCACCGTGCCCATCCCCCGACCCGGTCTCGTCGGCGTGACCGACAAAGTGCGGAAACCAGCCGTGGGCAGGATCGACATGAACGGAGCAGTAGAGGACATCAGGGCGCTCATAAAAGATCTGCTGGGTCCCGTTCCCGTGGTGGGCATCGAGGTCGATGATGGCGACCCGCCCCAGTCCGGCATCGTGCAGGGTTTGAGCGGCCACAGCCGCATTGTTCAAGTAGCAGGAACCACCGAAGAAACCCGCACCGGCGTGATGTCCCGGGGGCCGACATGCGGCATAGGCCGACGAGGAATCCGCAATGATCAAGTCAGCGGCAGTCTGAGCCGCGTCGACCGCCGCCCGCGCCCCCGCAAACGTTCCTTTGCCAATCTGAGTCATCGTGTCCATCGCATAGACCCCCGCCAGTGCCCCGGGCGAAGTGGGAAGGCGGAGCGGATGCGGCGCGAGAAAGCGCTCGGTCGGGAAGGCGTAGGCGGTTACTTGGGGCTGGCCCGGATCGTCCAAGTATCCCCAGGCCACCCAGTGCTCGTAGGCGCCGCGCAGATATTCGACAAAGTCAGCATCGTGGACCGCTTTGAGGACCGAGTCATCATGGGACACCGCCGGCACGACCTCGCGCCCGGAGGCTCGGAGCGTTGCGACGATGGTTTCGATCCGGGCGGGGACTTCTTCGCTGGGAATGATGACGCCAACCCAGGTGCCGGTGTCGGCATCGTGTGAGGCATGATCCGGCGAATAGACGACCGGTGTCCTCATCGAAGGTGTCCGACTGTTTCACGCACAACTGGATGTTTCACGAGTTGCTGGTCCATCAGCGATGACCTCCTGATCCGCCGCCTCAGCGATCCTACGCCGCAATCGCCTCCTCCGGCAGACCCTCATCTCGCGTCCCGGCTGGCGTATAGTTCTGCTCTGACAGCGCTCATCAAGAAAGACGGTTAACGCGCAGGATGACGGGGACTGACCGAGCAACCGAGAGTCATCTCTTCTATCAAGCAGAGAACCGTCGACCCACCGTAGATCACTCGGAAGGCATCTACCTGTGGGATGTGAGCGGCAAGCGATACATCGATGCATCGAGCGGTCCGATGGTATCCAATATCGGCCATTCAAACCCTCAAGTGCTGGCCGCCATGAAGCGGCAGATGGATGCCGCCACCTTCGCCTACCGCACCCATTTCGTAAACGAGGCAGCCGAGTCACTTGCCTCGCTGACCGCCTCGTTGATGCCCGAGGGATTGGACCGAATCTTCTTCACCTCAGGCGGATCCGAGACGATTGAAAGCTGCCTCAAACTGGCCAGGCAATACGCTCTCGCCACTGGCGAACGCGAGCGATGGAAAGTGATATCTCTGTTTCCCTCCTATCACGGGTCAACGCTCGGCGCGGTGGCCATCACCGGAATGCACCAGTTTGTAGAGCCGTTCGGGGACATGATCCGGGTTATGCCCAAGGTCCCTGCAGCTACGTGTTACCTCGACCACGATGACCTGACTCATGAAGAACGTGGGCTGCGCTACGCAGAAATGCTGAAGGATGAGATCCTGCGCCAAGGACCGGAGACGGTATTGGCCTTCATAATGGAACCGGTGGGAGGAGCGTCTACCGGCGCCCTGGTCGCTCCCGATTCCTGGTACCGACGAGTTCAGGAGATCTGCCGGGAGTTCGGGGTCCTGTTGATCGCTGACGAAGTCATGACCGGTGCCGGCCGAACCGGCCGATTCCTGGCAAGCGAACACTGGGACCTCCGGCCCGACATCGTTGCGCTCGCCAAGGGTTTCGGGGCCGGCTACGCACCCCTGGGCGCGATGGCCGCCGACCGTAAGATCGTCGAAGCGGTTATGGCCAACGGCGGGTTCGCTCATGGCTACACCTACTCAGGCAACCCGCTCGCCTGCTCAGCGGGCCTGGCGGTCCTCCATGAACTCATCGAGAACGACTTGATCCAGAACGCCGCCGACCAGGGCACCAAACTCCAAGGGATGCTCACGTCACTGATGGATCGTTATCCCTTTATCGGCGACGTGCGCGGTAAGGGTTTGTTGTTGGCGTTCGAACTCGTCGCGGACCGTCAGACCATGGAACCGCTCCCCCCGGGGCTGGCGGCGCACACCGCCCTCGTGGAAGAGGCATATCAGCGGGGCCTGATCATTTATTCGCGCCGAACCAGAGGTGGGACCATCGGCGATCACTTCATGGTCTGTCCGCCGCTCATCGTCACCGACGAACAGCTAGGCGAAATCATCGACCTTTTGGTAGAGAGCCTGGATGCCTTTGCCGACGCAGCCGGCCTACCCGTGAATCGGAGCTGACCAATGGCGGAAAAAGTAATCATCACGTGCGCAGTCACCGGCTCCATTCACACGCCAACGATGAGCCCGCACTTGCCGATCACCCCCGAGGAAATCACGGCACAGGCGGTTGCGGCTGCCGACGCCGGCGCTGCCATCTTGCACCTGCACGCCCGGAATCCTGAGACCGGCCAGCCAACCGCCGACCCCGACGTGTTCATGCAATTTCTGCCCCGCATCAAAGAGCAGTGCGATGCCGTGATCAACATCACGACGGGTGGGAGCTCACTCATGACGCTTGAGGAACGGCTCGCCGCTCCGCTTATGGCCCGGCCCGAAATGGCGTCCTTGAATATGGGTTCCATGAACTTCGGGTTGTTCCCGATGAAAGAACGGTATTCGGAGTGGAAGTTCGATTGGGAACCCAAGCTGCTCGACGCCACCAAAGAAGTCGTCTTCAAGAACACGTTCGCTGACATCGAAACGATCTTCGACCTACTCGGCAATCAGCACGGAACCAGATTCGAGTTCGAGTGTTACGACGTCGGCCAGATCCAAACGCTGGCTTTCTACCTGAAGGAGGGGCTGGTCAACAAGCCCGTTTTTGTCCAGTTTGTTCTCGGCGTCCTAGGAGGGATCGACGCTCACCCCGAGAATCTGATGCATATGAAAGCCACCGCCGACCGACTTCTAGGTGACAACTACCAGTTCTCTGTCCTGTCGGCTGGACGCATGCAGATCCCCCTCGCCACGATCGGGGCCATCCTGGGCGGCAACGTCCGGGTCGGACTTGAAGACAGTCTTCTGATTAGTCGTGGCAAGCTCGCTACCAGCAACGCCGAACAGGTCACCAAGATCCGTACCATCCTCGAAGAACTCGGCTACGAGATCGCCTCGCCGACCGAAGCCCGACAGATGCTGCGATTGAAGGGCGCCGACCAGGTGAACTTTTGACGGACAACCTCTTTACAGGAGACGACCTCGAAATCCGGCCCGCGGTGGCCTCCGATGCTGATGACATCTTCGACCTCATCACTCACCTGGCATGGTCGACCGGTCATCCAGAACTGGTTACCAGCAAACCCGCCGACTATCTCTCCATGGGCTTCGAAGATCCACCGGCGTTCTATGCGCTGATCGCCGAACGAGCGGGCCAACCGATCGGCCTGTCGCTGTTCTTTTACACGTTCTCATCCTGGCGCGGCGAACGGGGTGTCTACGTGCAGGACCTCGTCGTAACCGATGACGAGCGAGGATCAGGATTGGGCCGCCGACTGATCGCCGAAACCGCCCGGCGGGCATCACTCGATGGCGCTACTCACCTCCGGCTGTCGGTGGCGACCGACAATCACCACGCCATGGGGTTTTATGAGGAGATCGGTCTCAGCCCGGCCGACGAGGAACGGCTATTTGAAGCGGACGGTCCGGCTTTCGCCCGGTTGGCAGGCGCCAAATGAACGTAATATTTGCCGATGAACAGAACCGTCACCAGCCAAAGGAGATCCTTTCCTCAGGAGCAACGGAGGCCAATCCGGAGGTACCGGAACGAGCAGAGCGATTGCTGGCTGCCGCCATCGGCAGCGGACTGACCCCTCAACGCCCCACTGACCATGGACTCGAACCGATCGCGGCGGTCCATTCGGCTGAGTACCTGCACTTTCTTGAACACATCTATACCCGTTGGCAGCGCATCCCGGGCGCTTCCGAGGACGTCATTCCAAACATCCACCCCGACCGGCGGGACTTCGGCTATCCCGCTTCGGCCGTGGGCCAGGTCGGCTATCACGTCTATGACGGAGCGGCACCGATCGGCGCTGACACCTGGGCCAGCGCCCTGTGGAGCGCCAACAGCGCCATCCACGCCGCCTACGAAGTTCTCGACGGTTCGGACGCTGTCTATGCGCTCGCCCGTCCCCCGGGCCACCACGCCATGCGGGATCAGGCTGGCGGGTTCTGCTACTTGAACAACTCGGCGATCGCCGCCCAAGTACTGCGCTCCGAGCATGCGCGGGTGGCCATCCTCGACATCGACGTACATCACGGCAACGGCACCCAGAACATCTTCTACGAACGCAACGACGTCCTTACGATCTCCTTGCACGCTGATCCGGTGCGGTTCTATCCGTTCTTTTGGGGTTACGCCGCCGAGCAAGGGGAAGGCTCTGGATTGGGGGCCAATCTCAACCTGCCCCTCACCCGCGGCACCGGCGATGAGGAGTACCTGGCGGCCCTCCAGGACGCTTTCGATCGAATCGTCGCATTCGACCCGGGTGCGCTGGTGGTGGCGCTCGGCCTTGACGCCCACGTGGGCGACCCGTTTCAGGGCATGAAGATCACTACCGAGGGGTTCGGCCGAATCGCCAATCGAATCGCCGCTTTGGACCTGCCAACCGTCCTGGTGCAAGAAGGCGGCTACCTCACCGACGACCTCGGTGACAACCTGAGTTCCTTCCTCACCGGATTTGCGCCCTAGCCGGCCATTCTCCTCCGCCATGGCGGCGACCGGCGGACTTGTCCGGGTAGATTCGATGGCAATGAACGAAACCACCCGGCGCGCCGCCTATCGATGGATGACTCTGACCCGCACCTTCGACGAGACCATGGTGGCGATGTGGAAGCAGGGTCGCGGCATCGGCGGGACGTTTTCCGAACGAGGACATGAAGCCGTCTCGGTCGGTGCGGGTCTGGCCCTAGGTCCCGACGACGTAGTCGCTCCCATGCACCGTGATCTAGGTACGTATCTGTTGCGCGGCATGACGCCGGAGCGCATATTCGGCAACCTCCTCGGCCGAGAAATGGGGGTGAGCAGGGGTCGAGACTCCAACCTGCATGGCCTGGGTGACCTCGATCTGAACATCATCGGGTTCATCTCGCACATTCCTCAGGCCATCCCGACGGCCCTCGGAGCTGCCATGGCATTCAGGTACCGAGATGAGCCCCGAGTCGCGATGACCTTCGTGGGAGACGGCGGATCCTGTTCTGGTGCGTTTCATGAGTCACTGAATATGGCGGCGCTGTATGACGCTCCGTTTGTGCTCATCATCGAGAACAACCAGTACGCCTATTCCACTCCCTTGAGCCAGCAGATGAAACTGACCGACATCGCCGGACGGTTACCCGGCTACGGGCTTTCCGCGGTGACCGTTGACGGCAACGACGTCGAGGCCGTCTACGACGTTGCCACCGAGGCGGTTGAACGTGCCCGATCAGGCGGTGGACCTTCGGTTATCGAGGCGCGCACGATGCGCATGCTCGGGCACGCCATTCATGATGGTGCCGAATATGTCCCCGAAGCTTTGCTGGCTGAGTGGCAGAAGCGCGATCCGGTCCTCACTTTCCGAGCTCGCCTCATCGAGAGCGGGATACCTGAAGCGGACTTGACCGCACTCGACAAGCAAGCGGCTGTCGAAATCGCCGAAGCCGTTCGCGTCGCCGAAGCGGCTCCCCTACCGAATCCCGCATCTGTCGGTCAACGGGTCTACGCATGAGCGACAACTTCGGATTCACCAACACCGCCCACCGGACAGCTGACGATCGGACCCTCACGTACCTCGAGGCCATCACGGAAGCCCTATTCGTCGAAATGGATCGCGACGAGAACGTGCTCGTCATGGGCGAGGATGTCGGGGGAGAGTTCGGCGGTGCATTCAAAGCCACCAAAGGTCTCGCCGCCAAGTTCGGAGACCGACGAGTCATCAACACTCCGATTGCCGAACTGTCATTTACCGGGATGGCCAACGGGATGGCCTTGATGGGTCTACGACCGGTCGTCGAGATGCAGTTCGCCGACTTCATCTCATCGGGCTTCGATTCAATCGTTCAGTTCGCCGCCACGTCGCACTACCGGGGCATCGGCAAAATTCCATGGGTGATTCGGGCACCTTCGGACGGTGGGATCCGATCGGGACCGTTCCACAGCCAGAACCCGGAAGCATGGTTCGTGCACACACCGGGCCTCAAGGTCGTTGCCCCATCAACGCCGGCCGACGCCAAGGGACTCCTGGCCGCGGCGATCCGCGATGACAATCCGGTCATCTATTTCGAAGCGAAGCCGCTCTATCGATCGATCAAGGGTCAGGTCCCGGGTGGCGGGTACGTCTCGGAGATCGGAAAAGCTGCCGTTCGTCGACCTGGCACCGACGTGACGGTCATCGCCTACGGAACCCAGGTGCATACGGCGCTCGAAGCTGCCGACCTCGTCGCCAACGACGGCATTGACGTGGAGGTTCTCGACCTACGAACCCTGAAACCCCTCGATACCGAAGCCATCCTCGAGACGGCAACGAAGACGGGAAAGGTGATCGTCGTCCACGCCGCCAACCGTATGGTCGGCGTCGGTGCCGAGGTCGCCGCCCTCATCGCCGAAGAAGCCTTCGAGTCCCTCGACGCACCCATCATTCGCATCGGCGGACTAGACACCCCGGTCCCCTTCAGCCCCCCACTAGAAGACGCCTACCGTCCGAACCCCGCCAAGATCGAAGCGGCCATCCGAAAACTCGCCAACTACTAGGCGATGGGAGGTCGATCGCATCCCCGGCGACACCCACTTCATCCGACCATACGAGGCGGCCGATGAAGAGGCCGTAATCCAGGTCTGGCTTGCGTCGACGATTACCGGCCAATCGTTCTTACCAGAGCGCCATTGGCGTGCAATGAAACCAGCAATCCGAGATCTCCTTCCGTCGGCGGAGGTGTGGGTGGTCGAGGCCAACGGCGAGATCCGGGCTTTCTTGGCAATACTCGATGACCTCATTGGCGGCCTGTTCACCCATCCCGACCATCAGAGTTCAGGCCTAGGGGCGGCGATGGTGAATCACGCCAGGTCGCTTCACGATCCCTTATTTGTCGAAGTCTTCGAGGCCAACGAACGAGCCCTGACGTTCTATCGCCGCTGCGGTTTCGAAGACCACACGGACCGCGCATCGATGCCAGTTCTGGCCTCCCCCAACTCATCTTGAAGATGCGCGATTAGCTGCTCTATCGGTTCCGCCTCTGTTCCGGGCCGCTTGCTCGTTTTCCCCGCCCCAGGCCCGGTCGGGCGTCGCCTGAACCTCGCTCAGGTAGGGGGGACCTCGGTCACGTGGCGACGGAGCGAAGCGAAGTCGGAGGTTAGGGGGCTGGCAAAGCGACACAGACAGCACGCTCTGTCGGTTCCCCCAGGCCCGGTAGGGCCGCCCGGGGGAAAGGTTCCTGCGGCCGTAGCAAAGCGGAGGTCGGAGGTAAGGGGGCTGGCTAAGCGACACAGACCGCACGTTCTGTCGGTTCCCCCAGGACCGAAGGTCCGACCGGGGGAAAGGGCCCCGACGCGCGAAGCAAGGCGGCGGGTAAGGAGACTGGGTGAAGCGCCAAAGACAGCACGCTCTGTCGGTTCCCCCAGGCCCGGCAGGGCCGCCCGGGGGAAAGGTCCCTGCGACGGAGCGAAGCGAAGTCGGAGGTAAGGGGGCTGGGTAAGCGACACAGACAGCACGTTCGTGTCGTTGTTGGAAGCGGAGCTGACTTGCATGCTCGGAGAGAAGAACCGAGACGAGTTGCATGCTCGGAGAGGAGAACCAGGTTGGTTTGCATGCTCGGAGAGGAGAACCAGGTTTGCCTTGGATGCTCGGAGAGGAACGAGCCCCCCTACCCATCGCCAGAGGCGATGGGACCCTTCGCGGACCGGCAAAGCCGGTCCGTCCGCAGAACGGCGCAGCCGTTCTGCAATGTGACCGCAGGTCACGCCTTCCCCCCGTACGCTCCACTTCGTTCCGCTGGGGGGACCGACCTCCGTAATCGCAACCCCCGCAACAACCGCGCAATCGCTTCGGTCGCTGGGGGGACCGACCTCCGTAGTAGCAACCCCCGCAGGGTCAGATTCAGTCGTTCCCCTCGGGGCTTCGGTCTCGAAGACCCGGGGTGTGGCCGTGGTGGCGGTGGTCTTGGAGGATTACGGCGGCGATGGCGCCGGCGGTGTTGACCACCAGGTCGAGCATGGTGTCGCCGTAGCCGCCGACGTTGGCGTTCTCGATCACAACGGACCCGATGAACTCAATGACCTCGACGAGGGCACCGAGCCCGCCGGCAACAAGCACCGTGGCCACCGCAATCGCCGGACGACTGGCCCGCCCGGTGGCCCATTTGGCAATGACCTCGTAGGCCGCCCAGGCAGCAATGGCCGTCGCGACCGTGTGGAACGGTTTGTCGTAGCGGATATCCCCGAGAAGGCGCTTGACGTACAGCGGTTGACCGTCGACCAGGTAGATACCGCCCGCCAGATTCCCAATCGCCACGGCAACCAACGCCCACAGGCTCGCCATGGAAAGCTGCACCGAGCGATGGATAAAGAACACCGCTACGGCCAACACGATGGTGATCGGAACGTAGATCCACACGAATGGGCTATCGACGGCCAGACCGTACACGGTAGACCCGATCACGGCGGTCGTAAGGGCTCCGACCAGCCTTGGCATGGTTACTGAACGATCTCGACGGGCGGGATGTCCCCGGCCGGCCCGAACCCGAACGCCCATGCGTAGAACGACAACTCGGACTCCAGTGCCATCACCTGATTCGCCGCGACACGAAACCCGTGCCCTTCGCCCTCGATGGCGAGGTAGGCATGCGGAATACCTTTGTCTTTGAGTGCCGCCACCATCTGTTCGGCTTGATCAGGCGGTACCACCTCGTCGTCGAGGCCCTGCAGGATGAGCATGGGAGTCGACAACTGGTCCGTGTGATACACCGGTGATCGCTCCCGGTACAGCGCCTCGGCGGCTGGATACGGACCGATCAGACCGTCAAGGTATCGGGATTCAAACTTGTGGGTGTGCTCGGCGAGCGCTGAACAATCAGCCACACCAAAATAGGAAGCGCCGACGGCAAAGACATCATGGAAAGTCAAAGCACACAACGTCGTGTACCCGCCAGCGGATCCACCGCGAATCGCCAATCGGGTGGCGTCAACGTCGCCTCGGTCAACGAGGAAGTTGGCGGCGGCGATGCAATCGTCCGTGTCGACGATCCCCCAGCGACCCCCGAGCCCGTTGCGATAGGCGCGACCGTAACCGGTTGAGCCTCGATAGTTAACGTCGACCACTCCGAAGCCCCGGCTCGTCCAATACTGCTTCTCAAGTCGGAATCCGGCGGTCGTCGCAGAGGTCGGCCCACCGTGGGACATCACCACCAGCGGTGGAAGATCACCTTCCGGCGCTTCGAAATCCGGGTTATTCGGCGGATAATAGAAGGCGTGAGCGACCGCGTCATCGGTAGTCGGGAACGTGATGGTCTCAGGGGTCGAGTACAAGGCAGGATCGAAATCAACCGACAACCCTTGCTTGACGACCTCGACTGAACCGGTATCTACGTCAACACCAAAAACGGCATCGGGGAGCGAAGGTCCACCGCCCACGAGCCACACCCTTCCGGCGCCAACCGATATGGAGGGTGCGAGATCGGTGCGATCCAGATCGAGGGTCCGCATCCCCTCATCATCGATCACACCGAGACGGAACCACCCATCCTCCTGGTAGACAGCCGCGATGCGACCGTCCGGGAGGAAGGCGTAGCGACGCATCCCGAACACCCATTGCGGATGCCCGAACTCCACATCCTTCTCATGGAGCGCCGTATCGGTTCCGTCGGGTTCGCGCCGGTACAAATTCCACCAACCGGTGCGATCAGACACGAAATGGAGCAGCCCGTCGGGCGACCACTCCGGTTGGAAAATGGACTCGGTCGAGTGTCCGGCCACGAGCTGAACATTCGAGACCGATCCGTCGGAGGCGAGGTCGGCCACGAAGAGCTCGGTGCCGTCCCAAGGCATGCGGGGATGATCCCAGGCCAGCCAGGCCAGTCGCGATCCGTCGGGACTCACCCGGGGAGTCGAAAAGAAGTCGTGACCGCCAACGATCGATACGGGGGATCTGGCGCCGTCGACCGGGAAAACAACGATTTCGTTGACTGGTTCGCCGTCTACCTGGTGGAGTTCCCTGACGCAGATCACCAGGTCGCGGTAAAACGCGAAGTCGGCGTACCGGGCGCCAGCCGCGATGGCGGGTTCGGGGGTAATCGGAATCGGGTCGTTACCGTCGAGCCGATAGACCCGCTGATCTTGGAACGAGGCGGCGATCACCACATCGCCGTCGATACCTACCGCTCCACCACCGTATTCATGGGCTCGCGTTCGGGCGTTGAAGCCCATCGGAGTCACGTCATGAGTGGACCTGTCGGGGTCGCGACGGACCAACGCGGTCCGGCCCGCTTCGGTCGGGCGGTTTTCGGCCCAGTAGAGCCGATCACCGACCATGCTGGCTCCGCCGAGGCCGACGCCTGCCTCAGTCAGCAAACGGGCGCTGATAGGCGAATCCCAGGCTCCAAAAGGTGCAGTAATGGTCACGGTGCTACTCCGTCAGGAAAGCTCGTAGGTGGCCATGAGCAACCGCGAGGTTTTCGATCGGCACCGACTCGGCCAACTGGTGGGCAAGGGCAACTTCTCCGGGACCGTAGTTGATGGCTGCAATGCCGTATTCGGCCAGACGCGCCACGTCCGTCCAGCCTTGCTTGGGACCTCTCTGCGCCTGGGTGATCGCCGCCAGGCGATCCATGTGGGGATTGTCTTCGGGTACGGGAGCGGCGAGCGCTCGATCGGTGACCTCGATTTCGTCGGCCTCGGCACAAAACTCTCGTAAGTGTTCTTCGGCTTCCTCGAGGCTCAACGTCGGCGGGAATCGATACGACACGTTGAACTCAAAGTGAGCCGGGATCACGTTCCGGCTGACCCCGCCTTTGGCAAGGGTGGGGCTCATCACTTCCAGAAAATCGAGACCGCCATGATTGGTCGGTTTCGGTTCACGGGCCGCAAACTTGGCAAGAAGCGGGGCTGCTTTGGTGATCGCATTCTCGCCCAACCATGGTCTGGCACTATGCGCCGATCGTCCATAGAACTTCACGAGAGCGTTCATTGCACCGTTGCAGCCAAGCTCCAGGTTAAGGTCGGTTGGCTCGAGCACAATACCGAACTCGGCATCCGTGAGAAAGGGGACCGCTTCGAGAATCGTGGCTAGCTGGTTGTCAGCGATCGGCCCTTCTTCCTTGTCGTAGAAGACTCCAACAACGTCGTAGGGACCGTCGATGACGGCTGGATCCTCAAGCAAATGAATCATGACGGCGACGCCACTCTTCATGTCCGAAGCGCCAAGGCCGTGGAGCCGCTCATCGGCGATGTACGCCTTTGGCTGACCTTGATGAGGAACCGTGTCGATATGGCCGACGAGCAGGATGAGAGGGTTCCCGACGCACCGACCCACGACGAGTCCATTGCCGACCCGGGTGATCTCGTCGGTCGTGTAGGTCGCCGTGAAGCGTCCTTCCATCTCGTTGCAGATCTGCTCTTCCCGGCCGATTTCTGACGGAACATCCACTAGCCAGATGAGTGTGTCGAGCAGGTCCGTCATACGCTGACTCCGAAGGTACGCAACGCGTCATTGAGGCTGACTTTTTGGTCTGTTGCTTCGGACCGGTACCCGATGATGTAGGCGCATTGCAGATAGGCGGTGCCGCCTGGGAACTCGCGAGGCCGGGTGCCCTGGACGACGATGGCCCTTTCCGGAACTTCGCCGCGGTACTCGGTCTTGTCGCTGGTCGTCATGTCGTAAATCGGGATCGAGGCGGTGAGTGTCGTATTCGCCCCAAGGATTGCACCGTCGCCAATCATGGCTCCTTCCGTGATGATGCAGCGACTGCCTATAAACGCCCCGTCGCCGATTATCACTGGGCGAGCGTTGGGTGGTTCAAGCACTCCACCGATACCAACGCCCCCGGCGATGTGAACGTCCTTACCGATCTGTGCGCAGGAGCCAACGGTGGCCCATGTGTCGACCATCGTCCCCGACCCCACGTAGGCGCCAATGTTGACGTAGCCGGGCATGACAACGACGCCCGGCTCACAAAAAGCCCCATACCGAATGGTGCCGGGTGGCACGACCCGCACCCCTTGGGCTGCCAAATCGGTCTTGGTGGGGATCTTGTCGTAGTACATGAACGGCCCCGCCTGCATGGGCTGAAGCTCGGTCATACGGAAGTAGAGCAAGATCGCTTCTTTGATCCAATCATTGACCACCCATACGCCATCCGTCTTTTCGGCCACTCGAACCTCACCGGTGTCGAGCAAGGCGATGGTCCGTTCGACGGCCTGACGGACCTCGGCCGTGAGATCATTGTCCGCGTAAGCGGTTTCGATTAGCTGGCGGTCAGACATTGGGTCACCACTTTCACTGCTGCTCGGCATTCTTCGATGGTTGGCACGAGCGCCAACCGTAGATATCCCTCTCCCCCTGGACCAAACACGCGGCCCGGCGATACGACGACGTGCGACTCGAGCAATCGTGCTGTGATCGCCATGTCGTCAGATGTCGCGGGCACGCGCACCCATAGGTACAGGCCCGCTGTGGAAGCTACGGCCTCGAATCCGAGGTCCTCAAATGCTTCGCGCAGGATCGCCCGTTTGGTGGCGAAGGTCTCACGACGGGGAGCGACGTGCTGGTCGTCGGACCAGGCCGTTTGGGCGGCTGCTTGAACGAACTCGGGCGAAGCGGTGCCTGCCGAGGATCGTAGAGCTTTGAGATGCCCGATGGCGGTGGCGTCACCGACGATTGCGGCTGCCCGATAGCCGGTCATGCCCGATCGTTTCGACAAACTCAAATAGGACACCAATCCGGATTGGTCAGCGTCGGCCACCTCAAGGGCCGAGGTCGGCGGCACGCCTTCGTAGAGGTCGACGTAGCATTCGTCTGCCAGCAGCCAGGTCTGCGTTTCCCTGGTCTTGGTGTAGAAGTTGCTCAGTTCGGACCTGGTCATCACCGACCCTGTCGGATTGTGGGGGTTGTTGATCCACACCATCGAAGCCCGCTCCCAAATGTCATCAGGAACCAGTTCGGAGCGAAAGACAAAGTCACCGTCGAGAATGACGGTATGTACGGTGGCGCCCGCAAGCTCCGCCCCCCGTTCGTAGACCGGATAGCCGGGGGTGGCCTGGATTACGACGTCGTCTGCGTCCCGGTCCACAAAGGCCAACGCGGTCGAGAAGATCGCTTCTTTGGAGCCCGAGGTTGGGATGATCTGGGTGTCGGGGTCGATCGTCACGCCGAATCTCCGCTCGACGTAGTCGGCAATGCTCTGGCGCGTTTCGGGGAGTCCGGCAGTGGTCGGGTACTGAGATATCTCGGGAACCGCGTCGCGTAAAGCCTGAGCTATCGCAGGAGGAGTTGGCTCCCGTGGATCGCCTATGGAGAAATCGATCAGGGGGGCACCGTCGGCACGAAGTTGCCGCGCCTTGTCCTGAAGTTGGGCCATGGGATACGAGCCCTGGGCGGCCAGTACGGGGTTGATACGCATCGCCGTCACGCTAGCCGGTCGTCCTGGCGGGGTTGGGAACCGACCGCTTTAGACTCGCTCCCGATGACAGATCGACAATATCGTTTGGTATTCATTGGGTTAGGCATGCTGCTCCTTGGAGTGATGGGCCTGGGATGGGCGTTGACCGGCGCCACGACCTCGGACGTGACCCGTCCCGAAATCATTGAGAGTCTCAGCCCCGAACCGGACAGCCAGGTGCCGCGCCAGACGTCGATCGACGTCGATGTTCCGGTTGATTACCGGGTGGAAATCTGGATCGACTTTCGCGGCTCGGGAGACCTGGCCGCCAACTGGGTGCGCGTCCCCGAAGCCGAAGTGACGGTTATAGAGGCGACCGGGCAATACTCGTGGCAACCATCTGCTCAGGGTTCATTGCTGCGCCAATGGGAGCCGGGTCAGCAACGAGTGCGCATCGTGTGGGATACCCGGGTGGGGATTCCCGATCCCGGCGTCTACGAGTTCTCGTTCCGGGTCGGTTAGCCAACTCGGAGATCTAGGCCGATTGACCTGCGGCCTCGTCGACTTGGAACGGGCACGGCACGCGCTCGGGGCCCTCGTTGGCGTAGTCGAGCCAAAACCCTTCGACCGCGGCCAAGTCAAGCGTTGACATCTTCACGCGAACCGTCCACGCCGTCACGGCGATGTAGGGAACCACAGCCGGGTTCGGAGCGACAACGACGTGTGAGTTCTTCTCGCGAGCAAACTCTTGGAGTGCAGAGATATCAGCCGGGTCGATGTCGGGGTTGTACTGAATCAACACGGCCCCATGCTCGAGGGAGTGAACCTGCACGATATCGGGGATAGCCTGCAAATAGACCCCACATTGGGCCCAGAACGGCGCGTGGGTGCCGGATGTGGGAGGCACGGAGTTGTACTCGGGCGGGGCCAGACTGCCAGCGATAACGGCGGCCGTGTCATCGTCCGACAGGTGTTCTCGCCCGAGATCAGGAAACGTTTCCCGAACACCTTCGGCGGCCTCGGCACCAACAATGCTCGTTTGGGGGGTGGGGCCCGAGTTCGACGACGTCTCGTCGGGCGTATTGTCGACGACTGTGGTGGTTGAAGAGGTCGGGCCGCAGGCACCCAGGAACAGAATCAAGTGGAGAGAAACACCAAGAAGCCGCGGGATCGTCAATCGAGCACTCCCGGCCCTTCGACAATGAGTCGCGCCAACGTGGCCTCATCGATGACCGGGACCCCGAGCTCTTCAGCCTTGGCCAATTTGGACCCGGCGGCCGACCCGGCCAGCAGGGCGGTCGTCTTCTTCGAAACCGACCCGGTGACTTTGGCGCCGTTCGCTTCGAGGGCCGCCTTGGCCTCGTCGCGACTCAGCCCTTCGAGCGTTCCCGTTATGACGAACGTCAGGCCGGCGAGCAGGTCGCTTGTGCCGCCTTCGGGTTCCGGATCGGTCAACCGAACCCCGCCTGCACGGAACGCCTCGATCAACGTCCGGTTTTCGTCTTGCGATGCCCATTCGACCCAGGCGGCGGCGATCTTGCTGCCGATGCCGTCCAAGCCTGACAGTTCCTCTTCAGTGGCTTCCAGGAGCCGATCCATATCTCGGAACGTTCGGGCAAACTCCTTGGCAGCGGCCGGCCCGACGTGGCGGATTCCGAGCGCGATGATAAGCCGGGCTAGTGGTCGATCCCGGGCCACCTCGATGCCGGACATCAAGTTGTTCACCGAGACCTCTCCCCACCCATCGATATCGGCAAAGTCTTCGGGCTTCAGCCGGAAGATTCCGGCCGGTCCAGCGATGAGCTTGCGGTCGATGAGCAGCTGAATCGTCTTGTAGCCCATGCCGTCAATGTCCATCGCCGAACGTCCCGCGAAGTAGGCCAGCCATTCCTGAAGCCGACTGGGACATTCCAGTCCACCGGTGCACCGAGCCACGGCCTCACCTTCCGGCTTAACGATGGCATTCCCACAGAACGGGCATTCCGTTGGCATGGCCCACTCGGTTTCCTTGCCGGTTCGGAGAGAAGGAACCGGACCGACCACTTCTGGGATCACATCCCCGGCCCGGCGGACCACCACCGTGTCACCGATGAGGACCCCCTTTGCTTTGACCTGGTCGGCATTGTGCAGCGTGGCCATCCCGACGTTGGCTCCGCCGACGAAGACCGGCTCAAGCACGGCAAACGGGGTCACCGCACCGGTGCGGCCAACATTGATTGCGATATCCCGCAGGATGGTGGTCTGTTCCTCGGGCGGAAACTTGTAGGCAATCGCCCAGCGCGGCGCCCGGGCGGTATAGCCGGCCTGCTGCTGATCGGCGAGGGCGTCAGCCTTGATCACTACCCCGTCCGTTTGGTAGTCACGGGCATGCCGGGTCTTGTCGGCTTGCTCAACGAATGTTTTGACGCCATCGAGGTCAGGTACGGCTTCCGAAGCCGGATTGACCTTAAAACCGAGCTGACCGAGGTATCGCATCGATTCGGTGTGGGTCGCCAGATCGGGGCCGCCTCGAATCACGCCGATCTGATAGACCCAGATCGAGAGCTTCCGCGCGGCCGTCATCGCCGGGTCTTTTTGCCGCACAGAGCCGGCGGCCGCGTTGCGAGGGTTGGTGAACAGCCGGTCGTCCGCGATCGCTTGGCGCTCATTGAGTTCGTTGAAGGCCGCCGCAGGCATATAGACCTCGCCGCGCACTTCGAGCAGTTCGGGCGCCTCGCCAAACAGACGCAACGGGACCGCTTCGATGGTGCGCAGGTTGGCGGTGATATCTTCGCCGGTGGTGCCGTCTCCCCGGGTTGCTCCCCGAACGAAGACACCCTGCTCATAGACAAGCGACACGGCCAGGCCATCGATCTTCAATTCGCACGCATAGCCCAGCGGTGGCCGACCCAGCACCCGTTCGAGGCGCGCTTGCCAGGCGTCGAGGTCTTCTCCGGCTTCGGCGTTGTCGAGCGAGAACAGCGGTTCGAGATGCGGAACCGGCGTGAAGAGGGCAGAGACGTCATAGCCAACCCGTTGGGTGGGCGAGTCGGGCGTGATGAGATCTGGATGATCTGCTTCGAGCCTTTCCAGTTGGCGATACATGGCGTCGTAGTCGGCATCGGAGACTTCTGGCGCATCGAGTACGTAATACCGGTGCGCGTGGTAGCGCAGTTGTTCGCGCAGCTTTTCGAGGTCGTCCATCGTTGGTTGCGGTTCAGCGGCGGGCATGGAGCGACAGGCTACCTGTGATGAGAGCTTGGGACCATCAGACCGTTGCCACGTCGTAGGCGTCAAAGACCGGGTCCACCGTCATGATTGCCATCTGCCCGATCTGTGCCTGGGCGACCAACATTCGATCGAACGGATCTCGGTGAAGCAAGGCAAGCTGGCCGGCAACGAGAGCGTGTTCATGGCTGATTGCAAGCTCATCAAACCCCGACGAAACTACTGCGGCCCGAAAATCGTCAGGTGCTCCGAGCTTCCCGAGATTCTGATTGATCGAAAACTCCCAGGCGCTAGCAGCGCTAACCCAAAGCTCGTTGCTGGCATCTTCGATGAGCGCGGCATGTTGCGCGAGCAGGCGATCTGATGATCCGAACCACCAGAGAAGCACATGCGTGTCCAGGAGGATTCTCACTTAGTGCCATTACCGTCTTCGTAATACGCCTCGAACTCGGGGAGCGGGTCATCGAATCCGTCGTGGATCTCGATCTTCCCCTTCGAAATCCCCGGCACACGAGGTTGAGTTCGTTCGGCGATCGGGACGAGCTTGCACATCGGCTCGCCAGCTTTCGTGATCACGATCTCTTCGCCGGCTGCGGCCCTGGCAACCAGTTTCGAGAAGTGGGTCTTGGCTTCGTGGATGTTGACCATGGTCAAAGCCATGTGAGTCCGACTTAGTCCACCTGTCGCTAGCCGACGTGGCGAAGGCGCAGTTGTTCGAGCCAATCCGGTTCCCCTAGGTCGAAGGTAAGTTGCTGCCGTTCCACCTCGGTCACCTGCATACCGAGGCCGTCAACGATCAGGCCAGCAAGTACCTGACCCACAGTTTCGTGTTGCTCACGAGCCAAATCCATGACCCGGGAGCGCACTTCGTTTGATAACACCACATTTGGTCGCCACATGTTTGGTACCCCTTTCTCATGCCAGCATGTCATCCGGGTGTGACAAAAAACTGCTCGATAGACCGACCGCCATCCGCTTCATGCCGAACATACGTTCGATCATAGCGGGAAGTTAACCAAAGTGACAAAGAATATCGAGGCGCGGGAACGGGACAGATTGGCACCAGGTATATCGAGAGAAACCGACCGACACCAACCGTACGAAAGCAGTGGTGGTAGCGTCACGGGAGCCTCCTTGAGGCGGCAACGGCCATGAATCCTCGCAGTCAGTGAACGATCGATGAGCAACGGGCACCCAACGATCCACGATGTAGCCAGATTGGCAGGCGTCTCCAAGTCGCTTGTTTCCCTCGTCATGCGGGGCGCTCCCCAGGTGAGCGACGCCCGACGAGCGGCCGTTGAGCAGGCCGCCGCCGAACTCGGTTATCGACCGAACGCCGCCGCCAAACACCTCGTGCAAGGTCGGACGTTCGTCATCGGAGTCGTGGTGGCCGACCTACACAACCCTTTTTACGCCGATATGGTCGACAGCATCGAGCAGGCCGCCACCGACGCCGACTACCGGATACTCATCGGATCAGGATTCCAGTCATCCGACCGAGAAGCAGTGGCAGTCGACACTTTCGTACAACTGCGGGTGGACGGACTCATCCTCACCGGGTCGAACATCCCGGCCTCGGACATCGAGAAATTGGCCGAAACGGTTCCGGTCGTCCTGGCCTCGCGCTCGGCTGCTACCGACACAGTTGACTCGGTGGTCGTCGATGACCGGGCGGGCGCCATCATGGCCGTTGAGCACTTGATCCAACTCGGCCACCGGCGGATCGCTCACATCCACGGCGGTGAAGGATCAGGAGCATTGGCTCGCCGGGCAGGATATGAGAGCGCCATGGCAGCTGCGGGACTTGGCGAACATATCATCAGTCAGCCGGGCCGCCATATCGAACAGGGTGGCATGGACGCCACCCGACTACTGCTCGCAGGCCAACATCGCCCTACGGCCATTTTCGCTTCCAACGATCTCGCCGCATTCGGAGCCTTGTCGGTCGCCAAAGACCAGGGATTGAGGGTGCCGGAGGACCTGTCGGTGATCGGCTTCGATAACACTTCGATGGCACGAATCGCCGCCATCGATCTCACGACCATTGACCAGCGCGGAGCCGACCAGGCCGCCCACGCCGTTTCGCTGCTACTCGAGCGTCTCGACGGACGCACCGAGCCGAGACGCATAGTTGTCGAACCAAACCTGGTCCGCCGATCAACAACCGCCATGGCCCGCTAACCCCACCCGCTGGAACGAGTGTGCTTACGGTTCGCTATATCGAGCCTGGATGCACACTCGTCTCCAAAAAAACCGGGCGTCCAAGAACGAGTGTGCTTACGGTTCGCAATATCGAGCCTGGATGCACACTCGACGAATCGAAGTACGCTTCTCGGATGGGGACATTCGACGATCCAACACCGAAAGTCCGCCCGATCGGCGAGGAAACCCCGCCGACGGTAAGCCGTTCACTGACGATCGCCGGGGCCATTTTCGTCGCGATCATCGCCTCGTCGGCGTTCTTCCTCTCCAGCGGCCCAGGTGACGTGCCCCCTCTGCCTACATTGCCGCCCGCATCGCTACCGACTATCCCTAGCCCCACGACGTCGATCGCGGCGGATACATTGCCGTGGTCACCATTTCCAAGGTCTGACGACTTCGATATCAGTGAGCGAACTGCCCGGCTGCTTGACGGCAGTGTCGCCGTCTGGGACGCGGTGCCCGAAACCGAGGGCGATCTCGCTGCCGTGATCGGCAGTCCAGCCGGCACCGACCTGATTCGAGTGGGAAGCGACGGCGATATCCTGCTCGTTGAGTCGCGGAATGGCGCATCCGGTGTTGCCTTCGACCGATCCGGACAGCTCTTGGCATACACCGCTCGCTCCCCAATCGTCGACGGTCCGGTGTTATACGTTGAGTCGTTCTCATTCGCAGAGGCCGACTCGTTCACGTGGCACACAACAGTGCCCGGGCGGATTGCCTGGCTTGCGTTCGCTCCAGACGCTCAGCTGTGTTGGGCCGATATCATCGAACGCGGGGCGTTCCCTACCGCCAATTGCGCACCGGGTCCAGAGCGTGGATCCGAACTCGTCGCGTTCGATGACCACGGGTTCATTGTCATTGACCGGGCGGGTCGCTCGATCGTCCGATTAGATGGAGATGGCCAACGGGTAGCCAGTGTGGCGGGCGATCATATCGTTCTGGGTCCTCACGACAGAGTGACGGTGGTCGATAGTGAGATGGGAATCGGCGACGAAGTGATGTTCACCGTCAGCAATCGAGATTTCACCGATCCACAGCGACTCGACTGGGCTCCGTTCAGCGCGTCCACGACCCCGGCCGTGGCGGCTTGGTCGCCGTCGGTGGCCTACCCCGAAATCGCCTTCCTAACCTGGAACGAAGATCACTATGAGCTTGAGGTCTACGACGTCGACGGACGGCTCAACCATGCCGTCGACCTCGGCGGACGGGTCTGGGGTCTTGAGTGGGACTCGACCGGTAGGTATCTCCTCATCCCTGGCACCGTGGATACCGTCATCCCTGGCACCGTGATTACCACCCACCTTCTGTACATCTACGACACGTTCGAGGAACGACAAGTCCTCACCAACGTGCCGATGGGTGGGTGGGTCAACGAGGCTGTCCTGGTGACCCCTACCGAGTGCCTGGATGCCGACCGAATAGTGACAGCCTGGTCCCGCCAGCTACCCACCGGAGTGACATTGTGGCCGGCTCAGATGGTTGCATCCCGAGATGCGAATCTCCTGCAGTTTACGTTCGTGTCAGCCCGCATCGTCGGCGGCAACTACGACGGAGAAGACGCTACATGGGCGCTTCCAGGCTTTGTGCCCGATGACGAAACCATCCCGACTCAGGTTATGGCTGTCAACGAAGCGGCTGCCTCGCTGGGCGCCGATAACACCGCCTTGCCCGACATCAACGTCGATTGGATGCAAGTGCACGGCGTCCTCGATAGCCAGTACTGCCTCGGCACGCCTTAAAACCGGACACCCACGCCCCACCTGGAGCTGAATCTGTGCCCACTCGTTTCAGGTGTTCAGGGTGGCAAGCAGTTCCTCAACGTCGACCTGCCAGATGGTTTGCTCATGATGAAGCGTGAACCCCATGGCGTGGTTGATGGACAACATTGCCGCATTTGATTGGGCGTTCTCCGTGCGGATGCGTGTCACTTCAGGATGCTCGGCGGCTAGGCGTAGAACCATCTCGGCTTTTAGCCATTTGCCCAATCCGTGCCCGCGAAACTCTTCGAACACACCGGTGTCACCCTGCTGGCCGAGATCGGGAAACGACGGGTTCACTCCCAGATCGGTGAACCCTGCCAGACGACCGGACGGAAGGTCTCGGACCGCCAGCACGAACCGAGCAATGTTCCGCGCCGCTAGTTCCTCCTGCCATTCGGTGATGTGATCTGCCGTGAAAGCCTGATCATTGAAGTCGAGATCACCTACCGGGGCGTCGTTCATAACGTCGTACAAAGCAACTACTTCGTCGATCATCTCGACCGGCCACGACCCGTCGATTCGCAGCAGCTCAAAGCGATCGGTCTGTGCCCGACCGGCCGCAGCCCATCGTTCCATCAACTCCAGGTCGAGGTCGGCCATCTGGAGTTCGTTGACCCCCTCGACTAGACCAGGTACGGCCGCCAGATGTCGCATGAAATGGGCACCCGCGGGGATCAGCGAGTTCGTGTGCGGCATTAGTGTCGTCCGGCCAACCGTTTGGGCGTGCCTCGCCGCGTCGCCGATCAGCAGAGTCCCTAATCCACGCCGTCGATGCCCGGGGAGGACGCCGAGATCCAACCAACCAAGATGGAGGTTGGCGGCGTCTTCGTCGTCGAGGTAGAGGGTCGCCGACCCGATCACGGCTGCACCAACCATCAGGAACCAACGGGGCCTTCGCTCGTGAGATGGGGATTGGGCAAGCATCGCCGCCGTGTCCCCGACCGGCCGACGCGCAAAGGTCGGATCTTCCTCATGCAACATTTCGTTGTCGTAGACGTTGTATGCCTGATGGATCGCTCCGTCAGTTACGGCGCCGGGGAAATGCTCTATTCGAACGGTCATGGCCCACCAGGCTAGATCGAGCGGAAACGAGTGTGCTTACGGTTCGCAATATCGAGCCTGGATGCACACTCGACCAAGCGGTGGCCAACCGCCTGAAACGAGTGTGCTTACGGTTCGCAATATCGAGCCTGGATGCACACTCGATCAAGGGGGTTAGGCGACGATGATGCCTGACCCGACGACCTCATCGCCGTCGTAGAGCGCGGCGGTCTGCCCAACCGCGATGCCGTACTGGGTCCGATCGAAATGCACGAGTACCTGATCGTCCTCCATCGCAAACACCGCCGGGTTGGCTTCGCCATGGGCGCGGTACTGCACCGTGACTGCTGGCCGATCGGGCGGCTCCCCGGTCACCCAGGTCACCTGATCGAGGACAATCGACCGAACCGCCAGATCGGATCGCTGCCCGATCACCACCGTTGACGACTCGGGCTTGACTTCAACCACGTAGCGCGGCTCGCCGAACGTGACGCCGAGACCCTTGCGCTGGCCAACGGTGAAGTTGATGATGCCTTCGTGCTCGCCGACGACCTTACCGGACGTATCGACCAGAACACCGGGACGCTCCGCCTCATCGGAATGCTTGCGGACGAAATCTCGATAATCGCCGTCGCCGACGAAACAGATGTCCTGGCTGTCCGGCTTGGCGGCCGTCCGCAGACCTAGCCCTGTGGCGATCTCCCTGGTTTCCGCCTTCGTCTGAACGCCCACAGGGAACTGGACTTGTTCGAGTTCGCGCTGGCCAAGCATCGCCAAAACGTATGACTGGTCCTTGCCGGCGTCGACCCCCCTACTCAACCGCCAGAACCCGTCGCGATACGTGTTCTGGGCGTAGTGGCCGGTCACGACGACGTCGCAGTTGAACTCACCCGCCTGGTCGAGCAAATGGTCGAACTTCACGGTCCGGTTGCATTCGATGCACGGGTTGGGGGTCCGGCCATGCAGATAGTCGTCGAGGAATCGGTCGACCACCCCCACCTTGAACCGGTCGGTGTAGTTGAGCACGTAATAAGGAATGTCGAGCTGAGCAGCCACCCGGCGAGCGTCCTCCGAGTCGGACACCGTGCAACATCCTGCAGTCGGCATGGCTCCCCCGGGTCCTTCCCACAGCTTGAGGGTGACTCCAATGACCTCATGGCCGGCTTCGACCATCATGGCGGCCGCCACCGACGAGTCGACGCCGCCCGACATCGCAACGAGCACCTTCATCGGATCACTCCGGCAACCAGCTCAGCACCCCGCACGCCATCGCCTGGCTCGGTCGTCCATCCGAACGAGAACCGTAAGCATTCGGCCGCAGCGCCCGCCGACATACCCATGGCAGTCAGAACATGGGACGGTGTCACCGCTCCCGACTGACAAGCCGACCCCGCCGATCCAGCCACCCCGCCCTGGTCGAGTTGGATGAGCATCGTTTCGTTGATCTTGTTCGGGAACCGGAGATGAGCATGCTGGGGAAGCCGCTCACCTGCGATCGTCGGCACGGCTCCGAGTAGTTCACCGAGTCGCGCTTCAAACGCATCGCGTTCGGGACCGACCCTGGCGCGGAAATGACTCCGATCGAGGACCGCTATCTGAGCTGCGACCGCCATGCCGACCGCACCCATCACGTTGTGAGTACCGGACCGCATACCAAGCTCCTGGCCACCACCGTGCAGGACCGGCTCCAAAGCAGTCCCCGCTCGAACGTAAAGCAGCCCTACCCCGCGCGGACCCCCGAACTTGTGGGCGGCAAGCGAAAGAAGATCAACGCCCAGTTCATCAACGTTGATGTCTTCCGAGTTGAAGGCTTGAACGGCATCGGTGTGGATGACCACCTTCGGAGCGACCGACCGAACCGCCTCAGCGATGGCCGCAATTGGTAGGAGCGCCCCGGTTTCGTTGTTGGCCGTCATGGCAGACGCCACCGCCGTACCGGAGCTGATCGCGCCAGCGAAACGATCCGGATCAACCGATCCTGACGACTCCGGGGGTACTTCAATAACGGTGCGGCCCAATCCGGCCAAGAAACCAGCCGACTCAAGAACAGCTTCGTGCTCAATGGCGGTCGTCACTACGCCACCGCCGCTCGACGACAACGCCGGACCCTTGATGGCCAGATTGTCCGCTTCAGTTCCCCCCGAAGTGAACACAATCTCCTGGGGGCGAGCCCCGATCAGACCGGCGAGCACTTCGCGAGCTTCTTCAAGTGCGTTTTTGGCGCGCCGCGATACCCCGTGCGAGCCGGAGGAATTGCCGAACGTTTCGGCGACGAAGGGCTCCATTGCTTCCCATACGGCGGGCCGCATAGGCGTGGTGGCGGCGTGGTCGAGATACAACATGTGGTGGGAATTGTCCCACATCGCAGCCACATCAGACCGGGAACTCCTGGGCCGGGCCGCAACCCACCGGCGGGCCAAGTTAGAGCCAGAACCTCACAGCCGCCTCAATCCTCGCCTGGGACACCCAGGGTGGTAGTTGTCGCGCGCCCGGCACAGGCCCAAACGCGGCAAGGACCAAGGTACCGATCGGACATACTCGGCGATCTGGTCGGTGTCCACATCACCGGGCGCTCCCGAGCGTCGGTATCTACCCATGGTCGAAAGTCCTCTTCTGTGATTGAATCGCTCTTGCCGAGTGGGCGACCGATGGCTGTCACCCAGCCCCACTAGGCTGCGGATATATGGCTCGCCCACCCTTCCTAGACCGGTCGGGGCAAGCTGCCCGATACCGGCGAGTGATGGAACCCGAAGCGCTCAAGCTCCTCCGTCGCGTCTTCCACGAGATGAATCGGGGAATGGTGCTCTTGTGGCGACTCGGCCTGGGAGGCCTGGCCGACGTTTGGCCGCATGGCTTCGGACGACTACTCGTCGTCGAACACACCGGGCGAAAGAGCGGGACAAGCTACCGCACGCCGGTCAACTACACCATCGCCGGCGACGACCTCTACTGTGTTGCCGCATTCGGGGAACGTACCGACTGGTACCGCAATCTTCTCACTCTCCCCCGCGCTGCGGTGTGGCTTCCCGATGGGCGATGGGAGGTCAGCGTGGCCGACGTTTCGGACGATCCCCAGCGCGTGGCGCTCATGCGAAGCGTGCTCATCGATTCCGGATTCGCAGCACACCTGTTCGGCCTGCACCCTCACCGCATCGGCGACGAGGCCCTCGCCGAAGCGACTGCCACCTACCGCCTCCTGCGATTGCGTCCTCTGCAACGACGGGAGGCCCGGAACGGCCCGGGCGATCTCGCCTGGATCTGGTTTCCGACAGGGGCGGCCGCGATCGCGTGGGTGCTGCTTCGTCGATCGAGAATAGGTCGAATCGCTCTGCGAGCGGGCCGTGGGTAACGCCTGAACTCAACACGGACCAAGCAGCCCGACCCCACTGGGACTCCCATTGCCGTCGATTCGATCGCGGATGGCCCAGCCCCTAGATGAAACTGGCCTCCACCTCCTAGCTGCTCGGTGATTCGTCTGATATGGTCTCGGGTTTGCCCAGGGAGATACACCATGAAACGCCTTTTTCCACTGTTGCTTCTCGTCGTCATTGCCTTTGCAGCCTGTTCGACCACCGGAACGAGCCAGGGAGGTGAGACAACCACGGCTCCAGAGTCACCTGCCGCTGAGACAACGACGACCGACGCACCCGGGGCTTCGAGTCCGCTCACAGCTGCCGAGCTTGGAGAACTGTTCCGCCAAGCCCTCAACAGCGGTGACGTCGCAGCGGTGGCCGCCCTCGCTCCCACCATTACGAGCCAAGACCTACAAGCTGTGATCGGTGTTGGCCCCTTTGAAACCGTGGATTGTGTAATTCTCGAAGGCCGGGACGTTTGCAGCATCTCGAACGCGGATACCCCGTATGACTTCGTCCTTGACCTAAGCACTGGCCAGGTCACCGAAATCTTCTACACCGGTGGTGGCTAGCCAACCAAGGCCGAGGCGTATCATATAGCCTGCCACCTCGCGCCCTATCGTCTCCCCGGGGAACTACGCCTGCGGCTCCTCACCCGCCCCAACAATCGAGTGTCGCGTTTCGTAGCTGAGCGCGGCCTACGAACCAAACGATCCAGAGCCAACCGTCGAAGGGAACAAAATGGAGACCGGAACGACCATGTCCGCGGACGGAACCGAGATCTCTTGGAGCAGGCAAGGATCCGGATCCCCGCTTATTCTCGTCCACTCTGTTGCTACCTCGCGGGTAGCCACACCTCAACCCGCCCTCCCCGGTGCCCTCGCCGAACACTTCACAGTGTTCACCTATGACCGGCGCGGAACGGGGAAAAGCTCTGACAATGGGGCCTACACCGTCGAACGAGAATTCGACGACCTCCTCGCCATCATGAACCTCGCTGAGGAACCTGCCGATGTTTACGGGTTTTCCTCGGGAGCAACCCTCGCGCTGCTGGCCTCAATCGGCGGCGTCCCCATCCGCCGGCTCGCACTACTCGAACCCCCTCTCAACCCTGCCACCGACCCTGACTTCGTGACCCGTAGCGAAGCACAGCGCCTCCTCGACCAAAATGTCGCCGACGCCCGCGACTGGTTCCACCGCGAGATCGTCGGCATCCCGGCCGAGATACTTGCCCAATTCCCGCCACCGAACGCCGAAGATCTCCACAACACCCGAACCATCGTCCACGAACTCACGTTCTTGCCCGGCACGAACCCCGAACGCTTCGCCAACGTACTTGTGCCTACGCTCCTGCTCGCTAGCGACCACACCGCCGACGAACTCCTCGAAGCGGCACAACAACTCGAACAAGCCATTCCCGACAGCACACTCAAAGTGCTGCCTGGAGAATGGCATGGAGTCGACGACCACACGCTCACCACCGAAATCGCAAAGTTCCTCGGATCGTGACCACAACCGTCGGAGCGCCAGTGTCGGATAAACGGCCGCCGCTCGTCGGTTTGCCAACGGCCACTAGTCCAAAGGCTGACAGGTAGCATCCCACCATGGCGACCTACCACCCCGACCTCACGAAGGCACGGTTTTACCCGTCATCAATCGGCCTCCCCCGTACCCTGCCCTTCTTTCGCACCCTCGAGGCGTTCCAAAAGCGCTTCACCAGTCCAGAAGCACGCAAGGTGTCGGTCAGCGAAACCGCCGATGTCTACTTCGTCGGTGCGCCGTCAGGTCGCGAGCCCGCCCCGGCGCTGCTGTGGATACACGGCGGCGGCATGGTGGTCGGAACGGCCGTCTCGGAGTTCACCCTGACCCACAAGCGGTACAGCCCACTGGATGTGGCGATGGCCTTCGTCGAATACCGCCTTGCCCCCAAACACCCGTTCCCGGCTGCGATGGACGACTGTGCTGCAGCACTGGCCTGGTTGGCCGATCATCCCGATGTCGACGCCAATCGCATCGCCATCGGGGGCGGGAGTGCCGGCGGTGGGCTGGCAGCGGGATTGGCTCTGCGTGCTCGAGATGACATGGACGTCAAACCAGTCTTCCAACTGCTGATCTACCCGATGATCGACGACCGCACCGCCCACCGATCCGAACTAGACGACATGCCGGTCAAGCTGTGGAACCAGACCTGCAACCGCTTCGGGTGGTCCTCATACCTGGCTGGTGCAACGGGTGACGAGGTGCATCCGCACGCGGCACCGTCGCGCGCCGAAAACCTATCCGGATTGCCGCCGGCGTGGATCGGAGTCGGCACGCTCGACCTATTCCACGACGAAGACGTCGAGTACGCCCGACGCCTGCAGGAGGCTGGCGTGCCCTGTGAACTGAAGGTGGTCGAGGGCGGCTACCACGGCTTCGACATGGGCAGCGCACCGGTTGTGCGGGACTTCCAACGAAGCCAGATCGAGGCACTCAGGACGGCTTTTCAGCCGGTCGATCCGATCATCTGATGATCTCGCCGAGCGCTGCGTAGCGGAGCACGTGCGCTTGACCATTGTGCAAAGAGTATTCCGAAACGATTTTGATGAGCGTCGCACCCAGCGGCCAGCCATGCCCGAGTCCCGCCGATTCCATGGCGTCGAGCGAAGCGATCGCCGCGTCGGCCTTGTCGATTTCAGCGAGATAGCGCCCAACATCCTGGAGGTACGTGTCGGCCGATCCGGCCGCGAAATCGTCGTCGCCGTACACAAGGTGGCGTTCCCCTCCGCCGAGCCCCCACGCCAAGTAGACATGTTCCATCTGGGTCATGTGCCGGACCAACCCGAGAACCGATAGCTCCAATGGTGGGACGACATGTCTTGCAGCCACCCCTGGATCGAGATCGCGGAGTTTTCTGATGAACTGCCGGCGTTGGAATCCGAGCCAATTCGTGAGCGACTCCCGCAGATCAACGGTAGGTTCCGGCTCGTCTGGTTTGATGAAATCGAGCGACCCGTCCATCGGCCGATTCTGCCACGGGCAGGGCAACCATCCGGTCGAATTAACGTGGTCCGCGTAAGCGAGCCACGAGTTTCCCCGCCACTAGGATCGGCTGGCACCACCCTGGAGGCGAGCGTTCAATGGTCATAGCCGAATCACCACGCTTCATGAGAGCAGACGGGCCCGACAAGGTCACCGGCTCCGGCCGTTACGCCGCCGACCTGACCCTGACCGGAATGCTAACGGCCAAGTTCCTGTATCCGGGTGTTTCCCACGCCCGGATCACCAAGCTCGATGTCACCGCCGCCCGAAAGATCCCGGGTGTTTTCGCGGTCCTCACGCAGGCCGACGTGGCCGACATTCGCTACGGATCGGTGGCGGATCGCACGCTATTTTCGGACGGGATCATCCGCTTCGAGGGTGAAGTCGTCGCAGCCGTCGCCGCCATCGATGCCAAGGCGGCCCAAGCTGCACTCGATGCGATCTTGTTCGAATACGAAGAACTTCCGGTCATCAACGACATCGAGGCCGCCCTAGAGGCCGACGCACCGCTGGTTCACGAAGACTGGGCAACCTACGATGCCGACGATGATGTCTCGCGCCAGGCGAACGTCGCCTCATTCACGTCGATCACTCGCGGCGATGTCGACACCGCCCTCGCCGGGGCTGATCGGGTCATCTCCAGCCGTTATGTCGCCGACGCGTCGCATGCCGTTCCCATCGAACCGCGCGGGGTCGTCGCCCAGTGGGAAGGCGACCGGGTCACTATCTGGTCCTCTACGCAAGTGCCCTTTCAGGCTCGCGATGGCGTCTGTGAAGTTCTCGAACTACCCACCAATCGGGTACGGATCATCGTGCCGCACCTCGGTGGAGGTTTCGGCGGCAAATGCGGATTCCACTACGAAGCCCACATCGCCGCCCTGGCGAAGGTCGCCCGGCGTCCGGTGCGATTGGTGTTCTCTCGAGAAGAGGAATTCTTGGCGCCAGATCGTCGCCGGGAAGGCATGATTGTCGAGATCACGACGGGTCTCAATGCCGACGGAACCATCGCCGGACGCCGGTCCCGGGTGCTCCTCGACAACGGCGCCTACAGTTCCGATGCTTCGTTCTTCCCGCACATGGCCGCCATGCATGCGCTCGGCCCCTACAAGATCGATCATGTCCACGTCGAAGCCTCCAGCGTCTACACGAACCACCAGCCCTCGGGTTCGGTACGAGCCCCTACCGCCCCACAAGCCTGTTGGGCACTGGAATCACACACAGACGAGTTGGCGAAAGCCATCGGGATGGATCCTGTGGCGTTTCGCCAGTTGAACGCCGTCGACACAGGAGCCACCGGCGTTACCGGCCAGGTCTACGACGAGATCGGGCTCCAAGAATGTATTCGAGAAGCGGTCGCAACCAGCCAGTACTACAACGATGTCGGCGACGATGAGGCTGTCGGGGTGGCGATCGGGTGGTGGCCCACCTTCCCGGGGGCTTCCGGTGCCTATATCAAAGTCGACTCCGACGGGAAGGGAGTCATCATCACCGGCGCCCAGGAATGCGGAACCGGTGCGGTCATGACGCTGCCCTACCTGGCTGCAGCTGAGTTGGGCATGGCGCCCGAGGATTTCGAGATCGTCTATCAGGACACCAGCGTTGGCCCGTACGACGTCGGGGCCACCGGTTCTCAGACCCTTCTGAACAACGGACGCGCAACCGTCGAAGCCGCCCGCCAGATAGCGGTACAACTCAAGCAACTCGCCGCCGAAAAGCTGGAAGCCTCCCCCGACGACATCGTGCTCGCCGGAGGAAAAGCTTTCGTGGCCGGATCTCCCGAGTCAGGAGTGACCATCACCGAGCTAGCCGCCATCGCCGCCGACGGGGAAATGCTCTTGGGCGCGGTTCTGGCACCCCACCCGAGGCGCCGGAAGCTCCCAACACCGTGTCGTGCGTTGGCGATCAAGGCATGAACGGCTGGGCCGGACCACAGTTTTCGTGTCATGCCGTGCGCATCCGGCTCGACCGAGATACCGGCGTGGTGCGAGTTCTCGAAGTGAACACCGCCCATGACTCGGGCGTAATCATCAACAAGGTTGGCGCATCCGGCCAGGTTGAAGGCGGAGTCTTGATGGGCATCGGTCAAGCGCTGACTGAACGAACCGTTTACGGCGACGACGCCAAACAGAAGAACGCCGGGCTACTCGAATACAAACTGCAGACGATGGCCGATGCCCCGCCCATCACGATCCACTTTGCCGAGGTTTACACGCCGGACATGGGACCGAACGGATCGAAACCGATTGCTGAAGCCCCCAACGTTGCCACGGCTGCCGCCATAGCGAACGCTATCGCCAAGCTGGTCGGGAAACCGGTCCGACTCTTACCTATGACCGCCGAACGGGTGTGGGAAACGCTTCAGGAGGAAGGCGTATGAGCCTCACCATCGCCAACTCGATCGACGAGGTCCTGGTCGCGCTGGCCGCAGGCGCCCGACCGATTGCCGGAGGGACCGACCTCGTCGTCGGCGCACGGCAAGGAAAGTCACCGCTCCCCAACTCGCTGGTAGCCATCGACCGGGTAGCCGCCCTTGGCGGGATCGACTCCGTCGAGGGCCAGCTTCGCATCGGGGCGGGTGTGACCCACAGCCGCCTTATGAGCGATCCGCTCATCGTTGAAAGCTATACGGGATTGGCCGACGCGGCGGCCCTGATCGGATCGCCGTCGACCCGCAACGTCGGAACCATTGGTGGGAACGTTATGAACGGATCCCCGGCCATGGACACGGGCGCTCCGCTCCTGACGCTCGGTGCCGCGGTCGAACTGCGTTCCGTCGGCAACACCAGACAGGTTGCCCTCTCGGACTTGTGGACCGGACCGGGACAAACCAGCGCCAACCCCGACGAACTCTGCGTGTCTATCGTCATCCCGCAGGCTCCGGTTTCATCGGGCAGCGCTTATGTCAGGCTCGAATACCGCCGGGCTATGGAAATTGCCGTCGTCGGAGCAGCAGCCTCGGTGTCATTGGCCGAAGATGGGACCATCGCGTCGGGTCGGGTGGCCATGACCTCCGTTGCCCCAACCATCGCCGAACTCGTGGGAGCGAATGAAGCCATGGCGGGAATGACCCCGGCCGACGCAGCCGATGTCATCGCCTCGATGGCGTCCGACCAAGCGGTTCCGATCAGCGACTTGCGTGGATCGGACCGATATCGACGACACACGATTGGCGTCATGGCGGCGCGGGCACTCGACGCGGCGGCCCGCCGGGCCGACGGCGAATCGATCGGCGTACCCGTCAATCGAAGTCTGGGAATTGGAGCGGCCCGATGAGCGAAACATACGAGTTGGAAGTCAACGGGGTTCCCTACCCGATCATTGCGGAAATGGACCGGAGCCTGCTGAGCGTTTTGCGCACCGAGGTGGGACTGACCGGCACCAAAGAGGGCTGCGACGATTGCGAGTGCGGCGCTTGCATGGTGCTGATCGACGACCAACCAGTCAACTCGTGTTCGTACCTTGCGGCTCAAGCCCAGGGGCGGCGTGTGACAACCGTCGAAGGCATCCTCGATGGCGACAACCTGCATCCGCTCCAACGCAACCTCCTGGAAGAAGGCGGCGTGCAATGCGGATTCTGCACCCCCGGTATGATCATGTCGGCCCAGGCCCTGCTGGCCAGCAACGCTTCGCCTACCGAAGAGGAGATCCGGATCGGGTTGTCCGGCAACCTCTGCCGTTGCACGGGCTATCAGAGGATCCTGGCGGCCGTTGAAAGAACCGCGACCGAAGCATGAGCCGCCCGTAGTGGACGCCACCCGGGGCTGGGCTAGCCAAGCGCTCAATGGAGCCAGACCGACCGTCTACTGGTCGGACCGTTCTGATGCTCCCTCGGCCGCGCCGACCCTCAACGGGTCAGTCAGCGCCGACCTCACCGTGATCGGTGGTGGATTCACCGGTCTATGGGCGGCCATCCAGGCCCTTGAAGAACAACCGGGGCTGAAGGTGGTCGTTCTCGAGGCCGAGCGATGTGGCTTCGGGGCCAGTTCGCGCAACGGAGGGTTTTGCGACAGTTCCCTCACCCATGGCCTCGAGAACGGGTCCTCCCATTGGCCCGATGACATCAAGACCCTCGTTCGGCTGGGACGAGAAAACCTCGATGGCATCGACGAAGCGATCGACCGATATCACATCGTCGCCGACTATCACCGTGCCGCGGGGGTCGATGTAGCGACCGAACCATGGCACGTCGAAGATTTGGAGCACAGCAAGGAGCTCCACGCCGAACACGGGTACGACGTCGAACTGCTCGACACGGACAGCATGCAGGCTCGTGTGCATTCGCCGACCTACGTCGGTGGACTCGTCCGCAGGAGCGATATGGCACTGGTCGACCCTGGCCGACTGTGTTGGGGCCTCCGCAACGCCGCGGAGTCGCTCGGTGCCACGATCTTCGAAAACACACCGGCCATGACGGTTTCCGTCGCTGGCACGAAGATCAACGTCTCGACACCGGACGGTGCGGTCAAGTCCGGACGAGTCCTGATGGCCACTAACGCTTACCCGGGTCCGGTGAGGAGTCCCCGCCGGTATGTGATCCCCGTCTACGACCACGTCCTCATGACCGAACCCCTCAGCTCGGCACAGATGACCTCCATCGGATGGCAGGCGCGCGACGGGATCGGCGACGCCTCTAATCAGTTCCACTACTACCGCCTGACCGAAGACGATCGCATTCTCTGGGGTGGCTGGGACGCCACCTACCACTTCAACAACGGACTCGACCCGCGACACGATCAGCGGGATGAGACGCATGGTGTTCTCGCCGAACACTTCTTCGAAACCTTCCCGCAACTCGAAGGACTACGTTTTAGCCACCGCTGGGGCGGACCGATCGCCACCACCACTCAGTTCACCGCGACCTGGGGTACGACCCACGAAGGGCGAATCACCTGGGTAGCCGGCTACACCGGATTGGGTGTGGCCGCCAGCAGATTCGGCGCCAGAGTCGCACTCGATCTTGCGTTTGGAACCACAACCGAACGAACCGAACTCGAGATGGTCCACAAAAAGCCCTTCCCGTTTCCGCCTGAACCATTGCGCTGGGCAGGCGTTCAAATCACCCGCAAAGCCATCCAAAACTCCGATAGCCACGGCGGCAAACGAGGGCTGTGGCTCCGACTGCTCGACCGTTTCGGGGTCGGCTTCGATTCTTAGCAATCTCGCTCACCGAGCCGATCACTGGATGGGTTTCGGAGCACCGACCGTCGGGCGTTCCCTTCGAAAGGCCACGGGCCGGGAGTTGTCGGCATCCAGTTCCCTCGCATACCGGTGTCCTGAATACACAGAAGTAGCGATAGTCCCTGGTGCGAGACAATCGCCGATGCGCGCAATCCGGGTCCGACCAATAAGGGCGTGATACAAGTCGTCGCGGGGTGTCCGGGAGGTGACCATCACGACATTGGCGGCTGCCACGTCCCTGATGCGCCCGGTGTAGATGCATTCCAAAGTCACCGAATCGGACGCTACGGCGGCCACCGAGGTACCCGTAACGAGTTCGATGCCAAGGCCGAGGATGCGTTCCTGTATTCGATGCTGTTCCTCGGTCCGGTTGGTCCAAGTCGAAACTTCATTGGCCGGGGTGACCAGGGTGACATCGAGACCTGTCCTGCACAGCGTCTCGGCCAGCACTCCACCCATGTAATAGTGATCATCGTCATACACCACAACCGGTCCGTTCGGCACCAGGCCTCCCATGATGTCATCAGGGGTAATCACCGTCGGACTCTCCCACCCGGGGATGGGATCGTCGTGCCATTGACCCATCCCACTGCGGCGCCATTCGGCTCCGGTGGCGAGCACAACCCGATCGGCGTCGAATTCAAGAACCTGGTCTTCGTCGACGTGGCTATCGAGGAAGAATTCGACATTGGATAGCTTGCTGATCTGATGGAGCCGATAGTCACGGACCCGGGCCCACTCAGCCAAGCCCGCCAAAGCTGACTCGCGGGTAACCCGGCCACCGAGTTCTTTGCGTGCTTCCGCCAGCATGACGGCATAACCCCGCTTGCCGAGCGCTACGGCAGCTTCAAGTCCCGCCGGGCCTCCGCCGATGACCAGGATCGAGGAGTCGGACCCTTTGGCTGGAATCCGTTCCGGATGCCAGCCTTTGCGCCATTCCTCACCCATGGTGGGATTCTGAGTGCAGCGGATAGGGGTACCGGTCTGGTCGCCGGTATAACAAATGTTGCAGCCGATGCATTCGCGAATCTCATCCTCCCGACCGTGGGCAATCTTCCAGGGAAGGAACGGGTCGGCGATCGATGGACGGGCAGCTCCAATGAAGTCGACGACCCCCTGGCGTACGAGTCGCAGCATCGTTTCAGGAGATGTGAACCGCCCGACACTCACCACCGGCTTATCCGTGACACCTTTGACCCACGACATCGTCGATTCGAGGGCAGCTTCCGGGACGAAGCGCGATGTTCCCATCTCAAAGCTGTAATCGTGCACCGTGATGTCCCACAGATCGGGAAGATCCGACAGAAGCTCGATCATCGCCCGCGGTTCGGTGGTGATCTGATCGTTGTCGTCACCGCTGGTGCTAGCCGAGAACCGCACCGCCACCGCACAGGAGTCTCCGACAGCCTCTTTCGTGTCCTCGATCAGCTCTCGTAGCAGCCGGGTCCGGTTCTCTAGCGAACCACCGTACTCATCAGTCCGCCGATTAGAAGGCAGCAGGAATTGATGGAGCAAATACCAATGCGCTGCATATACGTACACGATGTCAAACCCGGCCCGTTGGGCACGGCGAGCAGCTTCGACGTGCCACCGTTTCAGCTCTTTGATGTCGGCCCGGTCCATGGCCCGGGTCTGGAGCGGGTCCCTGACTCCCGCCGGCCGACTATGCGTACTTAGGGGCGCTTCACGAGAGTAGTGGTTGGCGGTGGCGGCTCCCCCGTGCCACAGTTCGACCCCAGCCAGGGCATCATGTTCGTGAATGCTGTCAACGGTGAGAGCCAGCGCTCGGACATCGCCCTCGTCCCACAGCGACGCAGAGGGGAACGGCTCGTCGTCGGAGGAGGGATGGATCGAGCAGTATTCGGTACAAACCGTACCCCAGCCACCCTCGGCCTTTACCCCTCGCAACGCAGCCAACGCCTGGGGGCGTCGATACCCCATGCCGGTGCAGTGCGGGACCTGGTAGAAGCGATTCGGCGCCACGACCGGCCCGATACGGACTGACTCAAAGAGAACATCAAATCTAGGATCTCGCGGCATCTTCTCGCTCATCCTCCGACTGGCCCTGGTCCAGGAAACCCGACCACCGAAGCCAGACCGGTCGGTGTATCTCTGATCACCCTAGACCTACACCAGAAAGGTTTGGCGTGCTGACTGCCATGACGGGTGATGATCTCGAGTTGAATACCGCTTCCGGGATCGCCCGGATAGTCTGGGATCATGGCCACAGAAGTTTCCATCGATATCGACGCCCCGATCGACATGGTATGGGCCGACCTCGCCAACCTGGACAGTCACGTCGAGTGGATGGCCGACGCCGACTCCCTCACCTACCGCACAGATCAGAAGTCCGGAGTCGGAACGGTAATCGAGGTGCTCACGAAAGTCGGGCCGCTAAAAACCGTCGATGTTCTCACCTTCACCGTATGGGAACCGCCACATACGATGATCGCGATTCATTCAGGGGTGGTGAAGGGCGAAGGCATTTTCACGCTCACCGACCTGGGCAGCGACCGCACCCGTTTCACCTGGGCAGAAGAACTCGACATGCCCTGGTATTTCGGGGGCAACTTGTTCCGCCCGGTTTCCGAGCCAGTTCTCCGTCTGATCTGGAAAAAGAACCTGCAGCGCCTCGCCGATCGGTTCTGAACAGCCCCGCTATTCGCCGGTGAAGTCAGCCTTGCGCTTTTCGATGAAAGCGGCCACACCCTCTTTGGCGTCTTCGGTGAAGAACACGTCCTGGAACGCATCCGACTCGGCCTGCATGGCCTCGTCTATTGGCCGACCCCAGCCGTCGCCCATCGCCCGCTTCACCGCCGCCAGACCCAACGTGGCCTTGGTTGCCCAATCGGCCGCGTCGGCGAGAGCCACTTCGAGAAGTTCTTCGACAGGGAGCACCTTGTCGGCCAGGCCCATCGCCAGCGCCTCCTCAGCCCCGACCTGGCGCCCCGAGAAGTTCATTTCCTTTGCCTTCTGAAAGCCGACCACCCGCGGCAATCGTTGGGTGCCGCCGGCGCCGGGAATGATCCCGAGCAGAATCTCAGGTTGACCGACCCGGGCATTGTCGGCCAGGTAACGGAAATCCGCCCCGAGGGCGAGTTCCAACCCGCCTCCCAGGGCGAACCCCTGGACCGCCGCGGTAGTTGGCTTCTTGAGCAGTTCAAGTCGGCGGATCACCGTGGCCAGGGTGGTGGCGAGTTCGTCTTTGACGCCCGCATCGAACGCGGTCTGGAACCCTTTGATATCGGCTCCAGCCGCAAAGTGGGGTTCGCCGTAAATGACCACTGCCCGCACGGAGGGATCTTCGGCTCGTTCGATTGCCACAGTCAGATCGGCCGAGAGCTCTTCGGAAAGAGCGTTGACTGGTGGGCGATTGAGCGTAATCAGACCAACCGAACCATCCTGGGTGAATTCAGCGAGCGCCATGTGACCTCCGGTAATCGGACGACCGTAACCCTAGGTCACTCGCGTCTCGATGTGAGCCGCTTGACGGACGATTAAGCCGTGGGCCTTGGAAGGGTGCCAGGTTTCTTGACCGCATCCAGCAAAGCAATCGTGGCGCGGGCTTCTGTGGGCGGCAGTATCGCCAGAGCAAATCCGGCGTGTATCGACACGTCATCACCAATCTGGGCATGCGGAACACAGAGGAGACTGACCTGCTGGGACACGCCGTCGACCTCGACACCGGCGACCCTTGTGACGTCATCGCCACTGATGCTCCCTATCCGACCGATCCTTGGCAGACACATTTGGGGTCCTTCTTTCAATGGGCAGGCGGACTTGACGCGCCGGCCTGCCCAATAAGGGACCGCACCGCGCGAGTCGCCGGATCGATGGACGCGCGCAGTGGCTCTGACATTTCGCCCGCGACAACAAACGAGGTGGCTTCAATTCCCACCAGGGTGACTCTCTCGGGAAGCGTTCCAAGGGCAGCTCCAATCTGCACGGCTTCGAGCGGACCGAGCGAGTGGGACGAATGTGCCACACCACCAAGGATCGGCTCATCGAGGAGTTCGAGAATCGTGACGGTTCCGGGAAGCTGCTGGGTGCGGACGGCATCAATCACGATCACCCAATTCCGATGTTCCCAAGCCGCAATGAGATTCGTCGGGTCTCCACTGGACAGCATCACAGTGCCGTCGTCTACCAATCGTTCGGCGACCGCCAGGCCGATCGCGTCGTCACCGCGATCAGGGTTGCCGATTCCGACGATCAGCGGCCGGTCGTCCCTCATCGCCGTTCCAGGTTCAGTGTGAGGAAATGGGTAGCGCAGGAAATGCACGGGTCGTAATTCCGAATCGACTGTTCCAAATGGTGCTGGATCGTGTTGTCATCCAGATTTAGGATTCCGCCGAGGAGTTGTCGCAGATCGGCCTCGATCTGGAGTTGGTTTTGTGACGTAGGAGGCACGATCTGTGCGTCGGTCACGAGTCCTGTCTCGTCAAGGGCATAACGGTGATAGAGCAGCCCGCGCGGAGCCTCAGAGGCGCCATATCCAACTGATTCGCGCAGAGGTGCCTCGGCGTAGGGAGCCTCAGGCGACTCATAGCGCCCGATCAGGTCGAGACAGGATGCCGCGGCGTGGACCATTTCAACGCTACGCACCATGATCGTCTTGAACGGATTGAGAACCGGTGGCGTGAGCCCATGACGCTCGGCCGACGCGCGGGCGATCGGATGGAGTTGTTCGAAGTTCAGGTTGAAGCGAGCGAGTGGACCAACATGATACGAACCGCGCCCCTTGATCCGGGCGACCAGTGCGTTCGACCATTCGATGTGGTCTTCCTCGAACACATCACCCCACTCGTGCACCGGAATGTCAATGCCGCGGTTTGATCGGATTCTTCCGCCGATGATGGCGTACTCGTCGGGATCATGAAGTGCGACAAATTCATAGTCGGGTTCCAGGTCCGGATAGGAAAAGCCGGCCACCCAGTCCACCGTGGCCAGCGCAGCTTCAAGGGCCCATTCGAGGTCGGGAACCATCTCGTTCATATCGCGTTTGGCGATTGTTTTCCAAAAGCCGCCAACACGAGGGTTTATCGGATGGATTTCTCGCCCTCCGATCACCTCCATGAGCCGATTGCCAACTCTTTTGAGGCGGAGACCTCGTTTCACGAGTTCGGGCGAATCCTGGGCGAGCTCGACGCCTCCGTGATATCCGAGAAAGTCAGGAGCATGCAGAAGATAGACATGCAGCCCGTGGCTTTCGATCCATTCCCCGAAGTAGAGCATTCGGCGGAGGTCCCGGATCGGCTCGCCAACCTGGATGCCGAGTGCGTCCTCGATCGCGTTGGCTGACGACGTCTGATACGCGACTGGACAGATGCCGCAGATCCGGGCCGTGATGTCAGTTACTTCGTCGAACCTACGCCCACGGAGCAGCGCCTCAAAGAATCTCGGCGATTCGAAGATGCGGAACTTCAGTTCGATGATCTCGTCGCCCTCCACGATGACATCCAGCGCACCTTCGCCTTCGACGCGCGTCAACTCGGTGACGTTGAATGAACGACGAGTGTCATTCTTGTGCATATCGGGTACTCGCTTCCTTGAATTCTGGAGCATTGACGTTGAAGGTTCGAAGCGCCCGAACGAGATCAGGCCGGTCAACACCTAGTTCATCCCACCATGCCGCCAGGGAATCGACGTTGGGACTCTCTGACGGCCCGAAACACCCATAACATCCTCTCGCGAAGGCAGGGCAGATCGCCCCGCACCCTGCCCTCGTAATCGGACCAAGACACGCCACACCATCGGCCACCATCACACATGAGGTCCCTCGCTCCTTGCACTCGACGCACACCGAATACGTGGGGAGAATCGGCTTTCGCCCAACCAGCAATGCCTGGACAACCTCCAAAAGCTGATACTTGTTTATCGGGCAGCCCGCCAACTCAAGGTCGACCTTGACATGGTCGGCAATCGCCGTGGAAGTGGACAGCGTCTGAATGTAGGCCGGTCGCGGATATACGACTCGGACGAACTCATCGATGTCGGCCAGGTTGCGCAGCGCCTGTATGCCTCCCGTCGTGGCACAAGCGCCGATGGCGACGAGCACCCCCGACTGAGCTCGGATCTCTTGGATCCTCGTGAGATCGGCCGGTGTCGTAATCGAACCCTCGACGAGCGAAACGTCGTATGGTCCGCCCCGATGGGCCGTCGTGGCTTCCGGGAAATGAGCGATATCGATACCATCGGCGACGGCGAGTAGCTCATCCTCGAGGTCCAAAAGACTCAACTGACATCCGTCACAGGAAGCAAACTTCCACACGGCCAAGCTCGGCTTCGCCATCTCACACCTCAGCGATCAGGTAGAAGGGCCCGGCGGTCGCCCAATCAACAACCGGGCCGTCCTTGCAGATGAAAAGCGGCCCAAATTGGCAGTGTCCGCACAAGCCAATGCCACACTTCATGTTCCGCTCCATCGTTAGCCAGATTTTGCCGCTATCGACCCCGCGTTGCGTCAGGTCTGCGCCTACCGCATGCATCATGACGTCTGGCCCGCAGACCATGGCTGTGGTACTGGCCGGGTCCAGCAGGGCAGCGTCCATCCTCGAAGTGACCAAACCGATAGGCCCGGACCAATCCGGGTCGGCACGGTCGAGGGTCAGATGTATCGACATGGCCGGATTCGCCTCCCATGCTGCTAGGTCATCCGCGAAGACCACCTCTGAAACCTCACGTCTACCGTAAACAAGCGAGATCGACCGGTATCGCTCAGACCGACGCAACGCGGTCACGATTGCCGAGCGGAGTGGAGCTAATCCGAGACCACCGGCCACGACGAGGAGGTGCTGGCCCTCAGCTGCTTCCATCGGCCACTCGGTTCCGTACGGGCCTCGCATACTGACCGAGTCGCCGGGCGATAGGTCGACGAGGGCTGAGGTGATCGCTCCCGCCCGCCTGATAGTCATCGCCAGTTGGGATGGGTCAGCGGGGTCCGAAGAGAACGAAATGGGGACTTCCCCGAGCCCGGGAACTCCAACCATTCCCATCTGAGCCGGGCCAAACGCGATCGTGGCAAAACCGTCGGCGGGTTCGAAGGTCAGCGTCGTAGTGTCACTCGTCTCGCGCACCACCCGGACCACCCGGAACGGCCGGGGAAGCATGGGATCTGCGTTGGGCAGCGCTGCGAAGTCAAGCATCGATCGGCTCCCGCAGATGGCGGACTTCCTCAGTGAGATCGATGCCCACCGGGCACCAGGTAATACACCGTCCGCAGCCGACACACCCTGACGTTCCGAATTGGTCGAACCAGGTCGAGAGCTTGTGCGTCAACCACTGGCGATAACGGGACTCGACGCTTTCGCGAACCGGGGAACCTCCCATAAAGGAATAATCGAGGCTGAAACAGGAGTCCCAGCGCCGCTCCGCGCCCGCAGATTCATCTTCAAGGTTCGTCACGGGTTCGGTTGTCACGCAAAAACAGGTAGGGCAGACCATCGTGCAATTGGCACAGGTAAGGCACCGCTCGGCAATCGTCTTCCAGTGGGGATGTTCCGGTTGGGCACGCAACACGGAGTAGGCGTCGAGTGGGTCCAACGTACGTTCCATCGAGTCGGCTGCGTGCTGAAGAGCGACTCGGACTAGTTCTTCGTCATCGGGGTTCGCCGGGTCCAGGCCGAGTTGGCCGAGAACCTCCTGACCGCTCTCTGACCCGGATTCGGCCACGAAGAAGTGTCGCGTATCCAGCTTCAGCTCAGTGAGAGCAATATCAAAGCCTTCCGTGACCGCCGGGCCGGTGCCCATCGACGCACAGAAGCAGGTCGAGGCTGGCCGCGTGCAATTCACTACGACAAGAAAGAGATCCCGCCGTCGACGGGCGTAATCCGTATCGATATGCGCACCACCCAGAAGTACTTCATCCTGGACCGCCATCGCTGCGGCATCGCACGGACGAGCCCCGATCACCGCCACCGGCCTAGCTTCAGGCACGGACGAACGAAAGATGATTCCGTTGTCGGTGTTTTCGGTAGTCCAGACCTGGCGGCGGGAGGGAAAAAGGGTCGGTTTGAGGCTGGTCGGACCTACCGCGTACCCGAAAAGCTCGCCATCGCCAGTGCCTTTGGCATGGTAGCGACCCGGCGACTGCTCATCACGAATCCCCTCGGGAAGGTCTGCCGTCGAGTCGATCGGACTGAGCGTCACGACCCCGCTGTCAAGTGTGGGTCCGATTACCTCGAATCCTCGCCCTGCAAGAACCGCTATCAGGTTATCAAGATCGGTTGGAGCGAATATCGCCCTTGTCACTGTCACTCCTGGTGGCCTGAGAACACGGTAAGGGTCCTACTAACCGGCCGCTAGTGACATTCGCCTCAGGACGACGGGGCAATTCTGCGGCATTGTCACCGGTAAGGAACTACGGAGGACAGTTGAACACTCGAAAGAGCGGAATTCAGTGGGCCATGGCGACCGCGACGATCAGCGGCCTGGCGATCTACGTCAACAGTTTCGGAGTGCTTGCGTGGAAAACAGCCGGCGGTTCCGCGGTCTACACCACCGCCAAAAACCTCATAGCGGCTGCGATCCTGATCGTCGTCTTTTGGAGGATGAAGCCCAACGAACGCCCACCGGAGGCCGCGCCGGCAACGCGACATCGGGTTGGGTTGGGAGTGGTCGCGCTGATTGGCGGAGCATTACCGTTCTTGTTGTTCTTCGAGGGCCTGTCCAGAGCGACATCGACGCAGGCCGGATTCCTCCACAAGACGCTCGTGATCTGGGTTGCGCTGCTGGCCGTACCGCTCCTGAGGGAACGCCTTAGATGGCCACATGTTATTGGCGATTGGACTGCTGATTGGTGGGCAAGCTGTCGTGCAGGGCGGCCTGACAGATCTCTCGATGGGTTCCGGTGAGATGTTGGTACTTGTGGCGACCTGGTTGTGGGCCGTCGAGGTAATCATCAACAAGCGCCTACTCAAGGTTTTCAATCCTCGAACCGTCGGTGTGGCGCGAATGGCCGGCGGCGGTGTCCTGCTCATCGGGTACGGATTCGCATCAGGCCAAGCCGTGTTGTGGTCGGCGCTTGGCCCTAGCCAGATCGGCTGGGTAATTGTCACCGGGTTGCTGCTTTCGGCCTATGTGTTGACCTGGCTGACGGCCCTGTCGCGTGCCGGGGCAGTTGACGTAACCGCTGTGCTGGTGGGAGGGGCGATTGTGACGGCCTTGTTGTCCGGCTCGATCGGGTCGGCCGGTGTCCCTAGCCTTCTTGGCTTAGGTCTGGTAGCCGCAGGAGTCGCCCTGGTTTCGGTTACCCGACCGATCAAGGCACTTGCCTCATCATGAACCATCCGATCGGTGGCGCCAGCGCCGCCACGGGACCTCTGGTCTTTGCACGCTTTGCCCTGCCACCCAACCAACAGGGCTATTGCGGACCTTCCAGTTCTCCGCTGGCCGAATACCTGGAAGCGGGGATCGATGACGGCGGCCTCGCTCCCCTGGCCCAGGTGTTCGAGGGGGCCTGGCCCTACCTCCAGCTCATCGCCGTTCAATCAGGTATCGGTGACCCACTCGACCGCAGAGTGGTGGAAGGCTATTGGCTGGGAAGCACCCTTGCTTCGACCATCGACGTGAGTGCTCTTGGGAACTCGATGCGAGACCGGTTTTCACCAAGGCGAGGCTGGACCGGACTATCCGACGGATTCAGCGTCCATGGCGGGGACCCGACGCACGCCTACCACGTGTTCAACGTATATCCGTGGCTGGGATTACTGAGGTCGGGGCTCTTGGAGCCGGGCCTCGAAGTTCTTGACCGCTGCCGAATCCGATGGGGCCGGGTGCTGGGCATGGACCCCGCCGGCATCCTCGTTTCGTCGCGTCGACTGGAGTTCTCCAACGGAATACTGGGCCTAGGGAGCGAGACAGTTGAGGTGGTCGCGGCCGTTCCCGGGCTTACTGACCTGTCCATCGGCGATGATGTCGCACTGCATTGGGGGTGGGTGTGCGCGGGGCTAGCGGGACATCAGCTGCAGGACCTAAAGAGCTCACATGCGAACGCTCTGCGACTGGCCAACCTGTCAGGGGCGTCTCGCCAAGTGGTCGGTTAAAGCTTACGAGGTTGCTTCGACCGAGACCACACCGGGGACGCGATCCTGGAGGATCCGTTCGATACCGGCTTTGAGAGTCATCATCGACATCGGACACCCACCACAAGCGCCGACCATTTGCAGGTTTACGACGCCATCCTCGACACCGAGCAACACAAGGTCACCACCATCGGCTTGCAGCGCCGGACGGATGTATTCAAGCGTCTCGCTGAGAAGTTCAATATCAACTTCCTCGAGCGGTTCACGTGAAGCAGTTTTGATGGTTACTTCGGTCATATCGCCCTAAACAACCTTCCCAAGCTGTCGATTATTTCCTCATGATACTTCAGGAGGCTGACAAGACCGAGTTGAACGTCCCCGTCGTGCCGTCCGGATAGCGCAACTGCCCGACCACCCGTAGCGAGCCGCTGCGATCGACCGGCCAGAACAACCGCACCGGGCCCCGTTCTACAGCGGTCCAACGGGTTACCGCTACGATCCTGTCGCCCCGATAGATGACAATTCGACCTTCGGCAGGTTCAGCAACAAACCCGGCCACCGATACCAGTTCCGCTCCCGGGTTTACCGCCATCGCAGCATCGGCCAGCGTCTCGGGAACATCCCATCCCGGCGGTGGCGAGACCTTGACTCGCTCTCCGATCGATTCCATGCGCCAGGGGCCCTCGACCCCCGAGATGGCCAGTTTCCCGTCGATATACACGTCAACCGGACCCGTTTCCAGGTCGACCCGATCAAGTCTCCAACCGAGACCCACGGTGATCTGGTCAGGGAGTTCGAACGACGTTGGCAACAACCCCACGTAGTAGTGGCTGAGAATGCCCTGATAGTCATCGCCGGCATCGGCGCGAGCTTTGGCGCCGAACTGGGACATGCCGACCAGGTGCCCCCACCCGTTACCGGTGATGACGAATTCAACGTGCTGGGGCGGGGTATCAAACGCTCCTGGTTCGGTGATGAGCTTGCGCTCGATCTCGAAGGTGGGCGACAAGACCACCTGCGGATATCGTCGACCACTCGATCGGAGAGCGGGATAGTCGTCGGGGAACAGCCTCTCGGCCCAACGGTTCATCGTGGTTCTAAAGGTCCAAGTGTCTATGGACCGAAGGCCGGCCGACGACCGAATCTCCACCATTGACGGACCCTGGCCGTCCGGGGCAACGACGACGTGAACATCGAACAGGACATCTCCGCTGAGTCCAGCCGCCTGCAAAATCTCGGTCATGTGTTCGATCGGAATGCCGTAGCTCCACTCCACGAACGGGCTGTCTTCATCAGCAGAGTCGACCGCCACGAGATAGGGAAGGCCCGCTGATGACGTGAACACGTCGGCTACATGACGAGTCCGCCCTCCCGTCGTGGACGAATACAAAGCCTGGGCTGGCTTACCGTCATACATCAGGATCTCGCCGTTCGTCTGACTCACCGCATCGGCCCATCGAGGGTCACCACCACCCAGGTAGACCTGGCAGGCGGTCGAAGCGCAGATATCAAAGCCGTACGTAACGCCGCTTCCGGCCCGTCCCCGGCTCAGCGTCCACGCCAGATAGGTCCGAGCGGCTACCGCCTGTGCTTTGAGTGATTCGAGAGGCCACTCGGCGGGTACTTCCCGAATGCCGACGAGGTAACGCTCTGGTTCAACCTCGTTGATAATGACGAGTCCGCTAGTCCGACCGTCAACAATGAAACGGCCCGGATACTGCTGACCATCCCAACCAACCGTGACGTCGTCGACGGCCACCAACTCGATACGGTCGGTCGTGAAGGATTCATCAGAAGACGGCTCAACCTCTTGCGCTGCTCCGAGCGACGCGAAGGCGAGCACAAGAACCAGAGGCCGAACCAACCTATCCGGCAAGGCGTTCGATTTGCGCTCCGAGCGAAGCCAACTTGCCGACAAAATCCTCGTACCCTCGATCGATATGTGAAACGTCGCTGACGGTTGTAAACCCATCCGCCGCCAGGCCAGCGAGAACCAGCGCGGCTCCGGCCCGAATATCGAAGGCGAGAACCGGACACCCCGACAGCGTGGGAACCCCACGCACTACTGCATGTTGCCATTCCGTTGTGACGTCGGCGCCCATTCTTGCCAGTTCACCGATATACCGGAACCGCGAGTCATACAGATTCTCCGTGACGATCGAGGTACCTTCGGCGCTGGCTAATAGCGCCACCATTTGCGGCTGCATGTCGGTATGGAAACCCGGAAACGGCAACGTCGCGAAGTCAACCGCCTTTGCCCGCTTAGGGCCGACGATCGTGAAGAAATCTTGACCCCGTTCCACCTCGCAACCGGCTTCTTCCAGCTTGCGCAGTTCCATCCGTAAGTTGGCCGGCTCGCAGTTGCGGACCGTGACTTCCCCACCGGTGATTGCCCCGGCGACGGCGTAAGTGCCAGCTTCGAGCCGATCTCCGATTACGTGATGCTCGACGGGGTGAAGCTCGCTAGCTCCCTCGATCGTGATGGTGTGGGACCCGGCACCCTCGACGTGGGCTCCCATTGCGTTCAATTGGGTGGCAATGTCCTGGATTTCTGGCTCACGAGCGGCGTTGTTGATGATTGTCTCACCGTCGGCCAACACAGCCGCAAGGATGGTGTTTTCGGTTGCGCCGACCGAGGGAAATTCGAGATCGAGCGTGGCGCCCTGGAGTCGCCCGTCCACCCGCCCGGTGAGGACACCGTGCTCCAACGTGAACTCGGCGCCCATCTGTCGGAGCGAATCGAGATGCCAATCGATCGGACGACTCCCCAGGTCATCCCCACCAGGAAAGGCGACTCGGGCCCGACCGGTCCGGGCGAGGAGCGGACCCAACACGATGATCGAAGCCCGCATCGCTCTGACCAACTCAAGTGGCGCCTCCGGGTTCAAGTCCTCCGGCACGGACACAGTCAACGTGTGACCCTCGAATTCGCATGAGGCTCCTATGTGATCAAGCACCTGGCCCATGATCGAAACGTCGAGGATTCCCGGCACGTTCGTGAGGCGATGGACACCAGGCGCCATGAGCATCGCCACCATCTCCTTGAGCACGGCATTCTTCGCCCCGAGAACGCCAACTTCCCCGTTGAGGACGGCACCACCGGTAACTTTTATCTTCTCGTCGAGCCCTAACGCATGCGTCACCCGCGCATTGTATGTCCAGGGCTGCAACTGTCTGGACGTTTTCGGGTACAGGCTCTTCTCATCGCGATCTCATCTCGACATGCCAACATGGTTGGCATGCGCATCCTGGTCGTTGATGATGATCCCAAGATTGCGGCCGCTCTGCAGCGGTTGCTGACCTATGAGGGATACACCGTTTCGGTCGCTTCCGACGGTGAGGCCGCCCTGGCCGAGACGCTCCGGGTGAACCCTGATCTGATCCTGCTCGACCTGATGCTGCCCAAAATCGACGGGCTCGAGGTCTGTCGGAGAATGCGGGCCGCTGGAGACCAAACACCGATCCTGATGCTCACCGCCCGCTCCTCCGTTCCCGATCGAGTAGCGGGCCTCGACACCGGGGCGGACGACTACCTTGTCAAACCGTTCGCTCAGGAGGAGTTGCTCGCCAGGATGCGACGGCTACTCAGAACCAGCCACTCGTCCGAAATGCTCACCTACGGTCCTATCCGCCTCGAAGTCGAAGCGATGGAGGTCAGCGTGAACGGTGCCGCTGCATCTCTGACTGCCCTTGAATTTCGGCTGCTCGAGTACCTCATGCGGAACCCTCGCATTGTTCTATCCCGGGCCCAGATCCTCGACGCGGTCTGGGGCCTCGACGCATTCACGACCTCGAATGTAGTCGACGTATACGTCCGCTATTTGCGCCAAAAGCTCCCGGATGCGGCCGACTGTATCCAGACCGTTCGGGGCGCCGGCTACGTGCTCAAGGAATCATGAGTCTCCGGCTTCGATCGACCCTCGGAGGCATGGCCGCCGTATTCGTGGCAATTTTTGTGTTTGGAGCCGCCATCGGGTGGCTGGTTCGCGTGTCGGCCCCCAATGACTTGACCAAACGCGTCACGGCGCAGGCAACCGCCCTCGCGGCACTGGCCGCAACCAGCCCACCAGAGGCCGTCACCTTTCCGGAGGCCGATTTTTACCTGCTCGACGAAGACCGGCAGGTGATCTCAGCCACCACGAGAGTTGCCGCCGAACCGCTGCTGGTCCAACTCGCCGAAAGCCCAAACGCCGACGGTTCAACCACCGGACTCATCAACACAGAGACCATCGAATATCGCGCCACTGCCGTCCCCTGGACCAACGAGGCGGTCGACCGGTCCGGGATCGCCATCGTGTACGAGCGCACCGACGGTATCGATGAGCAACTGGATGGCCTCCGAGCCGTCGTTTGGATCGCAGCCATCTTCGCCACTGTTGCGGCCGGAGCGGCTGCGTGGTTTGCGTCGGGCAGGGCTCTGCGACCGCTGGGCGCCATCGCCCGGGCGGCCGACGAAATCGCCGACACCACGACTGACCGGCTACCACCCCCAACTCGCGATGACGAGATCGGATCGCTCACCTCAAGTCTGAATCGCATGTTGGACCGGTTGGCGGCGGCCCGCAAGGAATTGCGCGAAAGCGTGACCCGGCAAGAACAGTTTGTGGCCGACGCCTCACATGAACTGCGGTCACCGATGACGACTATCCGAACCAACGCCGAGTTCCTGATGTCCCGGCCCGACGCCGCACCCGACGACATCACAAACGCCGCGGCCGACATCGTCGCTGAGTCCGAGCGAATGGCGATCCTGGTCGACGATCTTCTGACTTTGGCCAGATCCGACGAACAGCGGGCACTCCGATCCGAACCTGTCGACCTGACCGGGATGCTCGCTCGGTTGGCCTACGACCTCACGTCCACTCGTCGACCGATTCAGCTAGCCGTTACCGACAAGGTGACGATCAACGGTGACGGGCCAGCCCTGGAACGTCTCGTCAAAATCCTGATCGATAACGCCCTGCGATATGGTGCCGGAACGGTCACTCTCGGCCTCGAACGGATGCTCGACGAGGCGATACTGACCGTACAGGACGAAGGGCCGGGATTCCGCTCGGACCAACTCGACAAGGTGTTCGATCGCTTCTTTCGCGCCAACCCCGCTCGCTCGCCGCACGGTACCGGACTCGGTCTCGCCATCGCCAGGTCAACCGTAGAGGCCCACCAGGGCAACATTCGGGCTGAAAACGCCCACCCGGGAGGGCGAATCGTCGTATCCCTGCCGATGCTCGCGAAAGTCTCATCAACCGCTAATCCACCGCCAATCTGAGACCAATCGTGATGCCCGAAGGTATGGGCATGACATCACACCAACTGCTTCTCCGCATCATCCTGATCGTTCAGGCAACCCTCCTGGGCGTGAGCGGTCTCGAGAGCCTGGTCCTGGGCAACCCGCTGGCGCTTCTCATACCGGGCCTCGCCACAGCGGGTCTGATCTTCGCAATACGGCGCATCGACCGCATCCCGACCTGGTCGCGCCGCCTGATCCGCTTCGTCGAGTGGACGATCCTCGTCACGGCTGCCATCAATCTCTTGCTGGCCATCGTCATGAACCAGCGGCTTCTCGAGCCGGTGGTGATCGCCACCCAGATCATCACTCCGATCGTGGTGCTGCGACTCCTCAAACGCTCGATCACCCCTCCTGCCCTACCCGCCCGAAAGGATCTCGTTCATGGTTCCCGTTGACCAGTACCTTATCTCCCCGCTCTACCGAATCATGGACGAGCACCAGGCAGCAGCTGCGTTTCTGGTGATCGCTTCTCTGGCGTTTTGGTGGGCTCGGAAGGCTCGCCCGGACACTCGCCGGGGCCGCCTTTACGGCTCCTTCAGTCAGCTCAGTCCTGGCCCCAAGACGGCCGTCGCGGCCCTGGCATTCAGCTCGGTTGCCCATTTCGGGCTCGTTTTTGGCCATGAGCCGAACAGTCTGACGCTCGGTTACCTGGCGACGGCCGCCGCGATGGGGTACGGGGTTCGAGTGGTCATGGCCGGGTGGCGCTGGCGCCGCTGGAGCGCCGGGCTCCTCGGCGGCTCGTTGGCCGCTTTTGCTGTGGTGACTGTCGGCGGCACTGCGCCCGACCAGGTTGCCATGTTGACCAAACTGGCCGAGCTCTTCGGGCTGGCTGCTGCCTTGTCGCCGGGGCCAGGCGTGCGTCTGGCACGAGCGGGCACTGCCAGCCTGGTGATCGTCACGGTTGCCTTGTCGGTTTCATCCTGGGCGGGCGCGTTCAGCTCGGGCGGCGGCCATCACCACGGTGAAACCCCACCTCCAGCGGTAGCGCTTCCCTACGGGGTAGACCGGAGCCCGACCGACGGTGAACTACTCGCCGCAGACGAACTCCACCGCCGGGTGGTTGAGGAGCTGGCCCCGTACCGGGACCCGGCCGTCGCTGCCGAAGCCGGCTACAAGATTGGCGAGATCACCACGCTGGACTTCCACGCCGACAACCCGGCTTTCAAAAAGGACGGGCGCATCATGGACCCGGCCTATCCCGAGACGCTCGTCTATGCCGCTGGACCCGACGGACCGGTTCTTGTGGGAGCAATGTTCCAGATGGACGAACTGGGTGATACCGGCCCCGCTATCGGGGGTCCGCTTACCGTCTGGCATGCGCATGACCACGTGTGCATTTCGTTTACCGGAATCACCGGGGCGGTCTCGCCGCTCGGTGCGTGCTCGCTTGGATCGGTGGCGATTCCGATCACCAACGAGATGATTCACGTCTTCGTCCTGGATGGAGCCCCGGATCGATTCGGCGAACTCTCAGACGACTGGATCAAACAAGCCATCGGTTTCTAACCCTCCACCCTATGCGCACCGCTAGCGTCAGAACCTATGCGTGGCGCAGTCTGTTACCAATTCGGAGGAGCGCTCGAGGTGGAAGACCTCGAGCTGCGTCCGCCAACTACGGGGTCGATCACCGTCAAGGTGGCCGCGTGTGGTGTTTGCCATTCCGATCTGCACTACATCGACGGGGCGTGGGGTGGTGAATTGCCGGCGCTTTATGGCCATGAAATCGCCGGGACGGTTACCGAGGTCGGACCGGGCGTATCGGAACTTTTCATTGGACAACGCGTGGCGGCGTCGTTGATTCGTCGGTGTGGGAGTTGCCCATTCTGTCGTCGGGGGCAGTCGTTTCTGTGTTCAGGGACCTTCGCCCTCGACGCCGAACCACACGTATTCGGCCGGACGGGGCCAGTGTGGGCTGCCATGAACACGGGTGGCTTCGCAGAGTACGTCACCGTCGACCAATCCCAGGTCGTGGCACTGCCGCCCGACATACCGCTGACCGTCGCTTCACTGCTGTCATGCGGTGTCATCACCGGATACGGGGCGGTCACCAAAACCGCGTCCGTGCCGGGAGGAAGTTCCGTCGTCGTAATTGGCATGGGTGGGGTCGGACTTAACGCCATTCAAGGAGCGGTATCGGTCGGAGCGAGTCCGCTTATCGCCGTGGACATCGTCGACGACAAACTCGCGGTGGCCGAATCATTCGGAGCTACGGCAACCGTCAATTCGGTTACCGGTAACGCCATCGACACAATCATGGACCTAACGAACGGGCAGGGTGCCGACTACGCATTCGTAACCGTCGGTATCGGACCGGTCATAGCGCAAGCGGTCGAAATGATCCGGCCCGGTGGCACCGTCGTCGTGGTGGGTATGCCCGCCGACGGCGTCATGGTTCCCGCTGAGGCCGCCAACCTGGCCGCCCGATCTCAGTCGATAGTCGGATCCAAGATGGGATCGTCGACGATTGCCAACGATATTCCCCACCTCATCGACGAGTATCGGGCAGGACGCCTGAAGCTCGACGAACTGGTATCTGGCGAATTCGCCCTCGATGACATCAACCAGGCCATCGACGGGGCCAGAGCCGGAACGGCATTGCGCAACGTCATCGTCTTCTGATGCGATGCCCGGCCCGCCTGTGAAGATCTCCGACGCCCAAACGTTCGTCGTCGCCAATCCTCCGCCTCACTTCGGCGGCCCCTACTTCATATTCGTGAAGCTCACCACCGAGCATGGGGTCACAGGCATCGGTGAGGCCTATTGCGCACCGTTCGGACCCGAGACGGTGACCACGATGATCAGCGACACCTGCGAGCGGTTTGTCATCGGTTCCAGCCCGTTCGAGATCGAGGCACTATCGCGACGCATCTATTCGGCCGGCTACACCCAGCGTCCCGACATCTCCATGGGTGCGGTTCTAAGCGCCATCGAGATGGCCTGCTGGGACATCGTGGGCAAGGAAACCAATCAACCGGTCTACAACCTGTTGGGTGGCCAAGTGCGGGAGCGACTCCGGACGTACACGTACCTGTACCCCGATACTGCCGACGGGACCGACGACGGCACCTACTCCGATCCCGCCTTGGCGGCCGAACGGGCTGCCCATTACGCCAGTCTTGGTTTCACGGCCATCAAGTTCGATCCGACCGGCCCTTACACGGCATTCGATCCTCGCCAACTAAGCCTCGAGGCCCTCGATCGGTCAGAGGCGCTCCTCGGCGCGGTGCGCCAAGCCGTCGGCAGCCGATGCGACCTGCTGTTCGGAACGCACGGACAAATGACCCCGGCGGGAGCCATCCGTTTGGCCAGGCGCCTCGAGCAGTTCGACCCGCTGTGGTTCGAGGAACCCACCCCACCAGACCATCCGGAGGGGATGGCCCAGGTGGCCACCGCTACGACCATCCCGGTGGCCACGGGCGAACGTCTGACCTCGAAGTACGAATTCGCCGCGGTGCTCCGGGCGAAAGCCGCCACCATCCTGCAACCCAACCTGGGGCGCTGTGGGGGCATCCTCGAAGCCAAAAAGATCGCCGCCATCGGCGAGACCTATCATGCTCAGATCGCTCCGCATGTCTATTGCGGTCCGGTGGTTGCCGCCGCCGCCATTCAGTTGGCGACGACCATCCCCAACTTCCTGATCCTCGAGGGCATAGAGAGGTGGGGAGGATTCCACGCCGAAATCCTCCAGAAGCCGATCGTTTGGGACGACGGGTATGTGATTCCTCCAGACGCACCGGGTCTGGGAGTCGAACTCGACGAAGCCGTCGCCAACGCCCATCCATACACTGATGATGCGCTCCACCTGAACTCGGCCGGGTCACCCGAAGACTGACAGTTGGCGCAGCCCCAGAGGGACGCCGACTAACGTACCCTCAACCGCGAAGGAGATTTTGGTGCGTATCGCAATCGGAGCCGATCACGCCGGCTACGTCCTCAAAGACAAGATCGCCAAGCGACTAGCCGAAGCTGGCCACGCCGTTACCGACTTTGGTACCCACTCAGCCGAATCGGTCGATTATCCAGACTTTGCGGCCGCAGTTGCCAATGCGGTGAAGGATGGGAGGGCCGAGCGGGGTGTGGTCATTTGCGGATCGGGCGCCGGAGCGGTCATCGCCGCCAACAAGATCAAAGGGGTACGGGCCCTCATGGGGTGCGATACCTACACCGCCCATCAGGCTGTCGAGCATGACGACGCAAACGTCATCTGTTTTGGGTCACGTACCCAAGGCGAACTGGTCACCTATGAGATCCTCGACTCGTTCCTCAAAGCCGGGTTCATAAAAGAAGAACGCTACGTGCGACGACTGAACAAGGTTAAGGCGCTCGAAGCGGACTGACCCGGTCCCAGGGTCAGCGGGCAGCTAGCCAATCGCCGATCCTGACCAGAACCTCTTCGTGAACTTCCTCGTTGGTCCGCCCGGAAGCCTTGCGGACCCGCATGGAGTGGTCACCGTCCTCGACTTCAAACGTCTCCACGGCCGAAAGCGGCCGTACCCACTTATCGAATAGGACCATCTGCGATAGCGGATCCCTGGTGCCGACGATGAACAGCATCGGAACGGCGATATCAGGCAGGTGATCCTTCCGAAGTTTCTCCGGCCTACCTGCCGGATGCAGTGGATAGGCATGGAGGATCACGCCCTCGATATCAGCTCCTTCGGCCGCCAGGTAGGTACCCATCCGTCCGCCCATGGAACGGCCCATCAAAACCACCCGATCGGTGACATGTGCTTTGAACCAGTCCAGAGCCGCTTGGTGAACCGCCAGAAGTCGCGCTTGTGGGTCAGGTCGTTTGCTGCCGCGCTCGGTGTAGGCATAGTTGAACGTCATGACCGGATAACCGAGACCGGCTAAGCCATCTCGCAGCGCCACCATCATGTGGTGGTCCTGATCGGTCCCGGCTCCGTGAGCGAGTAGCACTCCGGGGTTCTTATCCGCTCTGATGAGGCGGCCGGTGACAGTTCCGCCGTCCCATTCCACGGTCACGTTTTCGACATTCATAGCGCCGAATCGCTTTCCTCGCCAACCGCAAAAACCGCCGAGTGGCCATCACGCAATGTCGGTTTGAGGACCTTGCCTGACGCGTTCCTTGGCAGCATCTCGGTGCGAAACTCCCACTGGCTCGGCACCTTGAACGCGGCGAGATGCTGACGGACAAATTCTTCGAGCTCGCCAGCCAGGCTGGCTCGCTCGTCATCGACAACAACCACAGCCTTCACCTCCTCGCCAAGTTCTTCATGGGGCACCCCGATAACGGCAACGTCAATGACTAGCGGATGGGCGATCAATACGTTCTCGACCTCGACGCAGTAGATGTTTTCACCCCCCCGAATCACGACGTCCTTGGCCCGGTCGGTGATATATAGGAACCCCAGCTCATCCAGGTAGCCAATATCGCCGGTACGGAAGTATCCGTCGACAAAGGCTTCGGCGTTGACGTCTGGTCGGTTCCAATAGCCGGAAATGATGTTGGATCCCTTCGCCCAGATCTCGCCCGTTGCCCCGGCTGGCAAGGCGTTCCCCTCCGGATCCGCAATCTTCAACTCGGTCGTGGGGACGGCGACACCTACCGAACTGGGATGGTCGTGATAGTCATCACCGACATTGAGTGTGAGCAGCGGCGAAGTCTCGGTCAGTCCGTAGCCCTGGATCACCCGACCTTTCAAGCCAGGAAAAACGTCCTCGATTCGCCGAAGTAGGGCTGGCGCGCATGGCGCCCCGCCGTAGGAAATGGCCTTAACCGACGAAAAGTCCCGATCGACATAGGCCTGCTCATCAATGATGCGAGCGACGATGGTCGGTACCCCTCCAAATCGCGTGACCTGCTCTGCTTCGATCACCCGGGCAGCCTCGTGCGGGTCAAACCGACCAGGTGGCATGAATACCAACTTATGTCCGGCGTAAACGTAGGGAATCATCGTCGACATGAGCGCAGTCGTGTGAAACAGAGGTATGACGGTTAGGTCGATGTCCTGGGTTCGATTCTTGTCCCGACCGCCAGATTTCGAGTGCGTCGAATCTGACTCAATGGAGGCTTTGTTGTGTTTGGCGATCGCTCCAAAGACCGCCGCGGCATTCATGAGATTGGCGATGATGTTGCGATGGCTGTTGGCAGAAGCCTTGGGTCGTCCAGTCGTCCCGGACGTATAGAACAGACCAGCCGGCTCGTCCGTGTCACGGTGCGGCCCGTACTCATGAGGCTGATCAGTCAGGACATCACCGAGCCGAAGAGCACCGGACGGAATCTCCCCCTCGCCCCACACAACAACCCGATCAGAAGCCATGCCCGCTTCAATGGCTGCGGCGGCTCGGCGAGCATCACAGAGAACAACTCTCGTCTCCGAGTCGGCTATCCCGAACGCCAACTCTTCGGCGGTCCACCAAGCATTGAAGGGAACCGCGACCCCATCCATCGCCGTGATTGCCCAAAAGGACACCACCCAGTCCGGCGCGTTGGAACCGAGGATGGCGATCCGGTCACCACCTTTGAGACCGAAGAGCTGAACGAGACCATTTGCGAGAAGTAGCGCTCGCTCCATCGCCCCCGAATACGTGTATCGAGTGGTTCCCTGCACAAGGAACTCGCGGTCGCCATGTTCCTGGCCGACGCCAATCAAAAAACTCAGATGGTCTGGCTGGTCGACGAATCCCAGCTGACGCACTCCACGAATGTCGACCTCAGCGACTTCGAAGCGCCCTCCGGGACCAGTCAGTTCACGGAGATACGGTGCGTAAACGGACATCAAGGTGACCCTAGTGGTACCCCATCGGGACGGTCGCGCAGGTGACCTACTCATTCCTCGTAGATTGGTGGAGAACAAACAAGGACCCACACATGAATGTGATCGTATTGCCAACGCCGGACGCCCTCGCCAGATACGCAGCCGGCTACGTCGCCGAGGAGATCCGCCGGTACGAAACCGGACGGGTAAACGTCGGGCTGGCCGGGGGCTCCACACCAAAGGCCATGTATCAGCACCTCGCAGACGCCGACCTCGAGTGGGATCGGATCGATGTGTGGCTCTCCGATGAGCGATGGGTGCCGGCAGATCATGAGGATTCCAACGCCAACCTCGCCCGTACCCATCTCGATGCGCCGGCCGCGTTCCATTTCCCGACCTTCGATACGGACGCGCACCCCCACGCCGCGGCGGCCGCTCATAGCGATCAGCTCAGAGAACTGATCGGGGACAGTCCAGGACCGCACATCATTTTGCTCGGGATCGGCGATGACGCCCACACCGCCTCGCTCTTCCCTGGGACTGACGCGCTCGAACATGACGGGAAAGCGTATATCGCCAATTGGGTCGAGGCGAAGAGCTCATGGCGCCTCACCGCCACGATCCCCTTGCTGCATGCTGCAGACCATCTCATCTTCCTGGTGTCAGGATCAGAGAAAGCAGCTGCGCTGGCGGCGATTCTGGAGGGTGACGAGCCGCTCCCCGCCAAGTCGGTCGCCGACGGAGCCAAGAAGGTGACCTGGCTGATCGATGAGGGTGCCGCCATGCACCTGAAAAAGACCAAGATCACGCGCCTGTTTGTCTAGTGACGGTCTGGCAGCCAGATGACCCGATCGACCTGGCGGCGAGCACCGCACGTTTCCAGCGATGGGGAGTCGATCTGGCCAACATCGTGGCCGACGGCACGTTCTTCCGGGTGACGTCGACTGGAGTGGCCTATGCGGCTCGCCAGTCGGACGACGGGACCATCACCGTCTCGACCGCCGATCCCCGCGACGAAACAACTGCCGTGGCCGACCTCCAATGGCGACTCGCCGAGTCCATCGATCGAGCACCCTTGCTGGAACTGGCCGCAGCCGACCCCGTCGTAGCCGCTCTGGTCGAACGGTATCCGGGATTGCGTCCGCCGCTACAGCGCGATCCGTTTCAGTCACTCATCACGTCGATTACCGCCCAGCAGGTCAACCTGTCCTGGGCGACCACGACGCGATCTCGCCTGATCGAAGCGTACGGCACCCCGCAGACCTTGTTTGGCACAACTGTCTGGGAGTTTCCGACCCCGGAACGTCTGGCGTCAGTCGATCCAGCGACCTTGCGGTCCCTTCAGTTCACAACCCGCAAGTCCGAGTACATCGTCGGTGTTGCCAAGGCGGCGACCTCCGGAGCCCTGGACGACCTCAGCGAGCTCGGCAACGAAGAAGCAATCAAGCGCCTCGTCGAGCTACGTGGGATTGGCCGGTGGTCGGCCGAATGGCTCCTGGCGAGATGTTTGGCTCGTCCCGACGTGATCGCCGCCGGAGACCTCGGCGTTCGCAAAGCAGTGAGCTACAACTACCGTAGCTCCGACGAACTCCTCGCTGAGGAGGTTGTTCGGGATATGGCAGCCCCGTGGGGCAACGCCACGAACCTCGTCACCCATTTACTGCTGGAGACGCTGAACGAGTGAAAAAACTACTTGCCATGAGTCTTCTTCTTTCCTCCTGTTGGTGGACCACTGAACCGGTCGTGTACGACGTCAAAGTGACCCGCAACGTCGCCTTCACCGAGACCCTTGACATGGACATCTTTTCACCGGTCGGCGACAAAGACTTTCCAACGGTGGTGCTGTTCCATGGTGGCTCCTGGTATGGAGGTGAACGGGTGAACGTCGAGGGACTCGCCGACGTGATCGCCTCCAAAGGAGCCGTGGTGTACAACGCTACGTACACGGTGGGCGGCGCCGGCGGCGGTTACCCCGGCTCGTACGAAGACATACGCTGCGCGCTTTCGGCAGCCAGCGAACTCGCCGGGGCGAGTCCACTCACGGTCGTCGGTTATTCAGCCGGGGCGCATCTGGCCGCCACCGTGGTTCTATCGGGCGATGAATTCTCGTCCGAGAAATGCACTTCCGTCGCGGGCTACGACGTGTCGTGGTTCGTCGGATTGGCCGGACCTTACGAAACCACCCGATACGGACCCTTATTGGCCAACTGGTTTGGGACGACGGTCCAGGATGATCCCGAACGATGGGCGCTGGGTAATCCGGGCGGCTACATCGTCGACGCTGAGCACATCCCGATCTTGCTGCTGCACGGAGACGGGGACCAGGTCGTGCAACTCGGGTTCAGCGAGGAATTCAATGCGGCACTGGCCGAGAATGGTTTTGATGTTGTATTCGACGTCCTCGAGGGCGCCGACCACGCCACCATCGTCGATCCGCTCGGCGACGGCGCTCAAGTTGCCGAGATCATCTTCCAAACCGCTTTACTGCCCGCGGATTGATCGGACTGAATTCTTCGGCCCGTAGGCAGGGGCCTTCACACCGGACGCCTCCAGCCAGCGGATCACCCGGCCCCTGTGACCGACATATGGCTCTAGCAGTTCGAGCATCCGGGCATCATCGGCCCGTTCTTCCCCCGCCAGGTTCCAGGCCACCGTATTGGGAATGTGATAGTCCCCGACCGGGACTGCATCGGTGTCACCGAGAGCCACGCCTGCCACCAGGGCAGCTGTCCACGGGCCAACCCCCCGGAAAGCCTGCAGTACCCGGTACGCCTCTGAAATCGGATCCGTGGTCAGCCTCTCCAATCGGACATGTCGAGCGGCCACGCCCCGAATCGTATCGGCTCGCTTCTTTTCGATATCGAACCGGTGGTACTCGTAGTAGGGCAGTTCGGCGAGGCAGTCATCGGTGGGCAACAGCCAGTTCTGGTGCGGGCCGGGTGCTTGACCGCCGTGGGCTCGAGCCAACGCTCGCATTGACCGGACGGCACCGCGCGCGGTCACTTTCTGGCCGATGATCGCCGGGATGAGCGCCTCCATCACACGGTCCGTTCGACCCCAGTGCTCGCCCGCCGCTCGTTTTTGAAGCTCGCGCAATGTCCGGTGCTCAGGGCGAAACGTATCGGGGTCGTCGTGAAAACCGAGAATCGACTCAGCCCGTTCGGCCAGCCAAACCGCACCCGGACCCCACATCGTGCAGACGATGTCAGATCCGGCCTGCTCGAATTGAATCGTTCCAGGTCCTTCCGGAGTTCGGCTGGATTTGATGACCGACGTGAAGTTCGTCTGTACCTGACCCTTGTAGAGCGACGATTTGAGCGACCCGAGCGTCCTGGCCAGGTTGAATCCAGGCGGAGCGGTGAGAACGAGGCGATCAGCCGGATGATTAGCCAAGATCTTTGAACTCGCCTGTCGGCGAGCCAACCCTATATACAACAGTCCCGAACGCCACCGGTTCGGCCTTGTCGTCGAAGATCTCGACCTGGCAGTAGACGATCGACCGACCTCGTTTCGTCACCCAGCCTTCTCCGATGATGTCTGACTTCACGACCGGACCGGTGAAATTGACCGCCAGGTTGATGGTGGCCATTCGTCGACGCTCCGCGTGGGCCGACGCAATAGCCGGGACGACCACGGTGTCAATCATCGAAGCAATGGCGCCGCCGTGCATGACCCCCTGGGGTTGGATTAGCTGCGGGTCTCTCCAGGGAAGGCGCATGCGGCAATAATCAACCCGGACGTCTTCCATCTGAAGTCCGACGAACTTGGGGTAATACTCCGTCTCCCAACGGGCATAACCCATCCACAAGTCGCGAACCGCCGGATCGAGCGGTTCAAAACGGGCGGCATTCGGAGCGACTTCCATGAAACTGGAGCGTAGCGTCTACCGAATGTCTCCCGATGAACTGGCCAGGTATCTGACCATCGACCTCACGACCACCGGACGAAAATCCAGGTTGCCGAGACGAATCGAGATCTGGTGGTTTCGGGTCGACGGACATTTCTATATCACCGGCACCGGGGGTCGCAGGGACTGGCTTGCCAATCTTCGATCGGACCCGAACGGGATTGTGCACGTCGGCGGCCGGGACCTGCCGATTACCGCCACCGAAGTCGTTGATACCACCGAAAGGCGGCGGGTGCTGTCGGACCCACAGTTGTCGTGGTATTCGAGCCAGGAACAATTTGACCAACTCGTTGCCCAAGCTCCGATGATCCGGTTGCGATTTAGGGGACCCTCAAGCCGGGAGGCCTAGTTTGGCGCCGAGTTCCCGATCACTCGGTTCGGTCAGATGACTTCCATCCGGAAACACGATCGTCGGGATCGACTGCAGGCCACCATTGCGCCGCACGACTTCCTCAATCAAGGCCGGGTGCTCTTCGAGGTCGACGTAGGTGTAGGAGATGTCATGTCCTTCGAGAAAGGCTTTCGACCGGCGACAGTCTCCGCACCATTCGGCCCCGTAAAAGAGAATCTCACTCATTCGCTACCCCGTTCATCAATTGACTTGCATAACCATGAAGCCTGCCTAGGCGGCCGGCCCGGGGGCCATGATGGTCGCCCGTCTGCCTACTGCCAAGCGGTAGCCGGCCCAGATCAGGCTGACCGCGGTCAACAACGTCGCCGTGAATAGCTCCTGGGAGCCAGTCGCATCCACGACCGTCCGCTGTGCGGCCGCGACAAAGGTCCCTCCGACTATCAACAGGTTGCCGGCAACCAGTGGCCTCGAACGTCGCCAAAACCGGAAAACCGACATCAGCCCGGCCCCGATGAGAATCATTGCGCCAATCCCGGATCCGATGGCCACCAAGGTGGTGATTCCGCCGGACGCGAAAATCTCGCTGCCCCTGGGGAGAATCTCATCGGGGATGGGCCCCATGGCAGCCGGCAGGACCAGCAACGTGGCCATCAAAGTAAAGGGAAGCAGCAGGCCGAGCATCGCTCGACCCCATCGCTCGCCACCCACCAGATAGACGGAACCGAGGGCTAGGAACGGAACGTTGAGCACTCCGCCGAATAGATAGAAGATCTTGTAGATCGCATCGGTCCATCCGAAGGCAATCGACAAAAACGAGGCCAACGTGGCGGCGGCGAACATCGTCATCCCTGCCGCATAGGCAGCAGTGTGGGGTCGTCGTTTGGCGGCGGCCGATCGAATGAGGTCGAATGCGAACCAACCGGCCACGAGAGAAGAAAACGCCGAGAGAACAATGGCCATGAACCGGAATCGTAGTCAGCCAAAACGCCATTCTGATCGCCCTGAATCGACTTCGACGCGGCGGGCCGGGTGCGCTACCCTTCTCCGACTATGAGCGAAGCACGACACATACTGGTAGCAGTTGCCTGGCCGTACGCCAGCGGCTCGCGTCACCTCGGCCACCTCGCAGGTGCCTACCTGCCAGCCGACATCTTTGCTCGCTATCACCGGACCGCCGGAAACCGTGTCCTGATGGTATCCGGCAGCGACGTACACGGCACCCCCATCACCGTTCGAGCCGAAGACGAGGGGGTGACACCTCAAGAAATCGTCGACCGGTATCACACAGAGTTCCTCGAACACTGGCGGAAAGTTGGCATCTCCTGGGACCTCTACACAACCACCGGGACCGACAACCATGCCGCCGTTGCTCAAGACGTCTTCCTCAAGCTCGTCGAGAACGGCTACATGGAGGAGAAGACCACCGAGCAGTTCTACGACGAAGACGCCGGTCGTTTCCTGCCCGATCGTTATGTCGAAGGGACCTGCCCGCACTGCGGATATACCGAAGCCCGTGGTGACCAATGCGACAACTGCGGGCGAACGCTCGACCCCGAGGACCTGATTGATCCACGCTCGAAACTGACCGGCACCACACCCCAAGTCCGATCGACCGACCACTACTTCCTCAAGCTGTCCGACCTCCAAAAGCCCGTTTCCGAGTGGCTCGAAACCCGCCAGGGTTGGCGCCGCCACGTCATCAACTGGGCACAAAGCTTCGTCAACGACGGACTCCACGACCGGGCGATCACCCGGGATCTCGACTGGGGAATCCGGGTACCGCTCGACGACGTCGGCCCGGAGAAACGGATCTACGTTTGGTTCGAGGCTGTGATCGGGTACCTCTCCGCCTCGAAGGAGTGGTCGGAAAGCGTCGGCGCACCCGAGGCGTGGCGCCTTTGGTGGGAAGACCCGACGCCGGAGACCTACTACTTCGTCGGCAAGGACAACATCCCGTTCCACGCCGTGATGTGGCCGGCCATGCTCCTGGGCTACGGCGGTCTCAATCTTCCCACCGACGTACCGGCGAACCAGTACATCACCTTCCAGGCGAGCAAAGCCTCGGCGAGCCGTGGAGTCGGCAAATCGATCGGCTACTACACCGACCGGATGGAACCCGACGCCTTGCGTTATGCCCTGGCGTCGAACCTGCCGGAACAGAACGACACCGACCTGACCGAAGCGGAACTCGATCGGGCTATCAACCAGGAATTGGTCTCGACCTGGGGCAATCTCGTCAACCGGGTGCTCAACATGTCCTGGAAGAACTTGACGGCACCATCCCGCAACCCGGTCAACTCACCGAACAGGACAGAGGTCTTCTGGCCACGATCGATGAGGCGCTGGTTACGGCCGGACGCCAGATCGAGAGAGTCGAACTGCGGGCCGGCCTACGAACCATGATGGAAGCAGCCGCCGAGGTGAACGTCTACCTCAATGCCACCGAACCGTGGAAACTTGCCAAAAAAGACCTCGATCGCACCGCCACGGTGCTCCATACGGCGCTGTCGGCGATCAACGGAATCAAGACTGGCCTCTACCCATACCTCCCGTTTACCAGCGAGGACATTCACCATTGGCTCGGCCAGCCTGGCACGGTCCGTGGCACGCGGGCTGGGTGCGCACAGTCGTCACGCCAAACACGTCACTCGTCAAACCGGAACCAATGTTTCGTCGATCCGAACTGGTTGCGCCGCAAGACGATTGAATCGTCGGGAACTTCAAGCCCCCAAACCTGCGTCTAATAGGTCATGCAAACAAAACGATTCGGGCGGATCGTTGGCGGAACCGCACTACCGGTGCAGGCGTCGCGTCACTGGCTCTTCCCATACTGCCTGGCATTGTCATCATTGCCGCCGGCCTCGCCGTCCTCGCTCCTGAGGTTCCTGCCGCCCAGCGGGCGGTGGATCGGATTCGCTCTCTCATCCACAGATCCGAGTAGCTTTACTCGTTCATGACCCTGTTCTCCGTAGACGATCCGACCCACGACTACGGGGATGTTCAGCGTTAACCGACGTTTCTATCGAGGTGCCCGACGGTGCAATTGGTCTGGTTGGAGCGAACGGGGCGGGAAAATCGACGCTCATCAAAATCCTCCTCGGCTTGCTCACGCCAACCTCTGGCGAGGTTGAGGTTCTCGGTGAGAACGTAAGGACCCACGTCCGTCGGGCCCGGGCACGGGTTGGCTACATGCCCGAAGGCGACTGTCTCCCGGTTGACCAGTCGGCTTCCGACTTTGTCGCATACGCCGCTGAACTGGCCGGGGTTCCCGCCAAGGCCGCCAGGCGCCGAGCCTCGGAGTCGTTGGCTTTGGTCGGGCTCGGCGAAGAACGGTTCCGCTACCTCAAAGACTTCTCGACCGGCATGTTCCAGCGGGTCAAACTCGCTCAGGCAATCGTGCACGATCCCAAGGTTGTGTTCCTTGACGAGCCGACGGCCGGCCTCGATCCCGAAGGCCGGGAGCAGATGCTTGAACTCGTAAACCGGCTCGCCGACTACGACATCAGTGTGATCTTCTCTACACACATTCTCAGCGATATTGAACGTACGTGTGAGTGGGTTGTCCTACTCGACAACGGGCGCGTGAAGCGCAACGGCCCCTTGGATCGACTGGGAAGTCATGGTGTCGTCCAACTTGAACTCATCGATGACCCGCTATCGACCGCCGAGATCTTGAGGGGTAGCGGGCTGACCGTCACTGTCGACGGCTTCCGGATGTCCATACCTTCGGCGGACGGTGTGACGACCATAATTCGCGACGCCTTTGCCGAGACCGGTACCGGTATTCGCTCGATGACCGAAACCCAGGTCACGCTCGAAGAAGCCTTTTTTGCGGTTGGCCC
>CAWKAG010000043.1:0-115959 GCA_963847455.1 uncultured Acidimicrobiia bacterium
GTTTCTCGTCAAACACATGCCCCGGCTCGTCAATCACCTGCATTATCGGATCGTCGACGTCTCGACCATCAAGGAACTCACTCGCCGCTGGATGCCTGACCGTCTGGAAGCGGCGCCGGAAAAGGACACCGGACATCGAGCACTGGCGGATATCCGGGAGTCAATCAAAGAGCTGGAGTACTACCGCACTGCGGTTTTCCAGGAGCCTCAACTACCCCAATAACGCTGCTCTTTGAATGGGTCGCCGTACATGTGATACCCGTTGCGTTCCCAGAAACCTGGCTGATCCGCGGCCAGGAAAGTGAAGGACCGCAGCCACTTCACCGACTTCCAAAAGTACAGGTGGGGCACGACGAGACGCAGCGGCCACCCGTGTTCGAGATCGAGCTCCTCACCATCAAATTGCCAGGCGAGGAGATTCTCGGGTCGCACAAAATCCTCTAGGGGAAGATTTGCGGTGAAACCGTGTTCGGCACCAACCAGGACATGAGTCGCAGCAGGTGCGATCTCCAGATCGTCGATGAAGTCTGCCACCCGAACCCCGTGCCAGTCGGTGTCGAGTTTCGACCATTTCGTGACACAGTGGATGTCCATGGTGTGATCAACGGTTGGCATCGCCTTGATCTGATCCAGTGAGTAAGACCTGGTCTCGGCCACCAGGCCATCTACCTTCAAATCCCAATGCTCGAGATCGATCGTCGGGACTATGCCCGCGTGGAGGACCGGGAACCGGTCGGTTATGTACTGACCAGGCGGAACACGCGCCGGATCTATGCCTGCCCGCTCTGGGTCTACTTTTCCAGGCTTAAAGAAACTCACCACAAAAGTCTAACGACCCACCCCCGGTACCATGTGTTTATGGAACCAACCCCCACCGATCCGGCTCCCAGCCGCACCGGCATCCTCATTCTGGTGACTGCGGCCATCATCGGAGCGCTCATCGCCATCGCCGCTTTCTCCAGCCGGGCCGATCCCTCGCCGACCGCTCAGGTCGCCGCCGCGGATCTAGCCCCCGATTTCACCGTGGACCTTCTTGATGGTTCGACCTTCAACCTCGTGGATCACCTCGACAACGACGGCCGACCGGTGATTCTGAACCTCTGGGCATCCTGGTGTGCTCCCTGCCGGGCCGAGATGCCCGACTTCGATCGCTTCCAAGCGGAACAGCCGGGCATCCTCGTGATCGGCGTGGCCGTCAGCGATCGGGAAGACCTCGCCAGGGCGCTGGCCGACGAACTCGGAGTGTCCTATCCGCTCGGGTTTGACGCCACCGAGACGGTTGCGGCCGCCTACCCGCCCCTCGGCATGCCGTCGACCTGGTTCATCGGCGAGGACCGGACCATCCGAAAGCAAGTAACCGGACAGATTTCCCTGGCAACCCTTCGCGAGTTGGCCGCCGGAAGTTTCGGGTTTTAGCTGGAACCGTTCGGTGGGTTCGCAACGTTAAATGATCAACGACGTGGGGTCGGAACCAAAACCGGTTCGTCCGCCCTTAGACCCGAAGGTCCGACCCTACGTCCACCAAGGCACCGATTACGCCGCCGTCGTCCAGGAACGTCCCTGCCCATTCGAATAGCGGGATCAGGAGCACAAACGCCACGACGGCCAGGACCAGCAGGATCAGCACGCGCACCGGAGTCGGGCCGGGTAGACGTTCGTATAGCTTTCTCATGACGATGCCTCCACAGATTCAGCTTGATATTGCACAAAGTCGAAGTTGGGTCCTTCAACGAGTTCGGCGTGAATCACCAGTCGTTGGGCCGCCGAATAGACGGGGTGACAGGTAGTCAGGGTTAGCCAGGCACTGTCCCGGAACTCGGTGACCTCCACCGCCGTCGGATCGACGATCAGGATCTCCCGAACTTCATACACGTGTGAGCCGGTTGCCGTCTCCATGCTGATTGAGTCGCCCACTTCCACCTCGTCCAGGCTGAAGAACGGTGCGCCGTAGGTGGTCCGATGACCAGAAATCACGGCGTTTCCGGGCTGACCTGGCAGCGCCGTCCAGGGCATATGGCCGGGGCCATTCTTGAGATCTTCGCGTTCGACGCCTTCCCATACGACGTGGTCCATCTCAATCGAGGGAATGACAATCCGGGCAAACGGCTGACCGGCAACCGGAATCGGTTCAGGAAACAATGTCGGTGCTACGTCAGTCGCCACCGGCGGCGGATCGGTCGGCACCGGAACTCCGCTCGCTTCGAGTTCTTCTATGGCGGACTCGAAGATGGTATCCAGTTGCTGCTCGGCCTCGTTCTGAGCCCGATTGGTCCCTATCGACGTCCCGAAGAGCTGATAGGCCAGAAAGGCGAAGATGAGGACGCCGGCCCAGATCATGGTCCAGCCGGCAGCACGTAACAGTTTCATAGGTGAGCCAACCTAATCAGGTAGCCGTTCAACGGCCGACGAAGTTGGGTGGTCGTTTCTCGATGAAGGCGGTCGTGCCCTCCCTGGCGTCCTCGGTCATCGCCACCACGGTGAGCCCGGTGGCCAGCAAATCCAGCGCAGCATCGAAGCCCAGGTCGGAAGCTGTATAGAAGCTTTGTTTGCCAAGCGCCAGGATCGCCGAAGACTTGGCTACCAGGGAGTTGACAAGTTCGGCGACTACGGCATCGAGCTCAGCGGTGGTGACAACTCGCGAGACAGCTCCGATCGCCAGGGCTTCCGTTGCGGTTATCTGGCGACCCGTCATCATGAGTTCGATGGCCACCTTCTCTGGCAACGCTCTTTGGACCAGCGCCGAGATCATCATCGGCCACAGCCCTACGTTGATCTCCGGCATCCCGAATCGTGCGTGGTCGGCAGCAATGGCGATGTCACAAGCAAGCATCAGTCCGAACCCGCCCGCCAACGCGTGTCCATTGACCCTTGCCACGACCGGCTGTGGGCAGTCTCGGATCGCCCGGAATAGGCCAGCGAGGCCAGCCCGTTCGGAGTGGGTCTCGATCGGGTTGTCGAAGAAACCGCCAGCCAGGTCGCCCCCGGCACAAAAGGCTTTCGGTCCGGATCCGGTGATGATGATGACTCGCACGTCATCGGCCACCGTCCGTATCGCCTCGGACAGGGCCGCTACGAGGTCGTTGGTGAGCGGATTTCGGCGCTCGGGGTCGTCGATCGTGAGATTGAGCACCGGTCCGGCTTGCTCCGTAACCAGCATGGGACTCCTCAAGTGGAAATTTCTATCCCTGAAGATAGTGGTTACGCGCTCACAGTGGTACCGTTCGAAGCGATGGCTGAAGGTGGATTGTGGCTTTTGATCGTCGTAGTCGTCGCCATCGCCGTGGCCATAATCCGGGGCGGGCGGCTGGCGAATCTCGGCGAAATTGAACTGCGGCTTTGGCCGCTCTTAATCATCGGTTTCGCCGTGCAGACGGCGTCGGCCTTTGTGCCAGCAGGGCGGTCGTGGTCTGCGCCCGTTGGCATCGCTCTGCTACTGGTGTCGTACCTCTTTATCCTCGCCGTCGTTATCGCCAATCGCTCGCGACCGGGGATGTGGTTGGCCGGATTTGGCATCTTGATGAATTTCTCCGTGATCGCCGCCAATGGTGCGATGCCGGTTTTGGAGGCTTCGGCATCAGCCGCCAGTGGCTTCAACGCTCAGGTCGCCATCGACGATTTTAAACACATCGTTCTGGACGCCGACACGAGACTTATGTTTCTCGCCGACGTGATCCCGGTGCGATTCCTCTGGGGTACCGGCACGGTTATCTCACTCGGCGATGTGTTCCTGGCGGTCGGGCTGGGGCGCTTTCTCGAATCCGAACTCCGTCGCCCGGTCCGCTGGTTCAAGCACGGCGTTCCCAAGACAACGCGAGCCGGTTCGGCGAACCGCGTCTGACGACCGACCTAACGGGTCATCACGATATGGCGAATACCTTCCACCACATCCGGGTCGTAGTCGTAGGCCGCCCCGCGGTGCAGCACCTCCAGCGCTTCGAGAGCCGAGAAACCCAGCTCTGAGGTGGCATGGTCGTAGGCAGACGCGGCCTTGATGATCTTGGAAGGAATCGGTAGATCGGGGTCTTTCCGTTCGCCAGGACGCCGGTACGGATCATGCTGCTGGCGAACCAGGGCGGCCACTTCGGTTAGGTAGGGCGCTTCTGAAATGATCTCTGCACCCCATCTGGCGATGTCATCGTCGGTGAAGCCCACCTTGATGATGTTAAGTTCGTTCAGGGTGATCCGGCCAATGTCGTGCAAGCGGGCGGCGTACTCGACCATACGAACCTCATCCGGATTGAGACCGAGGTCGGTGGCGACAGCCACCGCGAGTTCGGCTGTCCGATCAGAGTGACCGTCAGGAGACAGACCCGCCACCTCCGGAATTCGCGCCAGCGACCGAATGGTCTGGCTGTACGTGATTCGCGCCGAGTGCGACCGATAAAAAGCGAGATGCGCAAACGAGTATGGCAGAAGCGCCACGACCGGAGCCCACCACCCGAGCTCAGGCAAGACGTAGGCAAATAGGGCACCCACGGCGAACAAGCTGAACGCCACCGGCCAGTCCTCAACCGCCAGTTTGATCAAGTAGCGGCGCGATACCCGGTCGTAGGTAGACAAGGCCCAGGCAACCGTTTCGAATGCGAACCACACGAGGGCCGCCCCGACCGCCCCAATGAGGTTGGCCGAAGCCGGCCCAACCACCACATCGGCGGCCTGGGAAACGACCACATACGCTGCAGCAAACAGAAATGCACCAAAAGACTGGCGGAGAAAGTCACTGTTGGCCGTGACCAGCTGCTCGGCCGAACCGAACAACTGAAGGACGACCCAACCGGACAGGAACCCAACTGCGACCGCCCCTACCGCCCCGCCGAAGTCGAAGATCGGCCCGATCAGGAGGGGGACGGCGGTAGCGGCCGCCAAAGCCAGCGAAAACCGGTTGCCGCTTGAGGCGGGCACGGTTACCAGTGCAGCTGCGGCGATCAGAATTCCGGCGACGGTAACGGAGACCAACGATGACCCCGACCTCCCGATGCCGATGAAGGCAATGGCCAGCATCGTAACTGCCCATAGAACCGGTTCGAGGTGTCGGAAACGATCCACTATCGGACCTTCCCCTCGGCGATATAGCGGGCGTCCTGCTCGGAACCCAGGTTGGGCGAGCCGTACCGCTCGCCGCTATCGACGACGCTTTGGACAAGCGCCTCAACCACTTCAGGGTCAAATTGGGTACCCGCGTTGGAACGCAATTCCTGGAAGGCGAACTCCTGACTCAATGCCACCCGATACGATCGAGTCGAGGTCATGGCATCAAATGCGTCGGCCACGGCAAGGATGCGGGCTTCCTGCGATGGAGCATTTCCGTGGGCATGGCCTGTACCGCCGTAGCCACCACCATCGAACCGCGAATGATGACCCGAGGCAATCTCAACCATGGGTCGAAGGAACTCCACCTCCGCAAGCAGATCCTCAACCACGTGAGCGTGTGTCTGTAACTGCAGGTATTCCTCGTTCTCGAGCGGGCCTCGTTTGCGAATCAGATCCCGGGGAACGGCAAGCTTGCCCACGTCATGGATAAGTGCCGCCCAACGCACCCGCTCCAGTCTGGTTCCCCGATAGTTCATTCTTTCGGCGATGAGTTGGCTGAAATACGCCACCCGCTCCGTGTGTCCGCGGGTATACAGATCCTTCGCCTCAAGCGCTTTGATGAACCCGCGCAACGTCGCTTCCTGGGCTTCGCGTAGTTCGCTCAATGATGAGAAGGCCAGGTACCCGACGCCGAAGAGAGCGAATATCAAGGGCAGTGCGACTGGTACGAGGTGATAAGTAGCGCCAAGCAGCCCCCCAACGAATCCCATAACGACGGTTGACTGAAGGATCGAACCCATCCGAGACCATGGCCGCACCTCCCGCTTGCGATACACCACCCGCACGGCGAAGCTCACGAGACCCCAGTTGACGAGGTGATAGACCATCGAAGCCAACATGGCGCCAATGGCCACCAGGGGAAAATCTCGCTGGCTCCACGCACCGTCAGGGAAGAAGGGTTCGAGGACGAAACCAGCCATCACAGCCGCGACAACGGTCTGACCCCAGTTGATGACAGACAGGGCGATCCGGCGTTCAGCAATATCGGATTTTGTGACGGGACTGACAGCCGAAATCGCCGCGGCCCCAAGGGCGGCGTGGCCGGCGCCGAATGCCACCGCAGTTGCGAGGAAGATCATGGCTGCCGGCGAGGCAGTGAGATGATCATTGACCTCGACCGCGTGATACACCGTCAAGAAGGCCACGACCGCAAACGGAGCCCAATCTCGGAGGGGAGGAAAGTCCTGAGTGACCATGGCCACGACGAGCGCCGTGACGCCGAGCGCCGCATAGGCAATAGCCAGCCTGACTTTTACCGCCTGCAAAATGCTCCCTCCCAACGAAAAGGAAAGTCCGCTACCCAAGCGATCGTACTGTTCTTAGCTAATCCGCAATGACGCGCTACCGGCAAGAATCATTGCTGCCAAACCACTGGCAGCAGCGACCATCCGTGCAATCTTGATCTTCATTAGGGACATCACCCAGTTCATAGAGTTTTTTGACGCGTCGCGCTAGTGGACGGTCAGAAGTTCCGCTTCGCTGGGAGTTGTAAGTCCAGAGACTTGTTGGGCTTGGGTAGCAGACTCCTTTTGTCCCTCGTTTCCGAGGAAACCTCATCGAACATATTCGATTCAGTGGCTCCCATTTGCCCGCACCGAGCTTGGATCAGGGTCAGCATCCTGATGTTTCCAGCTCACCCTCCGAAGTATTACCACGTCGGGTACGGAAGAATGTAGCAGGAACCGGGCCGGGAACTCAAGGACAAAGCCTCCGGAAGCCGCGCGAAGACGGCTAAGTTTGCGCCATGCGTTACGCCGAACTCGAAGAGTCCCTGTGCCGACTGACCACGGTTGATGCCGTCCGGGTGGTCGGTGACCGCAGCAGTATTGCGGAAGTCCACGTTCTCGCCACTCCCGGCAAACCCGCCAAGCAGGTCGTACGCGACGTTCAGAGCCTGGCCATGGCCTCATTCGGCATCACCATCGACCGGCGAATCGTCTCGGTGGTACAGATCGAAAACGAGGAGACGGGACGGAGTGACCGACCGGCGGTGGTCGATATCATCGAGCGGCCCGACGGTGCCAAGTCTCAGGTGGAAGTCACGTTGGCATGGAAGAACGAGGTATATGTCGGGTCAGCAACGGGGCCGACCGGGCCAACTTCTCGCGTACGCATTGTTGGCGAGGCGACGCTCGGAGCCGTTGAACAAGCCCTCGGTGACGATTTCGCTCTCGCGTTGGCCGCCCTGGAGACACCCACCATCGGCTCGCGGCTCGTAGCGGTCGCCCAGGTTGTCATGGTCTCAGGCGGCGAAGAACGTCTCCTGGTGGGTTGCGCCATTGTCGGTCCAGACGCGGCGCAATCAGCCGTGCGCGCCACACTCGACGCGATCAATCGGGTCGTGCCACAGCTGAAGCGGTGAATCGACATACCTTCGGCGACATCGTCGTCACGTCCCACGAGCTCGCCACCCAATCGGGACTGGAAATCCTCGTACAAGGCGGCAACGCCGTCGATGCCGCCATCGCTGCCAACGCCACGCTCGGAGTAGTCGCGCCGGAAACTTGTGGCATCGGTGGGGATTTGTTCGCCCTGGTTCATCGTCCCGGCGACGCCCAACCGATCACACTCAACGCTTCGGGGCCAGCGGGGTCGAACGTTCGCTCGGATCACCTGACGGGTCCCACGATTCCCACCACCGACCCGGCGTCTGTCACCATTCCGGGGTGCGTTCGGGGCTGGGAGTGGCTGTCGTCAGATCTAGGTGCGCTGCCGCTAAGTCGCGTGCTTGCGCCGGCCATTGATCATGCCCACACTGGGTTCCCGGCCAGCGCCGAGATGAGCGCCGCCCTGGACGCTCGCTCAGATCAGCTGGCATGCCAGGCGTCAGCGCAAGGGTTGTACCCCGACGGGCTGGCTCCACAGCCGGGGGACCAAATCAAGCGACCGCAACTGGAAGCAAACGCTCGCCCGGATCGCTTCCGAGGGAGCGGCCGGCTTCTATGAAGGTGCTGTGGCTGCCGACATATCGGATGCTGTCGGCGGATTCATAACCCTCGACGATCTTGCCGGGTATCGACCCGAATGGGTTCAGCCCATCTCGCTTGAGGTGTTCGGACATACCGCGTGGACCGTGCCGCCCAACAGCCAGGGCTACCTTGCGCTCGCCACGGCGCGCATTTTTGAACTGTCCGGTCCACCCGCCGACCCCGGCAACCCGGAGTTTGTCCATCTGATGGTCGAGGCGTACCGCTCGGTGGCATCCAGCCGGGACGACCTTCTCTCTGATCCACAAACCGCCGCCAGCCGCGAGGAGCTCCTCGGGGAGGAACTGCTCGCCGAGTTGGCTGGCCAAATCGATCGACGTAGCGCTGGGATCTGGCCAAGCCCGGATCCCGTCATCGGCGGGACCACCTACCTCTCGGTGGTGGACAGATCGGGGATGGGAGTCTCCCTCATCCAATCGAATTTCCATGGGATCGGAAGCGGGATCGGGGCAGGTACCTCCGGCTTCTTTCTACACAACCGCGGCGCCGGATTCACGTTGACGAAAGGACACCGCAACGAGCTGTTGCCCGGCCGGAGGCCGGCCCATACCCTGGCGCCCACCCTGTGGACACAGGATGGAGCCTTGTCCTTGATCCTGGGGACCAGGGGCGGCCACCACCAGCCGCAAATCCTTGCTCAAATGGCGGCACACCTTTTGTACCTCGGACTCTCGCCAGCCGAGGCCCAGGACCTATCGAGATGGACGACCGATGAGTATGGACCAGGGACGTCCTCATCTGTTGCGGTTGAATCGGACATGCCAGGAGCCATCATCGAAGGACTCCGCGAGATGGGCCACCACGTGGAGGTGGCCGAGAGCTCAGTCGGCGGGTGGGGACCCGTTTCGGCGATTCGCGTGACCGGATCTGGCCTGCGATCGGGGGCCGCCGACCAGAGGGTGACGACGGCCAGCGCCGCCGTCCGCTGAGCCGTTCGAGCGACTTGCCATTAACTGGGAGCAAGCGGCTTGCTTCGACCCATCCCGACCATCTATCCTGCAAGGGCTCCTCGCTGGGAGCATATTGTTGTCAAGGGCGGACCTTTAATTGCGACTCATTCGACTAGGTGCCTTCGTGGGCTGGGCCGCGATGGCTTCATTTGCGATAGCTGGTTTTGCCGCGTTTGCTCCGACCAACGCCGGGACCACTGAACCCGTTCCGGTGGTCTCCACCGTCGATACCAGCGCGGCTGCAATATCTGAGGCACCTGAGACCAACGTGTCAGTTGGACTATTGGCCGGTCGAGTGGCCGCCATGAACTTCGCCACAGTCGCCGACCCCACCAGCAGCACTCTGGCCGCCGCCCCCGACGTCAACGCCCTCATCGACGCCCAGGCCGCCACCAACCGAACCACGACCACCGTCGCAGTTGCGACCGCAGCTCCCCGGACCCGGATCACCACGCAAAAGACGCCTACCACCACCGCCCCGGCTGCTTCACCCCGCGAGTACAGCAACGTACCCGGCGATGCGGCCGGATGGCAGAGCCTCGTCGAAGCCTATTTCGCCCCGGCCGACGTCAGCCGAGCCCTCTGGGTGATCCACTGTGAAAGCAGCGGAAACCCCTCGGCCGTACACGGCTCATCAGGTGCGTCCGGCTTGTTCCAGCACCTACCGAAATTCTGGGATGATCGTTCAAGCAACGCTGGAAGGTCGGGAGCTTCGATCCTGGACCCTGACGCCAACGTAGCGGTTGCTGCATGGCTCGTCTACAGCGGAGGCGGATGGCGCCATTGGAGCCCTTCCGCCGGATGTTGGGGCTAGCGGAACCATGAAATTCGGAAAAGTTGCTCGAGTTGTAGGCATCGTCGGCGGCGTTGGCGCGGTCGCCTGGGCAATGCGTGATCGTTTCGTAACCCTGGCGCTGAATCGGGAGCCGGAACATCCGAGCTTCACCCTGCCACCTGAGCAAACCGAAACCGTCTCCGTCGAGCCCGATGACCTCACGAACATCGCCGGAATCGGACCAGTGTTCGCGAGACGTCTCATGGAAGCCGGCATCGCTACCTACGTCGGCCTGGCCACGGCAGATCCGCAGCGCATTGCCGACCTCGTCAACGTCACCGAGTCACGCGCGAGCAAGTGGATCGAGGCAGCCGGGTCGCGGACCGCTTTCTAGCGGACCGCTTTCTAGCGGACCGCTTTCTAGCGGACCGCTATCTCGTCTAGTAATCCGATCAGAATCGGATCTGGGACACGGACTCCCATTCTTCGATCTTCCAGCGGCCAAGGCCCGAGTACATCGCGAACGCCACCAGCATGCCAACGATCACCGCTGGCACACCCGCCGCCCCCCAACTCCCGGCACCGGGTACGTTCTCCAAGATCTCGATCCACGCCACCGGTCCCGTCGGTTTGATCCACTGTTGAATCGCAAATGCCGCGAAGAACGAGCCGAGGCCGTAGAAATTGACCCTCCCGTAGGGGCCGCCGGTCTGATACAGGGCGTCGGTCAGGTAGCGGCGACGTCTCACGACGAAAAAATCGGCGAGCAGGATCGCGATGAGCGGGGTAAGCACGGCCAGGAGAAAACTCCCGAGTCCGATGAGCGATCCGGGTGTAGAGACTGCGGCTGTCACGCCACCTAGCCCTACTACGACGAGCGACAACCACAACGGTGCCCGACCCCGTACGGTAGCTGCCAGGGCGGTCGATGCTCCGTAGACGAACCCGAACGGTTGGTCGATCATTCCGGCTAGAAGCCAGGCCGAACCAACCACGATCGCCAGCGTCCCGGCGGTTCCAATCAGAAATTCAAGCGACCCGTCCATTGTGCCGTCCATGCCACCGGCCAGGCCGACGGTCGCGCCCATCAGAAGCATCATTGCAAGGCCGATTCCGAAGCCAAACCCAACCGCCGAGGTGGCCGCGCTGCTGTTCTTGGCGAATCGGGAAGTGTCGCCGGCCAGGGGCACCCACAACATGACAAAACCAACGATCAAGTCGATGGCGAGCCAGAACTGTGATTGATCGGGGATTCGTTCCTGAAGGCCTGTCAGGTCTGCCGAGGCAATGACATCAACCAGGAGCCAGATAACTACCGCCAGCGCGATCCAGAAGGTGAATCTTCTGATCAAGACGCCCGATACCCACGCCATGCCCATGAACACGAGGGCTGCCACGAGCGCGGTAACGATCGTTATCGAGAACGCGTGGGTGATCGGATAGCCCGCCGCGTCGGCAAGTCGATCCAAAAACATGGCACCCAGTTGTATCTCGAGGGCCGTCCATCCAATGTAGAGCAGAGCCTGAAACACCGAGGCGACCCAGGATCCTGCCAGGCCAAGGCCCGGCCTGAACAGCAGCCCGGTCGGCACGCCCATGTCGGCCGCCATCCAGCCGACCGCAGCGATCGCCGCGCCACCGAGTATCAGCCCGATCGGGACAACGAGAAGCACCTGGATATACGTCAGGCCCATCGCTTGATCGCTACCGAGGGTGGCCCCGAGAACGACTGCTGGAACCCCCATTCCGAGGGACGCCCACAGCGCCAAAAAGCCAGGGTTCGTGAAAAAGCGTTCCCGGTTGGAGACCGGTGATAGTTCCTTGCGCGCCATGACTCCGCATCCTAGAACGATCCGACGGTGGGCCTACTATGGAGACGTGCCCTATACCGTCGAGCCTGAGAACCTGTCTTCGTTGTTTCCTGACGAACCCTCCTATCGAGCCGACCAGCTTCATTCGTGGCTCTACGAGCATCCGGTGCTCACCGCGGCCGAAATGACCAATTTGCCCAATCACCTCCGCGCCCGAATCGGCGAAAATCTCTGGCCGTTTGAGGTCGAGACGGAACAGACGGCCGACGGTGGCACGACCGTGAAATGGCTCTTCCGGGCTCCAGACGGCAACGCCATCGAAGCGGTTTTGATGGGTTACCCAAAACGAAACACGCTGTGCATCTCCAGCCAGGCTGGCTGTGCACTGGGCTGCACCTTCTGCGCGACCGGCCAGTTCGGCTTTGACCGACATCTTGAACCGGGTGAAATCTATGCCCAAGTTGCCTACGCGACTGCTTACCTGGCGTCGGTCGGACTCCCGGGCTGCCCTGACCATTTGACCAACATTGTTTACATGGGCATGGGTGAGCCGCTGGCCAACTACCGGCGCGTGCGCGAGTCGCTTCGTCGGATCATCGAAGTTCGGGGGTTGGGCGCCCGGTCAGTGACCGTGTCGACGGTCGGGGTGGTACCGGGGATGTTGGCTCTTGCGGAAGAACCTTGGCAAGTTACCCTTGCTGTAAGTTTGCATGCCGCCGACGACGAGTTGCGCTCCTCGCTCGTTCCCCTGAACAAGCGATATCCAATTGCAGCCGTGGAGGCCGCGGCGGCCAACTACTTCAGCGTCAAGGGTCGGCGAGTGTCACTCGAATGGACTCTTATCGATGAGGTCAATGACACGCTCGATCAAGCCAGGAAACTGGCGCCAATCGCCGAGCGCCTGCAATCGCATGTCAACGTCATCGCCCTCAACCCGACGCCGCTCAGCCCCGATCGGCCGTCCCGGCCAGAGCGTATCGAAGCATTCATGGCCGAACTTGAGCGCCTGGGCGTGAACGCAACACTTCGACACATGCGCGGGCAGGACATCGACGCCGCTTGCGGCCAGCTACGAGCCCGATCCGAACCCAAGCGAGGGTCAGCCCAGCGGGTGGAGATCAGTCGCCCGTAGTTGGGTTGCAAAGCTTGAATTACAATCTTGTGAGACGATAGGGTACGAGGGAAGCGGGCGGACGCTTCAGGAGACAACTGCATGCTCTCGTACCTCACCCGGCTGGACCTCAGCCGCCGTGCCGCCATCTCGTTCCTGGTTCTCTGCTTGGCCGCGCTCGCCGCCATCTCGGGGTACACCGTGAAATCGGGCGACACGCTATCGGAGATTGCCAACCAGAACGGCGTCAGCACCTCGGCTCTGGCAACTGCCAACGGCATAAACGATCCCAACAAGATCTGGGTCGGGCAGGTGCTCACAATCCCTACCGGCACGTCCGAAGCCACCGCCTCGGTGTTCTACGTCGTGCAACCCGGCGAAACTCTCGGCCAGATAGCCCGCAAGTTCAAAACCACCGTCTCGGCGATCAGCACTCTCAACGGGATCACGAATCCGGCGCTCGTGTATGCCGGCACGCGTCTCAAGGTGAGTGGCGGTGTTTCCGAAGCCACCAGTTCGCCGGCCGCTACGACTGCCATGACGCACACGGTCAAGTCCGGAGAGACCTTGTCCCAAATTGCCGGCAAGTACAACATGCGATCGCGCGACCTGGCCGCCGCCAACTTGATTACGAATCCGGACCGTATCTACATCGGGCAGGTGCTCAAGGTGAGTGGCAGCGGCGGGTTCGTGTGCCCGGTACCCGGATCCAGGTTCTTCAACGACTGGGGATTCCCCCGGTCAGGAGACCGCTATCACACGGGCAATGACCTATTCGCCGCCAGGGGCACGCCGGTGTTGGCGTCGGTTTCGGGGTACGTGCACCATCTCGAAGGCGAGATCGGTGGACTTCAGTTCCGCCTCGAAGGCGACGACGGCCACCGGTACATCGGTACGCACATGGACTCGTTTGGCAAGAGCGGGCAGGTGGCCGCCGGTGAAGTCATTGGATACGTAGGCGATTCGGGCAATGCCAAAGGGTCCAACCCGCACATGCACTTTGAAATCGCGTTGAACCGGACCGAAACGGTCAACCCTTACCCCTACCTATTCGCCGCATGTAAGTAGCCGTTAGGCTCCGCATCTATGGCAGGTCAGGAAGTGATCGAAGTACGCCCGGACGAGCGGTTCGATCCGGTCAAAGTCCAGCACTACCTGTCCGATCTCCTCGGGGCCGACCACGGTGAGCTGAACGTGAAACAGTTCGCCGGTGGCCATGCCAACCTGACGTATCTCCTTCAATACGCTGACGGCTCCGAGTTCGTCCTGCGTCGACCACCATTGGGACCGGTCGCCCCGGGAGCCCACGACATGGCCCGGGAACACCACATCCTCAAGAACCTCTGGAAGGCGTTCCCCCAGGCCCCTCGGAGCTATGTCCTCTGCGACGACCCGGCAATCATTGGGACGCCGTTCTTTGTGATGGAACGAAAAAACGGGATCGTCGTCCGCCGGGAGGTACCCGAAATCTTTGGCGGCGGCCGCGACCACGAGGCCAATCGGAAACTCTCAGAAGTCGTAATCGACACGTTGGCCAGTTTCCATACAATCGACCCGCAAGACGCCGGCCTCGGTGACCTTGGACACCCCGAAGGCTTCCTTCAACGTCAAGTTGAGGGTTGGGCCAAGCGCTGGCATCTGTCCAAGGAGCGGGACTGGTCTACGGCCACGGGTCTCATCGAGTGGCTTCATCAGGAGCGCCCCGACTCCCCAGCCCCGTCCCTGGTGCACAACGACTGGCGCCTCGACAACATGGCCGTAGCCGAGAACGACCCGGGCAGGTGCGTGGCCGTCTACGACTGGGATATGTGCACGCAAGGGGACCCGCTCGCCGACCTCGGAACACTCCTGTCGGTGTGGTATGCCAAGGACGAGGCTCCGTCCGAGCTAAATCCGATGCCGACCACCGTCCCGGGGTTTCTCAGTCGACAAGAAGCGATCAATCGCTACGCAGATCGGGCCGGCATCAACCCATCAAGTGTGGACTACTACGTGGTATTCGGGTCATTCAAAATGGCGGTAATCGTGCAGCAGATCTATATCCGGTACGTGCGCGGGCAGACCCAGGATGAGCGTTTTGCGGTGATGGGCGATGCTGCCCGACACCTCATGGAGCTAGCCGTGCGGCGCCGACCCTGACCCAAGCCGTTCACGGGCGATGGCTACCGCCTCCTCATTGCTATCGACGTATAAAAAGTCCCGACCTAGTTGTTGGGCAGCAACGGCCGTCGTACCGGAGCCACCGAAGAAGTCTGCCACTACCTCACCGTCATTGGAGGAAGCTCGAACAATCCGTTCAATGAGCGCAACGGGTTTCTGCGTCGGGTAACCGGTGCGCTCCTTTGAGTTGGTCGGAACGATGGTCATCCACCACACGTCGGTAGGGAGCTTACCGATGGCCGCCTTCTCGGGTCCGACCAGGCCAGGGGCCATATACGGAATCCGATCAATCTCGTCCCGATTGAACGTCCAAGTCGGGCCCTTGCTGTAAAACAGGATGTTGTCGTGCTTGCGGGGCCACCGGTCGCGATGGCGACCGCCATAGTCATAGGCCCAGATGATCTCGTTCAAGAATCGCTCTTCACCGAAGATGTCGTCTAGCAGGAGCCGGACGTGGTGCACCGCATGAAAGTCGACATGAACGTATATCGACCCGTCGTCGGTCAAGACCCGATGCATCTGCTCGAGACGTACTCGCAAGAACGCCAGGTACTCGTCAAGCGGCATATCGTCGCGGTAGGCCAGTTCGGAAACCGTCTCGTACTGGTAGGTGCGTCCACCAAAGCCCGATCGGGTCGCGTCACCGGATCCGGTTTTGATACGTCGATGACTGCGGATTTGGCCGGTACCGAACGGTGGATCGATGTAGATCAGATTGACCGAACCGGCAGGGAGCGACTCAAGAACGGCGAGGTTATCGCCTTGAAAGATCTGACTGCCCATAGGCGGGCAGTATGGCAGACCGGCCTACTTGTAACGCCAGACGATACGACCGCGAGTGGGATCGTAGGCGGACAGCTCTACATCAACCCGATCCCCTGGGAGGATCCTGATGTAGCGACCACGACGCATCTTGCCGGCCGCCCTGGCCAGCACTTCAAGTCCACCGTCGACCTCGACTCGAAACGTCGCATTAGGCAGCGTTTCAACGACCACACCCTGGACTCGAATTACGTCTTCTTGCTTTGCCACTCATACTCCACAGATTGATTGCGGCCTATATGGTAGGTGATCCAGAGGTGAGGTCCGCCGCCGGGGCACTATCCGCGGCCGAACGCTCACGATTTCGGATCATCGCAACTGCTCCGGTGAGCAAGGCAACCACGAGGATGCCACCAATTGCCCACGGCGCCCAGTCGGTCGCCACCCGCGAAGTCCCGGAAATCGTGGTTTCCGAGTCCTCGATCCCGATGCGCCAGACCAAGGTCCCGTCATCGTCAAGCCGGTCGGCGTTGTGGTCGACCACCTCGCCTGGCAACCGAACCGCCAGCGTGATATCAAAGAAGTCGTCGAACGTGTCCGCCGTAATGAATCCACCGAGTCCTTCGGCGGCGGCGCCCAGGTCCCCGATGGCGGCCGAGTACCGGTACTCGTTGCCTTCTCTGGTGATCGACACCACATCGGCCAATCCGGTGCTGGCGGCATCCTGGAGGATGACATTGAGCTCATCGAGGTTGGCAAACTCATTGGTGGCTCTGGCGCCTGCGAAATCCTCAACAACCAGATCCTCGACAACAAAACCCTCGGGCACTCCCCCGGCAAGTTCGAAGGCGCTGGCCGCGTCCTCAAATCCTGTGAGGGTTCTCAGTTCCTCGTCGAGCAGTACGTCGAGCACGATCGTGCCGGATCCATCATCTTCGATCCGGGTGGTCTGTTCGATCTTGACCTGGCATGCCGACCCGAGCAGAGCAAGCAAGAGGAGTGGTAGGAGAGTTCGGCGCATGAACCCAAGTTAGCGGCAACGGCCCGTCAACGGGATACCGACTACCGCCGAGCCGGGCGAAATGTGGTGACTAGTCCCTAAGGGGAGCCGAAGGTTGGTTCGCGGGGGATCACGGAAATGACCGATAGGGCCGGAAAGGACACTGGATCTTCCAAGGACGGACGTATGCACATCACCTCAACCGCCACGAAAGGCCGGGCCATCGGGCTCGCTCTGGTCGTTGCCATGTTCGGATCGCTACTGGCCGCACCAGCCTCAGCTCCGTCCACCGACATGGTCAACGTCATTATCCGCACTGTCGAAGGCGCTTCGATCGCCTCGACCGTGGAACTCCTGGGCGGCACCGTCACCAGCACCATGGGGGCCATCGACGCCATCACCGCCGACATCCCGGTTTCAAGCCTCGGTGAGTTGGAGTCGATTCCGGCCGTCCTGTCGGTCACCCAGAACGTCACCGTGGAACTCTCGGGCGGTGGCTGGGATGAAGGCGGCAAGGACACGAACACGATCAAGGAAATCGGGAACGTCGTTGACGCAACCACGCTCACCGGCCAGGCCGGGTGGACCGGGGCGGGTGTCACCGTCGCCCTGATCGACTCGGGCGTCACTCCGGTTTCAGGTCTTGCCGGGTCCGGCAAGATCATCAACGGTGCCGACCTCTCGTTCGACTCTCAGAACGCCGGCATGCAGTATCTCGACGCCTACGGTCACGGAACCCACATGGCCGGCATCATCGCCGGCGACGCCGGCAAGACGTTCAGCGGCATCGCCCCCGGCGCTCGCATCCTCAATGTCAAAGTCGGAGCTGCCAACGGCGCCGTTGACGTCAGCCAGGTACTCGCCGGCATCAACTGGGTGATCGAGCATCGCCGCGATAACGGCATGAACGTGCGAGTTCTCAACCTTTCATTTGGAACCGACTCCACACAGGCTTACACCATCGACCCCCTCGCCTACGCCGTGGAGGTTGCGTGGCGCAAGGGCATCGTGGTCGTCGTCGCATCGGGCAACGATGCGAATAAAAGCCCGGTTCGCTCGCCAGCCACCAACCCTTACGTAATTGCGGTAGGAGCTGCTGACACGAACGGAACGACCCAACTGGTCGACGACTCGATTCCTTCATGGTCGAACTGCGGTACCAAAGCTCGCTCAGTCGACATCGTCGCCCCGGGCGTCTCCATCGCTTCGCTACGGGTGCCCGGTTCGTACGCAGACGTGAACTACCCACGAGCCCGGGTCGGCGAACACCTGTTCAAGGGCTCCGGGACGAGCCAGGCTGCAGCTGCCGTCTCCGGCATCGCCGCCCTCGTTCTTCAAGCCCACCCTGAATACACGCCAGACCAGGTGAAGGCGGCCATAAAAAACACCGGCCAGTCCATTTCCGGCATGAGCATTTGCACGGGCGCTGGTATGGCTTCGGGTAAGGCTGCCGACAAAGGCAACCCCGGTCTAGCCATCCAAAGATTCGTGAGCGCAACCGGCACCGGATCACTTGAAGCGACTCGGGGAACCGACCACCTCTCAGACGGTGGCGTGGTCCTGAAGGGCGAGATCGACATCTTCGGAATGCCCTTCGTCGCACCAGTCTGGGCTGGCAGCACCTGGTCAGGTAGCACCTGGAGCGCAGGCATGTGGAACGGTTCGACGTGGTCGGGTAGCACCTGGTCCGGCGGAACCTGGTCCGGATCGACCTGGTCAGGTAGCACCTGGTCCGGGGGAACGTGGTCCGGATCGACCTGGTCAGGAAGCACCTGGTCCGGCGGAACCTGGTCCGGTGGAACCTGGTCAGGATCCACCTGGAGTGGTAGCACCTGGTCCGGATCGAACTGGACCGGCCTCACCTGGGACCACGGCAAGCGCATCCGCTAAGAACAACGCATTTCGGAAAAGCCCCGGCCCCGGCCGGGGTTTTTCTGGGAACCACAGGGACTAGTCACATCGGAACTGGCCAGGTTAGTTCGAAAGAAAACCACGCTAAGTGACGACGTTACTGGATAGGAACAACTGGGAAGCTACGAGGTACACCATGAAAATCAGCGCAACCGCAACGAAAGGCAAGGCCATCGGCCTCGCTCTTGTCGTTGCCATGTTGGCGACGTTGGTCACCGCACCAGCCACAGCCACCGGCACCGCCGACGACATGGTCAACGTCATCATCCGCACGGTCGAAGGCGCCTCTATCGCCTCCACGGTCGAGCTCATGGGCGGCACCGTCACCGGAACCATGACGGCCATCGATTCGGTCACCGCCGAAGTGCCCGCCAGTTCGATCGGCCGTCTTGAAACCCAACCCGGCGTCATGTCGGTCACGCAGGATTCCAGCGTCAATCTATCCGGAGGTGGCTGGGACAGCGGCAAAGATGTCACAAACCTCGCCGAAGTCGGAAACGTCATCAACGCGGGTAGTGCCTGGAACAAGGGTGGCCAGGGAGCTGGGATTACGGTGGCCCTAATCGACTCTGGTGTCACCCCGGTTGAGGGTCTGGCAACCGCCGGGAAGATCATCAACGGCCCCGATCTATCTTTCGATTCACAGAACGCTGGGATGCAGTACCTCGATGCCTACGGTCACGGCACCCACATGGCTGGCATCATTGCGGGCCGTGCCTCCTCGGCCCCCAGCAGCATTTCGTCTCACGACGCTAAGAAGCATTTCCTTGGCGTCGCTCCCGACGCAAAAATCCTCAACGTCAAGGTGGGCGCCGCCAACGGTGCCGTCGACGTCAGCCAGGTTCTGGCCGGCATCAACTGGGTCATCGAACACCGCAACGACAATGGCATGAACGTCCGGGTACTCAACCTCTCGTTCGGCACTGATTCGTCACAGGCATACACCATCGACCCACTCTCCTACGCCGTCGAAGTCGCCTGGAAGAAGGGCATCGTGGTTGTGGTCGCCTCCGGCAACGACTCCAACGGCGCAGCCCTAAGGTCACCAGCCACCAACCCCTACGTCATCGCCGTGGGTGCCGACGCTACCGGCGGAACAACCCGCACCAACGACGACTACATCCCCGACTGGTCCAACTGTGGAACGCTTGGCCGCTCGGTCGACGTAGTTGCCCCCGGCAAGACGATCGCCTCTCTGCGTGTCCCTGGTTCGTACGCTGATGTGAACTACCCCGGCGCTCGACTGGACAACAACTTGTTCAAGGGATCTGGCACGAGCCAGGCGGCTGCCGTCGTCTCCGGGCTGGCAGCGTCGGTGCTGAGCGCCCACCCCGAGTACACACCCGACCAGGTCAAGAAGGTTATCAAGGGCGGTTCAGTCAGCCTTTGGGGCATACTCCCCCTGTGTCAGGGATCGGGACTCGTCAATGCCTTCCAGTCGGTCACCAGCAACAACCCTGGCACCGCCATCCAGCAGGTTTGGGCTCCGGCGACCGGCCTCGGAACGCTTGAGGGCGCCCGCGGCTCCGATCATCTCACGGACAACGGCGTAGCCCTCCAGGGCGAAATCGACATCTTCGGTCAGGCGTTCAGCTCACCGGTATGGGCCGGCGGAACCTGGTCCGGAAGCACCTGGAGCGGCGGTACCTGGAACGGTTCGACCTGGTCTGGCTCGACCTGGTCCGGATCAACCTGGTCCGGCAGCACCTGGTCCGGCAGCACCTGGTCCGGTGGAACCTGGTCCGGATCGACCTGGTCCGGAAGCACCTGGTCCGGAAGCACCTGGTCCGGTGGAACCTGGTCCGGCAGCACCTGGTCTGGCAGCACCTGGTCCGGAAAGAACTGGACCGGACTCACCTGGGACCACGGCAAACGTATCCGCTAGTCAATTCACGGTCTCGTCAGCTGAGCCCCGCTTGTCGGGGCTCAGCTTATGGCTGAACCATCACCCGGACCGAGTAACTAGTTAGTTATCTCCTCAAGAGTTAGTTCGCGGGTTATCACCGAGAGTGACGATGTTCACTGTATGGGCAATTGGGAAGCACAGAGGGATACACCATGAACGTCAGCTCAACGCCAGCCAGAGGTAGGGCGATCAGCCTTGCTCTGATACTTGCCATGTTCGCGGCGCTTATCACCGCACCATCTCCGGCGTCGTCGTCCGATGAAATGGTTGACGTCATCATTCGCACCGTTAGCGGAGCGTCGATCGCCTCGAGCATTGAGCTCCTCGGCGGGACGGTCACCGGCACGATGGATGCCATCGATGCAGTGACCGCTACCGTACCGGCATCCCAGATCGGCACCCTCGAAAACATGCCGGCCATCGTCTCGGTCACCCAGGACTCCAAGGTGGAACTCTCGGGAGAACGTTGGGACCGGTTCGAAGACATCACCACCCGACGGTCCTCACTACGCGCCACCGAAGAACAAAAGGTCACCACCACAACCACGGTGGCGTCCGATGAATCCGAGACCACGGCAGAAGCCGAGACCACGGCGAACGATATGGCAGTGGCGTCCCAAACTGGCAACACCAAGGGCAACCAGACCGATGACTGGGTGGACACCAAGAAACCCACCAAGCCAACCTCAATCAAACAAGCACTGGGCATCATCGGGGCCGATGATGCCCGCAAAGCCGGCTTCAAAGGTGAAGGTGTCACGGTCGCACTTATCGACTCAGGTGTAACGCCCGTGCGATATCTCAAGGGACGCATCCTCAACGGACCGGATCTGTCGTTCGACTCGCAGATAGCTGAGCTCGAATATCTCGATGCCTATGGCCACGGTACCCACATGGCCGGGATCATTACGGGGATTGCGCCCCGGGCCAGCCTGCTCAACGTCAAAGTCGGGGCCGCAGACGGGTCCGTGGATGTCAGCCAGGTCCTGGCGGCGATCAACTGGGTCATTGAACACCGCAACGACAACGGTATGAACGTCCGGGTACTCAACCTCTCGTTCGGAACAGACTCATCACAGGCGTACGCGATCGATCCACTGTCCTACGCTGTCGAAGTGGCCTGGCGGAACGACATCGTCGTGGTGGTCGCTTCGGGCAATGACGGCAACACCAGCCGCCTCCGATCGCCTGCGACCAATCCACTGGTCCTCGCGGTCGGCGCCGCCGACACCAAGGGCACGAAATTCACCAACGACGACCAGATCGCTGACTTCTCTAGCTGCGGGACTGGCCGGACCGTTGACGTTGTTGCGCCTGGCCGGTCGATTGCCTCACTTCGGGTGAAGGGTTCACAAGCCGACAAGAAACATCCAACCGCAGTCATCGGCCAGGACTTCTTCCGAGGGTCTGGCACCAGTCAGGCTGCTGCCATGGTCTCAGGTGCGGCCGCAGTTATCGTCGGCGCACACCCCGAATACACAGCCGACCAGGTAAAGGCGGCCCTGGTGAGCACCGCCTCACCGATCCTTGGTTCGGCGGACTGCCAGGGCGGCGGAATGATCGACGTTGGGGCGGCCACAATGTGGGAACCGAACGGTGATCACACCCAGGACTTTGCTCCCTCCACCGGAACCGGCTCGTTGGAAGCAGCCCGTGGCACCGATCATCTTGAGAACGAAGGGGTCGTGCTCGAGGGCGAAATGGACATCTTCGGAATGGCGTTTGACGGATCCACCTGGTCCGGAAGTACCTGGTCTGAAAGCACCTGGAGCGGAGGCCTGTGGAACGGGTCAACATGGTCAGGGTCGACCTGGTCCGGCAGCACGTGGTCAGGATCAACGTGGTCAGGATCAACGTGGTCAGGATCAACCTGGTCAGGCAGCACCTGGTCAGACGCCTACTGGACGGGCTCGACCTGGTCCGGAGGCACCTGGTCCGCCAGCACCTGGACCGGAAACTCCTGGACAGGATCCAACTGGACCGGCTTGACGTGGGATCACGGAAAACGTTCAGTCCAATAACCAGACGATCTACAACAACGAACGGTGGGCTCGCAGTGGGACCCACCGTTTGTTCGTTAACCGGCCGCCGAGGGGCGTCTAGTTCTTGGTGGGGATGACGCCGAGCCGGCCGGCTTCATAGTCTGCATAGGCCGTGACCAGCTCATCGTGGGTGTTCATCACGAACGGCCCACTCCAGGCGACCGGTTCACGGATCGGCCTTCCACCGAGCAGCAGTACGTCCATATCGGGACTGCGGCTTTCCTGGGTCTCATCGGCCGTGACCACCACCGAGTCACCTGCCCCGAAGAGGGCGAGCTGGGCACCAGCAATCGGGCGACCCTCGATCCCGACTTTGCCTTTTCCGTTCAACACATAGGCCAGTGCGTTAAAGTCTGGCCGCCACGGAACCTCGATTCGGGCTCCAGGACGTAGCGTGCAATGGGCCATCGTGATGGGCGTGTGCGTCGAGCCTGGACCCACAATGTCACCAATATCACCGGCAATCAACCTGATGATCGCTCCGCCGTCCCGTGACGCTAACAACGCTACGTCGCCGCCTCGCAGATCCTGATACTGCGGGTCGATGAACTTGTCGGCCGACGGCAGGTTGACCCAAAGCTGGAAACCGTGAAACAGCCCACCGGACATGACCAGTTGCTCCGGCGGGGTTTCAATATGCAGAAGTCCGGACCCGGCCGTCATCCATTGTGTGTCACCATTGGTGATGACGCCGCCTCCGCCGTGGGTGTCCTGGTGTTCCATGATTCCGTCGATCATGTACGTCACGGTCTCAAATCCACGATGCGGATGCCACGGCGTACCCTTCGGCTCGCCCGGTGCGTATTCGACCTCGCCCATCTGATCGAGGTGAACGAACGGATCAAGATCGACCTGATCGACACCCTGGAAGGCCCGGTAGACGGGAAACCCTTCGCCCTCGAAACCGCGCGGGGCCGTAGTTATAGACCGCACGGGCCTGGGGACAGCCTCGACCGGGATAGACGGCAGCCTCGACAAAGTGAGGAAATCATCGACGGTTACTGCGGGCACAATATCTCCACAACTGGGTCTCCACGATTGGTAGGTACGTCCTGCAACTCTAGGCCGGACCGGTTTGTTCCCCATCGGAGCTCCCATATCGGGTGACCATGTCTACGATCCTGGTACCAGAGCAGGGGGATCGTGTGAAGCAGGCTTACATCGCAGTATCGGCGGCACTCGTCCTGTCGTTGATCTTCGGGGCAGTCTTGTTTGGTCGGGTTCGCCAGGCCGAACGTCGAGTCGACGAACTCAGCGAGCAACTCATCGAGGTTGAGTCTGGTGCGGCGTTCGCTCTGGCGCAGCTTGGTGTCTTCGAATCAGCCCTTGGTAATCTCGGTCCCGGCACCAGTGCATCCCTCGATGAAGCCATCACCGGCTTGGAGGCCTTCGCCATGTCGACAATCACCATGGACATCACGTTCGACGAATCGGTCCCGATTCAAACCGAGTTCCTCCTCAAACGAGAACTCATCGTCCCTATCAAGACGGACTTCCCGATCAACCAGACCATCGAAACGACTATCACCATCGACGGCCCACTCGGCAGCGTGATCCCCCTCGATATCTCGGTACCGGTCGACATTGTCATCCCGGTAGATCTGGAGGTTCCAATCGCCGTCGACGAAACAATCCCGATTGATGTAGAGGTACCGATCTCGCTGAAGGTCCCGGTGCAGATAGACGTAGCTGGAACCGAACTCGCAGTGTTCGCCGAATCGCTGCGGGAAGGATTGGTGGCGCTGCGAGGGGCTTTGACCCAGCTAGGCGGCTAGGCGGCTAGGCGGCTAGCCGGCCATCATGCTGGGCTAAACGAACGCAACGTCGCTTGTGGCCGAGGCTACGACGAACACCCGGTCGTTGTTGCTTTCCGGGTCAGCTGGAAACACGAAGAAAGCCTGGCGATCCGGTGAATAGCCCGACGTGTAGCCGACCATCGTTTCGCCGTCTTTGAAATCAACTTTGATCTTCTTCCCGAGCCCAAAACGTTCCACATCGGCACGGCCCCGCGCATCGGGATTACCCTCGAAGCTGTTTACGAAGAAGACACCTTTGAGGTCCTCGACCGCTACCGCTTGAACCTCATCACGATCTATCCGGTGGACGTGAAACCGGTCCCGGCTCGGCACAAAATCCGACGAGGTGCCCTTCACAACCGTCCCGTTCTGAAAACGCGCCACGATATGGTGCTGCATCAGTCCCTCCCATGAGCCTGCCAAACCAGTCTACCAATTCAGCCAGGAAGCCGCCCGTGATCACCAGGAGGTTTACCACCGGTCCGATCTACCACTTTCTCCCCTACCTACCGACCGGCCGGGACTTCCCGGTGAACGCGATCCATTGCGCAAGGTGCGGCATTCTCAACCGTCGCCTTCGCCTGGCTGACGACTTCGCTGTGGCTCACACCAGCATCTAGCATCGCCGCATGCTTCGCACCCCTCGTCGAACGTCCCCGAGCGACGACCGTCCACGAATCGACCGGCAAGCCCTCCATGAAATTGCCCGGCTCTTGGCATTCGTACGGCCCTATCGGAAGTACCTCGCAACGGCTACGTTCGGCACACTGGTCGCCAGTGGGCTCGGTCTGGTGTTCCCGCGCATCGTTGGGGATCTCGTCGATCAGTCGATCTCAAATGCAACCGGCACCTCCGAGCTCGACCGTGTTGCCCTGCTCTTGCTCGGCGTGTTCGCTGCACAGTCTGCGTTTAATTTTCTGCGCTCCTATTACATCAACTTGACAGGAGAAGGAGTCGTTGCTGACCTCCGCAAAGCGGTTTACAGCCAGGTGATGTGGCTGCCCGTCAGGTTCTTCGATAGTCGCAAAACCGGCGAAATCACGTCACGGCTCACTTCGGACGTATCGGTCGTTCAAACGACCGTTTCTCAGTCAGTAGCTCAAACCCTGGCCCAAGGCGTCACCCTCCTGGGCGGGATCGGCCTGATGCTTTCGATCAGTCTCTCCTTGTCGCTCGCCGTGCTTTCTTTCCTGCCCGTTGCGATCGTGACCGCCGCAACCTTCGGGCGGCGCCTCCGACGTATCTCGACGGACTTTCAGGATCGGGTGGCCGAAGCGAACAGTTATGCAGAGGAGTCGATCTCGGCCAATCGTGTGGTCAAGTGGTTCACGGCCGAGCAGACCGAGACCGATCGATACAGCAGTGCCGTGACCGCCTCATACGACGTTGCCAGGCACCGCGCCAAGCTGCGTGCCGTATTCGTATCGATTGTTACGTTCGTAGCTTTCGGTACGCTGGCCGTCGTGGTTTGGTTGGGCGGGCGCCAGGTGCTCGAAGGAGCCTTGACCGGCGGCCAGCTGATCAGTTTCCTGCTCTACACGCTCACCGTGGCGGGAGCGATCGGGACTTTTACGGGGCTGTATAGCCAGCTACAGGAAGCCCTCGGTGCTTCGCGGAGGATCTTCGAGCTATTGGAGGAGCCCAACGAGATCGCCGATGTCGAGCATCCCACCCCCTTGCCGGCCGTGGCCGGAAGGCTGACTTTCGACAACGTCAGCTTCTCTTATTCGGATCGAGATGTTGACGTGCTCCGCGATATCGACCTGGTGGCCGAACCTGGTCAACGCCTGGCCATCGTCGGACCAAGCGGGGCGGGTAAGTCAACCCTTGTGCAACTCGTTCCGCGTTTCTACGATCCGACCGGTGGCGGCATCTCAATCGATGGCATAGACATCCGCGAGGTCGCAGTGGCCGATCTCCGTCAGCATATGGCGGCGGTTCCGCAGGAGACCCAACTGTTCAGCGGGACCATCGCCGACAATCTTCGGATCGGCAAACACGACGCGACGGATGCCGAGCTCAAAGAAGCAGCCGTTGCTGCCCACGCGGATGAGTTCATCACGCTTTTTCCCGACGGCTATCAGACGATCGTCGGCGAACGTGGTGTTAAGCTGAGCGGCGGCCAGCGGCAACGGGTCGCCATTGCCCGAGCGCTGCTGAAAGATCCTCGCATCCTCGTTCTCGACGAGGCCACAAGCTCACTTGATAGCGAGTCGGAATCGGTGGTTCAGGAGGCGCTGGAGACGTTGATGGAGGGACGAACGACCCTGGTGATCGCCCACCGCTTGAGCACGATCCGCGACGCCGACCGGATCGTTGTCCTGGATAACGGCAGGATTGTCGAACAGGGATCCCACGACGAACTCCTGGCTCGCAACGGTCTATATACCCGCCTATACGAAGCCCAATTCGACGAACCGCTGGACCTGGTCGCCGACGGCGACACCTAGTCGCCCAGGGCGACACCTAGTCGACACCTAGTCGACGGGGACGACCGGTAGCCCTTCGGCCGCCCAGGCGTGAAAACCGCCGTCGAGATCACTGATCGCCGTGAAGCCCAGGTCGGCGAGCGTTGCTGCCACCCAACTCGACGAGTAGCCATCACCGCAGACGATCACCTTCGCCTCGTTCAAGTCGTTCAGTTTCGGGTTGGTGTATTCCGCCGCAGGGTCCAACCGCCACAACAGCACCGACAGAGGGACAGGAATTGACCCGGGAATCGCCCCTTCCCGCCGTCGATCGGTTTCGGCCCTGGTATCGATCACCACCATGCCGTCTACCAAAGCTTGCTGGAGCTGGGACGGCGAATACCGACTGATTCTGCGTCGAGAATCAGCAAGCAACTGATTGACGTCATACCTACCGGCCATTGTTCCCTAGTAGCGGTAATGATCAGGTTTGTAGGGTCCTTCTACGGCGACGTCCAGATAAGCGGCTTGCACTTCAGTGAGCGTTGTGAGCTTGGCTCCGAGGGCGTCCAAATGGAGCCTAGCGACCTTCTCGTCCAGGTGCTTGGGCAGGGTGGTAACGGCAATCTCCAGGTCATTGACGTGCATTTCAATCTGGGCAAGGACCTGATTCGAGAAGCTACAAGACATCACAAAACTGGGATGGCCGGTGGCATTTCCGAGATTGAGCAGGCGCCCTTCACTCAACAAAATGATCGAGTGACCATCGGGAAACGTCAACTCATCCACCTGAGGTTTGATGGTCGTCCGGACGATGCCGGGGGTTGCGTAGAGACCGGCGACGTCGATCTCGTTGTCGAAGTGACCGATGTTGCCGACGAGCGCCTGATGCTTCATCTGGCTCATGTGCTCGGCGGTGATGATGTCGCGATTTCCTGTGGTCGTAATGAAGATGTCGGCTTTGTCGATGACATCCTCGAGGAGCACGACCTCGTATCCTTCCATGGCCGCCTGAAGCGCGCAGATCGGGTCAATCTCGGTTACGACCACCCGGGCGCCTTGGCCCCGAAGCGATTGGGCTGAGCCCTTGCCAACGTCGCCAAACCCACAAACGACCGCCAGTTTGCCGGCCATCATGAGGTCGGTAGCACGGTTGATACCGTCGATCAACGAGTGGCGAACCCCGTAGAGGTTGTCGAATTTCGACTTGGTTACCGCGTCGTTGACGTTAATCGCCGGGAACAGGAGCTGCCCGGCTTCGAGCATCTGGTACAGGCGGTGCACGCCGGTAGTCGTCTCTTCGGAGACGCCCCGTATTCCGGCGGCGACCTCCGTCCAAAACTCTGGATCTTCTTCCATGATCACCCGTAGTTGATCGAGAAAGACGCCAAACTCTTCGGAATCGTCGTCGGCGGGTTTTGGCACCTCGCCGGCTTCCTGAAACTCAAGGCCCTTGTGAACCATCATGGTGGCGTCCCCACCATCGTCGAGGATCAGATTGGGTCCCTTACCGTCTTCCCAACGGAAGAGTTGATAGGTCGCCCACCAATACTCTTCGAGCGATTCGCCTTTCCAAGCGAAAACCGGCACTCCGTTCGGAGCGGCCGGAGTGCCATCGGGCCCTACGGCGATGGCGGCGGCAGCCTGGTCCTGGGTGGAGAAGATATTGCAGGAAACCCAGCGAACCTCGGCGCCGAGCGCGGTCAGCGTTTCAATGAGTACGGCCGTTTGAACGGTCATGTGGAGCGAACCGGCGATACGAGCACCCTTAAGCGGTTGGGTCGGTCCATATTCGGCCCGAAGGGCCATGAGACCCGGCATCTCGTGTTCGGCTAGCCGGATTTCGTGGCGGCCAAGTTCGGCCAAGGCCAGATCGGCAACCTTGAAGTCGTTAACGGAGAGCATCGCAAGTCCAATCGAAGAAACGTGAGATGCGGAATGTTAGCGACACCAGTCGCCAACGAGTCGACCTACTCCTCGACGTTGATGACGAGTTCGCCCGAGACCCATTTGGCCTCGAATTTCGAGTGGTCGTCGTCGTTCTCGAACTCGACCCGAACTCGTTCCGGACCATTGTCCTCAACGTCTGTCGAATAGCCACTCTGGGGAACGGCTGCCTTGAAGTTGACGACGCCCGGAGCAAAACTGATCGTCACACTGCCCCCGGTCAGATTGTAAGTCTTGGTCGTCAACGTCTGTACGACTGTGGTACTTGTCGTGGAGGTGGACGAGGTGCTTGATGTGGGACTGGTCACGGTTGTCGAGCTGGTCCCGGTTTGCCGGGCGGTGGTCGTGGATGTCAAAGGCCCGGACGTTACGGCTGTCGACCGGGTGGTGGAAGTAGTCCCGACCGGTGTATCAATTGTACCGAAAGCCATGCTGGTCGTCGACGAAGTGGTGACATCGAGCGTCGGTCCGGTCGTCGAATCCGAGGCACTCGGAACGATTTCGGGGACGGCGCCGCTGGATTCGATGACGCTCCCACGAACCATCGACACAGCGCCCCACGACAGCGCCAACGCCACAATAAGAGCGAGCACCCATCCACCAATCAACCTTGACCATGTCGGCATCCAGGCAGTATGCCATCGGCGACCTTTAGTGACTCTCTGGCCAAGGTTAGGAATTCGTAAACCGGATCGTCGGGTGGGTATTCTCCCCTCCGCCAGCGATAGGATTGGCCCATGCCGTCCGTCCTCCTGGTTGAAGATGACCATGTCATTCGACAGCGCCTGACCGAATACCTCACCTCACGAGGCTTCAGCGTTGAAACCTCGGCGACCGGGATGGATGCGGTGCACCTGGCCACCACCGGCGGCTACGACATCATCGTGCTTGATCTCGGCCTTCCCGATATCGATGGAACCCAGGTCTTGAAAATGATCCGGTCGGTCAGCACCGTCCCCGTCGTGGTAGCCACGGCCCGAGATGACGAACGCGAGATCGTGGCAGTCCTCGGGTCCGGTGCCGACGACTACGTCGTCAAGCCCTTTTCCGGCGCCCAGATCGAGGCTCGCATCGCCGCCATCATGCGGCGGGTCAACACGGGAACAACTTCGGGTCCCATCCGCATCGGCGATCTGGCCATCGATACTGAAAAACGCGAAGCTGCCATGGCTGGATCACCGATCGACCTGACTCGCAAAGAATTCGACTTTCTCGCCTACTTGGCCGAGCGGGTGGGGGTCGTTGTTTCAAAACGGGATCTGCTTGCCGAGGTCTGGCGACAACCCTACGGAGGAGCGGACAAGACGATCGACGTACATTTGAGCGTGCTCCGAAGGAAACTTGGGGAGAGCGCCTCGCAACCACGATACCTCCAGACCGTTCACAGCGTCGGTATCAAACTGGTTGATCCGACCTCGTGAGGAGATGGCTAGGCCTGTCTGCAGTAGCCACAACCTCGATTGTGGTCCTGGCCTTTCTCCTGCCACTGGCGGCGTTGATTCGTGACCTGGCAGCTGATCGGGCTCTGGCTTCAGCCGAGCGTGACGCTCAAACGGTCGCCCAATTGGCGGCCAGCCTCGACGACACTCCTGACGCGGTCCGCTCATTGCAAGTGAGACTCCCGGCCGGCGCATCAATCCAGCTCGGACAAGGCGAAGTGATCGGGGCAGCCCTACCGTCTGGCCTGGACTTGAGCCAAGCGGCGGATCTCGGCGAGGCCTCACGCCAGCCGGTTGATGGGGGCCAGGCGGTCGTCGTGCCGGTGCTCAAGGACGACACGGCCTGGGTCGTCGTCGTTAGCGTCCCCACCGCCGTCCTCATGGAGAACGTAGTCGCCTCCTGGTTGGTGCTCGCCGCTCTCGGCGCCGCCCTGATAGCTGTGGCTGCCCTGGTTGCCGACCGCTTGAGCCGATCGATCGTTCAGCCGATTCAGGATCTCGTTGCTGCAACTGAACGACTCGGCGCTGGCGAACTGGATGCTTCTGTGTCTCCTTCGGGACCGGCCGAACTGGTGCAGGTGGGTGCGGCGTTCAACCACCTGAGCCACCGGGTAACTCAGCTCCTCGCCGGGGAACGCGAGAGCATTGCCGACCTATCTCATCGACTGCGAACCCCGTTGACAGCCCTCAAGCTCGATGTGGAGGCACTCGATGCAAGCGTCGATGTCTCGCGCTTGCAGGAAGATATTGACGATCTGGAGCGAACCGTCAGTCATCTCATCAACGAGGCAAGGCGACCGATTCGGGAAGGAGCTGGCGCGTTCACCGAGTTGACAGGCGTTGTGGCGGACCGGGCAACGTATTGGGCCTCTCTCGCCGAAGACCAGGGCCGAGAATGGGATCTTGAAATTCCGGTGGATCGGTGCCGGGTGGCGGGCCGCGACACCGACTTCGTCGCAGCAATTGATGCTCTCATCGGAAATATCTTCGCTCATACTCCCGTCGGCTCTCCTTACAACATCAGGCTTACGGCCAGTGAGAGTCAATCCGTGCTCACTATCAGCGACCACGGACCCGGTTTGGCCAACCGGGAGTTGCTTGAGCGAGGACGGAGCAGCGCCGAGTCAACTGGCCTGGGGATTGACATCGTGCGCAACACCGCCGAGGCGGCCGGCGGATCATCGGAGTGGATCTCGACCCCGTCCGGCGGCACAACGGTGCGGATTTTACTCCCGCTCATCTAGAGGTTTTCTTAAGGTTCCGATGAGGACTCGAAAACCCCGCGTCAGGCATTGTTGTGGCATAACCATTAGGAGGTATGCGACACATGTATCGAAGAATGACCCTTATCGGAGTGCTCACGGCCGTCGCCAGTATGCTGGTCTTCAGCATCGCCAACGCGTTGCCCTCGACATCCACCGGACTCCAGACCGCCGTTACGACCGCATCTGACACGTCCATCTCGGATACATCCATGTCCGATACGTCCATGTCCGATACGTCTATGTCGGACATGTCCACACCGGACTCGTCAACCCCGGTGACCACCCCATCGTCGACTGATACGAGCATCGTTGACAGCGCGGTCGTCGGTGAGACGACGTATGTTGTCGTCGACGCCGGGAGCGTGACCATCGACTACGACGGCTCGACTCTGAGTCTCTTGTCGGCTGATGCCAACGAGTCTTGGACGGCATTCAGCGAGCAGACTTCGGGGCGCGAGATTGAGGTCGAGTTCACCAACGGTGACCGTCGGGTCAGTTTCAACGCTGAACTCGAGGACAGTGGAATCCGCATTCGGGTCCGGGATCGGATCAACGACTCGATCACTAGCGGAATAACGACCGACACGACCCTGGCCGACGATACGACCGACACGACAACGGTCACCAATACCACCATCGACGATGACGATGATGACGACGGCGACCACTCATCGAACCGTGGTTCTGATGATGATGATGATGACGATGATGACCACGATGACGATGACGATGACGATGACGATGACGATGACGATGACGATGACCACGATGACCACGATGACGACGACGACCACGGGGACGACGACTAGTTGAGGGCTTCCAATCGAGAGCGGATGCGTATCTCACTCACCGGTCCGTCGGTACCGAGGGACTGAGCGAACAGACTCACCCGGAGCTCTTGAATCGCCCAGGCAATATCGATGAGTTCGCTTTCCGTGCCGTAGCTACCCGACCTGGAAGAGACCACCGCCAGATCTGACTCCAAGTCCTGGATCAGACCCATCTGGCGGTGGTCCCTCTCCGGGTTTCCGTCCAATCCGTCCAGCCGCACGAGAATGGCTTGGAGGTACCGTCCAACGTGACCGATCCGGTCGACCGTCATTTCGTTGATGAAACCCGCATACACCAACTGAGCCAGCTGATCTTCGATATCGTCGACGGCGGCTTGCCATCGGCCTGACGTATCAGCCAACCGATTCATGACCGCCCGGTAGCGCTCCAACCCCACCAGACTTACATCCACCGTTCTGGTCAATACCCCGTCAAGTTCATCCTTCGCATACGCCAGCAGAGCGTCGAACGTGGCTTCATCGAAGGGCATCGACCCGAAGTCGAGGAGAATGGAGCCGAGCGATGAGAGGAGACAGTCATCGCTCCACGACTCGACGCCTCGATACGGACTAGCTGCGATCGCCAACTTCTCCTCATTCGTCAGTCGGATCAGCTTGTGAGCGACCGGGAGATTGAGCAGCATCAACCTGCGCATTCCATCCCAACTCACCGCTCCCTGTTCGTCTCGGCTCGACATCAAGCGAATGCCGACCGAATCCGTCTCATCGACGATGGCGGGATAGGCAAGAACTCCGTCGCCCATGTCGAGTTCTCTTGGCAACTCGCCAAAATCCCAGGCCGTCACGCCCGACCGCTCGATCGGGTGGCTGGTAGCTGACACCCTGGCGCGTGACCTGCCGCCCAGATCTTCCTTAATGAGTCCGAGGTCGACTCCCGCGGCTACCTCTCGGCCCTCGTCGCCAACGACCCTGAACGACGGACGCAGGCGCAGGGGGAGCTCGTCGAGTCGTAGGTCGTCATACGAAACCGGCATCCCGACTCGGCCTTGAATCTCCGATCTGAGGAACGACGATAGATCAGACTGAGTGACACGTGCCCTGGCGATTATCGAGTCGACCGATTCGGCAATAGGTGCCAGGCCCTTGCGAATGCGCTTCGGCAGTGCCCTCAGGATGGCTTCGAGCAGCTCCGGCAACAGTCCGGGAACCAAAAACCCGAACGCGGTCGGGTCGATGCGATCCACGACGGCGAGGGGAATCTCGATCTGGATACCGCCTTCCGCCGGATACACGATGGGCAGCGTCAGATCGCCATGAACCCATCGATCGGGGAAATCCTCCGGGTTGGGAGTCTCGACATTTGGATCCAGAACATCCTCGAGTTCCAAGCTGAGCAGGCCGGGTTGCCGGTGGCGTTCGTCTTTCCACCACCGGTCGAAGTGCCGAATCGTCGTGATATCAGCGGGGATTCGTCGGGCGAACCACTCAACAATGGTCTCGTCGGTCGCCAAGAGATCGGCACGCTGATAACGCCGTTCGAGTTCCAGGGCTTCGGCCATAACCGAATGGTTGTGTTCGACGAACGAATATGTGGCGTCCCATTCGCCAACGATCAGCGCATGGCGAATAAACAGATCGCGAGCCTGTTCGGCATTGATCGAACCAAACTGAACAGGCCGAGTGGTTTGCAACGGAAGGCCATAGAGCGAAACCGATTCGTTCGTAAGCGTCGCACCCTTCTCGGGATCCCACCACGGATCTGAATAGGATCGCTTCACGAGGTGTTCGGCGGCGGCCTCGACCTCTTCGGGCGTGATACCCGCGACCTGCCGGGCCCACATCCTGGCGGTCTCTACGAGTTGACCAGCCATCACCCACGTCGGGCCGCGCTTGAAGAGCGTCGACCCGGGCGAAACAGAAAACCTGACACCTCGCGCCCCGCGATACTCGTAGCTCTCCGGGTCTTTTGTGCCGACCTGCGAAAGCAACCCGGTGAGCAACGCCTGATGAATAAGCTCCGGAGGAGCAGGGTTCTTCACCCGCTTCATCCCGAGATCCTGAGTGGCCCGGACCAGCTGACTATGGACGTCCTGCCATTCGCGAACCCTGCGATAGTTCAAGAACTCCTCGCGGCACATCTTGCGAAACTGATTCGACGATCGACTGCGGCGTTCCGACCCCAAGTGGCCCCACAGATTCAGCCAGGTCACAAAGTCGCTTTGTTCGTCACGAAAACGGGCATGGAGCTGATCGGCTTTCGCCTCTCCCCCGGTGGGCCGCTCCCTAGGATCCTGGATCGCCAGCGCGGCGACAATGATGAGGACTTCCCGCAACGAACCGTTGCGGTCTGCCTCGACCAGCATCCGGGCGAGCCGAACGTCAACCGGGAGCCGGGTGAGCGCCCGGCCAACCTTGGTGACCCAACGCCCGGAACCTGCGTTCTCGGGATCCACTGCCTGCAGTTCCGCCAGCAGTGCCATGCCATCACGGATGGTGCGACCATCCGGCGGGTCGAGAAACGGGAACGTTTCCATGTCGCCTATACCCAGCGCGGCCATCCGCAAGATGACAGAGGCGAGCTGCGTTCTGAGGATCTCAGGATCGGTGAACTCGGGACGGCTGTCGAGATCGTCCTGTGAGTACAACCGGATTGCAATACCCGGTCCCAGCCGACCACATCTGCCGGCTCGCTGCGCTGCCGAGGCCTGCGAGATATCTTCAATCGGAAGACGTTGCACCTTCGTGCGTTTCGAAAAGCGCGAGATTCGGGCCGTGCCACAGTCAACGACGTACCGGATACCCGGGACCGTCAGCGACGTCTCCGCCACGTTGGTCGCGACGACAACTCTGCGACCGGTGTGCGCTTGGAACACACGATGCTGCTCGGCTGCGGACAAGCGCCCAAACATGGGGATGACTTCGGTGTGGGGCAGGCCCAACTCGTCAATCGCCTCGACTGCATCGCGTATTTCGCGTTCTCCGGCACAAAACACGAGGATGTCACCATCGCCTTCGGTGAACAGTTCCTCGACCGCCTCACAGATTCCCTGCGGCTGGTCTCGAACCTCGTCCCGGGTGGGGTCGTCGAGCGGCCGATAACGCACCTCGACCGGATAGGTTCGGCCCGAGACCTCGACGACCGGCGCCCCATTAAAGTGTTCTGAGAAGCGCTCCGTGTCGATGGTTGCCGACGTGATGATGACCTTCAGGTCCGGGCGCTTAGGCAAAATCGTTTTGAGGTACCCGAGCAGGAAGTCGATATTGAGGCTCCGCTCGTGAGCCTCGTCGATAATGATGGTGTCGTATTTCGACAGGAGCCGGTCACGGTGGGTCTCGTTGAGAAGGATCCCATCGGTCATCACTTTGATCCGGGTGTCGCTTCCGACCTGATCGGTGAAGCGGACCGTGTACCCGACCAGGTCACCGAGCGTCGTGCCGAGCTCCTCGGCGATTCGTTCGGCAATCGTTCGAGCGGCAATTCTTCTTGGCTGGGTATGCCCGATCAGGCCCTTTTGGCCTCTGCCCAGCTCCAGGCAGAGCTTGGGCAGCTGGGTCGACTTGCCGGAACCCGTCTCGCCCGCCACCACCACCACCTGATGATCTCGAATCACCGACAGCAGCTCCTGGCGCCGTTCGGTGATCGGCAGATCCGGATAGGTGACGGTGATCATCCCCCCATGATGGTCGATGGGCAGACACAAGAGAATCCCGGGCTAGGCCCGGGATTCTCACTAGCGGGATCGCTAGACGTCGGTTAGACGCCTGAACCAGCCAGAACTCGTGGCTCGATCTCTTCCTTGCGAGGCTCTGCGCCCGCAATCCAGACCAGGCCAAATCCGCTCAGCATCGTTACGAACCCGATACCGGCAACCAACGCGACCACTCCGGTTGCCAGCTGAAGGGTCGACGCCGTGACGGTGCCAACACCAAGCTCAGCGATCAACGCATGGGCAGTACCGCTCCATACTGCGGAGCGAGCTGGGCCTTCCAGTGGGTGCATCCGGTCAAAGTCCGTCCAGTACTTGCCGTCGGTCTCAACCGTGTAGGTCCCTGCGGCGAAGGTTTCGCCGTTGTACTCGACATCAGCGTCGAGGGTGACTTCGGTTGATCCATGCAACGTGTGATAGCCAATGACGGCCATCTGGTACATGTACTCACTTGGGGTGTTGACCACCGGATCTGCTGGGTCAAGCTGGGACATAACAACCGGGTAGCCCCAGTCGTCGGTCAACAACGTCATGATGGCCTCTGCGGCTTCGGTGGTGCCTCGGTCGACTAACTGACCATCATCGTTGTAGCTCAGCGTGACGTTCTGCGCCTCGCTGAAAGACTGCAATGACTGGTTGCCTTCCCTCGCTATGTTGAAGGCGATTCCCGCTCCAACCAAAAACCCGAGGCCAATGACGGCCAATACATAACCTAACTTCTTCATGCGGCTGTTCATGGTGCGATCCTTTCTTACCGCTTACGATCTACTTCTGAGATCTATTTGTGATTTATTTCACAAAGGAAGTATCGCACGCCTCCGACCCGCCTCCCTAAGCCTCAAAGGCCTAGCCCTTAGGGCCTAAAGGCCTATGCACCAAACCGCATATAAGCCAGATCCGGTGATCTCTGACGTCCCCTCCTCCTCCCGAGAAGTGCCACGTGGCCCTGATCTCATCGGCGAACTCATCGGGTTGGTCGACGTCGAATAGACACAAGCAGGTCCGGGGCAAGCAGTACGCTGTGCTGATGAAGACATGCCTCGTAATCGCGCTCCTGGGACTGGCCGCCTGTTCAAGCTCCCCTGCGGCCGGCCCGTCGGATACCGACGCCAGTTCGTTCTGTGATCCCGTGATTGCCGCCTATGAGCAAATCGATCCTTCCGACATCGCTACGGTTCGGGCTCTTGTGGTGGTGATATCCGACAACGCACTAGCGCTCGACGAAATCAACCGGGCATTATTCGTGGCGCACGGGGCAGAACTGCAGGTCACGGTTACCGGCGGCGTCTGGTCGACCGAAAAAGTGGCCGACGACCTCAGCATCGTTTGCGATGTCGACCTGCCGGTGCTGGCTTCGCCCTAGAAGGTCGCCCGAAGTCGCTCAGCTAAGCCGGGATTTAGCCGATAATTACTCACGATGAGTATGAGGAAAGCGCTGGCACTGTCGGCGATCCCGTCTGCACTATTGGCATACGGATGGGCTCGTTACCAGAAGGCGGTCGATGAACTCGACCGCTATCAGCCTGCCTCGCCCGTTTTGCCAGGGACCCTCCATGCCATACCGACGACATTCGGTACGGTGTCGTATCGCACGATTACGGGCGACCCCCGTCGACCACCCCTGGTCCTCATTCACGGATGGGGGCGGACCGGTGACTCGGCCTGGTGGACGATCGTCTGGAAGACTGATCGAACGATGATCCTGGTTGACCTCCCGGGCCATGGCCGGTCCCGTTTGAGTGGTCCATTTAGTCTGGATCTCGCCGCCGAATCGGTCATCCGGATCATAAAACACGCCGAGCTTGAAGACCCGGTTGTCGTCGGCCACTCGATGGGCGGGGCCATCGCCCTGCTCGTCGGCCGCAAGCTCGGTCGACGGGTTTCCCATATCGGAATCATCGCCTCATCGGCCTTCTGGGTGAAGCCAAAAGTGGCGGTTACATTGGCGGCGGCGCCTTATGTCATGGCGCCCAACTCACCGATCATCATTCGACGCCAACATCGACAGGCGATCCAGGTGCCGCACGAGGCAGGCCGAGTGGTCTGGGAGTACGCAGCTCGCCCTGCCCGCAGCACTCTCGAGGCAACCGCCCGAGCCTTGAAGTCATTCGATGCTCGTAAGTGGGATCGGTCCGGTATGGCTCCGATCACGTGGATGGTGACCAAGGCCGACGGCATCATTGACCCCGACGAACAACTGACGTCGGCGCGGATCTTTACCGACGATATTGTCGAAGTTCAGGCGGAGCATTCGGTCGTCATGGACTATCCCGACATCGTCGCACCCTTCCTGGAACGGCTCGGGGCGAGACGGACCATCCGACCGGCTGATCAGGTCGTGGACCTCTAAAAAACGATTCCGTGCAGAATCTGGTCAGAGGCTCAATCAGGAGCGTATGATCGGGTCAAGGGTATGCGGAGACGATGGCCGGGAGTATCTTCAGTTGCCTCCGCCGTTCTGCTCGTAGGAACGGTCCTGGTTTCCGCGCCTGCCGGCGCGTCCGGAACATTCTCCGATGACGACGGTTCCGTGCACGAGGGCGCCATCGAGGCCATCGCCGCCGCCAACATCACCCTCGGCTGCAACCCACCCACCAACACCAAATACTGCCCAGACCGACCCGTCACCCGCGCCGAAATGGCCACCTTCCTCACCCGCGCCCTCCCTCTCAACCCGTCCACCACCGACTACTTCACCGACGACAACACCTCCCTCCACGAAGGCGCCATCCAAACCATCGCCGCCGCCAACATCACCCTCGGCTGCAACCCACCCACCAACACCAAATACTGCCCAGACCGACCCGTCACCCGCGCCGAAATGGCCACCTTCCTGACCCGCGCTTTCGATTTAGCCCCGTCCGCCACCGACTACTTCACCGACGACAACACCTCCCTCCACGAAGGCGCCATCCAAACCATCGCCGCCGCCAACATCACCCTCGGCTGCAACCCACCCACCAACACCAAATACTGCCCAGACCGACCCGTCACCCGCGCCGAAATGGCCACCTTCCTGGCCCGGGCCCTCGATTTGACGGTGGTATCACCTCCCCCGCCTCCGCCACCGCCGCCGACCGGGTCGACCGTGGTGTTCGCGGCGGCCGGAGATCTCGGGGCCGAGACCAGCACGGCCCAAGTACTCGGGCACATCGGCGGGTCGGATGCAGAGTTTCTGCTCGCCCTCGGAGACCTGAGCTACAGCCACATCACCCCGGAGTCGTCATGGTGCTCTTGGGTCAGGTCGAAGCTCGACTCAACCTTGCCCGTGCAGATGGCCGTCGGCAACCATGAACACGACCACGGATCCGACGGCTCCTGGGACAAGTTCGCGCAATGCCTACCCGACGCCATGAGCGCAACGGGCGACTATCCGGCCCAATACTTCTTTGATCTGCGCGGGATCGTCCGCGTAATCGTTGTGTCCGCCGGCCTCAGCGTCGACGGCCATCAATACACCTATGAGCCGGGATCGGCCGACGCCCAGTGGCTGACTGACGCCATCCGTTCGGCCAGGACCTCCGGAATCGAGTGGGTCGTGGTGGGTACGCACAAGCCCTGCATCTCAGTTGGCAAAAAGAGTTGTGAACCCGGACGGCACCTTACCGACCTGGCAATCAGCGAAGGCGTTGACCTCATGCTTCATGGCCACGACCACAATTACCAGCGAACCCACCAACTGTCCTGCATCTCGGTGAACTCGTTCAGTCCCGCCTGCGTGTCAGACTCCGATGGCAGTCATTCCGCGGGAGTCGGAACCGTTCTCGTCGTCTCAGCTGCGGTACGGGACGGGTCGCTGTATGCCGTATCGAGTTCTGACAGCGAAGCCGGGTTCTTTGCCGATTACATGGGTGCTAATAGCGCCGATTCGGGCGCCGGATATGTCGAACTGACCGCAACACCCAACTCGCTGATCGTGGAGTTTATCGGCGTGACCACTAATCATTCCGATATCTTCGAGATTCATAACTAGACAGGTCTCGCACTAACGCCGCTCACCTAGAGTGGTGACATAACCATGCGCACCATTGCCCTCCGCTTCATCCTTGCATTCATCCTGTTGGCAGGCGCCGCAGCTTTGGTGATACCTCGTCTTCCGGACCGGTCCCCAACGGAGCCACCGTCGACCACGTCGACGGACTCGACTTTCGCATCCTCTGCCTCGCAGCCCACCAACAGTTCGACATCGCCAACGAGTACCAGTTTGACCTCGCAGGCCACAACCCTTGAGGCCACTACGACCACAACCACAGCCCCCGAGATCGCGGTCACGTTTGCGGCCGGGGGCGATCTCGGAGCGACGGAACGGACTTCCGAGGTGCTTACTGCAATCGGCGAGTCGGCGGCCGAATTCATGCTGGCCATCGGTGATCTGAGCTACAGCCATATCGAGCCTGAGTCTGCCTGGTGCGATTGGGTAAGCCAACACCTCGGGCCAGACACGCCGATGCAAGTGGTAGTTGGAAACCACGAGGACGACGGTGGCCCGGACGGCCTGATCGGCAATTTCGCCGCCTGCATGCCCGACCGGATGAACTCGAGCGGCAAGTACGGCGTCCAGTACTACTTCGACGTCGACACGACGGTGCGGATCATCATGATCGCGGCCGACACCCGAGTCGACGGCGAGAAGTACAAATACGAGCCCGGTTCCGACCAGGAGAAGTGGCTGATCGACGCCATCCGCCAAGCGCGGCAGTCAGGTACACGCTGGATAGTTGTTGGTAGCCCACAAACCGTGCCTTACGGTTGGACAGAAGGAGTGCGAATCTGGCGAACATCTGGCTCAGTTATTGGCCGATGAAGGCGTCGACCTCGTGCTGTATGGCCACGATCACAACTACCAACGGACCCATCAACTCTCCTGCGTCACCGTCAACAGCTTTGATCCAGCCTGCGTCGCCGATGACGACGATGAGCACGTCGCCGGCAATGGCACGGTATTCGTGGTGGCGGGTGTTACCGGAAGAACCAGTCTCTATAAGGTAAGTGGCAACGATTCAGAGGCACCATACTTCGCGGCCTTTCTCGGGCCAGGGGAACCAAACCCGGGCCATGGCTATGTAGAAGTAACGGCGACGGCCGACATGCTTGAGATGCGGTTCGTTGGGGTCACGACCCCCTTCGAGGACCGCGTCAGAATTCGCTACTGACACGAAAGACGGAACCGTTCCATCCTGCTCCTCAAGCGGTCGTAGGACCCCGAGCAAGGGTAGTTGCCGAAACGTTGCCGGCTTGCCCCGATCCTCGCCAGGCGCTCGCCATTGCGACCCAGAACCGGTCTCGCAATCCGGCGCAGGGAATTCGGTTTGTCGAGGCTGTACAGACGGCAATCGGCATCTGATCCAAGGAAACAAACGGTGCGCAGCCAGTTGGCTGACTCTCCGTTGTGCGATGTGAACCGTTTGCACCACTCACTCGTACTGGTCACCGAGCTACGTGAAGAAACCATCCCGACGAGAGGATCAACATTGAAACGTCTTTGGCTAACCATGGCACTTCTCACCGCAATTACCGCCTGTGGCACGAGCGCCTCCACCGATACGACCGTGGCGACGCCAAGCGAAACGGCACCTGCGCCAACTATTCAAGCCACCACAACCAGCTCCACCGTCGCCGACACGACCACCACCAGTGCTGCTGAGGTCGAGAACGTCCTCACCGTGGCCGAGTCAGAGTTCGGCCCGATCTTGGCCGACGGCGACGGCTACACCCTCTACATGTTCGTCCCTGACCACCGAAGCGACAGCGTTTGCTACGGCGACTGCGAAGCGGCGTGGCCGGTGTTCTATTCGCCAACCACCTCAGCTGACGGAGTCGACGCCTCGCTGATCGACAGCACTGAACGCACCGACGCCACATTGCAGGTGACATACCGCGGCTGGCCCCTGTATTACTTCGCCAACGACGAAACACCAGGCGACACCACCGGGCAAGGCCGCGGACTCGTCTGGTATGTGGTGAATCCGGATGGTGTGCCGCTCGTGACAGCCGAGGAGCCCGTGAATCAGCTAACGGTCATCGACTCGTCCTTCGGTCCAATTCTGGCCGACGAGACAGGCAACGTGCTGTATGTGTTCCTCCCCGATGAGCAGAGCGACAGCACGTGCTACGACGACTGCGAGGTCGCCTGGCCGACGTTCCTCGCTCCTACCTACGCCGGAGAGGGTGTAGATCCCACTCTGGTCGACTCGACTGAACGGACCGATACCTCGGTCCAGATCACCTACAACGGCTGGCCCCTGTATTACTTCGCCAACGACGAAACACCGGGCGACACCACCGGCCAGGGTCGAGGCGACGTCTGGTATGTAATCGGCCCCGACGGCGAGGTCATCCAAGGCTAGAACACCAAACCCCGGGAATCTGCCCTCGACCCGATTCCCGAGGCTCAAAGCGCGAACCGGTTGGCGCTCCATTGCGTACTGTGGGGGGTATTGAATGATGCAAATCTCATCCGTCGGTTTCAACGGGGCGACCCTGAAGCGATCCGAGCGCTCTACCGCTCGTACTCGCGCCCGGTTTTTACTGTCGCGTATGGTGCGCTCGGAGACCGATCCCTAGCCGAGGAAGCCGTGCAACTGACGTTCACGAAAGCCTGGCGGGCCGCCGAACGGTTCGACGCGACGAGGGGGATAGCCCCCTGGCTGTACACGATCGCCCGACGGGTCGCCGTGGATTTGTACCGACGCGAGCGCCGCCATGACTCTTCCGAACTCGATCGAGAGATCGCCGTGATGCCCCCGACCTTTGAAGACATGTGGGAGGCGTGGGAGGTTCGCGGCGCCCTGGACAAACTCCCGGACGACGAACGTGCCATCATCGAAACGACTCACTACCGCCAACTCACTATGACCGAAGCGGCCGAGGAGTTGGGAATCCCGGTCGGCACGGTGAAGTCGAGGTCGCACCGGGCGCACCGGCGCCTGGCTGAATCGTTGAGCCATTTACGAGAAGAGACAGCATGACCTGCGACGATTTTCAGGCTCGTTACCTGGCGCGAGACGGTGGAGCAGATTTCGACGCTCACCTGGCCGGCTGCTCCTGGTGTCGCAGCCGCCTCGACGAACTTGATGCCATCAGCGTCCACCTTGGCGCAACGGCAATGTGGGAAGCCCCATCGGACGAACTTGAAGAAGCGATCGTGGCATCGCTGAGGCGAACGCGGGGAGCGGCCGCAACAGACAACCGGGCCTGGATCATCACCGCTGTCGCCGCGCTCCTGGTGGTGTTTGCGGGAGCATTCGTTCTCATCCAGAGCCGCCAACCAGACTGGGACATCGCTCTACCTGCCAGCCCAGGCATAGGTGCTTCGGCATCCGTCGCAGGGTGGAATACGCCCGCAGGTACTCGCATGGTGTTCTTAATCGACGGGCTGGCGCCAGCCGGCGAAAACGAGTACTACGAAATCTGGCTCACTGCCGAAGACGGCCGGCATGTCTCAGCCGGAACTTTCACGGGGCCGGGAAGGATCGAATCATTCGCCGGTGTTTCACGACGAGACTTCCCGCGAATCTGGGTCACCCTCGAGCCAAACGATGGAGACGAGGGCATCGGAGGACCGACCGTCCTCGATACCGGCAGCTAGCTGGGACTCGACCGTTCCGGGTAGGCATCATGGCGGTGCAACCAGGCCATGCTCCACTCGAGATCATCCTCGTGGCGGCCGAGGGCTGTCAGATCAAGCATGTGATAGGCACCGTTGATCATGTCGAGACCGCGCGAAGAACGTTTGGTAGGTGAGGAAGATTCGGCCGTCGTCTTGTCGATAAAAGGCGCTCATGCCAGGAGACTCTTCGCCGTAATTGGTCTGCGTCCCAAAGTTGTAGGTAGCCGTCTCGTCACCCGCATCGAAACTGACTCCCATGTCGAAATTGAAGCGGGACGGTGCTGAAGAAACCCAACGGAAGTCCCAGCCCATCCGCTCCTTGTAGGCCTCGATCTCGCCGATGGGAGCTCTAGAAACGGCAACCAGCGCGGTATCGCGGGCCGCCAGGTGCACATCAACCCCGTTGAAGTTGTCCGCCCAGAACGAGCACGACGGACACCCCTCGACCCAGCCAGGTCCCATCATGAAGTGATATACCAGAAGTTGCCGCTCACCGGCAAAGAGATCCGCCAGGGAGGCAGTGCCACCCGGCGCATCGAACAGGTAGTTTTCGGTGACCTCGACCCACGGCAATTCGCGTCGTTGCCGGCTGAGTTCGTCGCGTTGGCGGGTGAGCGCTTTCTCGGCCGCCAGGTGCTCAAGTCGCGCCTCCTGCCACATTTCTTTGTCAACGATAGGATTCATCTCGCCTCCAAACGCTACGACCGACGATTGCACTGTCGGGCTCGCTAACCGACGAACCGCGGACGGCTGTTTCGACCGGGATCTCAGGGTTGTCCGCAGTTCAGCGGTCTTCAGGATCCTCGTCGTAGTAATCGAGACGCTCGATCGGCATGACGATGGCGGTAAGCATGTTCATGATGTGGGCCGTGATCCGCTTCAGATAGCGGTAGTAAAGCGCCCGGGCGACGGCTTGATCGGCAGTTCCTTCGGAGCGGAAAGCGGCTTTGATTCTCTGGTCGTAATCGTTCAGGAAACCATCAGCCTTGTCGATCAGCTTTTGAGCCTGCGCTTGGTCCTGGGATGCAAACGTCGCCGCAGCATCGTCGATCAACTGGCCGACTGCGTCACGATACGCGAGCAGTTCTTCGTGGTCTGCGGCGAGTTCGAAGTTGGCGCCGTACTTGGCCAAATCGTACATGTTCTTGGCGTAGTCGCCGATCCGCTCGGCGTCCTTGACGATGCTCATGTAGGCAAGGACCGCCGGGAGATCAACGGTTGTGACCGCCGAGTGCAACATGAGGGATCTGCGAACTCGCTGCTGGGCCGTGTTGATCTCCTGATCCGTGGAGCGCACGGTCTGCTTGGTCTCTTTACTCTTGCCGCCACCGAAGACGGCGTCAGTCGCGGCATCGAAGACGGTACGGCCGTCACCCAGCATGCTGACCAGGGTTCCTTTGACCTCATCGAGGGTCGATTCGCCGCGTCCGCGGAAAAATGCCATCACCATGCTTATCTCCTATGTCAAAACCAGAATACCGAGAAACGGCACAAGTACGAATACCCCAAAGGTATACGCCAGAGCGAGCCATTTGCGCTGAACCGCGATATTCGCCAGACCTTCTGCCATCGATACCGGAACGTACCTGATGCTCGGCCAGGGATACACCAGCAGGATACCCAGAACGTTGAACAACGTGTGTGTGAAGGCGATGGTGAGGCCAGCGACAGAACCCGCGGCCATCGCGGCCAGCAGGGCCGTGATCGTCGTTCCGATATTGGCCCCGAGCGTGATCGGATAGGCGTTTCGCACCATCAGGAGACCAGAGGCCACGAGCGGGATCAGAATCGAAGTTGTGATACTCGACGACTGCACCGCGATCGTTACGAGCATGCCGACGATGATGCCAATCGTCCCCGATTTGGCCAGCACGGCATTGAGGGAGGCCTCAATCCGGTCGGCGACGAGGGCTCTCATGTTTTTCGTAATGAAAGTCAGCGTGACAAATATGACGCCGATGGCGATCACGATCGTGACAACCGCGGCAGCGACTGGACTCGAAATGACCGACTCGATGACAGCTTCGGCGAGCTTGGCCATCCAACCGACCGCCGCCTTGATAGGACTATCGAACGAACCGCCAAGATTGCCTTCAACGAACAAGCCGGCAATCCAGGTCGCTGACCTACGTAGAAAGCCGGTAAGAATCTCCAACGGCAGCAGGACGATGACCACCATGACGTTGAAAAAGTCGTGCATGGTTGCGGCCGTAAACGCCAGGCGAAACTGATCGCTGCGACGGGCATTCGTCAACGAAACCAGGGTGTTCGTTACCGTCGTGCCGATGTTGGCTCCCATGACCATCGGGACCGCAGCTTCGACGCCGACCACACCGCTGGCGACCAGACCAACGATCGTGGCAGTCGTCACCGACGACGACTGCACCAGCACCGTAGCGAGGACCCCGACAAACAACCCAGCGAGAGGGTTCGAGACGCTAGCAAAGAGGGGGTCGGTGTAATCAGAGCCAATGCCTTTGATACCCGACTCGAGCATCTTGACGCCTACCAGGAAAGCGTAGAGGAGTGCGACCACCAGCAGAGCCCGGACTGGAGAAGGCAGGCGCGCGCTTCCCGCCGTTATGGGCTGCTCTGGAATAGCCATCGAAAATCCGTCCCGTGATCGTTCGAAAGTCGGTGGCACTCTACACAGGTTTGGAGTTCGCTCGACCGGCGACCGCTCGGGACCAGCCCTTCGGAGGATTCGTGCGCCTCGATCACCGCCACCGCACTGGGGGATATAGGAGATCGCGGGACGAGGCGCACGAAACTACGGCCGGGAGCACCTCGGACGGAAAACGGGACGTCGCAACTCGGATCGACACGCGACACGTATCCGGGTGCACTCACGCACCCGATAGCTCGACCTCCGATGCCCCCGAGCAATCATCCCGAGTCTTCCCAATTCCCCCACGGCCTCACAGCCAAAACTGCCTTCCAAAGACGACTCTATCAAAGGATCCGCTCGACATACTGAAGAATCCGGCGTTTGGCAGGCGACCGGTATTCGTGTCCCACGGGTAGGATGAGGTAGCACAATCAAGGGATACCGATGGGACGCCTGAAGAACTTCTTCGCTGAGTGGCAAGCGCGACGAACCGGCGCAAGGTTCGTGCAGTCTGATCTGTCATCAGCCGCCCGTCAGATCATCGGCCCAACGGGAAATCTTTACTCCAATGGCTGGGAAGCATTTGAAAACGGCCGCCACGCGTATGTTGACTCGTTCGATCCCCGCATCCCGCCCAGTTTGCACATATCCGCTCAAGACTCTCGCCGATCGAACCAGCCGATCCCACTGGTGGAGCGCTGCATCGAGGACTGGAATACGAACTAGAACTGGCTAGTCGCCGGCCGCCAGCGCCGCCTGATCCATCTTCTGCCGTCTCGCCTGAACGACTAGGAAGATCGTCGTGGCGATCACCATGACCCCGAAGATCATGGTTCCGAGCACGTTGACCTGCGGAGGAACACCACGTTTGGTCGCTCCATAGACGAACACCGGGAAAGTTTGGAGCGAGCCCGAATTGAAGTTTGTGATCACGAAGTCGTCGAAACTGAGGGCGAAAGCCAGCATAAATGCGGCGAGTACACCGGGGAGAATCATCGGCAAAGTCACCCGTCTGAACGTCTGCCACTCGTTTGCGTAGAGGTCCATGGCAGCTTCTTCGAGGTGTCGATCAAACCCGACGATGCGAGCGCGGACCGTGACTACGGCGTAGCTCAGGTTAAAGAGAATATGGGCGAGCAGCACCGTCATGTAGCCACGGCCCACCTGAGCGACGATGAAGAGCGTCAGCAGCGCCGACCCCATAACAACTTCGGGACTGGCCATGGGGAGGAACAACATCAGATTGGTTGTCGCCCGACCCTTGAAGCGGTAGCGAACCAACGCCAGAGCTATGAGCGTTCCAACAATCGTTGAGACGAGGGCAGACAGAAACGCGATGGTCAGGGAGTTCAATACCGCTTCGCTCAGCCCCGGCAGTTTGAAGGGCTCGGCCCAATGCCGAAGCGTGAATCCCTCCCAGGAGACATTGCGGCGCCCTTGGAGATCGTTGAACGAGAACGCTACGACGATGAATACGGGCAAGAACAGGTACCCGATGCCGAACCCGAGCAAAGTGCGGTAGAAAACTCGTGCTCTCATGTCAGCAGCTCCTCGGTGCCGACCTTCCGAACGTACAGCACCACCATCGTGACAATGATCGCCATGAGAGTGAACGAAATCGCTGCGGCGGCCGGGTAGTCGATAATGACGAGGAACTTCGACTGAATTACGTTGCCCATCATCGTCCAGTTGCGGTTACCGAGTAGCTCGACGTTGACGTAGTCGCCGGCGGCAGGGATAAAGGTGAGGAGCGTTCCTGAGATGACGCCAGGCATAGACATCGGCAGGGTGACTTTGCGGAACGCCGTCCACGGGGAGGCATAGAGGTCGTTGGCGGCTTCCAACAATGACGGTTCGATCTTGTCGAGCGACACATAGATCGGCAATGCCATAAACGCCAAATAGTTGTAGACCAGGCCTGCCAGAATCGCCCAACCGGTTGACAACAGTCTGCCGTTCTCGGGTAGCAACCCGATCGTCTTTAAGGCCTCCACCACCACACCCTGATCGGCGAGGATCACCCGCCATGCCAGCGTGCGCAGGAGGAACGGCACCAGCAGCGGAACCAGTATGAGCAGCAGGAAGAGGCTCTTCCATCTCGAGGTATAGAAGGCAATGGCGTAGGCGAGTGGATAGGCGATGAGCAAACCAATCACCGTCGCCCCGAACGCGAACATCAGGGAATTGCGTAGCTGCGGCAGGTAGGTCGTGAATACTGACGCATAGCTATCGAAGTTGCCGGTGAACTCGTATCCCTGCTCGAGCGATCCCTCCTGCAGCGAGGTAATCGCCAGACGGAACATCGGAACGACGTAGAACAGCAGCAACCAGAGCATCCCAGGCGCCATCAACGCGTACGGCACCAACCGGCGTCGGCGATCCGCTTTGGTCGCTAAGGCCGAGCGAGCTGTCATCGTCTAGCTCGCAACCACGAACGTGTGGTCAGGATCCCAGCTCAGGGTTACCTGTCCGCCAGGCGCGAACCGCTCGGCGCCAAGATTCTGTACCACGACGGTGAGCTCGCCGGCCGCCTCCGTCTTGACCAGATAGTGTGTGCTGACCCCGATGAACGAGGAGTCGGTGACCACGCCGTCGAGCTGGTTGGCGTGACCGGGGTCCGAGCCCGTGTGAGTCAAGTGAATCTTCTCGGGTCGTACGCCGACGTATACCGACCCTGTGGTGCCGCCGAGCTTGTCCGCGCCGACATAGAACCTGTGGCCTCCGGCAACCGTAACGCCATCGGAGCCTGAGACTTGACCTTCCATCAGGTTCGACGCACCCAGGAATCCCGCCACGAATCGCGTACGCGGGTCGTCGTAGATCTCGACCGGCTCCCCCATTCGCTCGATCCGGCCGTCGCGCATTACGGCGATCGAATCGGCCATGGTCATGGCCTCCTCCTGGTCGTGGGTGACATGGACGAACGTGATGCCGACTTCCTGCTGGATGCGTTTGAGCTCAAGCTGCATCTCCTTACGCAGTTTGAGATCGAGCGCCCCGAGGGGCTCATCGAGCAGGAGGAGCCGGGGGTGATTGACGAGCGCCCTGGCCAAGGCCACCCGCTGGCGTTGACCTCCCGACAGTTGCCGGGGCTTGCGCTTGGCCGTCTCGGCCAGGTGGACAAGGTCAAGCATCTCGTTGACCCGTCGATGAACCTCACCCTTCTCCACTCCCTGGCGACGCAGCCCGAAAGCAACGTTCTCGTAAATCGACAAGTGCGGGAAGAGTGCGTAACTCTGAAAGACCGTGTTCACGGGGCGCTGGTACGGCTTGGTGCCTGTTACGTCCTCACCATGTAATCGGATCGTTCCGCCGGTTGGCTCTTCAAAACCGCCGATCATCCTCAGCGTGGTTGTCTTGCCGCAACCGGAGGGGCCAATAATCGCAAAAAAACGATTCTCGTCAATGTCTAGGGTGAGCCCATCGACCGCGACAAAGTCGCCAAAGGCCTTCGTTAGATCGACCAGTTCTACAGCCGGGGAATCAGGCCCGGCCGCAGAGTTCGGCCTTTCGGTCATACGCCGGTGGCGGTGGCCACGGCCTCGTTGAGTTGGGTCTCTTCCTCTTCGCTCAAGGACCGGAAGATGTACGACTTGGCGAGGGTGGCCTCGTCCGGGAAGATCAAGGGCTGGTCAACGAACTCCGGGTCGATGTCTTCCATGGCGGCTTGCGCTCCCTCGACGGGCGAAACATACCAGACCCAATAGGCCAGTTCGGCCGCAACCTCAGGCCGATAGTAGAAGTCCATGAATTTCTCGGCGTTGGCTTTGTTGGCTGCCCCCTTCGGAATCATCATGTTGTCCGTCCAGATCATCGTGCCCTCATCCGGGAACGAGAACTGAATCTGAGGACTGTCTTCCTGGTTGGCGAAGATGTCACCCGACCACCCGAAGCACACGGCCAGGTCGCCATTGATGAGTGCGTCGATGTATTCGTTCCCGTATACCTGACGGATCTGACCGTCGGAAATCAGTTTGGCAAGGTCGTCAGTCGCCGCCAGCATCTCGTCCAATGATGCCGTGGACGGATCCTTTCCTTCGGCCAGCAACAACAGGCCGATGGTGTCTGGATATCCCGTCAAAACACCAATCTTGCCGGCGTATTTCGGGTCACGAATCGCCTCAAGGCTTGAGACCGCTCCGCCGGTCTGATCGACGTCATACGCCAAACCCGTGAATCCCGACTGCCACGGAAGCGTGAAGTCGCGGGTGGTGTCGAAGCTCGGGGATGCGAGCGCATCGACGAGGTTGGCCATATTCGGAACGTTGGCCTTGTCGATCTGCTCGGCGTATCCGAGGCGAAGCATACGAGCGGCCATGTAGTCGGTAAGCACGACGATATCGAACCCGGTCGACTGGCCGGCGGCGAGCTGCGCCTGATATTTGCCGAACCATTCCTCGTTCGAGTTGACGCCCTCGGTATAGGTAACCGCAATGCCCGTTTCGGCCTCAAATTCGTCAATTGTCGACGTTCCGTCCGGCGAATCCTCGGTGGTGTCGATATAGAGGATCCAGTTGTCGACGAACAATTCCATCGACGCCGACAGGGTCGTGCCCGAGAGCCCGGCCGTCGTCGAAGTCGAGCCATCACCACAAGCCGCCAACACCGCAGGGCCCGCCAGGGCAAACATGCCCGCCACACCGAAGCGCTTGATGAATTCCCGCCTGCCGATCGGGTCCTTGGCCAGTCGGGCCAGCACGGCGTCTCTCGATCCAGTCCGCCGATAGGTCTTTCTCATGTCCGCCATCATTCCTCCATCGCCTTGCGCATGCAGCACATGTCGTTCATCGACAGGTCGCAGGGTAGTCCGTCTCGATCCGCCCTGCACAGATCAATCGCATAGTTCATTAGTGACGAACGTTTCGCTTGTCTGCGCGATCGGTGCAAGCCATAATGCCGCTATCAGCTAGGTTCAAGCACGAACCGTTTGTCACTAGCCAGCTATGCCACGGAGGCGCGCCAATGTCCACAAACAATCGTTCCATCAACCTCGTGACTCCGCTACCCGGCCCGCGCAGCGCCGCCATCGTGGCCAGGCGAGAACGAGCCATGGCGAATGGTGCTTCCAAGCTGACACAAATCGCCGTCGCTTCGGGACAGGGCGCCGTCGTCACCGACGTCGACGGCAACCAGTTGCTGGACTTCGCAGGGGGAATCGGCGTCCTCGCTACGGGCCATTGCCCGCCGTCAGTCGTGGACGCCGTTCGTACCCAGGCCGAGAGCCTCTTGCACATGTCCGCAATCGTCGCGACATATGAACCTCTCGTGGCGGTCGCCGAACTTCTCAACGAGATCACGCCAGGGACCTTCGACAAAAAGACCGTGCTCATGAACAGCGGCGCCGAAGCTGTCGAGACCGCCGTCAACGTGGCTCGCTCCGCCACCGGCCGCCAGGCCATCGTCGTTTTCGAGGGGGCCTATCACGGCCGCACCAACCTGACCGCATCAATGACTTCAAAATATGCGCTATTCAAGAAGGGCTATGCACCGTTCGCTCCGGAAATCTACCGCTTCGACTTCCCCAACGTTTACCGGCGCCCCGAAGAGATGTCCGAAAAGGGATACGTCGACTGGTCGGTTGCCCGATTGCGCGACCAGTTCATCTCGCGGGTCGATCCGGGCGCAGTGGCTGCCGTCGTGATTGAACCAGTCCAGGGCGAGGGAGGATTCATTCCAGTCCCGACGGCGTTCATGGAAGCGATTCGTGAACTCTGCACCGAGCACGGCATGGTGATGATCGCCGACGAAATCCAATCCGGGATGGGGCGTACCGGCAAGCTCTTTGCCATAGAACACTCGGGGGTTATCCCTGACATCGTAACGACGGCCAAATCGCTCGGATCAGGCATGCCCATCTCGGCTGTCACCGGTCGAGCCGAACTGATGGACGCTCCCCATCCGGGTGGTCTCGGCGGCACGTACAGCGGCAACCCCCTCGCGTGTGTCGCCGCCATCGAGTCGATCAAGCTGATCTCCGATGCCGCCTTCCTGGAACACGCGTCGGCCATTGGCGATCACATGCGTCGGCGACTCGAGGAACTCCAAGCCATCCACCCCGAGATCATGGGCGATGTGCGCGGACTCGGCCCGATGCTCGTCGCCGAAATCGTCATGGATCCTGAGTCCAAGCAACCAGATATGGCGTCGACGGCGGCCATCTGCGCCGCAACCTTGGTACGAGGCTTGATCACCATCCGGGCCGGGTTGTATTCAAACTGCGTGCGCTTTCTGCCACCGCTCGGGATAAGCCACGAGCAGGTCGACGAGGCGATGGACGTCCTTGCCGAAGCGGTCGCCGAGGTCGCTGCCGCCAGGTGACTAGCGAGTTCCCCAGTCATACGTCTGTTTGACGAGGCGAAGATATGTGAAGACCTCAGATGAGGCAACACTGTCAACCTGGCGGATGCGGTTCATCACCTCCATGAGGTGTTCGGTCGTTTCACATACCAACTCGATCATCACATCAAACCGACCTGCCGTAATCACTACGTAATCAACCTCATCGATTTCGGCGATGGCTTCGGCTGCGGTGTCGAGGTCACCCGAAACGTTGATCCCCATCCAGGCCTGCGAACTGAATCCCAACGTGGTGGGATCCGTCACGGCCACAACCTGCATAACGCCTTGCTCGGTCAAACTGAGCACCCGTTGCCGGGCGGCCGCCGGAGAGAGCCCGACAAGTGGACCGAGGCGAGAGTATGGGATACGCCCGTCATCTTGGAGATGGTCGATGATGGCTTTGTCGGTGGCATCCAGCTCGATGGGACCGGCCATGAAGGCAAACACTTTCGTAAGGAGAGGTCACCCTACTCAACCCACAATCGATTCGACGGCAGAACCCATCACTAACTGACGAATCAGCCGAAACCGACTGCCCCGTACAGCAATACGACCGTCTCCGTCGCCCAAGCAGAGAGTGTGTAAGACTTCTCGAATGGCGGACGACACCACGACCTCTGCGAGCTACCGATTGTGGACCGGCCGGACTGGCGACCAGGCAGTTGTCATAACCGGCGGTGACCTGCGGTTCGATGGCACTCTCGGGCGAGGTTATCTGACCCGGCCACCGATCGTTTGCCGCCGCGACGGTGGAGACGTGGCGTTTCAGTTCGGCGGCAACCGGCGGGTCGCTCCGAGTCGGCATGTTCTGGAGGCAGCTGGTGAGACACTGGCGGTATTCGAGACAAAACTGGTGTCAGGGCTCATCGATAACCGATCTCGGGTCATAACCGACTCTCACGGAAAGGAACTAGCCACCGTCACCCCAGCTGAACCCGCCCGGTCCCGCCTTCGACAACTCCGCTTGGGGTCCAGCTACCACGTGACTGTCGGTGGCAAGAGGATCGGAACGGTAACCCGAGAGGATGAAGCACCGTCCACTCCCCCGGAACCGGGCCTGCGCCATCGACTCTCGCTGAATGGCACACTCGGGCTAGATGCACGGTTGGCCGCCGCCATCCTGATCTATGTCCGGGCCGTGCTGGATCCGGCTAGATCTCCCACGTAACGAGGATCATCAGTCACCCCACCCGCCTAGTCTGCGGTCCGTGACACGCTTGGCCGTTACCCATGCATGACCCGAGCCTGCTGGCCGCCGAGACAGCCGAACGAGTTGGGCAATGGCTGACCACGGCGAAAGCCATTGAGACCGATGAGGATCGCTCCGCTACCGGTCCCCTCCAGGAACTCATCGAGGACCCGACAGGCGTCTCGTTCACCATGCGGTTCATCGATCGGATCGCCCGCCCCGACGACAACCGGGTGTCTGCGACACAACTCCGGTCCCTCGTCCAAAACGAACCTCTGCCCGAGTTTCTCTCGCCGATTGACAAGCTGCTCCTCAAGGTTGGTGCCGCCGTCGGACCGATCCTTCCCGGGATCGTCATCCCCCTTGCTCGACGCCGTATGCGTCAACTCGTCGGACACCTGATCGTTGATAGCGAAGCGTCCAAGCTCGTCGAACACCTCGACCTGCGCCGCGACCAAGGGTTTGCCCAAAACGTCAACCTCTTGGGAGAAGCTGTCCTTGGCAACCGTGAGGCCCGCAACCGGTTTGACGCCATCCTCGGTCTCATCGCCGACCCATCGGTGGACTACGTGTCCGTCAAGCTGTCGGCCATCGTGTCACAGCTGAACCATTGGGACTGGGCTGGAAGCCAGGAGCGAATCAGGTCAGCGCTCAGCGAACTGCTTGACGCCGCCGGGGCAACCAACCCTCCGACCTTCGTCAACTTCGACATGGAGGAATACCTCGACCTTGACTTGACCGTGTCGGCGTTCAAGGAAGCCTTGGACGCTCGACCCACTGTCGTAGCCGGAATCGTACTGCAGGCCTATCTCCCCGATTCGTTCAACGCACTTCAGGATCTGGTTGGCTGGGCAACTCAAAGACACGCTGCTGGCGGAGCGATCATCAAGATACGACTGGTAAAAGGCGCGAACCTGGCGATGGAAAAGGTCGAGGCTGCCATTCACGGATGGAACCAGGCTCCCTACCTGACGAAGAACGAAGTCGACGCCAATTACAAACGCTGCCTCGATTGGGTTCTTACGCCGGAACGCACAACCGCCGTACGAATCGGCATCGCCAGCCACAACCTCTTCGACGTGGCGTGGGCCGACCTACTGGCCGAACATCGAGGGGTCGCGGACCGAATCCAGTTTGAGATGCTGCAGGGTATGTCGCCCGCCCAGGCGCGCGTGGTACGCGACGGAGCGCCCGATCACGCCTTGATCCTTTACACGCCGATTGTCGCCAGAGAACACTTCGACGTCGCTATCAGCTATTTGTTCCGTCGCCTTGAAGAGAATGCCGCTCCCCAGAATTTCATGCGGTCGGTGTTCAGCCTCGCGCCGGGGACTCCAGAGTTCGAGCGGCGCCGACAAGAATTCGAAGCCTCTCTGGCGGCCAGGTGGGAGGTCGGCAGCGAACCGCAACGCCGCCAGACCCGTCCCGCCCTGGCGGCAGAGGCCTCGATCGTCGGCCACTTCATCAACGAGCCAGACACGGACCCCGCCCTGCCAGCAACCGGGACTGGGCGGTCAGCTTGTGACAACCGATTCCCCGGACCCCACGCACCCCCATAACAACAGATGTGGCGGTGATCGATGCAGCACTCGATCGGGCCGAGAACGCCCAGGTCGACTGGCAGGCGACCAGTCCGGGCGGCGACGGGAGCTTCTCTATGCGGCGGCCGACGCCCTGGCTCGACGACGCGGCGATCTCATCGCCGCCATGGTGCACGAGGGCAACAAGACGTTCGCACAGGCCGACCCTGAGGTTTCGGAAGCGATCGACTTCGCTTCGTATTACGGCGAGCGCGCGGCAGACTTGACGTATGACGGAGTCCGCTTCGAACCACTTGGAACCGTCGCCGTCGTCCCGCCGTGGAACTTTCCCGTCGCCATTCCCGCCGGCGGCGTTCTGGCGGCTCTCGCTGCGGGAAACTGTGTCATTTTCAAACCGGCTCCAGAGACTCCCCGATGCGCAGAAATCGTGGCCGAGTGCCTGTGGGAGGCGGGGATCGACCAGGACGTACTCCAGTTCGTCCGAACCCCCGACGACGAAGTGGGCCAGCGACTCATCATGGGGGTCGATGGCGTCATCCTCACCGGCTCGTCAGAAACCGCCGCAATGTTCAAGCGTTGGAATCCCCGCTTGCGGCTGTTCGCCGAGACCAGCGGCAAGAACTCGCTCATCATCACGCCCCATGCCGATATCGATCTGGCGGTAACCCACCTGGTCGCTTCGGCATTCGGCCACGCCGGGCAGAAGTGCTCGGCAGCATCGCTGGCAATTTGCGTGGGGGACGTCTACGAGTCGCCCCGTTTCAGGCGCCAATTGATCGATGCAGTTGAAAGCCTGGACGTCGGGAAGGCGACCGATATCTCGAGTACGGTCGGCCCGTTGATCGGAACGCCCCCAGAGAAACTCGAACGCGGTTTGACCCGGCTGGACCCCGGCGAGGAGTGGCTAGTCGAGCCGCACCAACTCGGGGAAAACCTGTGGTCCCCTGGTGTCAGGATCGGCGTCAAACCGGGCAGCTGGTTCCACCAGACCGAGTGCTTTGGGCCGGTCCTCGGGGTCATGGCAGCCAAAGATCTGACCGAAGCCCTCCAAATTCAGAACGGCAACGAGTACGGGCTGACCGGCGGAATCCACACCCTCGACCCCCACGAGATCGACGAGTGGATGAACCGGGTCGAGGCGGGGAACGCCTATGTAAATCGTCAGATCACTGGGGCCATCGTCCAGCGGCAACCTTTCGGTGGTTGGAAGAAGTCGAGCGTCGGACCGGGCGCCAAAGCGGGCGGCCCCAATTACGTTGCCCAATTGGGGACCTGGCATCCCGAAGGACAATTTGGGGCCGATCAGTTGGAGACCGCCAAGGCCTCTGACAAGCAGGCGTGGACGGATGAATTCGCCGTTGAGCATGACCCGACCGGGCTCTACTGCGAAGCGAACATCTTCCGGTACCGCCCGCTCGAGAGAGTGGGATTGCGGATCGGGTCCGGCGCTACCCAGGCCGAGATCGATCGGGTATCGCACGCTGCTGGGATAGCCGGTTGCGAGCTGGTCATCTCTAAGGACGAAAGCGACGAGGCATTTGCGGCCCGTATCCCCGGGCTGGGCGTCGAACGAATCCGCCTACTCGGCACCACCGATGACACCGTTACGGAGAGCTGCTGCTGCGGTAGGCATCCATATCGCCGACGACCCGGTCACCGCCAACGGCTTCTTGGAACTCCGCCACTATGTCCGTGAACAGGCGATCAGCAAGACGCTTCATCGGTTTGGCAACATCGTTACCGATTAGCCGGATAATTGACATGTGAGTGTTTACTCACATATAGTGGAGCCATGGACGAGGTATTCAAGGCGATCAACGATCCCGGCCGGCGCATCCTGCTCGACAAGTTATTCGAGCACGACGGGCAGTCCCTTGGTGAGTTGTGTGAGCACCTACCCGGCATGACCCGCTACGGCGTGATGAATCATCTCCGCATCCTCGAGGAGGCGAATCTGGTTTCGACCGTCAAACGGGGCCGATCGAAGTACCACTACCTGAATCCCGTCCCGATCAAGCTGATCCTCGACCGATGGATCAGCAAGTACGCCGCGCCGCGGGTTGCTGCCATCGCTGGTATCAAAACCAAGGCCGAATCAGGAGGAGCACGCATGGAACAGCCAGCCCACATCTACAAGTCCTATATCCGAGCGTCGGTCGACGCCGTTTGGAACGCCATCACTGATGGCGACCAGACCGTTCAGTACTTCTACGGGACCCGGGTCAAGTCTGACTGGCAGGTCGGGAGTTCGATGAACTACTACGACGGCAACGGCGCACTCGTCAGCGAAGGCGAGATCATCTCGATCGACCCTCCCAAGCGGATTGAGTTCACGTTCCTGGCGTTGTGGGATCCCGAGATCACTGCCGAAGGGCCCTGCCGGGAAGTGTGGTCGGTCAACGACGTCAACGGCATGGCAGAACTCGTGATCGAACTCTATGACGTGGTTCCGGGCGGCAAGACCCTCGATGACTTCGTCAACGGCTTCCCCTACATTGTGTCGGGACTCAAGAGCCTGCTCGAGACCGGCCAGGGCCTCCCAGCTCCCTATTGAAGTCCAGAGGCGAAAACTGCTGACCCGTTGGTGGTGGCAGCCAATCGCAGCGCAAGAAGCGGTTGATAATCAGAGTCGGCGTACCAGGCGCGGGCACCGGCTTCGGTTGGAAACTGAATAACCACGTGCGTCCGGTTGGCCAACCCCTCCACCAACTCGGGTCGGCGGGCTGACACGAGCGCTACTCCCCCGTGTTTGGCCACCGTCGCTCCGACCTCCCTGACGTAGGCGTTGTAGATGTCGTCGTCAGTCACGTCATAAGTCGCGATGAAGTAATGAGCCACTGGCGCACCTCCATTTTCCAGTGTACGCGGCACCGGGCCAGTCCTGCGGAGGAAATCTGTAGTTGCTACATATTGTCAGTGATGGTTCAGCCAGCAGTCAGAAACAGTCTGCAACAATGGCCGCATGAAGCTCTTACTGGTCGAGGACGACCGGAAAATCGCCACCGCCGTAAAACGCGGATTGGAGCCCGAGGGGTTCGCTGTCGAGGTGGCCTTCAACGGCACCGATGGCCTTTGGCTGGCCCAGGAAGGCAGCTTCGATCTCATCATCCTCGACATCATGCTTCCGGGCCGCAACGGCTATCAGATTTGCCGGGATCTAAGGGAGGACGGTGACTGGACGCCGATTCTCATGCTGACCGCCAAAGACGGAGACCTGGACGAGGCCGAAGCGCTCGATACCGGGGCCGACGACTACCTGACAAAACCATTCAGCTTTCCCGTGCTCGTCGCCAGGATACGAGCCTTGCTTCGTCGCACTACCGGCCGCAACACCGTTCCGGTCGAGGCAGGAGATCTCCGTATTGATCCGGGCCAGCGGCGCGTGTGGCGCGGCGAAACTGAGATCGAATTGACTACCCGGCAGTTTGAAGTCCTGGAGTTCATGATGCGCCGCGCCGGCCAGGTCCTATCCAAGACCGAAATTCTGGCGGGTGTCTGGGAATATGAATTTGAAGGCGACCCGAACATCATCGAGGTCTACATCCGCCGTCTGCGCACACGCATCGACCTGCCTTTCGACCGCCATGCCATCGAAACGATCCGGGGGGCGGGCTATCGACTGGCCACCGACGGCGGCTGACCTTTTTAGTGATCGCGGATCGGTCCGGTACCGAATCACTGCGATCGCAACGTTGGTTGTCGCGCTCGTGCTCATCTTTGCCTCGGTCACCCTCGTCTCGACCCAACGAGTTCAATTGACCAACGGCGTCGACGCAGCGCTTCAGCAGCGCGCCGCCGACGTGCTGCTCATCCAATCTTCGGAGCTCGGGGCGAGTGGTGAAGAAGGCTTCGCCCAGTTGATCAACGAGAACAACGAGGTGATTGCCTCCAGCCCGAACCTCACCGGGCAAGCCCCGCTGCCGATCCCCTATCGGCTCGGTGACGAGGATCGTATCCAGACCGTAAGCAATCTGGCGGTCGACGATGACGTGTTCCGGGTGCTCAGCAAGACCGTGACAAGCGGCGGCGGCCGGGCGGTGCTACACGTTGGCGCCACCTTTGATGGTGTCCAAGAAAGCACTCGCACCCTCGTAGGAGCTCTTCTTGTGACGATTCCGATTGTCGCTGCGGCTCTGGCTGCGCTGGTGTGGTGGCTGGTGGGGCGAACGCTCGACCCGGTCGAAGCGATTCGTGCCGAAGTTGCCGATATCGGGGCTACCGACCTTCACCGACGCGTCCCGATTCCAAAGAACGAGGATGAGATCAGCCGGCTCGCCGAGACCATGAACGGGATGCTCGAAAGACTTGACGAGGCCGTTAGCCGCCAGCAGCGATTCGTCGGTGACGCTTCGCATGAGCTGCGAAGCCCTCTGGCCCGTATGCGGACCGAATTGGAGGTCGAGCTGTCGATGGGACCAAGCCCGCAGCTCGAGAGTCTGCTTGAGGAGGTCGTCGAACTGCAAACACTTATCGAAGACTTGCTCGAACTCGCCAAGACTGATGCGAAGTCGGCCGTCTCGGTCGAAACGGCAGTCGACCTCGACGACGTGGTTTTTCGCGAGGTTGCGAACCTACCGAACGGTGTAGTCGACATCTCGAAGGTGTCGGCCGCCCAGGTATTCGGGGATCGTGTCCAGTTGGGCAGGGCAGTCCGCAATCTCGTCGAGAACGCCAGCCGTCATGCCGTTAAGCGGGTAGTGATCAGCCTTCAGGAGATCGACGGCGAGGCAGTCCTGACGGTAACCGATGATGGCCCCGGCATCCCGATCGAAAAACACGCACTTGTTTTTGAACGCTTCGGCCGCATCGATGCAGCGCGCAACCGTGCCGATGGGGGGACCGGCCTTGGGTTGGCGATCACCAAGGAAACAATCGAGCGTCATGGCGGCACGATCGCCATCGACGCAACCCACACCGGAGGCGCCCGGTTGGTGGTTCGCCTCCCCGCCACCTAACCCAAAACGAGTGTGCTTACGGTTAGCTATATCGAGCCTGGATGCACACTCGTTGGGAACCGCCCCCCACCCGGAAAAACGAGTGTGCTTACGGATAGCTATATCGAGCCTGGATGCACACTCGTTGGGTCAAATAGGGGGAGATCGGGGCAGATCCTGCCCTTTCTCTGAGTAGGCTCACCTGGAGAGAACCAAGGAGACCACCTCGTGAAAGCCGTCCGGGTCACTGCACCATCCGCACTCGAAATCGCCGATATCGCCGTGCCAGAAGCGGACGGCCAGGTACTCATCAAGCCAAAAATCGTCGGCCTCTGCGGAACAGATATCAAAGTGTTCACGGGCGCGATCCCGGTCGCCTATCCACGAGTCCTTGGCCACGAGATGATCGGGATCGTCGTCGAGGCACCCGCCGGTGCAGCTGTCCGATCGGGCGATCGGGTGCTCGTCGATCCGGGATCCAGCTGCGGTTGGTGCGATCTTTGCCGAAAAGGCCGGCCGCATCTGTGTCGCAACGCGGGTCTGATGGGACGAGAGATCGATGGCGTTTTTGCCGAGTACGTAAGAGCTCCCGTCGAGGCGGTCCTGCCAGTCCCCGATGTAATCTCCGACGCTGCCTCGGGCCTCCTACAGGTGCTCGGTACATGCATTCATGCCCAGAAGGCTGTCAACGTATTCCCCGGCCAGGTCGCGGCCGTTATTGGCCTTGGCGTTGCGGGCCAGCTCATGGTCCAACTCTTGCGCGAACGCGGTGTGACGGTTGTCGGAATTACCCGATCACAATGGAAGCGAGACCTCGCTTCAGAGCACGGGGCGACAGCAACGGCTGCCCCCGATGAAGCCGAATCCGTCCTCGCCGAACTGACCGACGGGCGAGGGCCTGATCTAGTGGTTGAAGCGGTGGGATACGAAAAAACCCTCGCCCAGGCGATCGATCTCGTCGGAATCGGTGGCGAGGTGCTCGTCTTCGGCACACTGACTGGTGGGAACGAAGGTCTACCGTATTACCAGCTTTACTACAAAGAACTCACCCTCTACAACCCTCGAGCCGCTCTTCCAGGCGACTACGCCACGGGCATAGCCCTAGCGGCGGCAGGACGACTCGTCTTGGAACCGATCGTGACACACGAACTGGCTCTCGACGAGGCAGACCGTGCGTTCGAACTCGTTCACGATGCCTCGTCGCTCAAGGTCTTGATGCACGTCTAGGAACTCGCCAGCCTGTCGGGTACCGCTCTACCAGGGCATCGTCCAGGCCCGTCCACCGAGACCGTCGACTGCCAGTGACACCTGACCGCTCTTTCGGGCCGGGTCTCCGTCAAGCAATGCTTCGATGTCGAGGCCAGTGACCGCCGGGATGCCGAGTGCCCGGGCTGACTCGAACAGGTGGGCGGCCGGGCCGCCGCCAGTCGTTATCACCGCCGAAGCGTCCCACAGGAGCGCGGCGAGGTTGGGCAATGGGTGCGTGCCCACCACGACATCTCTCGGTCGAAAGTCGGGTACGTCATGAGGATCCGAGACAAAACACATCCGACCGACCGCAGTACCAGGTGCGGCAGGCACGCCGACTCCCACCTTGCCATGCGCAATTACCGCCGCCGCATCGAACGGTTCCCACCGGTCGAAACCGATACGCGATTTCAGGATCGGGGCGCGTCCCTCCCGCAAGATGGCTATCGCGTCTCCCATGCGTAGATGCCAGGCCAGCTGCGGATGGGCGACGGCACCCGCCGCGACGAGCCCCCGGCAGGCGGTCTCGAGCAACCTGAGCACAGCTTGGGCTTGATCGAGGTCGGGTACTCGCAATTCGGCGAAGGCCCCCAATGCCCGCTCGGTCTCGTCACCACGTAGTCCACGCACCAGGCTGGCGGCGCGATCACTCCCGATCGCCTTGGTTGTTCGCCATGCCGATGACACCAGGGCTCGTGATTGTTCGATGGCTTCGAGGAGCGCTTCCAGCGGATCAACATCGAGCGGTTCGACTGGAAGGAGAAAGTAGCTCGGAGCCGCTACCGCCCACGGCAGGACCAGCTCTTCTCCGAGCGGACCGGGAAACCGGCGAACCAACCTGGCGAGATCAATGATCGCCGGATCTTCGAAAACCGCGGGAATCTCAACGACGAGGGAAGGCCGTTCTTCGAACTGCATAAGCTGCAGGAGTGTCACCTGGCCGTCGACGGCTGCCCACTCGCACGAGTTGGCGCCGATCAACTCATAGGCCGCTCGCAGGACGGTCGACACGGCACCGATCAGGTCAGCGCCCATCAGGTCGATAGCCGATTCGCCGGTCACGTTGCCGGAAGCAGAGACCCGACCGTGCGCACCGGGATCCCATCCCTGCACGAGCGGTGCCGGTGAACCCGCCACGCCGGTCACCGTCACCTCACCGTCCACGAGGCGGGCCACGCCACCAAAGTCAGGATCCAGAGCAGGCTGAATCAGTACGGCCATCGGGATCGAACCCGGCGCGAAGTCGGCGGCGGCATATCGGTCGAGCGTGTGGACGGTAAAAGCCGAAGCCCAGCACCCGCGGATCGCTTTCGGTGCCTCATCGGGGTGAATGTCCAGATAGGAGGTGAACGCACCGGACCACTCGCCTCCTGCTTCCAGCACACTGGAGGATCGCACCACGAGCGGATCCCCGAGCGACCGGGCGGCATCAATGACCGCCGATGCCAGACCACCATCCATCGCCGCCGAACTCACCGTTAGTAGTGCCCCACCGGGACCCCGTTGACCCATTGCTTCGGTCCCGCGCCGCATCGCATCACGCGACACCTCAGCTGGCACCACAAACCCCGGTAGCACCGGCAGCCCGGCGCGACGACCCCGGGCCAGCCAGGCAGCCTTGCCGCCGGTGTGCCCGGGATCCTGCGCTAATTCATCGTCGAGATCTATCAGCACCGATCAGGCGGTCGAGATGATTTCGTGTTGCTTGTAGGTCGTGACCATCTCGTAGCCGGTATCGGTGACGTAGAGCATTTCCTCAAGCCGGACTCCATGATCATGCATCTTGCCGTGCTGGGTCTCGAGCGCAAACGTCATTCCCGTTTCGATCTCGACCGGATGGTCCAGCGACCAGATGCGCGAAATCACGGGCGGGTCGTACTGAGCAAGACCCAATCCGTGACCCCAGTTGTTGGCGGCCGCTTGATCTTCCTCCTCGTAACCCCAGGCCTCTTTGGCCGACGGCCACTTGGCCGCCACGTCGGCGGTCGTGACTCCCGGCTTGACCTCTTCGATCGAGTCCCAGAGCCAACTGTGGGCGGCGTCGTAGGTGGCCTGATGCTCGTCGGTTGGCGTGCCCCCGACGCAATACGTCCGGTAGCAGCACGACTTGAACCCATTCCAGGTGAGGGCCGCCAGGTCGATGATCACCAGTTCACCCGGTCGGATCATTCGGTCTGAGAAGTTTCGCCAGTTCGGCCAGGCGTTAGGCCCGCTCGAGACGATGACGTCTTCGACGTCCTCCATACCCGGAATCGAGTACAGCTGCTCAAACCCGAAGGCGGCAACCTCGTTCTCGCTCATACCCGGCTTGATGAAGTTGGTGATCTCGTAGTGAACCTTGTCGCAGATCGACCCGACGATCTGGAACGCCTTGATCTCATCCGGGCTCTTGATGGCTCGGGCATTCATCATCGGCGTCATGCCGTCGGTCCAGTTGATGTTCCGCTTCTCGAACTCCCGCATGAGGTTGATGTCGATGAAGTCGACGCCGAGCGGCATGTCTTTGACGCCGGCCTCCTCAAGATCGTTCATGAGCGCGTCGACAAATTTGTTGACCTGCTGCTCAGCGGCCGGACCGACCGCACCCTTGATCCAGATGTATGAGTGACGGATGTTCTCGGCGGGGATCCACGGGTTGTGTTCTTTCAAGTGGAACCCGATGTCACCCTGTTCGTAGACGATGGGCGGCTTACCGGCCGGCAGAATCACATACCGGAGGCCCTGCTTGAGGCGATTCCATCCAGGTGTCAAGGTCGACGAAACGTATCGCATGTTCTCGTCGTAGAACAGAAGGAGAGCCCCGAGGCCAGCCTTTTCCATCTCGGCGTGGGCTCGCTTGAGACGCCAGTCTCGAACGTTTGCCCAGTTGATGCCTTCCTTCCAGTCGGTACTCATTCCGAAATACGCTTCACGCATTGTGTGCTCCGCTCCCTGCTCGTTGGGTCATGTACAAATCAGAACTTGTCGGGGAGAACGTCCCGGACGATGTCCAGGAATTCGTCGTTGTCAAGGAGACCCTTCTTCTCAAGGGACTTCGCCTTGACCTCCGCCAGAATTACTTCGATGTCCTTCGTGTCGGCATCGTAGATGCCGTTGTTGCCGAGCCAAATCGCTACCGAATCGAGCCCCGATCCCTTGCCGAGGACGATTTCGGGGGGTTTCTGACCGACCAATTCCGGGCGATAAGGGAACGGTTCAGTCAGCTCATCGCCGACGTTCTTGACCCAGGTCGTGATGATCCCTGACTCAACGTTATAGAGCATGTCACCGGTGATCGGGCGATTAGACGGCTGCGTCACACCCGAGAGTTCGGCGACAAGCCGCGCAATGTCCGTGAACGTTGTTGTGTCGATGCCAGTGTCGACGCCGTACATGGTCAGGAGCGCCAAAACGGTCTCTTCGGTCGGAGCATTTCCGGCTCGCTCGCCGATGCCACTCACTGTCGTGTGGATGACCGACGCTCCTTCAGCAACGGCCAGGATCGAATTGGCGACCCCCATGCCGAAGTCCATGTGGAAGTGGGTTTCGAGTGGCACCCCGAGCCGCTCCCGGACCCGACGCGTGTAATAGCTCACCGCGTGGGGAGAAATGACTCCGAACGTGTCAACGAGCGCCACCTTATCGACGTGCCCGTCGGTGGCGACTGCCTCGAGGTCGTCGAGGAGCTGCGACATCGTCGAGCGAGTCGCATCGATGGGGAAGAACGAAACTTTGAGACCGTTGTCATGGGCAAATTTGGTTGATTCGATCGACGCTTCGATCGCCTTCTCGACCGGCCACTGATAGGCCTTTTCGATGAGGTGGTGACTGGCGGGGACTTCCATGACGACGCCCTTGACGCCACAGTCGAGCGCCAATTGGACATCGGAGATCATGCAGCGCGAGAACGCATAGATTTCGGCGTCAAGATCGAGCGCCACCATTCGTTTGATGGCCTCCGTGTCGGCTGGGGAAACGGCCGGAAGCCCGGCTTCGATGCGATGGATACCGGAGGCGGACAGAGCCTCGGCGATACGAACCTTGTCGTCGGCAGTGAACTCAACCCCGGCCTGTTGCTCGCCGTCTCGCAACGTGACATCGTGGATTTCGACCGAGTCCGGAAGGTTGAAACCTTCGGTGACCTCGGGAAGGTAGTTCCACGGACTTGAAAAGAACTGGTCAGTTTTCCAGGGCTGATCAGTCATAAACGCTCCGATCTCGATGATATTGCATTATATACGATTGATGAGGAAGCTGCTCCGCTCCCGACTGCATTCCTAACCCTTAGCTGCCGTGCGCTCGGTCTCCATGGTTTCAAAACGTCCGAGGATTGCTGCCTGCTGAGCCGCGAACTCCGGGTCCGAGGCCCTCCGCGGGAATGGCAGCTCGACTGTGGTGTCGTCAAATACCGTCCCCCCGTGGGCCAGCGTGATGATTCGGTTCGAGAGCTGAACTGCCTCCATCACATCGTGGGTAACAAACAGGACGGTCTTCTTGGTCGCATTCCACATGACCTGAAGCTCCTCCCGTAGCGACCGGGCGGTGATGGCGTCGAGGTGACTGAACGGCTCATCCATCAGCAGTAGGTCGGGGCTCACCGAAAACGCCCTGGCGATGCCCACTCGCTGCTGCATTCCTCCCGACAACTGCCCGGGAAACATCTCATGGGCGTGCCCAAGACCAACCATTTCCAAATACTTCGACGCGTTCGCTCGCGCTTCCTCTTCGGGTAGATCCGAGACGTACAGCATGTTCTGCATCACGGTCCGCCAAGGCAGCAGACGCGAATCTTGAAACACATAACCGAGTCGGGCCTTCTTGCCGTCCTGGGTGACTGTGACCGTGCCAGTGCTCGGAGAGTCAACTCCGGACACAATGTTGAGCAGCGTGCTCTTGCCGCAGCCGGAAGGCCCAACCAGGGACACGAAAACCTGACCAGACATCGCGAAGCTGATGTCTTGAATCGCCCGCACGGGCTGACCACCCTTGGAATGGGCCGGAAACGTCTTCGTGAGTTTCTCTATCTGCAACGTTGCCATGTTTGTCTCCTATAGACCACGAGCGGTATTGGTGAAAGATTCCATATCCACAGCGCCGACCTCGGCATCGAGGTCTGAAGCTGGCGACGCCCGCCAACGGAACGCTCGCCTCTGCAACGGAGACAGGACGAGTCCGTCGAGCAGGAAGATGAAGACGATAAAGATGATTGCCCAGCCAACGAACCCTTTGTACCGGGCCGCGTCATACCAGAGACGAGCTCGCCAACCGACACCGTCGACGGCACCAAACCACTCGGCCAGCAGCACCGCATTCCAGCCGATGATGACTGCGAACCGAAGACCGGTGAACAGGTAGCCGGTAATCGCTGGCAACAGCATGCTCCGGATTCGCCGGTTGCGTGGCACCCCGAAGGCGTCAGACATTCTACGGAGTTCCGGCGACACCGCTCGGACGCCTTGGGCCACGTTCACCGCCACAAACGGAGCTGCCGAGAGGATGACCGTGTAGACCGGCGCTTCCCATCCGAGCCCGAACCACATGACAGTGAGGAACGCCCAGATGATGGCCGGCAAAGCCAGGAACACAAGCAACACATCGCTGAGCAGAGCGCGAACGAACGAGAACGAGCCAATCGCCAAACCGCCAATCACCCCAATGACGAACGCCACGCTGATGCCGATTGCGAAACGTGGCACCGTCGCTGAGAAGTGTTCCCAAAACTGGCCCGGCCTGACGCCGCCGTGGTCCCCACCGCTCACTTCACGCCAGATGAAATCGAGCGTCTCCCACGGTGTAGGCACCCGAAAGAAGCTGATCCCAACTAGCTGCCATGCAACGACAAACGCTATATACGACGTCACTCTGGCGCCCCAGCTCGACCGCAGCGCCCGGCCTACGGGATGACTCGCGAAGCCTGGCCGATTACCTATGGTTGTGGCGCTCATGCGGCCTGCTCCCAAGTACGCCACCGGAAGAGCCAACGCTCGACAACCGCGAGACCCCGCTCAATCAGAAGCAGGAGAGCGATAAACATGAGCGTCCATGCCAAGACGCCAGCGATTGAGAAACCCTGAAAGGCGAAACGGATCTGGAATCCAACGCCGTTGGAGGAGCCGAACACTTCAGTCAAAGCTTCCACCTTCCAGGCGATCGCAAACGAAAGCCGCACCCCGGCGAAGGCAAATGGCATGATCGATGGGATGAGAATATGGCGGAGCGCCTGGCGGTCACTCCGACCGAACGCGTCGCTCATTCTCAGCAGATCACGGTCAACGCCCTCCAGCCCTTCCGCCACGTTGAGGGCGATAAAGGGCATAGAGATCAAACCGACCGCCAACACAGGTCCCTGGAATCCGATCCCGAATATCACGAGCGCCATGATCGCGTAGACGATGCCAGGGATACTCCCTGCCCCCACCACTCCATCATGGAAGAACGCCTTCCAATACCCGGCGCGGCCCATCATGTATCCAACCGGAACACCGACAATCAGAGCGACCATAAAACCCAGAAATGTCTTCGTGATACTGATCAGGAAATCGTCGGCCCACGAGCCACCGCGTAGGATTTCCAAGATTTCGTTCCATACTTTGAGCGGTCCGGGCAATGTGAACTCGTCAAGAATGACTGCCGAAACGAACGCCCATATGCCGAAGAACGCGGCCCAGCCCATGAAGACGCCGAGGGCTCGCCGGAGACGTACTCCGGCGAGCCCTCGGCTCGTTTCTTCGGGCGTGGCCGCTTCAGTCAACTATGGCGACACTATGTCGTAGGTGGGTGCGTCCGACGTCTCAGACAGGCCGGCCCGTTCCAGCATTCCGAACAGTTCTTTTTCAGAGTCAATCCAGGCTTGATCCAGATAGACCGACGAAACGAACCAGTCGTGTTCGGCTACGTAACCCTGGATCCAAGCGATTTGTTCGTCGGTCTCGACCGCGAAATGCTCGGGGTAGTCGGCCACGAACTGATCTCGGTCCGCAGTCCACGCCTTAACGCCGGTCTCCCACAACTCGAGGAAAAAAGCCACCTCTTCAGGATGGGACTCATACCAGTCCGCACGAGCCAGGAAGATGTTGATCATCGGGCCTTCATGACCCGGTTTCCCAACTAGTTCGGCGTACAGGTCAGCTGACGTCTGGCCATCGTAGAGAACGTTGACGGCGTCGCTCGACAAGAACGGAACGGCGAAGTCAGGCAGAACGAGCGCACAATCGGTGTCGCCATTGGCCGCCTGGTCAACGGTATTCGTGTGGTCGACGACCACCAGTTCAAAGTCGCCACCATCTACCCGGAAGTCGAGACCATATAGCTCGTTGGCCAGAACACCCCAGATGGTTGTCGAAGACAACGTGTCCCACACGGCGACTTTGCCACCGACGCAGTCTTCAAGGGTGGTGTATTCAGGGTGATCGGGTGACGCTACGAGGATGCTTCGATCGATGTTGTATTTGCCAAAGATGACACTTTCAACACCGAACTCCTGGACGATGGTTGGCACTTCAAAGTCACCAACTGACATGATGTCGGCGTTTCCGCCTGCGTAGACACCAACTTCGTTCCAGGTGGCCGAGTCGAGAATCGCGATGTTGGCTTCCGCTTCCATCTGTTCCCTGATACCCGAGTCCACCAAGTAGTCCCATACCGGGTCTGGCGCGAATGCGAACCTAATAACCTTGAGGGCGTCGGGATCTGTGGGTTCGTCGCCGCCGCTGGTTGAGTCACCGCCGCAGGCAACTGCAACGAGCGCCAACGTCAACATGACGGCAATCAGTCTTATGGTTTTTCTAGCCATGATTCCTCCTCGATCTCTACTCTTGAGCCGATTGCTGCTGATCTAGCAGCGCTGTGTCACCGGGTTGCTTCAATGTTTCCGTCCTCCTCTATACACGGCTCTATGACCGCACAGTTGTAATCCTGTCGAAACCTTCATGATGCGCCACGTACCTGAGCATCGTCTCATACCCTCCCGAAAGGTGGGCGGCCAATAACGCCTCCAATCGGCGGGGTTGCCCCGCTGAGGCAGCGTCAAAGATCAGTTGATGTTCGAGCTGGAGCTTGGCTCGATCAAAGCGGTGGTAGATGCGCGAGTAGCGATCGGTCGCCCGGCGGATGCGGTCGATGATCTCGATGCTGCGCGGCTTGCCCGAGCACAGGTACAGCGGTTCGTGGAATTTGCGGTTGAGGTCAAGCCACTCGGACCCGGTCGCCGACTCCAGTTGCTCAAGGCGAGCTTCCATGAGATCGAGGTCGGCCTGGGACAACATGGGGAGAGCTTCGCGACATAAGGCAGGTTCGATCGCCAACCTCAGTTCGTACAACTCCTGAAGATCGTCGATCGACAGGGGCGCCACCGTCGCCGTGGCATGCGCCCGGAAGATGACGAGACCTTCTCCGGCCAACGTACGCAAGGCATCACGAACCGGGATGCGGGACATGCCCAGGCTGGTCGCCAGATCATTCTGGTTCAACAGCGACCCCGGAGCCAAACCACCGTCCAGGATCTGCTCGCGAATCTGGCGGGTTGCGACCTGGCCGGCCGTGTGGGGGGCTTGTTGTGGGAGATTATGCGCCATTTTCGGCAAATCCTACATTATGGAATGTATACAATGTGGTGAGCGTAGACGAAACAAGCTGGCTCGTGTCGGGAAAGTTCAACTTTTCTGTTCACGGGTCGGATACATCAATACGATGAGCTTGGTGACCGCCAAGGCGAGGAGCGACGGAGCAATGCCCACTGAAAACGCTGGTTCACGAGTCATTGACATCCACTGTCACCTGGCTACCCCCGAGACCCGGGCGCTGGCCGCCCCACACTTTCGTAGCGAGTACGAACCGTATGACCACTTCATGGGACAGGACTCGATCGAGCACAACAAGGAGATGATTCCGTCGATTGGCGCCCAGCTATCGGAACCCGGCGTCCGCCTCGAGTACATGGACCGAATGGGCGTCGACGTGCAAGGCCTGGCGACGTTCGTTTCGGAATACTTCTATTGGACACCCGGCCCGCTGGGTGCCGAACTCAGCCGGATGCAGAACGACAAGCTGGCCGCGGCGGCGGCCGACTATCCCGATCGGTACGCCGTCTTCGGAGCCACTGTTCCACTGCAGGACATCGACCTGGCCATCGCCGAGATGGACCGAGCCGTTGATGACCTCGGCGCCAAAGGTCTCCAGATCGGGGGCACCATCGCCGGTCACAACCTCGACGAGGCACGGTTCCGCCCCTTCTGGCAAGCCGCAGCCGCAAAGGGTGTTCCGGTCATCCTCCATCCGAGCGGCTACCCGGAGGCAAACCGGTTTTCGGAATACTTTCTCACCAACTGCATCGGGAACCCGCTCGAGACGATGGTCGCCTCTACGAGAATGATCTTCTCCGGCCTCTTCGAAGAGCTGCCGGACCTAAAGCTCATCCTGCTCCACGGGGGCGGCTATCAGCCCTTCTACACGTCCCGGGCCGATCACACCTGGAAGGTTCGTCCCGAGACCAGGGTCAATATCCCCGACCACCCACCAAGCTTCTACATGAAGAAGCTCTACTACGACACGATGGTGTTCGAACCGACCTATCTCCGTCATCTCATCGACATCGTGGGGTCGGATAGGGTGATGTTGGGCACTGACTATCCATTCGACATGGCCGAAACCGACCCCAACGGGCTGATTGGTGCAGTCGAAGGACTGACAGATGACGAGCGGAAGGCGATTCGAGGAGGCACCGCCGCAGCGCTATTCGGCCTGTGAGGCGCCCGACACTGAACCAACCACAGGAGGCTTCGTGCGATACCTGAAAGAACCCCTCCCCTCGACCGAGGAAGTCACGCAGGAAATACGCGATACGGTCAGCCGGATCCTCCTCGACGTCGAACGCGAGGGCACGCCGGCCATTCGGCGCTACTCGGAACAATTCGACAACTGGTCACCTGAGTCTTTTCGCGTATCTCAAGAAACCATCGAGCGGGCGACCGAGGCGATGGACGTCAACGTGCAAGCCAGCTCGCAGTTTCTCATCGACCAGGTAACCAATTTCGCCCGGCTCCAGAGGGCCACGCTCACTGACTTCGAAGCTGAGACGCTGCCAGGCGTCGTCCTCGGCCAGAAGTGGATACCGATCGGCAATGTCGGTGCCTATTCGCCAGGGGGTTATTACCCGCTCATCGCCTCGGCGGTGATGACCACCGCAACCGCCAAGGTGGCAGACGTTCCAAGGGTTCTTGCTGCCGCTCCCCCGCGCAGCGCCGACGGCATGCACGGGCCGCAACTCTGGGCGATGGTGCAGTCAGGAGCCGATGAGATCTTCTGTGTGGGTGGAGTGCAGGCAATGGCGGCGATGGCGTTCGGCATCGAAGACGCCGAACCGGTCGACATGATCGCGGGGCCGGGGAACGCCTACGTGGCAGAAGCCAAACGACAGCTGTTCGGCAAAGTAGGAATCGATCTGCTGGCTGGACCAACCGAGATCATGATCATCGCCGACGATTCTGCCGACCCGGCGATCCTGGCGTGCGACTTGCTTGGACAGGCCGAACACGGCCCAACCTCACCAGGAATCCTCGCCACAACGTCCGAAGCAATCGGACGGGAAACCATCCGGGAAGTCGACCGCTGGCTTGAGACGTGGCCCACCGCCGAAATGTCGAGCCGGTCCTGGCGTGACTACGGGACCGTGATCGTCGTCGCAGACGACGAAGAACTCAGACAAGTGGCCGATCAGATTGCCCCCGAGCATCTCGAGATCCACACCCGTGACCCCGACTGGTTCCTGCAGCGGCTCACCAACTATGGCGGACTGTTCATTGGCACCCACACCAATGTTGCGTATGGCGACAAAGGTATCGGAACCAATCACACACTGCCTACCAAAGGTGCGGCGCGCTACACGGGCGGACTGTGGGTCGGTAAGTTTCTGAAGACGGTCACCACGTCCCGATGCACACCAGAGGGGTCGTTTATGGTCGCCGAACACTCCGCAGTCGTCGCCGATGCCGAGCTGATGGAAGGACACGCGGTTAGCGCAAGACTGCGTCTCAATCCTGAGTACTTCCCCGACATCATGGATTACATCCGTGAGTGACGAGCGGCGGGTGACTGTGGTCACCGGCGCCAGTCAGGGAATCGGGGAGGTGATTGCCACTGCTTTCGGGGCGGCCGGCGACGCGGTTGTTCTGGCGGCACGCAACACGGACAACCTGGAACGAGTCGCCGACGTTATCGGAAAGGCTGGAGGGGAAGCGCTGGCGGTCGCCACGGACGTGACCGACCCGTCGAGCGTCGAGTACACCATGGCGAAAGCGACCGAGGTATTTGGCAAGATCGACGTCGTGGTCGCCAACTCGGGAGTGGGTGGCCCAAGCGGCGTCCTGTGGGACCTCGACCCGGACGAGTGGGATGATGCCTTTGAAGTGAACGTGAAGGGGGTTTTCTTGACGGCCCGCGCCGCCATGCCCCGAATGATCCAGGCTGGGTCTGGTTCGATCGTCGTCATCGGTTCGATCTCCGGCAAGCGTCCGCTGTTTGGCCGTACCGCCTACACATCGACGAAGGCAGCTCTGATCGGTTTGGTCAGAACCCTGGCGATCGAGGCCGGGCCGCACGGCATTCGAGCAAACCTCATCTCGCCTGGATTCGTCGAAGGGCCACGGATTGATTGGGTCATCGCCGCGCAGGCAGAAGCCCGCGGCGAGAGCCCCGCTACGGTGCGCAGGGAGTTCGAGGCAGAGTCGCCGCTTGGTCAGCTCACGTCAGCGCAAGCCATCGCCGACGCTGCCCTGTACCTCGCGTCGGAGCAAGCCGCTTCCATCACCGGAGCCGACCTCAACGTCAACTCCGGCGTCGTCATGTACTAACGAGGAGGAACCAGTGCCACGTCTTATCGACCTATCGCAGCCAATCTATGAAACGATGAAGGTCTACCCGGGACACCTCAAGACAGTCACGTTTCAACACGTCACGCATGAGGAAACCGCTCCGAGATTCGAGAGCGAGTTCTCATTCCAAACGTTGGGTTTCATGCTGAACGACAACGGCCCAACCCACGTTGACTCGTTCTCGCACCTCGACCCGGATCCGGATGCCCTAACCATCGACCAGATGGACCTCGACTTGTTCTACGGGCCGGCAATCTGCCTGGACGTCTCACAGGTTCCCGAGATGACCGATATCACCGCTGACCATCTCGACGAAGCCCTCAAAGTGTCCGGGCTGGCGCTCAATCCCGGCGACCACTGCTTCTTCTATACGGGCACCTACGACAAATATGCTGGAAAGAACGAGTACCTGACCAACTTTGCTGGTTTGGGCGAGTCCGCCGCCAAGTGGATCGTGGAAAAAGGGATCAAAACCTTCGGCGTTGATTCACCGACCCCGGACAACCCGACGTCGAAGATCTATCCGATCCATCTTATGTGCCGCTACGAAAAGAAGACCCACTACGAGAACCTCATCTTGACCGAGGTCGTCGGCACCCGGTTCACCTTCGTCGGCTTTCCGTTGAAGGTAGTCGGAGCACATGGCGGACCGACCCGCGCCGTCGCCCTCGTGGACTGACCCACCTACAGCATCAAGCGCTCTTCATACTCCACCCGCGACAGCAAGTGCGGTTCGTCGTTGGTGATTAGGACCATGTCTTCGATACGGACACCGCCGCCACCCCGAACTTCTGGCACCCAGACAAGAGGTTCGACCGCAAAGACCTGGTTGGGCTGGAACTCATAGACTGTCGAGCCGGGCAACGTCTCGCCGATGTATGGCGGCTCGTTCGCGCCCATACCGATTCCGTGTCCGATGAATAGTGAGAACAAGTGGTCGGCCAGGCCGTAGTCCCCGACCTTGTTGATGATGGCGTCGGCACAATCCTGGTTGGTGTTCCCTGGCCTCATCTTGTCGATGCCCGCCATCAGCCCTTCATAAACCGCCGTGTAGATCTTCTTCTGATCTTTGGAAGGCTTGCCAACGATTGTGGTTCGGCCAATGTCGGAAAAGTATCCGTTCCACATTGCACCGATGTCGATGAACACGAGATCCGAGTTGCGAACGATCTTGTCCGTTGCAAGTCGATGAGGTGGCGACATATGCTCGCCCGACGCCACAAACGGGGTGGTGACGTGAGCCATTTCCCCGCCCAAGTAGAACAACGTCTGCATGGCATCGCCGGCAATCTCAAGTTCACGTCGACCAGCCTTAGCTTCATCTAGCGCTCGCTGAGTCACCGAGTCACCGATAGCGCAAGCCTCTTCGATGATTGCGACTTCGAGATCTGTCTTAAGCCAACGGGCCTTTTGCATCACCGTGTCTCCGTCGACCAGTTCTAGGTCCGGCAAGTGAGCCTGGAGAGAATGGATAAAGGAGATGTTGGCCTGGTCAACGGCGAGTTTGCCAGAAGTCAATCCCCGATTCGCCAGGATTGGAGTGAGGATATCTTTGACGAATCCGTCAACCAGTTCGCGTTGTTCCATAATCGGAACGGCGTGAGCCTCGGCTATCCACGACATCCCCATCTTCGCCTTGTCGATCTCGCCACCGGAGCCGAGCAGAATCGGATCTTCCCCGGGCACCAGGATCGCACCGTTGAGCGAAGTCGTTTTTCCGGCGATGAGCTGGGCACGAAGTGCGGTCAGGTACCGCACATTTTCGTCCTTCCAAACCAGCATCCCGTCTGCTTCAGACTCGGCCAACGCGGCGTGAGCCTTGGCAACCCGTTGCCTGCGGAGTTCCGCGAAGTCGTAACGATCCTCCCAATCGACTGCGAATGGACCTTTGGCATACCTGCTCATGTTGCTCCTCGACGAACGACCGCTACGTCATAGACAATATTGAATTTGTCACCCGTTGCGCGGCTTTCCAGCGGCGATTCGCCAAATTACGAATCGAAATGATTGACCAGCCTCCATGAGCACCGTGTCAGCTGCCCGGCGGGAATGACAGAACGCGCTCAGGGGAAATCTTGAGAATTACACGCTCGGACTGAATCGGGTTGGGGTAATCGTCCTTATCCATATACTTCTTGGCCAGCTTGTCAATGTGTGAACGAGCCTCCGGTCCGGTGACGGTCTCCACGACCTTGCCACGCACTTCCGACCAGGTCCAGGGATCCCCCGTCTTCTGAATCAGGACAGTGACGCTGGGATCGCGCTCGACATTCTTGAATTTGGCCCGATGGATTTCGGTGTTCACAAGCACGTAATCACCGTCGATGTCACACCACATGGGGTGACTTTGAATCGAGCCGTCGCCGTTCTTAGTACTGAGCACCGCAAAGTTCTTTCCGGCGAGCAACTCACGAGCTTTATCGTCCAACATCAGATACGCTCCTCCAAAGGAATGACCGCTCGGTACTCTAACGCTTCGGCCGATTGTCACTCAGGGATGTGGTTTACCTGGTGGTGGTCACGCATGTACACCGCTGCCATCCCCATATCGGCGTCTCCAAAGCCCGCTTGCACGGCCGCTTTGACCATCTCCAAGCTCGCTTTGGCCATCGGTAAATCGGCTCCCACCTCGCCGGCGAGCCTCAAGGCCAGCTCAAGATCCTTGACTACCAAGGCGTTTGTGAAATAGACGGGCGTGGTTCCCGGCGAGATATAGACGTCGCGGCGATTCCCGATTAGGGGGGAACGGATGGCGCTGTTCTGAAATGCCGTATAGGCAAGCTCTCGGTCAACGCCGGCTCGTTCTGCGAGCACGAGCACTTCACTGAGAGCTTGGTTGAGAGCGAAAACGATGGCGTTTATTGCCAGCTTGATCGTCGCTCCGGCACCAGAACTTCCCATGCGGATCACGGGATTTCCCATCAACGCCAGAATCGGCTCGGTTTTGTCGAGCGCCTCATCGGGCCCTGCCGGCATGATCATCAACGTGGCGCCTTCCGCGGCCGGGACACTGCCCGACACCGGAGCATCGATGAGCACCGCCCCTTTCTCAGCGACCTGCAAGCTGATTCGCTCAGTGGTCCATGGGCCAACAGTGCTCATGTCAACGACGATCTTGCCGGAAGTCAGACCAGACAGCAGGCCATCAGGGCGTTCGAATACGTCAATCACCGCCTCATCGTTTTCGAGCACCGTGATGACTACGTCACAAGTTCGCGCGAGGCCGGCAGGCGAATCCGCCACCCGAGCACCGATCTCAGCCGACAACGTCTGAGCCTTGTCGAGCGTACGATTCCATAACGAAACCTCAAGGTTTCCTCGCGCCAGATTGCGAACCATCGGTGCCCCCATCCGACCCAACCCGATGAACCCGACGCGCATAACACTCCTTGGTGGAATTCATCAACCATACGCAACGAACGAGGGCACCGCCGCGATTTGGTAGCGTCCCGAAGTCACCAACACGAAAGAACACCATGGAGCCGGGAGTTATCTGGGCACTCGTATCGGCTTTGGGATTCGGGTTGACACAAGTTATGAACCGCAAGTCCAATTTGTTGACTGACGCGTTCCGTACCGCGTTTGGCCTCCTCGTTTTTGTCGAGCTGATCCTCATTGCCCGCATGTTGATCACAGGCGACTTCCGGCTGCTAGCCGACGCTCCGATGTCTTCCCTGTTCTTTTTCGCCGGTAGCGCCTCAATCCACTACGGGCTCGGATGGACGCTTCTTGCGCTTAGTCAGCAGAAGATCGGCGTGGCGCGCACTGGTGCTCTGGTGTCAGCCGCCCCCATCGTCGGGGTGTTGCTGGCGGTACCAGTCCTCGGTGAATCACTCAGTCTGCTCACTTTCGTCGGCGTCCTCGCCGTGGTTACCGGGGTCATCTTGATTTCGCTCAGCCGCTCCCCTGGCGGTGCTGCCTGGACCAGGCCATGGCTAGCCCTCATGGTCGCCAGCCTCTGGGGTACATCGCCCATGCTGATCCGCAAAGGCCTCGAAGGACTCGACGAGCCAGTCCTCGGCCTGACCGTCGGTCTGGGAGCAGCACTCATCCTCCATGCGATCGGACTGACGGTTGCCGGGCTCTGGAAGTGGCCGACCATCCCGCGAGAAACCTACAAGTGGATGATGCTTGGCGGCCTGACCGGCGCGATCGGCATCGGTGCCCAATGGGTTTCATTTGGGCTAACCACCATTGCCATTGCCATCACCGTCCAACAACTCGCCACCCTGGTGATCGTCGGACTGGCCCCGGTGGTTTTCGATGCCAAGTTCGAGAAACTCACCCGTCCTTTGATCATCGGCACCCTTTCAATGCTCGGTGGTTCAGCGATCGTGGTGTGGCTCGGCTAACCCCAAGAGGTGGGAACGGAACTCGAGCAAGCGCACGAGATGAGCGCGGATCTAGGGCGACCGTTCTGCGGACGAACTGGCTATGCCAGTTCGCTTAGTCTTCTCTCCATTGTCGGCCAGGCATGTGGTTATAGATCGAGGCCAAGATGCCGCCGTCGACTACGAGAGGGTGGGCGGTTACCCAGGAAGACTCTTCGGAAGCGAGGTAGACGGCGGCCGCTGCGACATCTTCGGGTTGGCCGATACGACCGGCCGGCGTGACGGCTTCACGGCCGGCACGGATGACTGGGTCTTGGAGGTAGGCGGTCAGAGGTGTCTCGACATGGCCAGGGCAGATGGCGTTCGAGCGGATTCCAAACTGAGCCCATTCGAGGGCTTGCTGCTTGGTCAGCATGATCACGGCCGCCTTGGAACTGGAGTAGGCCCCTGCTCCGGGATATGGCGCAAGTCCGGCATTGGACGACAAGTTGATGATCGAACCACCGCGGCCGAAAGCGATCATGAGTTTGGCGGCTTCGCGGCCCACGATGAACGTTCCGAACAGGGCGACATCGATCAGTGCTTTCCAGTCGGCACTCGAAAGACCGAGCAGCATGCCAGGGGCTGGTTTGAGGGCGCTATTGACCACTACGTCGAGAGACCCGAAACGATCGCCTGCCTGTCCAAGCGCGATGACGACCGCCGCTTCGTCGGTGACATCCAGGTCAAAGCTCAGTCCGCCGACCTCCTCGGCAACGCCTCTTGCCCCGTCGACGTCCACGTCGGCAACCGCTACGACTGCGCCTTCTTTGGCGAACCAGCGCGCAATTTCGGCTCCGATCCCTGATCCGCCACCAGTGATAAAGGCCGATTTTCCTTCCAATCGCATAGATCTCCTCCTAGCGTCAGTGTATGCGCGGGCGGGATGGCCAGGAGGTCAGAGAATGAGAGCGGCCGTGATGTATGGACGGGGCGATCTCCGGATCGAAGAGGTGCCAGTCCCCCAGCCCGGGCCAGGTGAACTGCTTGTTCGGGTCACCGCTGCGGGGATCTGTGGCACCGATCTTGGCGAGTACAGCTACGGCCCAAGATTGTTCTCCATCGACAATCGCCATCCACAAACGGACCACATCGGGCCGCTGATTCCGGGCCACGAGTTTGGCGGACGGGTGGTCGAGGTGGGAGATGGCGTCGCCGGTTTTCGCGTGGGTGATCTCATCGCCAGCGGGGCCGGAGTCTGGTGTGGCGAGTGCTTTCAATGTGTTGGTGGATTCACCAACCTGTGCGTGGATTATTGGACGGTCGGACTGAACCGCAACGGGGCCTTGGCCGAGTTCGTTGCGGTTCCCGCCTCCTGCTGCCTGGCAGTCGAGTCTCTCGGGCTGACCGAATCAATGGTTTCGCTCCCCCAACCCATGTCGATCGCCGTTCACGCCATGAAGCGGGGACGGCCCGAGCCCGGCACCGACGTTAGCGTGATTGGAGCGGGCGGCATCGGAGCCTTTCTTATCTATGCGTTGCTGGCCGGCGGCCACAAGGTCACGGTCGTCGACATCGACCGATCAAAGTTGGCGATTCCAGAATCGCTAGGGGCAGCCGTTACGACGAACCCCAACGAGCTCCACCCGAGCCGGGTCGTCTATGAGGCGAGCGGTTCTGCCCCAGGGTTGCGAACTGCCATCGAATCGACCGTGGCGGGGGGTCGGACCGTCGCGATTGGCCTACAGAAGACTCCTGCGACACTGGACCTGCATGATTTGAGCATCACGGAACGGGAACTTGTCGGAACCAACGCTCACCGATTCGTCGACAGTTTCGAGCTCGCCGCCCGGCTGATAGGTGGCAGGGAAGAAGGCTGGTCGGACTTCGCAAGCGAGCTGCTTCCCCTCGAAGACCTAACGACTCGGGTGCTGCCCGAAATGGCCAACGGGACCTCGGCCCGGATCAAACACCTCTTTGATCCGACCCACTAGCCATCCAGAGAGCGCCTAAGGCGTCGATCCGAGTCCGGCGCGAGGGGGGTGCTTGTCGTCGATGGGAAGGTGAATGATGACTGCAATTACGCGGAGGACACGGCAGACGTCTTGGGTTTTGTAGCTACGTCATGATCCTGGATGCCACTTACCCGGGAATCACCGGAGTGAGCACGTGCGCGGGCCTGGTCGGCCCAACATGGAGCGTGGTGACGCCGCCGAACACGTCGACCGGTCGGTCACGAGGGTCATCATGCAAGAAAGGTCCACACCCGGTAAAGACGTTCTTGAAGTTCGACAGCGTCGCTTCTTCCATGACGCCTTCGTATTCATAGTCCTTTCCTTTCACCTGCAGGCCGACGGTGTATCCAGCCGGGACAACAATCGACGTCGGCCAGATTTCGATGTCGAGTTCGTAGATCTCGCCCTGGGTCAGCGGCTGACGTTCGTCGTGCGAGTGATAGGGCCGATACGGTTCCGACAGGGTCGGGTCGAGCTTGCGATGCGACGCTCGCAACCAGCCCTGCGCCAATGGGGTCAGCGGATCGAGGGCGCCCTGGAACGTGACTTCGTTTCCGTCGGGATCGAAAGCCCGAAAGATTAGAAACAGATCGGCGTCCTCGGTCGAAGACGAGATCCAGAGTTTCGACGCAAGCGGACCGGTGAATTCGGTGTCGGTCTTCAGGGGCTCGGAGCGGAACGTCAATCCAGCCCCCAAAGCCTCGAACGGAAGGCTGGCGTCCTCTTCGGGCGGCTCGGTTGACAACGAGAGGTCGGGGTAAAGATACATTTCGGTCCACTGCGTGCGCGGAATCGGCCAGTCGGCTTCCATACGCTTCACGAACCGTTCGCCAGGATGCCGGACCAGCAGTTGAGCGCGAGGTCGTTGGTCCCAGCCGTTGGCTTCACCTTTCAGGAAGTGATCGAAGAAGGCCAGTTGTTGCTCTCGCCCGTAGTCGGTGTAGAACTCGGTCCAATGCTCGATGCCATGTGCCTCAAGCCACTTGTCTTGAGAGGCGGCGCGGACATATCCCTCGAAGTTGCCGCGCGGGTGGAGCCCTTGCCCTCCCCAGTTGGCGGCGGAGAAGATCGGGACCGTCACGTTTTCCCAAATCGGTGAGCGGTCCTTGTGGTAGTCGTCGTCGAGCGGATGGGCCACGATCTCGGTACCGAAGTCACACCGGTTGGCGGCTAGTTCCTCGTCGGTCAATTCCTCGTCGCCACAAATGTTGAGGCCCGAGTTCGGGTCAACTCCACCCCGACCACCCAGCCCGTACTGCACGGTCTTGACTTGCATGTCGTACCAGTTCTCCCAGAAGGTACAGACAATGCCCCCGTGATGGGTCATGTCCCGGTACCAGTCGGCGGCCCCTTCCCACGTGCAGATGGCCGCCAGGTGAGGTGGTTGGAGCGATGCCACATGCCAGGCATTGATGGCGTAATAGGAAATGCCGTTCAGACCGACCTTGCCGTTGGACCAGGGCTGCACGCCCGCCCACTCGATGCAGTCGTAGAAGTCTTTGGTTTCGCGCGGCGAAAAATGATCGACAAAGCCCGGGGACCGGCCCGTACCGCGCGAATCAACCCGCACGCAGGCATAGCCCTCCGGCACCCACTTTTCCGGGTCCACTACCTCCCAGTTCTGATATTTGTTCGAGGAGTTCGCCGTGACATCCGGATGCTTTTCGGCCATCCGATTCCAGGCGCTCGGGTAGCCAACCTGGAACGGGAGTCCCTTGGCGTAGGGCCCGTACGAGAGAATCACGGGGTGGGCCTCGTCGTCCATCGGACGATAGATATCGGCCCGCATGACGACTCCGTCGTCCATCGTGATAGGGACATCCCAGTCGATGCGCATTCCGTCCCGGTCTTCAGTCCTCATGGCTCCTCCTCAGCAGACAATCAATTCGGTGGGGTATTTCTGCAAGACATCGACCCCGTCGGCGGTGAGTTGCATTGCGTTACCGACCTGCACTCCGGCCGGCCCATCGACGACGTTCGGTTGCACAACTAGAACGGTGCCGTCCGGATAGGCGAAGTCGTCCGGATGGGTGGCTCCCCGGTTCGCTCTGGTTCGAACGATAGGTGGGAGATACGCCCCACCGAAGCCGTGAACGAGGTCGTCCCAAATGTCGTAACCGTGTCGCGAAATGAGGTCGGCCGCGTCCAGCACCTCGCCGACCGTCGCCCCTGTCTTCAAGACGCCGACAATCGACTCGTACGCCTCCAGGGCAACTTCGTGGAGACGTCGATATCGATCGTTCGGTCCCGAACCGATCGTGAATGTGCGGAGGACCTGTCCGGCGTAACCCCAGAACGTGGTTGATATTTCGGTAACGAACACGTCACCCGCTTCGATCATCCGGTCGGGGTGGTACTGGTGCGGAACGCAAATGTCCGGTTCATCCATGCGGGTCGTGAGGCTGAAATGAATCAGGTTCGTGGCCCGATGCCCCAGATAGGTATCCTCGACGATCTTCGCTACATCGTATTCGTTGATTCCGGGACGTAACTGATCGGCCAGCGCCTCGATGGCAGCGTCACCCATCGCCGAGGCGATCCGCACAAAGGTCATCTCATCATCGGTCTTGGCAAGCCGAAACGCCTGATAATCCCGGTTCATGTCGACAAACACAGCTTCGGGAATCCCAGCCCGAACCACGTCGTAATCGCCGTGGGGGACGACACCGATCATCCCGACCCGACGACAACCTTGAAGAAGATCGACGACCTGGGCGGCCTGATCACGAGGCGTGTCGCCGCCGTATCGCACGTCATCAAGCACCGAGATCCTTTCGGCATCGGGCAGATGGTTCCAAAGCCGAACCATCAGGACGGGTTCATCACGGAAGATCACATAAGACTGAACCTGCGATGGCCAGTTCGAGAAAAACTGCACCGACGTTTCCAGCGGACCGGTCGCTCCCCCCACCAGCACCGCGTCCAGGTCATGCTCGGCTTTGACCGACTCGATCCACCGGAACCGGCGGGCCATCTCCTGCCGCGGATAGCGTGGGAAGCCGTTCACCTGCTCGAACGCATCGGGTCGCCAATACGGCGGGCCAAAGCTACTCATGTTCGAGAACTTTCAATGAGCGTGAAAACCATCTCGGGAGTGATCGGATACCGGTCGATAACCGCCCCATAGGGGGCAAGGGCATCCTCGACTGCTGAAGCGATCGTGGCTGCCGCGGGAATAGTGCCGCCTTCGCCAACTCCCTTAACCCCAAGCGGATTGAATGGGGAGGGTGTCGTTGTATGCAGCTTTGTGATCTGCGGCATTTCGACCGCCGACATGATCCGGTAATCCATGAAAGTGGTCGCCACCGGTTGACCACCATCGGTGAATGAGACTCGCTCGGATAGAGCATTGCCCAGACCGTGAGCGATGCCGCCGTCGATCTGCCCGGCGACGATCATCGGGTTGAGCACCACCCCACAATCATGGGCAACCACGTAGTGCACCACATCCACGAACCCGGTCTCCGGGTCGACTTCGACCTCGGCGACGTGGGTACCGAAGGCGAATGCGGGTTTCTGCATCTGGAACGCGTGGTCGGCGGCCAGACCCGGCAGTTGCCGACCGCCCGGCAGCGGTTTGGCTCCGGTTCCTTGCATCGAAGCCGCCAGAAACCCGAGCGAGACTTCCGCACCAGGCTGCCCGATTACCTTGACCATGCCGTCCTCAAAAACCAGATCGCCCTCGGAGGCCTCCAGGTGTTCGGCGGCCAGGGTGCGGGCCAGACTCGCCACTTCTTGCGCGGCGAGATGAACCGATGAACCGGCAGTGACAGCGGTGCGACTGGCAACGGTCGCGATGCCGTAGGGGTAGTGGCCGGTATCGGCAGATCGGACTCGAATTCGGGATGGGTCCACGCCGAGTTCGGCGGCGACCAGCTGTACAAAAACCGTTGAGTGGCCTTGCCCTTGAGAAGCGGCACCCGTATCTACGACAACGTCACCAGACGCCAGCACCTCCACTCGGGCACCTTCGAATGGCCCAAGGCCGGTGTCCTCGCTGTAGGAGGCGATCCCCAGCCCACGCAGCTTCCCTTGTGCTTCGCTTTGTGCGCGTCTGGCCTCGAACCCGATGACGGCGCCGAGCGCATTGTTCAGCGCCAGCTCGTAATCGCCGCTGTCCACCGTGACCGGGTTCCCGTCGCGCGACTTGATCTCCCGCTCATATGGAAAGGCATCAGCTGGGATGAAATTGCGTCGCCGAACCTCCGCCCGGTCGAGACCTGTCTCTCTCGCGATGGCATCCATGACCCGTTCTATGGCAAACGTGGCATATGGTCGACCCGCCCCGCGAATCGGGCTGGTCGGCGTCTTGTTGGTGTACACGACCTCAAGCGCGACATCCATGGCGGGAACCACGTACGGGCCGGGCGTCAGCTGAAGGCCGGTCGAGGGCAGCACCAGGCCATACGGGACGTAGGCACCGTTGTCGTGAACGATCCGGCCTCGCAACGCCAAGATCCGTCCATCGACGTCGATTCCCACTGCATAAAGCTGAGACTGGTCGCGCTGCTGAAGCGTCGACACAAAATGCTCTCGGCGGGTTTCGACCCACTTCACGGCAACCCCGAGCTTAAGAGCCAAGGCCGCCACGACATACTCCTCGGCGTAGAGGGCGGCCTTTGGCCCAAACCCTCCTCCGACGTCAGGTGCGATAACCCTGACTTTGTCGGCTTCAAGTCCCAAGAAATCAACGAGGTGCGTTCGCAGCGGATACGGCGACTGCGTCGATGACCATACGACCAGTTGGCCGAAGGCGTCGTCGACGACCGCCATTACGCCGCGCGGTTCCATAGATACGCAGGCTCCGCGATGTTGATGCACGTGCACGTCGATGACTGTCGCGGCCGCTTCGAAAGCGCCATCGACATCTCCGTATTTGGCATGCATGATCGCGACGAGATTCGAATCGAGATCGCGATGCGCCATCGGCGTTCCCTCGTCGAGTGCCGCGAGGTGATCGACGACGACGGGCAATGGGTCATAGTCCACAAAAACCAGTTCGGCAGCATCCACCGCCTGACGGCGGGATTCGGCCACGACCGCCACCACGGCTTCTCCGACGTAGGCGACCTCGCCGAGTGCCAGGGCGAACCCTTGCATCGAATCGGCCACGGCCGGAGCTGGAAAGAGGTTCGGCATCCGATCCGTCAGGCCGAGGTCGGTTCCCGAAAATACCCCCAACACTCCTGGCATGGTCCGCGCCTCGTCGGCTTCTATCCCGATAATCCGGGCGTGTGCCTCCGGAGAGCGAACAAATACGACATGATGGGTGTCAGCGCGCACGATGTCGTCGACGTATCGTCCCTGACCCCGGATCAGCCGGGGGTCTTCGAGCCTCCGCAGAGGTACGCCAATCATGCAACGCCCTCCGGAATCAGGCCAAAGATCGCCGCTTCCGGCTTCGGCGGACCGTCGCTCATCTCGTGATGCCAGATCGCTTCTCAAGAAATCGAAGGAGCGCAGCCGCATCAAGGTCGCCCAACCCTTCAGCGCTCGACTGGCGGTAGATCTCCAGGGAGGTGTCGAGCAATGGGGTCACAACCCCTTTTGAGTCGGCAAACGCCTTGATAATCGTGGCATCTTTGAGAATGATGTCGAGGCGGGCCGAAGGCGGTTCGTAATCGTCGGCAACCATCATCGGCCCACGGATGTCGAATATCTTCGACGAGCCGACCCCATCGGACATGACCGTTTGAACAAGGGCCGGATCCATGCCAGCTGCCAAACCAAGGGCGTGAGCTTCGGCGGTCGAAAGGTTATGGATGGCGACGAGCAAGTTGGCGATGTACTTCATGATCGATCCGTTACCGAATTCGCCGAGGTGATAGCTCGACCGTCCGATCACATCGAATATCGGCTTGGCCCGGTCGTAGCCTGCTTTCGATCCCGAAGCGAAGATCACCAAGGATGCATCGGCGGCCTGAAAACCGGTTCCCGACAGCGGCACATCCATTAGTTCGACACCGGCTGCGGCAAGGACTTCGAAAGCAGCATGTTTCGCCTCGAGCGGAAACGTCCCGGTGTCGATGCAGAGGAGGTTGTCGTGGGCCGCCCCAGCGACTTCGGCCGCCACGGACTCAAGGATCGGCACTTTGGGAAGCGAGAAAACGACTATCCCACTCGCCCTGGCCACGTCCCCCGGAGATGATTCGGCTACGCCACCCCGTGCGATGAAGGCTTCCATCCGGTCCGGGTCGGGGTCATATCCATGGACTTCACGTCCGGCAGCCAGGAGATGCTTGGTCATCTCCGACCCCATCACGCCGATGCCCACATACCCGATAACGTCCGCTGACTCACCCATCCCGAATCCTCTCGCTGAAGCAATTGGCCCCGCCCGGGAGCCGATATTGCATCCTATACGATTTGGCGAAGCGGCCTCCCATCCGGCGACTCACTTTGTTCTGAAACCAACGATCACCAACCACATCCCCGGGTTGCAGCATGGCGTCTCAAGTTTTTCTCAAGCCGTCTCCCGTACGGTTCTCGACAATCGGAGCACGGAGAGGAGATGGGCGATGGCAGTCGAGGCGCCACCCGTTGATGCCACGGCGTATGGTTCCAAAATGAGGTTCCGGGTTCTCGGCCCTCTCGTTGCCGAGTCCGACGGGACCGCAGTCGGACTAGGTGGGCCCAAGCAACGGGCGGTGTTGGGAATGTTGCTCGCCTCGAAGGGCAAAACCGTCTCGGTTGACTCGCTCACAGACGGCATATGGGGTCATGAGCCACCCGGCAATGTGTCCGGCTCGATCCATTCGTACGTCTCCCACCTTCGAGCTGCCATCGGCGGTGGCATCGAACGAGTCGGGACCACCTACCGGATCGACCTTCAGTCAAATGACCTCGACTCGGTCCAGTTCGAGACAATGCTCGACGAGGGCCGCGGACTCATCGCCACCAACCCGTCCAAAGCCGCCGAGACGTTGCGGGTCGCCCTGTCGCTGTGGCACGGCCGCCCGTACGGTGACCTCGAGAGTATCCCCGGCCTCGACGCTGAGATACGACGACTCGAAGATCTCCGGCTTCAAGCAGTCGAGGCTCGTATTGATGCCGACCTGGCGATCGGTCGCCACGACAGCGTGATTGGTGAGCTCGAAGCGCTGGCGACGGAACATCCCCTCCGGGAAGGTTTCCGGGCCCGCCACATGCTGGCGCTGTACCGGGCCGGACGTCAGGCCGAGGCTTTGCGGGCCTACCAAAAGACCCGTGACGTTCTTGTCGCCGAGTTGGGCGTCGACCCTTCTCCGGAATTGCAGAAGCTCGAAGAGAGAATCCTCGCCCATGACCCCGGTCTTTCGTCCGCCCAGGACGTCGTGACTCAAGAAGTCACGCTGCTGTTCACGGACCTGGAGGGTTCGACGGTCATGTGGGAAACCCGGCCAGAGCAAATGCGCGATGCGCTCGCCCGTCACGATGAGTTCTTGACCGAAGCGATCGAGACGGCTGACGGACGTATCTTCAAACACACCGGGGACGGGATACTGGCAGTGTTCCCCGACGTTCCGGCGGCCACTCAGGCAGCCGTCGAGATCCAGCGCTCAATGCGGGGTTTCGACTGGGGTGCACTTGGCGAGTTGAAAGTCCGCATTGGCATCGACCGCGGCGAAGTAGAAGCCCGGGGTGGAGACTTCTTCGGACCGCCGGTCAATCGGGTCGCCCGACTCATGTCAGCGGCACACGGCGGCCAAATCGTTCTCTCGGCCTCGGCGAATGAATCGCTGCGAAGCGAGGCCGGTATCCAGGTCTTGAACCTCGGCGAACATCGATTCAAGGGGTTGGGGGCTCCCCAGCAAGTATTTCAACTCGTCGCGGATGGACTGCCGTCGCAGTTCCCAACACTCCGGGTCGACGCGGCATCGCCGGACACCAACCGGCAGTTCGGCGATGCGATCCGGGGTTACGAAATACGTGAGCGGGTCGGGGCGGGACGGTTCGGCATCGTGTACCGGGCCTATCAACCGTCGGTCGGGCGCGAGGTCGCCGTCAAAGTTGTGCGTCCCGAGTTCGCCAATCATCCGGAATTTGTGCGGCGCTTTGAAGGTGAAGCCCGTCTGGTGGCCAAGCTCGAACACCCCCACATCGTTTCCCTCTACGACTTCTGGCGTGACCACGAAGGCGCCTATCTGGTCATGCCGTATCTGGCAGGGAGAAGCCTGGCCGGTTCGCCGTTTGGAGCGCTCCCGATCGAGCGGGTGTTACCCATCCTTCGGCAAGTTGGATCTGCTCTCGCCTATGCCCACCGCCAGGGCGTCATCCACCGCGATATCAAACCAGCCAACATCCTGCTCGACAGCGAGGGCAACGCCTATCTCGCCGACTTCGGCATGGCGATTCGAGCCGTCGAACGAGCCGCCGGCGTGTTGCCAAGCTCGCAGGTCTACCGGGCGCCGGAAGATCGGGACGGTCGAGCCCTTGATGCTCGGACTGACGTATTCTCACTCGGTTCGGTAGCCATTGAACTTCTCACCGGGGCTGAGCCCGGCGCTGACTCGTTCCGGCAGATGTCCGAGCCACTCGCAGATGTCTTGGGGGCTTCTATCGCTCAGGACCGGGATCTCCGGCCCGCCTCGGTTGATGACTTTCTGGCCCGTATCGAGACAGCCGTCGGCGAAGTCGCCCTTGCCCCACCGCTGACGCAGATGTCGACTCGAAACCCCTACAAGGGCTTGGCCGCATTCGACGTCGACGACGCCAGGGACTTCTTCGGCCGGGATGTCGAAATCGACCAACTGGTAACCCTTATGGCCGAACACCGACTCGTGACCGTGGTCGGTCCGTCCGGATCAGGCAAGTCTTCACTAGTCCGTGCAGGACTCCTGCCCGCGCTCGCTCGCGGCGCCGTCAGCGGATCCGACAGGTGGCTGACGGCGACCACCGTTCCCGGCGGCCATCCCTTCGACGAACTGGCGACGGTCTTGGGGGAATTGGCAACCGAGCCGATGGGTGACCTTGCCGCCGAGCTACGGATAGACGACCACGGGTTGATGCGAATCGTCAAACGACTCCTCCAGGGATTGGAGGGTGACCTGGTCCTGGTCATCGATCAGTTTGAAGAGCTCTACACCCTCGTGACAGACGAGACCATCCGCCGTTCGTTCACCCAATCGCTGGTGGTCGCCGTCACCGATCCAAAGTCGCGACTGCGTGTCGTGACCACCATGCGGGCAGACTTCTTCGATCGACCGCTTTCGGACGATCTCCTCGCCGAGCACGTATCGAGTGCGTTGCTGGCCGTCGGAGTGCCGAGCGCCGCCTCCCTTAGCCAAGCCATCGAGCGGCCGGCACTCGGCGCCGGACTCAGACTCGACCCCGGCCTTGCTCCACGCATCGTCTCGGATGTTCAGGAGACGCCAGGTGCACTGCCTCTTATGCAGTTCGTTCTCACCGATCTCGTGCATCGTTCGGCCGATGGCCATATCCGTTTGGGCGCGTACGAAGAGAGCGGAGGTGTCGTCGGCGCGATCGGAAGGCGAGCGTCGGAAACCTACGACGAGCTATCGGCCCCCGAAAAGATCGTCGCAGAGCAGGTGTTCTTGCGGCTGGTGACCGTGTCCGACGAAGCCGACGATGTGCGCCGGCGGGTTCGCCGATTGGAACTCGAAACGCTGGGCCTAGACCGAACCGACCTCGACGGGGTGCTTGATGGCTTCGGATCATCCAGGCTGCTCACCTTCGACCGCGATCCAATCACCCGTGGACCTACGGTGGAGGTTGCCCACGAAGCCCTCTTGCGGGAATGGCCCTTGTTCCGGGAATGGGTCGGTGAGCGGCGCGATGCGCTGCTCATCCAGCGACGCTTCACCTCCGCCCTCGACGAATGGACCGTCGGTAACCAACACGATGACCTGCTTCCCACCGGTGGCCGTCTCGCCCAGTTCGAAGAATGGGCAAGCGATCCGCTGGTTCGCCTTACCGACGGCGAACGCCGATTCCTCGAATCCTCGATTGCCCTCAGAGACCGAGACACGGCCGAACGGCGCCGCCGCCGCAAGATCATCATGTCCGGTTTCGCCGCCGCCGCGGTTCTCGCGTCAGTCCTCGCCGTGGCCGCCTGGATCCAAGGGATTCAAGCTAGGGAAGGCAGATCGTTGGCCGACGCTCGACGGATCATTCTTGAAGCGGAGAAGGTGATCGAGTTTGACCCGGAACTCGGCCTGATGTTGGCACTTGACGCGGTCGACTCGTTCGAAGTGGCCGGCGAAACAGTACCTGCCGCTGCAATGGCAGTTCTGCACAGAGCGATCGCCGCTGACCACATCGTGTTTCGTACCTCCGGCGGCGATTTCGTGGATGTCGACACCACGGGGGAATTCTTGGCAACGTCTGACGGAGTTGGCGGGGTGAAAGTCGTCCGCATCTCCGACGGTCAGGAAGTCGAGACCTATCCAGCGCGAGCAGACGGCGCCTACGAGGTGGCGTTCAGCCCCGACGGCAACGCATTAGCGATAGCGTACTTGGGTGCATCGCCGCCCATCGATCTGTGGGATCGAGTAGAGGGGGTTGCGGTCCCCGTCGGTGTTGGACGCGTCCATCCACAGCAACACACCCCCATCGTTTTCAGCCCCGACGGCCAGTACATCGCGTTCGATACTGAAACCGGGGTGGAAGTGTGGTCCATCGAGCGGCAAACCATCGCGTATCAAGGTGAGGCTCTTAGTGGGTCCCCAGACTTCGGCGCAGACGGTCGAATGGCGTACGTGTTCTATTCAGAACAGAGCGAACCAGGTGAGCAATGGGGTTTCCGTATTGTCGATCCGGCCAACTGGAAGACGATCTCGTCGTACCCAACCGAGTTCTTGCCGGGTTTCGTATCTTGGTCGCCGGATCAGTCGCTGGTGGCGGTCGCGGATCAAGAATTCGCCGCTGTAGTTGATCTGTCAAGCGGCCAGGAAGTTTCCCGTACGGTCGGCGATCGCAACTTTCGCTCTGAGTGGCTACTTTCGGGCGATCGATTCATCGTTGGTGGAGAGTCAGGCATGCGGGTGATCGACGCCACCAACGGGAAGGAGATCTCCCAGCTACTCGGATCCAGTTGGTCCTGGCATTACGGCATGATCCCGGGGACCGATTTGCTCGCTAGTGCCAACTTCGACGGCGAAACCGTGATCTTCGACGTATCTAGCACGGTGGGATTCGAAGTGGGGGGTTGGGATGCGGATCTGCCAGGTGCATATTGGGGCAGATTCGCCGGAGACCGCCTGATCGTTTCGGGCGACGGCGGCTATGTCGTCGCTGACGCCGACACTGGAGAAGGCGCGATCCATGTCTCCACTGCGCCTTCCTTCGATAGCGTCTTTGCCAAGCCTCAAATCAGCAGAAACGGCGAATTCGTTGCGTCGCCACAACTTGCCGATGGGCGTTGGAAAGTCGAATCCATATCATCGGGCGAAACGCTTTATACAGCACCCGAAGAGTGGGAGATCCGGACGGTTGCCGACGATGGCTCGAAGGCGCTGATCGTTTGGGAAGAAGAGATCGTGCCCGAGGTCGAATATGAATGTCACGCGAGGCTCGTAGATATCGCGGGCGGATCGACTAGCGGCGACATCCTCAACGAATGTGTCTTCGCGGCAAGATTCTCCCCGAATGGAGACGTCGTCTTCGCTGCCACGGGTAGTCGAAGTTCGGCGCTTATCAACACGGAAACGTTTCAAGTTGTCAGATTGGCCGAGGAGTACTCATCACTTTTCGTTGATTTCACACCGGACGGAGCCGAGCTAGTAATTGGCTCAATTAGCGGAGCGGTATACGTCGCCGATCTCAAGAAAGTAATGGCTGGCTTGCCGATTAAAGAGACCGCTAAGGAGGACCGAACCATCAGCGCCCATGACAGCCTAATCCTGGCGCTCGTCGTCTCGCCCGACGGAAGCATGGTCGCCACGGCCCCATGGAACGAACCCGCCAAGGTCTGGGATCTCCAGACCGGCGCACTCATTGACCAGATCGGTGACAAACTGAGCGAACAATGGCGGTACGAAATCGCCTTCCATCCGACGCTTCCCCAGCTGATGGTTTTGTGGCCAGGGGGCAATGTTCGCGTCGTCACGTTCGCCTCGGATGAACTAGCCGACATCGCTCGCTCGCGCCTTACCCGTGTCATGACCGACGGCGAGTGCCGCCAATATTTCGAAGGTCCCTGTCCGACCAGCGAGTCTGGTTAGAAGTTTCCGGTGGCAGATTGTATGGCCTGCCAGACGTTGAAGGGTTTTAGGGGCATATCGATGTGGGAGACCCCGATGGGGCGAAGGGCATCGAGGACGGCGTTGACGATGGCAGGAGGGGCGCCAATGCAACCGCCTTCACCGCTGCCTTTCGCCCCGAGCGGGTTCGACGGAGCAGGCGAATACACCCGACCAAGCCTCAGCGACGGCATGTCGGACGCCCGGGGTAGCGAATAATCCATCAGCGTCGAACTGAGCAGTTGGCCCGACTCGTCGTAGCGAACTTCCTCATACAGGGCCTGGCCCAACCCCTGGGCCACCGAGCCGTGGGTCTGCCCGTCGACGATCATCTGATTGAGCACATTGCCGCAATCGTCGACCGCTACGAAGTCGAGCAGGTCGATCTCGCCTGTCTCGGTGTCGACCTCCACGACCGCTACATGCACACCATTCGGAAAGGTCTGGGCATGAGGCGAGTAGAACTCCTCGCTGGCCAGCCGGTCCCCCGCCTCGGCGGCGTCAGCGGCGATCTCGTCAAGCCGCACGCCAACGCCGGGAACTCCAACGACGCCGATCACGCCGTCCTCGATGTACAGGTCCGCCACCGAGGCTTCGAGTTTCTTGGCGGCCCGTTCCTTGACGAGTTCAAGAACCGACTGGGAGGTTCGCCACACGCCGGACGCGCCGATTTGAGCGGAACGACTCGCGACCGAGCCGAATCCGTCGGCAATCTGGGCGGTGTCGCCGGTTATGACCCGAACCCGATCGACATCCACGTCAAAGACCTGACTCGCCACCTGCGCCCAGACCGTGTGGTGGCCCTGCCCGTTGGGCGTCGACCCGGTTCGCACGATGAGGGTGCCGTCGTCGGCCAGTTCGGTTCGGGCGTACTCTCCCGAATCGATCGGCCCGCCTGCCCGTTCGACGAATGCTCCGAAACCAATCCCGAGGGGCCGCTCGCCAGCCTCCCGTCGGGCAGCCTGCCGGCTTCGATAGTCGTCCAATCCGATCAGGTCGACAGCCAGGGCCAGCACTGCGTCGTAGTCACCGCTGTCGTAGAGAGCTCCGGTGTTCGAACGGTACGGAAACGACCCGACCAGGTTCTTCTTCCGGACCTCGATTGGATCGACCCCAGCCGCCTCGGCGAAGGCTTCGACGGCCCGTTCGATCGCATAGGCAGACTCGGGTCGGCCGGCTCCCCGATACGGGGCAGTAGGCGCCATGTTGGTGACAACCGACGTCGACGTCACCGAGAACTGTGCAATGTCATACATGCCCTGAGCGGTGAGTCGCGCATAGACAGGAACCTGGGCACTCGTATGCGGGTACGCACCCAGGGAGGCGGTCATATCGATGTGCAATCGGCGAATGCGTCCATCCCGGTCCCCTGCAATGCGCATCGTATGGGTCATGTCCCTTCCATGGGTACCGCACGCCATATGCTCGCGCCGGGTCTGTAGCCACCGGACGGCCCGCCCGAGCCTATGGGCCGCCGAGACAAGGATCGGATACTCCGGATAGGGCCGGCCCTTCAATCCGAATCCGCCACCGACATCGGGAACGACGACCTCGATGTCGAGTCCCAAAGCTTCGCGCAATTGCCGTTTGAGAACGTGCGGCATTTGATGACCGACATACAGCGTGATGCCACCGTCGCCGGTCGGATCTGCCAACGCCGAGAGGGTTTCGATGGGGACCGGGGCCAGCCGCTGATTGTGGACCGTCACCGCGACATCCACCGGGTAGTCCCAACCGTCGTTGGAATCACCTTGTACGTACCGTTCGGCAACATTTGATCCGAACTCCGGGAAGAGCAGAACGTCGCCGTCCAGCGCCGCGTCGACGGTCATGACTGCCGGAAGCGAGTCGATGTCGACCCACGCCAGGTCGGCAGCGTCGGCCGCCTGGGCTTCGGTCTCGGCGATCACAACGGCGACCGCCTCCCCAACGTACCGAACCGTGTCACGCGCCAGGGCGGGTCGCAGCATGCCGTCGACCTGAACCGGCCCGATGGCCGGGCTGTCGGCGATATCGAAGTCGTCGGCGGTGAGCACCGCCACCACACCCGGAGCGGCGGCGGTTTCGTCGAGATCGATCCCGGTGATGGTTCCGTGTGCTTCGGTCGAGCGCACGAAGGCCGCATGCAAGAGACCGTCTTTACGAATATCTCCGACAAAGAGCCCCTCACCGCGTACCAATGCGGGATCTTCCACCCGCTTGACAGCCTGCTGTCGATACGGTCGGGGTTCGACCATCGCTAGGCGGCCAAGAACGGTTCGGTGGCGGCCAGGAAGCGGTCGGGCGACTGGAGCTGAGGCCCATGAGCCACCCCGGCGAGTTCGATATACGTCGAGTTCGGGATGGTCCGATGGAGCGCCTGACTCAACGCCGGTGGCGTTGCCAGGTCGTCACTCCCGACCACCAGCAAAGTCGGATTCGCAACTCCGGGCATATCGGCGTCATAGTCGACGTCGTGAATGGCCCGACAGGCGGTTTGGAAGGCGACCGGATCGGTGCGCAGCAACACCTCCCGCCGCTCGGCGACCATGTCCGGATTGGCCGTCATGAAATCAGCGGGGAAGATTCGGGCGATCGCCAGATCCACCACCGCTTCCATGCCACCTTGCTCAACCTTGTCGATCATCGCCAGGAACGCCGGTTTACCTGTTGGCGGAACCGAAGATCCGCATCCCACCAAGATCAGTTTGTTGAACCTCTGACCGTGACGGACTGCCGTGGCAAGCGCGGTAAATCCGCCAAGACCGTTTCCGAGAACCGTGGTCGTCCCAGGGTCATACTCACCAGCCTCAAGCAGACTGCCGATGCAGTCGCCGTAGGCATCCATCGTTGGCTCGGCCGGAGTCGTGGCGCCAAAACCGGGCAGATCCACCAGGCTGAGCCGATGACTTTTGGCCAGGTGCCGAACCACCCGATCGAACACATGGCGGTCGGAGAGAAGCGAGTGCAGCAAGACCAAGTCTGGACCTTCGCCTAGCTGCTCAAGACTGACTCGTCCTGCCAGGGTTTCAACGATCATGCATCCTCCTGGGATTGAGAAACGTACCCCGACGTTCGTCGTGGCCGACCCCGTCGCGCCCAACCTCGACACCACCCAGATACGTAGCCACGACCCGGCCCCTAAATGTACGTCCCGAATACGGACTCCAACCGGCTTTGGATATGACATCTTCGTCAGTGACCGTCCACGAGCCGGCCGGGTCGACGAGAACGATGTCGGCGTCAGACCCCGATTCGAGACGGCCTTTGCGAGGAGCCAAACCGTACCGATCGGCGGGACTGGTCGAGTACAGGCGGACCACATCGGACATGGTGATCTCTCCATTGGATGCGGCGTCGAGCAGGAAAGCCAGGGTGGTATCAATCCCGGGAAGCCCGAATGGCGCCTCCCAGATTCCGCCCGTCGATTTCTGGGCGATCGTTGAAGGAGCATGGTCCGTCGAGAAGTGCGAGTAGCCTCCAGCCCGCACCTGGTCCCACATCGCCGTCGCTTCGCCGTCGCTGCGGATTCGGGCTGGGGGTGTGAACTTTCTAAGCGCCCCATGATCGTGAACCTCGTCCTCATGCAACGTGACGTATTGCGGGCAGGCTTCGGCGGCGATGTCAGCGCCGCGTTGTTGAGCTGACTGGATGATCGCCAGCACGTCGGGACTCGACACGTGCGCCATGGTCGCCTTGGCTCCGGTCGTTTCGGCCAGGACCGACGCCGCCGCGATTGCGACCAGTTCGGCTTCCCGATTTCGCCATTCATAGAGAATGGCCGGGTCGGCACGCCCGGCTTCTTTGAGCACCCGTTCGGCTTCGGCAGTGATCGATTCGTCCTCGCAGTGGATGAGGCATCGACCGTTGACACTCGCCACCGCCGTCAGCGCGGCGAGCAGGTGGGCACCGTCGAGGGCGGGCACTCCATGGGTCGTGCAAGTGAACATCTTGAAGAATGCCACCCCGGATTCCCAGAGGGCCGGCATCTCAGCGATCCGGTCCGGCCAGGTGTGGGCGGCCACGGCAAAATCGACGTTGGAGCGACCAGCCAGATAGGCGACCTTGTCATCCAGGTCGGCCACTGAGCGGATCGGGTGGGCATGCGTGTGTTCGATAATCGTCGTAACCCCGCGGGCGGCCGCGGCACGGGTGCCGGTCGGGAAGTCTTCCCGCTCGGTCGGCCCAGGATCCATCAGATGAACATGGGTGTCGACCATGCCGGGCATCACGAGCAGACCGGTGGCATCGATGAGGTGGCCAACGCTCGCCAGGTCGGGTCCGATGGCGGTCACGCGACCATCGCGTATCGCCACGTCCGCGGGCAGTTGACCGTCCGGGCCGACGACTATTCCACCTTTGATGGTCTGTTCCACGCCAACCCTTCTCGAACCATGTCAATATGACAAGATATAGGATCGGGCTGCAAGACGGGCCGCAAAGGAGCGAATAGTGTCTGAAAAAGTACGACTGGCAAGCATCGGACTCGGCTGGTGGGGTGGGGTTTTGGCCGATGCAGTGGCCAAGAGCGGTGAAGGCGAAGTAGTCACTTGTTTCGCTCGCACCCCGGAAAGCCGGGAGGCCTTTGCCGAAGCCCATGGCTTTGCAGCCGCAGACTCTTTCGAGTCGATCCTGGCGGATAGCAACATCGACGGAGTCATCATCGCCACGTCGCATCAGAGTCATCTCTCTTTGATCCAGGCTGCCGCAGCCGCCGGAAAGCACATCTTCATCGAGAAGCCACTCACTTTGAGCCCGGCGGACGGTCGGGCGGCCATCGAAGCGGCCAAGGCGGGAGGTGTGCTCCTCCAGACCGGCCACCAACGACGACGCATGACCGCCAACCGGATGATCAAGGCGATGATCGATGCCGGCGAACTTGGAGATATCGAGACGGTCGAAGCGCATCAGTCGGTCCCCAATGGTCACAAGATGCCCGACGAGGCATGGCGCTGGGATCCCGATCAGAGCCCACTCGGCGGAATGACCTCGCTCGGGATCCACAAGATCGACACGATGCAGTACTTCGCCGGTCCCATCAAAGCAGTGTCCGCGTACACCCGTGCCGGGCGAACCAAGCCGATCGACGAGACGACCGTCCTGGCGGTTGAGTTCGAATCGGGTGCGTTGGGCACGCTGGTCACGTCCTTCTTCACGCCAATGATGTCGAAGTCGGCCGTGTACGGAGATGCCGGAGCGGCCTACATGGAAGGCGACGGGCGGATGCTGTTCAAGCAGGACATCGGCGACCCGGCCCGTCAGGCTGTCGAATTTGAGCCAAACGACGCAGTGGCTGATCAAATGGGAGCGTTCGCCAAAGCCATCAGGGGCGAAATCGATGTTGAAGTCGATGGTGAGGTCGGTCTGGCGGCAGTCACGGTCATGGCTGCTGCGGTCGAAAGTGCCGCAACCGGACGCTCCGTTCTCGTCGCGGATCACCGGGTCTGACTATGCGGCGGATCAATCCTCCTCAGATTGCCGGACCCTTCGCAACCTATGCCCACGGCGTCGAGTTCACCGGCCCGGTGCGCTGGCTATTCGGGGCAGGCCAGACCGGGGTCGCCGGCGATGGCACGACACCCACCGATATCGTCGGGCAAGCCGAACTGGTGTGGAGCAACATCCGGGCGGTCCTGGCGGAAGCCGACATGACCATCGAGGATATCGTGCAGCTCAACATGCTCCTCGTCGACCGGGCGGACCACGACGGCGCCAAGGCGGTCCGCGATGCAGCACTCGGCGATCACCGCCCCGCCTCGACGCTGATGTACATCTCGGGCCTGGCCCGCCCCGAGTGGCTCATCGAGATCGACTACATCGCCGCCAGGGAACTCTCCGAGTAACCCCCCCCTGAACGAGTGTGCTTACGGTTCGCAATATCGAGCCTGGATGCACACTCGTCCGGTGAGCGGCGCACTCTGCTTGAACGAGTGTGCTTACGGTTCGGTATATCGAGCCTGGATGCACACTCGTTGGAGAATGGGAGGGGTGGTCGAGGAATATGCCACCCCACCGTGGGCGCGCGAATTTGGCACGATATAGGATCGGCTTCGAGGACTGGCCACGAGAAAGCGCGACGATGCGAGGCTATCGAGTCGAACAATGGGGATCGGATCCGACCTGGACCGACCTCGCTGATCCGATTGCCGGTCCTGGCGAAGTACTCATCGACGTTGAAGCGTGCGGTGTCGGACTCACCGTTCTCAACTGCATCAACGGCGATCTGGACAACTCGCCCGACCTCCTCCCCCGGGTCCCGGGACACGAACTCGTCGGCCGGGTGATCGAAGTCGGACCCGGAACCCATTCCGGCCTTGTCGGACGTCGGGTCGTCGCTTACTTCTATCTGACGTGCGGACAGTGCGACGCCTGCGTAGCTGGGCGCGACCCCCAATGCTCCAACCTGGCGGGCTGGGTGGGGGTCCACCGCGACGGTGGCTATGCACCCATGGTCGCCTTGCCCGCCAGCAACATAGTCGTCGTTCCGGACGAACTCGACCCGATTGCCGCAACCGTGGTACCCGACGCCGTGGCGACACCCGTCCACGTCGCCGATCGTGCCGGCATCGGACCTTCAGACCGGGTTGCGATCTTCGGAGCCGGCGGAGGGGTTGGCATGCACATGATCCAGATCGCGCTTCTCCGGGGTGCCAGGGTGGCCGGCCTCGACATAGCCAAATTCGAGGAGATCGAAGCGGTCGGAGCCCTCGCCGTCGACGCGGCCCAACTCGAGGCTGTCGACACGGTCTTCCCGGAAGGTCCGCCGACGGTGGTAATCGACCTCGTCGGTCGATCTGAAATGGCCGATTGGGCTATCTCTCACCTGTCCATGGACGGGCGGCTCGTGATGATGACCACCTTTCCGAATCGGCCGATCAGCCTCGAAGCCAGGGACATGGTCTTTCGCGAGTTGACGATTTACGGCAGCCGATACAGTTCGAAAACGCAGGTCGCTGAGGCAGCTCGCCTCGTTGCCGATGGGAGCATCAGACCGATCATCGGTCAGGTAGAAGGCCCGGCAGAGGTACTCGCAATCCATGATCGGCTGCGTGCAAAAGACCTGGTCGGCCGGGGCGCTCTCGATTGGTCGCGCGCATGAGCGCCGAGATCACCGATGTCCGCATACCCGCCGACGCCGATGGAGTATTCGTCGGAGGTGGGCACAACGCGCTTGTGTCTGCGGCCTACCTGGCCAAGGCCGGTCAGAAGATCGTCGTACTCGAAGCCGCTCCTCAGATCGGTGGAGGCACAACCACCGAATACGCCACCTTGCCACTCTTCAAACACAACCTTCATGCCTACTTCGTTCGTTGGACTCCCGATTACGCCGTATGGCGCGACCTCGATCTGGACCGGTATGGCGCCAGGTCGATCTTTCCCGCCGCCCAGAACGCAGTTCCATTTGATGGCGGCGAACGTGCCCTGGTTACCTACAACGAGACGGATCGATCGGTCGCATCGATCGGCCAATTCTCCAAACGAGACGCCGAGGCCTACCGCCTCCTCTATGACGAATTCACCGAACTGACGGCGCGGGTCGACACGCCCATGCGGTTCGGCCCACCCATCGAACCCGACCTCCAACACGACATCTTGTCCAAGTCGAAGATGGGTAGGCGGTGGCTCGAACTCGATGCGCAGACGCCACTCGACCTGGTTCGTGAATACTTCGAATTCGAACCGCTCCGGTCGCTGATTCTGTTCAACGTCTCAGTGCGCGGTTATGTACCGAACCTCGACGTCGCAGGAATCGGCTCGATTGTGGCGTTGGCGTTATCCAACAGCCAGGGCGGTCGGCTCATCGAAGGGGGTACCTATGTGGTAGCGCGGGCGATCGCAGCAGCCGCTATCGACGCCGGTGTCACCGTCGTCACCAACGCCCGCGTCGGATCCATCGACGTCAAAAACGGTCGAGCTACTGGGGTCACGCTCGTCGACGGCAGGCGGATCAAAGCCGGCAGGTTCGTGGCCAGCGCCACCCCGGCACCGATCACCATGTTGGAATTGGTGGGCGGCGAACACCTCGACCCATCATTGCGGGACGACCTGGCCAACTACCGATGGTTGGAAGAAGCTCTGTTCGGAGTCCACTGGGCGATGTCGGGCCGACCCGTCTTTGCAGCAGAGCAGCACTATCCCGATGTACCACACGCCTTGAACCTGGCGCTCGGGTATGAATCGTCGGACGACCTGGTTGCTCACATGCACGCCATCCGTAGCGCTGAAAACATCCCGACCGGACCAATCCATGTCTCGATTCCGACCGTTCACGATTCCAGCCAGGCCCCCACCAACCACCACACCACCTTCGGCTGGCACTTCGTGCCCGGCCCACCGATGCGCGGCAAGTGGGATACGCAGGCAATCGGCGACCGACTCACCGCGATCACGAATACGTATCGAAAATACGCTCCAAACCTTGACGACGTGACCATGGCGGTAACGACGCACTCTCCCGATGCGACCGAGGCCCGGATCATTTCAATGCGGGGTGGCGATCGCCACCACGGCAGCTTCCACCCCGAAAACTGGCTGTTCAATCGGCCCACCCCAGCCATGCCCGGGTACCACACACCCATCGACGGCCTCTACCTGGTTGGGCCATCCCAGCACCCTGGCGGAAGCTTCCACGGACAGCCGGGATATAACGCCGCGGGAGTAATCGCCCAGGACCTTGGGCTCAACCGGTGGTGGCAGCCAACCGACCCAAAGCAGGCCCTGAGCGAACTGGCGTGACACCGCTCAACGACAATCCATGTGTCGTTTCGGACCCAGCGCCGTGTCGAATCCTATATCGTGCAAAGTACGGCCAACCGATGGAGGGGGGGCATGACAGACATAGGCGCCGAAGTTGAGTTCGACCCCATGGCTGCTTTCGCCGCAGAATCGAGGGCGAAGCGAAACAGAATCCTCGCCATAACCGTCGTGCCTTTCGTCTTGCTCATCTGGTGGATTCTGACGCAGATGAGCCTCGAAGCGTTCTTCTCGCAGATCTTGAACGGACTCAGCTTCGGTGCGGTTCTCTTCTTTCTCGCCAGCGGCTTCACGCTCATTTTCGGCCTCATGCGGATCACCAATCTCGCCCATGGTGGTTTCTATCTGGTCGGCGGCTACGTCGGCATCACCACGGTACGCGCCACCGGGAACTTCTGGCTAGCCATCCTCGTGTCCGCTCTGGCGATCATGGTGCTTGGCCTCTTCACCGAGAGAATCCTCCTCCGTCCGATCCGGGGCATGGCCCAGCCGGAAGTGCTGCTCACCATCGGACTCACATTCATTCTCGGCGATCTGGCCCTCGCCATCTGGGGCGGCGACCCGACTCCCATCCCCAAGCCGTCCTGGCTCAACGGCGCACTCCGGGTTGGCGACTTCGCCTATCCCCGCTACCGGCTGTTCGTCATCGCCTGCGCCATCCTCATGGGTGTACTCCTGTTCTGGATTGAGAAAAAGACCCGCTGGGGTGCCATGGTGCGGGCTGGTGTAGACGATCGCGAAATGGTGGCCGCACTCGGAGTAAACATCAAGGCGGTCTTCACCGGGGCCTTCATGTTCGGAGCCTTCCTGGCTGGTTTCGCCGGGGTCATCGGTGGAGCCTTCCTGACCCTCTTGCCAGGGCAAGACTTCGAGATTCTCCTCTTCGCACTGGCCGTCGTCATCATCGGCGGGCTCGGCAGTCTGAAGGGGGCCATGCTCGGCGTGATCATCGTCGGTCTAATCGACTCCTTCGGCAAAGCCCTCGTCCCTGAACTGTCCTTCTTCACGCTATTCGCTCCGATGGCAATCATTCTCATGGTTCGCCCACAGGGCCTGTTGGGGAAACTTTCATGATTCGAAGGCTTTCGATCAAGACGCGAATTCTGGTGGGTCTGGCGGCAATCGGCCTCGGGATCGGGGTTGCCGCGCCGTACCTCTTCCCCAAGTACATTGTGGGCCTCATCAGCCTGGCACTTATCGGAGGTCTATTCGCCCAGAGTATCGATCTTCTTGCCGGCTATGTGGGCCTCGTCACCCTCGGCCATGCCGGCGTCTCCGGCACGGCCGCGTACGGAGTTGGCTACATGGCCTCGAAAGCCGGGGCGGGGTTCGCCGCTCAAATCGGGGTGGGCCTGCTCGCCGGCATGCTTGCCTCGCTGATATTTGGCCTCATGGCAATGCGGTCAAACGACGTCTACTTCATCATGATCACGCTCGCTCAAGGAATGATCATATGGGGACTCTCGATCCGCCTGTACAAGGTCACAGGTGCCGAAAACGGACTCACCGGGATCCCACGACCCGAGATCGTCGACCCTTACTGGAAGTATTACTACCTCGTACTCTTCGTAGTCGTCGTCTGCTGGTTCCTGCTTGGCGTGATAGTCAAATCACCGTTCGGGGCATCCCTCAAGGGCCTGCGCGAAAGCGAGACCCGCATGCGGATGCTCGGGTACAACACCACCGCCCAGAAGCTGTACGTCTTCATGCTGTCCGGGTTCTTTGCGACGGTTGCCGGCATCTTGCTGGTTTACCTGAACGGTTTCATCAGCCCATCATCGGTCGTGTTGGCAGCTTCTGCCATCGGCGTATTGGAGGCAATACTCGGCGGCGTCGGCACGTTGATCGGCCCGATGATCGGAGCCTTCATCATCGTGGCCGTCCAGAATATCGTCAGCATCTATGTCGATCGTTGGCCCACGCTGATGGGTCTGATCTTCGTGGTGGTCGTCCTTTTCGCCCGACGCGGGCTGGTCGGGGCCATATCGGATGTATGGAACCGACGCGAACGACAAGTTTCTTTAGAACCTCAGTCAGCACAATGAGCAACCAGGAGGACACATGAGAAATACCAGACGGATATTGGCTTGGCTAGCCGTGTTTGTCATGCTGCTATCGGCATGTACGGATCCCAGCGCCAGCGATGACACGGCCGCCGACACCACTACGACTACAACAACAGCCTCAACAGGTGACACAACAGCAACCACCACCGGAACTTCAGACACGACGATGTCCGCCTTCATGTGCGACGAACCGATCCGGATTGGTGTTTTGCAGCCGTTGACCGGCGGTCTGGCTGCCTCAGGGACAGACGCCAAGGATGGATTCGAGCTGTATTGGGCGAATCACCCGATGGAAATCGGCGGATGCACCGTCGAATTCCGAATTGAGGACACCGCCGGAAACCCGGACACTGCCCTTCAGAAGGTGGACGAACTCGTTGACAACTACGGCGCTGACATCATCGTCGGCGAGCTTCTCGCCAACGTCACCGCAGCCCTAGCGGAACGCCTCGCGGACAACCCGGATGTCATCATGATGTCGCCTATCGGGTCTGCCGACGATCTGACGCAACGGACGCTCTATCCAAACTTCACCCGGGCAGGTGGTTGGACCTCTAGCCAGACGTCCCATGTGCTTGGACAGTGGGCGTTCGATCAGGGCTACACCAGCGCTGCATCAATCTGCACCGACTACGCCTTCGGATGGGAGATGTGCGGTGGATTCACCCAGGTGTTCACCGCCGCCGGCGGAACAGTGGACCCGAATGAGCAGCTCTGGAACCCGCTCGGTTCGACCGACCTTGGCACGTACGTGACACAGCTCGACGGATTCGACCCTGACGCAGTGTTCGTGCTGGAAGTCGGAGCAAGCGTTTCGGACTTCTTCCAGAACTGGTCGGACTTTGGCCTAAAGGATGAGATTCCCATTCTGGCCGGTGAGGTAACTGCTGATGTCTCGAACATCCGCAACGTGCCGAGCGATCAAGTCGAAGGGATGATCTCGTCCGGTCACTGGGCCGAAGGACGAGAGGCCCCGGAGACCGAGGAGTTCGTGGCGCTGTTCGACGCGGCGACCGGTCGTCTCCCGTCGTACTACGCAGCCGCCACTTGGACGGCCGCTCAGTACATCGACGAGACGATCCAGGCCATGGGAGGCGACATGTCGGACAAGGCAGCTGCCCTCGACATGATGAAGAGCCTCGAACTGATCACCCCGTTCGGTCCTTCAACACTCGATGACTACGGCAATCCCATTTACGACATCTACATCCGCCAGGTCGTCGTTCGCGATGATGGTCGGGTTTGGAATATCGTGATCGACACGTTCGAAGACATCGATCAGTTCTGGCCAATGACGGCTGACGAATACCTGCAGCAGCCCGTTTACTCGAGGGATTTCCAAGGCAACGCAGGCGGATAACGGATGACCACGGCTTCACCGATTCTTCACGTCGACGACGTCACGGTCCGCTTCGGCGGCGTGACGGCCGTCGATGGCGTGACCTTCCGCGTCGAGCGTGGGAGTCGGTGGGCCGTCATCGGACCCAACGGGGCAGGAAAGACCACCCTGTTCAAAGCCATCTCCGGAGAGGTGCGCCCGACAATCGGTCGGGTGCACCTCTTTGGCGTCGACACCTCTCGAGCCCAACCCAACCGGAAGGCTCAACGTGGGTTGGGGCGAACGTACCAGGTAACCGAACTGTTTCAGGCCCTGACTGTGGAGGAAAACATGGCGATCGCCGCTCAGGCCCGCACGCCATCTCGCTTCCACTCCTGGAGGCCATTGCGAATCCGCGGTTCGATCGACGACCGTATCACGAAGGCATTGCATCAGCTTCATATTTCCGATGAGCGATTTACGGTGGTTTCGGAGATGTCGCATGGCAAACAGCGGTCGCTCGAAATTGCGATAGCCCTCGCAACCGAGCCTGAGATCCTGCTTCTCGACGAACCAGCTGCCGGTCTTTCTGCCGCCGAGCGACGAACGATGAAGGAGTTGGTCGAGGGCCTTCCCCGAGACCTAACCATCGTGCTGATCGAACACGACATGGACATCGCCCTCGAACTAGTCGAACGGGTTCTCGTGCTCGACAACGGCAAGATGATCGCTGAAGGCGACCCGGATGAGATCCGATCCAACCAACGCGTCCAAGACGTCTATCTGAAAAGTTGATAATGCTGACCATTGACGGTCTCTCTTGTTCCTACGGTACTGCGGCCATCATCGATGATCTGCATCTCGAACTCGGCGCAGGAGAGGTTTTGTCCGTACTCGGACGTAATGGCATGGGCAAGACAACGATGGTCAGCGCCATCGCTGGTATCCGACCGCCTGAGATCCGACGTGGCAGCATCAGATTTGCCGACAAAGAACTCACCACTCTGGAGAGCTTCCACATTGCTCGGCTAGGCATCGGACTCGTACCGCAGGGCCGTCATGTCTTTGGCAGCCTCACCGTCGTCGAAAACCTGAACGTCACGGCCCGGCCCACGCAAGAGGGCGCGGAACCCTGGACCCTCGATCGGGTATACGGGTTCTTCCCCCGACTTGCCGAACGCAAAACCAGCTTCGCACGGAATCTGTCAGGCGGCGAACAGCAGATGCTGGCCATCGGTCGGGCACTCATGACGAACCCGTCCCTCTTACTCATGGATGAACCCTCCGAAGGGCTCGCACCAATCGTGCTGGGAACGATCCGAGATCGCTTACTTGAACTCAAGGGGCCGAGCCTGTCAATCTTGCTGGTCGAGCAAAACCTCGGGCTGGCGCTGTCGCTGGCCGACCGGATCGCCATCATGGGAGCCCACGGCGAGATCGTATGGACCGGAACTGCCGATGAACTGAAGGCGGACGAAGCTGCCAAGACGGCTCACCTCGGCGTGTAAGGTCAAGGCCCGATCTAATACTGCATCTTCAGGACGTTGTACGTCGCGACCGTCACGACGACCGTTGTGACGGCTTCGCCGCCTACTTGACCCGCCCGACCTCGACGGCCGGTTCAGCCATGCCCTCGTCGAACATGTCCTCGATCGCCCTGCCGAAGAGTCGGGCCAGCTTGAATGCGAGCGGAAGACTCGGGTCATATTTACCCGTCTCAATGGCATTGACCGTCTGCCGGGAGACCGCCAACCGACTTGCGAGCTCTGCCTGGCTCCAGCCCTGCTCGGCTCTCAGAACGCGCAGGTTGTTATTCACGAATACCGCCGGTTGGCTCGCACCACCCCGACCACGAACGCCAGCATCATGCCGGCCGCGAGATCGGCGAGACTCAGCTGGGGTGCTCCGGCACGCTCAACGAGTTGGTATCCCATCGCAAAGATCACACCGGCTCCAAAACCGAAGGCAAGGCCCTCCAGCTGAATTCGCCGAACTAGTTCGTCGGCATCCCGCAGGAATCGCATGTAGACGAGAACTACCGCTACCGCCAATAGGTTTGGCACCAAAGCCACGACCCAGGCGGCACCGCCGGCCACTGAGTCACCGCGTAGGGTCCACGACGCGGCAACGAAAGCGAGGGCCCAAGCGAGTGTCCAACCCAGGAGCTGATAACTGTCTCCCGGAGAGTGCAGATAGCCGCGCATCCGCCCGAGCCGGGTCTTCGATTCGGTGCCTTCGATCTGGTGCGTCATGTCATTCCCCTATCCGGCCGCTCTGACCGCTGGCCTGACGTATGTCAAGTTTCCTTGACTATACGACAAGCACCCTTGACACGCAAATTTGGCCGCTCGCGCATACGATCCCGCTATCGTCGCACTTGTGAAATTTATGGATCGCAATCCCCCCCGAGTACCAACGGAGCTGATCGCCAGCACGATCCTTAAGACATACGGGCTCGAGGGAGCCCTCACCGAATTGGACAGCGAACGCGACCAGAACACGAGGGTGGTTACCTCCGAAGGCACCTACCTGTTCAAGATATGCAACGCCGACGAAGATCCAGGGGTTGTCGATCTCCAGATCAAGGCGCTCCACCACATTGCCGCCCGCGATCCGGAGCTGCCGGTTCCCCGGGCCCTCCCGACCCTGAGCGGAGCCGACACCGGGCACCTGAGAGACCTCGATGACACGAACTACGTCGTCAGACTCATGTCATTTGTACCGGGCGACACGATCCGCAGTCACCCTGAACTCGACACTCCTGCCCTCCGGCGTAGTAGCGGCAGAATGCTCGCCCGACTCGACCTGGCGCTGCGAGGTTTCTATCATCCGGCGGCCGACCAAGAGCATCCATGGACGATGACCAAGATGCCCAAGCTGCTCAGGTACACCGACAGCATTTCTGACGAGGTCGCTCGCCACAACGTCGAAGGCATCATCGCAAGAGTACGGGACGAAATCCTGCCCCGGACTGCGCGGATGCGCCATCAGGTTGTTCATCAGGACGCCCACACGGGCAACCTGCTCATCGACCCGAACCGGCCGACCGAGATTGCCGGCATTATCGATTTCGGCGACATGGTGTACGCACCACTCATTATGGACCTGGCCGTCGCTACCGATCTGACCGGTCGCCCGTCATTGTCTCCAGAAGGCATGTTCGACGTAGCCGTTGGATACGACTCGGTGCTTCCCCTCGAGGAAGACGAGGCTGATGTTCTCGTCGATCTCATCCTCGGGCGGATGGCCATGACCGCCACGATCGTTGCCGCCCGCAACGCCCTCTGGCCCCTCGTTCCCGCCTACCACGACTACGAGGTCCAACTGTGGAGTCAGATCGAAACTCTGCTGGCAACTGCGCCGGAGATGCGGATCGGCTTGCGAAGGGCTACCCGCTTCCCGATGCCCATCGATGGCACCATGGACAGCGCCAAGCTCCGGGCCGAACGTGAGCGAGTGATGGGAGAGAAGTCTCCACACTTCTACAAGGAGACGCTTCACCTTGAACGAGGAAAAGGCGTTTGGTTGTACGGATCCGATGGCCGCAGGTACCTCGACTTCTATAACAACGTGCCGACCGTGGGGCACGCTCACCCCCACGTCGTCAACGCCGTGTCACGCCAACTGGCCGCACTCAACACGCACACGCGCTATCTGTACAACAACTCGGTGGAGTACGCCGACCGCCTGACCGCAACGCTCGGTGCCGACCTCGACGTATGTTTGTTCGTCAACTCTGGATCAGAAGCCAACGATGTTGCCTGGCAGATCAGCCAGGTCGTATCGGGCAGCGCCGGCCTCCTCGTCATGCACAACGCCTACCACGGCATCACCCAGGCGGGCATCGACATGACGACCGCCAAGGGCCTCGACCGCGCCACCCACGTTGAAGAGATCCCGGCTCCCGACGGCTACCGACGGGAGGTGACAACAGCCGAAATAGCGACCCGCGACACCGAGGCGGCGATCGAACGACTAGAGGCGCGCGGGATGAAACCGGCAGCCTTCATCGTGGACTCCGCCATGTGCTCAAGCGGCATCCCGGATGTACCCGACGATTTTCTACCAGCGATAGCGGCCACGGTGCGGGCGTCCGGCGGACTCGTCATTGCCGATGAAGTTCAAAGTGGATTCGGTCGGCTCGGAGCCATGTGGGGTCACGAACTGCTGGGCATGCGACCCGACATCGTGACGCTCGGTAAACCGGTTGGGAATGGTCACCCGCTCGGCGTCGTGATCACCAGCCGGGCCATCCTCGATGAGTTCCAGGCTCAGGTCCGGCTCTTTTCGACCTTCGGAGGCAACCCGGTGTCCTGCGCGGCGGGATTGGCGGTTCTCGATGTAATGGAGCGGGAATACCTCGTCGAGAATTCTCGTGCGATGGGCGTCTACCTTCAGGAGCAACTCTGGAAACTGGCGGAGACCCAATCGCTGATTGGCGATGTGCGAGGACGCGGTCTCCTCGCTGGCTTGGAACTGGTAACCGACCGGCTGACCAAGGAGCCGGCAACGGCTGCGACCCTCGAACTGCTCGAAGTCATGCGAGAGAACGGGGCGCTGGTTGGAAAGGACGGCGAACATGCCCACATTCTCAAACTGCGCCCTCCCCTGGTAACGACGAAGTCCGACATCGACATCTTCATCGACATGCTCGATCGCTCACTAACCACCGTGTCGTCGTAGCATCTACACCGGTTGGCAAACACCGACCATGTCCCTGAACCATCCCCAAAACAATGGAGAAGCCATGCCCGTGATCGACTCGTACCAGCAAGGCACTCCCAGTTGGGCGGACCTCACGACCAGAGATCAGGCTGGCGCCAAAGCGTTCTACCGGAGCGTATTCGGATGGTCCTATGAGGACAATCCGGTCGGCGACGGGATCTACTACACGATGGCCCGCCTCAACGGTCGGGACGTCGCCGCTATTTCGCCGATGCCCGATGGGCGACCGCCCCAGATGCCAGCCATGTGGAACACGTATCTGACCGTCGAGGACGTGGACGCCACCGTGGAAAGAGTGGACCCGGCCGGCGGGTCCGTCATAGCTCCCCCATTCGAGGTCATGGACTCAGGACGCATGGCCGTGATCGCGGATCCGACTGGTGCTGCTGTCAGCTTGTGGCAGGCCAACGACCACATTGGCGCCACGGTCAAGGACGAACCCGGGTCGTTGACCTGGAACGAATGTTTCACCGACGACATCGAGACGGCCGCCAAGTTCTACGACGAAGTTCTCGGGACGTCGCATAGCTCAGCCGATACCGGAGCGCCGGAGCCGTACACAACCCTCGATGTCGACGGTCAGGGAGTAGCTGGATACCTTTTCAAGGATCCCGAAGCTCATGGACGGATGCCCAACATGTGGCTCGTCTATTTTGCCAGCGCCGACATCACCGACACGGCCACGCGAATCACTGGAGCCGATGGCAAGGTTCTCAACGGCCCGTTCGACACACCCTTCGGCCAGGTGATCGTCGCCCAGGATCCGCAAGGTGCGGTGTTCCAGGTCATCCAGCCCACTCCCAGCTAACCGGAGCGACAACTGGCCGGGCGCACCGGTTGACGGCCAAAAGCCTGTGCTTCACCGGACATTCATACCGGCTGTAGCACCAAAGAGTCGGGCTGCACGCCAGGTCGTAGCGGATCCTGTTTTAGGCGTCGAGTGTCTCCCGCGCCGCAATGACGTCAACTTCGTCATAGCCCTGGGTAAACGTCGCCAGGACGGCGGCGAGGGCCTCGGACCCATCGTCCTCATCACCGAGGGCACGCCGTAAGAGCACGAGCCTGGTGTGGGCACGAAGTGCCGGTAGCCGCAGGCCCAACGCCGCGGCGATTTCAGCCCCTCGCTCATAGAGCTCACGGACCTCTGGATCCTCGGGGCCTCGTAACGCGTGCACCAGGTCACCCTTACGCACCAGCAAGTCGGGCGGCATCGTGCCAGTGCCCTCCATAATGGCGAATGCTTCGTTCGCAAGGTCAAGCGCCTTCGGCAGGTCTGCAGCCATGGCGTGGACGGCGGCTCGCAAACCGAGCAGGAACGGCCAAAAAACCGGTGGTGGGGCAAGCCCCTGGTACAGGTCGACACCATGCTCGGTCAGCGCCATGCCCGCCTGGGGATCATCGAGTGCGGCGACAGCGACTCCTTCGAGCACCGTGGCGAGGGTACGCCACAGGACATAATCATGCTTCTCGGACAGAGCTGCCAGGCGCCGCGAAGCGTCGAGTACGTCGTCGAACCGGCCGCGGCTTACTGCCATGAATCCTTCGTGGTACACGGCCCAAGTCAGGCTGTACGGGTGACCGATACCGGCTGCGAACTCGACAGCCTCCTGCATCCGGTTCACTGCCATTTCGAGGTCACCAACCTCCCAGTGCATAAACCCTGCGGCCACACGAGCCGTCACCCCGGTGTTTGGTCCCAGCTGGTATCCGGCGCCGTGTTTGGCCGGGTCATACCGCCGGATGACGTGATCGAGATGCTCTAGACAGAGATCCGCATCGACATACAAGACGGCGTTTGCGATAACGCTGCGCCCTTCGAGTTCCACGGCCTCATCACCTGTCGCAAGGCCGATTTCGAGGAGTTGCTCGCCGATCTGCAGTGACGGCGGAAAGTTCGCCGTCTGCAGGTGGTAGGACGCCAGCGCCCGTAACACCGGAACCCGGTCCTCGGAAGCACCGACGGACTCGGTCAACTCCAGAGCGCGGGCAAACGCCTGCTCGACATCCAGGTTGTACCCGTAGACCGCCATCAGTGCCCGGGCTTGCCGAATGCGGAGCCTCAGCTCTTCTGCGTCGCGTTCAGCCGAAACCTCGGTATCGGCCAGCACACCGAGCATGTCGCCAGCCAGCTCGATGGCACCGTGGTACCACCCGCGAGCGGTTTGTAACTCCCACATGCCGTTCATCATCTGCGCCAGCCGCTCGTGGTCGATCTCCGTGACCCAAAACCGCCAGGCGGTGCGCAAGTTGTCGATATCGACTTCGAGACGAAGGAGCGTGGCTGTTCGCCCTGATCCCCGGAGGTCGGAAGCTTGTTCGGCCGCCAACGAGGCGTAGTAGGCGGCGTGCGCTCGGATTGCTGCGATCTGCCGATCTGGGCGTTCAGCGAGCCGATCGGCGGCATACTCCTTGATCATCTGGAGCATGCTGAAGCGGACAGAGCCGCTGCTCTCGTTACGGCGCACCAGGCTCTTGTCGACGAGCGACGACAGAGTGTCGAGGATGAAGCTCGTACCCAGGGCGTCGCTGGCGACGGCTTCAAGTGCAGCCAGCTCAGCACCGGCAAACACCGCAAACACGTCGAAAAGGGATCGCTCCTCCGCGGTGAGCAGCTCGTAGCTCCAGCCGATTGCGCCCCATAGTGTTCGCTGTCGATCCGGCAGATCGCGTCCACCGGAAGCGAGCACATCGAGTCGGTCAGTGATGCGATTCAGCAGGTCCGCCGGTGTAAAAAGGTTGAGCCGTGAAGCAGCCAGCTCGATTGCCAACGGCAAGCCGTCGAGGCGGAGACAGATGGCGGCGACGGCGGCGACGTTCTCGTCAGTCAGGGCAAACGCCGGGCGGGCCGCCGCGGCGCGTTCAACGAACAGCTGTACCGCTTCGGACTCTGCGATCTGGTCGAGTGCGTGGTCAGGATGCGGCAACGAGAGCGGAGGCACCGGATAGACCTGCTCTCCTCTCACCCGGAGAGTTTCGCGACTGGTCACGACTACCTTTATCTCAGGTGCGCTCCGGAGAAGCTCGGCAACTGAGGGACCTGCGGCAACGACCTGCTCGAAGTTGTCGAGGACCAACAGCATCTTCCGGTCGCGCAGCCGGTTTTTCAAGACGTCGAGCGGTGCTCCAGTCCGAGACACCGAGAGCGAAAGCGCCCGGATGACGGACTCGAAGGCATCGTCAGGCGTGGCATCGGCGGCCAGATCCACGAACCAGACACCGTCCCGGAAGGTGTCGACGAGGTCAGCCGCCACTTGGAGGCCAAGTCGAGTCTTCCCGGCCCCGCCCGGTCCGGCGATGGTGAGGAGACGAGTCGCCGGGTTTTCCAGCATGAGGTGGATGGCAGCAAGCTCTTGAGTGCGACCCAGGAACTCGGTCGATTGGAGCGGCAGATTGTTCGGGTGCGAGTCGAGAGTCTTTAGGTCGGGAAACTCGACACCGATGCCCGGGTGGACCAGCTGGTAGAGATGTTCTGGTTCGGTGAGGTCTTTGAGGCGATGAGTGCCGAGATCCCGAAACGTCGCGTCGTCGGAGAGCTCGGCGCTGGCAACGTTGGCAGCGGCCTCGGAGACGAGTACCTGGCCGCCGTGACCAGCCGCCATGATGCGGGCGGTCCGATTCATGACTGGGCCGAAGTGATCGTCGTCGCGGGTCTGGGTGTCCCCGACGTGCACCCCCATCCGTACCCGGACAGGAGTCGTGTCCCATGCCTCCTCAATCAACGCTTGTTGGGCTTGAACACAAGCATGGATGGCGGCGGCCGCGCTTGGAAAGACCGCTATCGCTCCGTCGCCAGTTGTCTTCAGCAGTCGTCCGTCAGCCTCCCCGATGGCCTCCCGCATAATGGTGTCATGGCGTTCCAACGCCTTCGACATCTCTACGGGATGCTCCTCCCAGAGGCGCGTACTCGATTCGATATCGGTGAACAGAAAGGCCTGCATCGACTCCGAATCTACATAGAAAGCGCACCGAAACGGCATTCAACCGTTGGAACAACGGACCTCAATCGGCTTAGCCGCTGGCAGGAAGGGAAATCTATGGTTGAGCTACTTCGTCGATGATGCCTACGACCATGGCCCGGATCGGGCCGCCAGGGATCCCCATGATCTGGCGAGCGCTGGTGCCCTCGTCGAGGATCAAGACGGTTTCGCCCGGGGCGGCGCTCACGACATCGACGGCAATCACGTAGCCGCCCGACGCTTCGCCGTCCGGAGTCAGGTAGTCACAGATCAGTAGCCGTTGTCCGTCAAATACCGGTGAGTTGAAGGTCGAAACCACCGTCCCGGCAACGCGCGCCAGCTTCACTTCTTCGACCGTTTCTTGGGTGCAGCCTTAGGAAAGGGCTCGACGTGCACTTGATCGACGATTCCGACGATGGCGTGATCGATCGGCACGAAGGTTTCTGGCATGGCCTGGGCGGCCTCACGGGAACCAACGAAGTAGACCAGTTCGCCAGGACCGGCCATCGCCACGGCATCGGCAGCAATCACAGCCCGGCCGTCCGGCTCGCTGTCCCGGGTGAGCGGCTGGACGATAAGGAACTTGACCCCCTCGAGGTTCGGGGTTTTCTCAGTCGCTACCACTGTCCCAACAACCCGTCCGAGGTGCATCAGGTCACGCTCCCCGCACCCGCGACGAAAACTGCCCATCACCGACCAGATTCACGTTCATCTCGTCATGGAGTTGGGCGATTACCCGCTGCCCGACGAGGTCCGCCGGAACCTGCTCAGATCCGAGTTCGACCGCCACCTGTACCTCGACCAAAGGACCAGAGAACAAGAGGTACCCCTTCCCGCCGAGACCATCAGCCAGGTACACCTCTCGCAACACCACGCCGGCACCTTTGAGTCCGGCGTCTGCCGCCAGGATGACCGATGATACGGAGGTGGTTTCGATCACACCGAGTGCTTCACCGTCGCCTATTGAACGCTTTCCCGCCAGGGCCGCCACCAGCTGAGGATGTGGATCTGGCAGGAACATCTGATCGATCAACGACGAGGATTCGAGTCGGTGGGCGGCATCGAGCGCCTCTTCGATGTCAGCAACCCCGCCACCAACCAGCACGAGGTACTTGCCGGGATGGACCGTTCCGGCATGAATCACGGTCAACGAGGCTCGCTTCGCCATGGCATCGCCCGCTTCGATCCCCGCCGCAATCGAGGCGTACTCAAGCAAAGCAATGGCGGTTCCAAACGCAACGGTGTCCGGCACTCGCTAGACGATCCGCAATGCGCCGACCACGCTGACCCGACGGGGCCGGGAAAATGTCCTGGCTCTCGTGAGGCCATCGCCGGTCGGACTGGCAATGGAGAATGACGAATAGCCCTCGCCGCCTTCGCCGAGGCCCGAGAAGAATGATCCGTTTGCGACGAAGATCGAGCAGTTCATCGCCCGGGCCATTTTCGTGATCGTCTCGACATTCGTAGAGTGAATCCCGGCGGTATGGCGGAACCCGTGCTCAGCGCGGACCGCCAGATCAATAGCGGCATCCACGTTGCTCACCCGGGTCACCGGGAAGATCGGCATCATCTGTTCAGTCCACACCAGACTGTGGTCGTTGGGTACTTCGGCCACGGCCAAGCGAATATCTTTGTCCGACTGAATGCCGATCTCCGCAAGGATCGTTCCGGCGTTCTTACCGATCCAGGCCGGATTGATCACCCCGGGCTTATTCGGTGCCCCCATCTCTTTGAAGATGACCCGCTCGAGGCGCTTGAGCTCGTGAGCCTTCAAAATGTAAGCACCGGCGTCGGCCATCGACCGGATCAGTCGATCCCCGACGGTGTCGACGACGATGCCGATTTTCTCATCGGTGCAGATGATGTTGTTGTCGAACGACGCGCCGGCCACGATCGCGCGCCCGGCCCGTTCGATGTCCGCTGTTTCGTCAACCACCACGGGTGGGTTGCCCGGTCCAGCGGCCACCGCTCGTTTGTCAGTTCGAAGAGCTTCACGAACCACGGCCGGACCACCGGTCACCAGGAGCACCCGAATATCGGGATGCACCATGAGTTCTTTGGCACTGTCGATGGTCGGATTCGGGATGGCGGTAACCAGATTGGCCGGTCCGCCGTTCGCCACGACCGCCCTATTGATCAGCCGAATGTTTTCAGCGGATACCCGCTTGGCGCCTGGATGAACGTTGAACACCGCCGCGTTCCCACCCGACAAGATCGAGATGCTGTTGTTAATGATCGTCGAAGTCGGGTTCGTTGTCGGCGTAATCGCCCCGACCAACCCCATCGGTGCCCATTCGGTTACGGACATGCCGCCGTCGCCGGTTACTGCTTGAGGTTCGAGATCTTCGGGACCTGGTGTCTTCGTTGTCACGAGCAAGTTCTTCTTAACCTTGTCCTCGTATCGGCCGAGCCCGGTCTCCGTGTGGGCAAGCCGTGCCAGGGATTCAGCGTGCTCGAACATCGATCGACGAATCCCGTCAACGATGTCGTGGCGGGTCTTCAAGCCCATTTTGGCGTAGTCGACCTGAGCACGTTTGGCAGCGGCCACCGCCTCATCAATCGTGGCGAATATGCCATCCCCGAGGTCCATTTCGACGTCGAGATCGGACCGGGCGGCCAGCGTTACCCCGGGACGACTCCCGGCGGGAACCTCACCCATCCGCCGGTGCACCCGGTCGATGATCTCCTGGATCTCCTGATCAGTGAGGCTCATCGGTCAGCTGACCTACTTGGTGTAACGATCATCACCGCCCACTTCCCAGGAATCGACGATCGCCATGACCACGGCGTCACACGGACGCTCAAAGGTGTATTCGGTCTGGCGGGCCGAGCTGCCGCTGGCATACATCACGACCTCTCCGACACCCGCCCCCACCGCATCCGCGGCGACGACGTATCCGCCGGTTCCTTTGTTATCGATGTCGAGCTGTTCAAGCAGGAGAAAGGTAAGCCCGTCAAGACGGGGTTCCTTACGACTGGCAACAACCGTTCCCGCGACTCGTGCGAGAAGCATGGTTTCCCCCGTCTACTTGGTGGCCTCTGAACGGCCGAGCGGCAACACCGCATCGATGGAATCATGCGGACGGGCGATAACGTGGCTGGCAATGATTTCGCCGACGCGTTCTCCACCCCGAACTCCGGCTTCAACCGCAGCCTTGACCGCCGCAACGTCGCCCCGCACGACAGCCGTCACATAACCGCCACCGGTCTCTTCGTAGGACACGAACTCCACCTTGGCCGCTTTGACCATCGCATCGGCGGCCTCAACCATCGCTGCGAAGCTCCGTGCCTCAATCATTCCTAGTGCATCTGCCATTGTTTCCTCCTACTGAACGTGATCTTCTTGATCTTTGCTAGTGCTCGCCGACCTTCTAATCCTTCAAGTGCGGCGACCGCCGCCCGCCAACCCACATCGATGTCCGCCTCTTCGCCGCCGAGGTAGACCCGGCCGGCGGCGCCGAACGCACGAACCTCGAGAATGTCT
>CAWKAG010000044.1:0-6840 GCA_963847455.1 uncultured Acidimicrobiia bacterium
AGGGGTGTCCGACGATCATCTCGGCCCGGTAGAAGTGTCGAGCAGGACCAGCTGGGCCAGTTCGTGGGGCAGGGCGAGATCGGACAACCGCCAGATCTTCGTCGGCATGGTCGAGCAGGTCGGCACCATGACGATTGCTCCGCCATCAAAGCTAAGTCGAAACCGCTGCGTTTCGGCTGGTGCCGATGACCTGCGCCAGGCGTTGAATCCAACCGTTTCCTGTGTTCGTCAAGGGTGATCTACTGTTCGATCGGCTTGTTCGAGGAGGCCTGCGACCTTGCGGCCTTCTGATGCTCGGTCACGGTCCGCCGTCTCTCATCTCGAGGATCTCTACGGTTCGTGACGTGGTCCAGTCGGTCAAAATATAAGGCAGCTCGTTGCAGAAGCCGCTGATCTGGCCCGACTGCGACGATCCGTATTGATGGTTCAGGTGACCGCGGCGGGCCTGGCTAGGTACGCCTAGAGGTCTACTAGAGGTTGCCGCGCGGCCTGCTCGCGCTCGATCGCCTCGAAGAACGCCTTGAAGTTGCCGAGCCGAACCCTCGGGAGCCGTGCGCTCGATGACTTCGATGAACACCGTCGGTCGATCCTGCAGGCTTCGGTGAAGATCTGCAGCAGGTAGCCCTCGTCGTCCTGGTCGACGAGGATGCCCAGTTCCTCGAGCGTGGCCAGTCCTCGTCGATCTTGTTGTCCGATCGAGACGCCACGCAGGGCTTCGTAATAGGGTGGACGGCGTCGTAAAAGTGAACGCCGCTCGCGCAGGCCGTACCGTCGACGATGTCGTCAGTCGGCGAGGGCGATGTGCTGCACGCCAGCGCCGCCGTAGTAGTCGAGATACTCCTCGATCTGGCTCTTCGCTTGCCGTCGGCTGGCTCGTTGATCGGCAACTTGATCCGGCCATTCCATCCCACACGACCTTCCTCATCAACGCGGTGTAGTCGGTGGTGATCGCCTCGTCGTCGAAGTGGTTGAGTTGCGTGAAGCCCATGACGTCGGCGTAGACTTGACCCACCGATCCATCTCGCCCAGCTCGACATTACAAACCACGTGGTCGACGAACTGCAACCCGGTCGGCTCCGCCGGCACCTGATGGTTGGTCGGGTGGTATCCGGGCACGTAAACCCCCGAATAGTTCGACCGGTCCACGAAGGTGTGGATCGTGTCGCCATCACGGTGATCGATGCGCGTACGATCTTGCCGTGATCGTCCTCATCGACGTATGGCTCGGCCAGCGCCTGAGCACCGCGATCCACAGCGACCGCAAAGGCCTGTTCGGCGTTGGGCACGACGAAAGCCACATCCTTGACGCCATCCCCATGCATGGCTTGATGCCGGACGATCGGCGAATCGGGGCCGAGTCCACCGGTGACCACGAAACGAATACCGCCCTGCTCAAGCACATACGAACACCGATCACGACTCCCGTGTTCGGGCCCGGCGTAGGCGGTCACATCAAATCCGAAGGCCGTTCGGTAGTAGTGGGCGGCCTGGCGAGCGTTCCCCACGTAGAACTCAATGGCGTCGTAACCGAGAATGGGCATGAGGTCAGTCACGAATGAGGCCTTTCAGTGACGGGTCTGTTTGCCGATTAATAGCCTGTGTCCCAAACTTGCGCAACCACATGTCGCAACACTAGGCATTTTGTATATTGGATCCGACTAGAATCGCCCGATGGACTCGCATTCTGTACATCAGGTTGATCACCTTGATCAGCAACTCGTGGAGTTGCTGGCGGCGGAACCGCGGCTGGCGGTGCTGGAGATGTCAAGACGCCTCGGGGTAGCCAGGGCAACCGTCCAAAGCCGCCTTGACAAACTCATCCACGCCGGGGTTATCACCGGCTTCGGACCCGACCTCGAACCGAAGGCTCTCGGCTATGCCGTCACGGCGTTTTGCACCATCGAAATGACCCAGGGCAGAATCAGCGAAGTGGTCGAACCCCTCCGGGCTATCCCCGAGGTCGTCGAAGTGCATTCGATCGCCGGACAAGGCGACCTATTCCTGAGGATCGTTGCCCAATCCAACGATCACCTGATGACGGTCCTCGAGACGATCCTCCAGATCCCGCAAGTCGACCGCACCTCTACGGCCATCGCTCTGGCCTGCCAGATCCCCTACCGAACTATCCCGCTCCTCAGCCAGGTCCGGGTCGGTTCTAGCTGATCAGACTTTTGACTTTGTCGGACCGCTGAACAGAATGGCGATACCTGCCAGGATGACCAGGGCCGGCCAAAAGAACCGTCCCTGGAGGACAATCCACCCGATGGCGTCGGCGAAATAGGCGGCTCCGATCACAAAGAAAGCGCCGCCCGTAATAAAGGCTCCGGGGCTTCTCATCTTTGAATCTCCAATTCTCCAATACCGAGTTCTGCGTTGATATTGATCGTCGGGCCAGTTCCAGCCCAGGTCCGGTCAAGGGACAATCCGACACCGTCGATCGTTCGGTTAAACACCACCAGCTTTCCGATGCCAGTTTCGGCATGCACCACGACTTTGGCGTCGCGGGGAACGATGATTCGGGCAGCTCCTACGCCCATCGTGAGCGATACCGTCTGATCGTCGACGAACGAGACTGCCCCGAGGTCGAGCAAGAAGTCGCCCATGCCATGTTCGTAGAGCTCGCTCACATCTGCGACAGCCACAGGGGCTTCGCTCACCTGGCCAACTCCGCTCCACGGTCCGATGAACGAAACCGCTCCTGAGATGACCGTTGCAATGGTCAAGAGCACTCCGATGGTGACCAAACCGCCAACGTCCTGACGCCGAGCACCGAACATGACTCCGAGACCGACCAACATGAGGGCAGCTGGAAGCAGCAAGCCCCAGGCAACGGTGGATTCGGTAGTCAAGTCGACCATCCACCCGATACCTACCAACACGACCAAAGCGCCGGTAATGAGCCGGCCTATGGCCATGGGCGGCGGCGGTGGCGGCAATGGTGGTGTGACTACTGGCCGCTCATCCAGGCCAATCATTTCCGACCTCCCAACATGATGAAGGCGCCAATCGCCACGAGCCCGAGCGGCCATAGGTACTGGGACAGGCCGGGCACGAACTCGGATATCAGTAGAACCGAGCCGACTGCGATGACCGTGGCACCGATGATGACTCGGCCCGCGATGTATGTCCCACCGGGGACCGGACCAAGAATGTCAGTCGGCTGCTCTTCGGGAATCGCAATCCAGGCAATCACATACAAAAGCACCCCGGATCCCCCCGACAACGCCAACAACACAAAGGCGATGCGAAGAATCACCGGATCAACTCCTAGGTAGCGGCCCAAACCGCCGGCCACGCCGGCGACCACCTTGTCCGAAGTACTTCTCCTGACCCGGACAGGCTGGTGCTGCTGGGGCTCGCGAGTCTCCATCTCAAGAGCCATAAGAAGCATCCTTTCTCGTCAACCTCAACGGTACGGCCAAAAAGCCACCCGCTCCAGAGGCCATTAGTCCGCGATCTACTCGAAACGGACCGGCCGGAAGCACCCGGCCCGGACGGGCAACTCGCAAATCGCCAATGCTGACTTTGCCCCCTAGGACCACCCCCACGGATGCGATCACGCTGAACGAAAGGACGTCCTCGCGGTCGGGAGGCCATCGTGAGAACGGATATCCGTGCGGCCCGGAGCGTCGCACCGCATCTTGAGGCGCCAGAAGTGAAACGCCCCTTGGCTTTCAGGCTTCTGCTCGCGCTACTGACGGTCGAAGGGCTGGCAGGTTTGGGAGGCGGGCTGGTGTTCATCGCCGCACCCAACGGCACGCCGATGGGCCTCGAACTCTCTGTCCTCCAGGAGGCACCGGTCGGTTCATTCCTGCTTCCCGGCATCATCCTGGCCCTCCCCCTCGGTCTCGTCCCGCTGATCATCGCCTGGGACCTGGCCCACCATCGAAGGCATTCGTGGGCAAGCCGAGCCGAAGGCGCCATTGGGGCATCCTTGGGTTGGACCGGGTCCTTGGCAGTCGGCATTGGCCTGATCGTGTGGCTCGTCGCCGAGTATCTGATGATCGGGTATCACTGGCTTCAAGTGGCCATGGGCCTCATCGGAATCGGGATCACTGCTTTGACGCTTCTGCCGTCCATCCGCCGGCGTTTCACCACCTTCAAGAACCGGTAGTCACCCACCAACCCCTTGGCCGGTCAGACGGCGACGATCCCCGGCTTCCGACGCGGCGTTCCAACCGCCACCACTCCGGCGATGGTAAGTAGACCCCCAACCGCTATCGCCGGCGTTATAAGTTCACCGAGAAGGACCACGCCGCCTACCAGGCCTACGAGCGGAGCCAGGTACCCGGTGAGGGCCACCACTGTCGCAGACACGTGTTTGGTGGCGTAGAGCGTGGCCACGAACGGCAACAACGTCGACCCGAGACCGAGCGCCACCAACAAAGGCCAGTAGTTAGCCGGGACGGTGGTTGGACGCACCCCGCCAATGCCGAGGCCGACGACGCTCACCAGCGCCAACCCGGACAAGAACATGGGGATGGCCAGTTCTGCCGTTGTGTGTAACGGCGCGAACCGGCGGCTAATGACACCCGACAAGGACCCGGACACAACTCCGCCGAATGCGAGTCCCGCCCCGGCTAGCGCGTTCCCACCTTCGGCCAGGCCGCTGTCTCCAGAGACGACAATGATCAGGGTTCCGGCCACCCCGAGCATCAATCCGACGACTTGTGACCGACGCACCACCTCGGACAAGAACACCCTTGCCAGGACAGCCGTTACAACCGGGACGAGCGTTATCACGAGAGATTCGAATCCGGCCGAGATGTAATTGAGTGATCCGATGAAGAGCATGGGGGCGACCCCGATCCGCAACAACCCGATCGCCGAACCGCGCCGCCAAGCCTCAGCGCCGATATTCGTACGAAGAACAAGACCGTAGACCACCACCGCCGTGGTCGCGAAGAGGATGCGAAAAACCACCACTGTGAACGTGGACGCCCCGGCTATGAAGAGGGCCCGCACCCCGACGCCCGCCAAGCCCCATCCCAGCGATGCGGCGCCCAGAGCAGCGACAGACCGCGAGTGCATCAGGCCACGCTAGACCAAATTCCACCGATTAATCCTAAAGTCGACTGGGTCGGATGCCGATACTGGGGTAAGCAAGCTTCTCAGCGAAGGATGCGGCGGAGATCCCCTTCTCTCGTTGCCTCCCCCTTTGCAGAGACTTATGAAGAGGCTCCTTCGGGGGCCTCTTCGCATTTGGGAAAGACTCACCAGCCACGAAGGTTGATTGCCGAGAGCTACCCACTAAGGATGTTGGATGAACGTCGCCCTTTGGATCGTCGCTGGACTACTCGCCGCCATTTTCTTGATGGCCGGACTGATGAAAATGACTCAGGCCAAAGAGAAACTTGTTGAGAGCATGGGATGGGTCGAACACTACGAACCGCGCCAGATCAAGTTGATCGGGCTCCTCGAAACGCTGGCCGCCATCGGGTTGATCGTGCCAGCTCTTACCGGCATTCTCCCGATCTTGACGCCGCTGGCCGCCATCGGGATTGCCCTGGTCATGGTGGGCGCCATGGCTCGCCATCTAAGCCGAGGAAACGAAACCCCCATGGTCGCCATGAACCTGGCGTTCCTACTCATGGCTCTGTTTGTGGCTTGAGGCCGGTTCGGCGACTACGCCTTCTAGTCGGCGTCCTGAGTGGTGCTCTGGATTGGCGCTCAGGATTGGCGTTCTGATTGCCGCTCAAAAGCCGTAGATTGGCCCCATGAAGCGACTCATTATCCTGCTGGCCATCGTCGTCAGTGCCTGCGGAGCCAGCGAGGCCTCGCCGCCAACCCCGCTCACCGGGGAGGACCTACTCGTCGCTGGTAAAGACTCGTACCGAAGGTACTGCGCTGCGTGTCACGGAGCAGATCTACGCGGCTCCGAATTAGGGCCATCGTTTCTGTCAATTGTCTACGAACCGAACCATCACAGCGACTTCGCTTTCGTTAGCGCCTCCAAGAACGGTGTAACAGCTCACCACTGGCAATTTGGCGACATGCCAGCGATACCCGGGATTTCCGATGACGAGATCACCGCGGTAACCGCCTATGTGCGGAGCGTCCAGGAGAGTGAGGGCTTCGACGAGTGATCGCGGCAACAGTTCAACGGTTGGTCCGGCCACCTAGCGAGCTATCAGCGTGACATTTGTCGATCCGGAGGTAGCGGGTTGGCTATATGCTGGACTTGCCAGTCTGGCCATCCTTTTTCAGTTCGCCATGGCGTTCGGTGCTCCTTGGGGAGCGGTTGCAATGGGCGGAAAATATCCAGGCTCGTTTCCCCACCACATGCGCGGCGCGGCCGTCGTGCAAGCGATGATCATCGGGGCCATGGCTGGCATAGTTCTGGTTCGAGCCGGGTTGGTGACATCGCCATGGTTCGATATCTCGCGGAGCTTGGTGTGGGTGGTAGTTGCCTTCGCCGTTCTCAGCGTGGTGCTCAACCTCACGACTCCGAGCAAATGGGAACGCCGACTGTGGGGTCCGATCACCGTGCTCATGTTGATCAGCAGTATCGCCGTAGCCACCGCCTAAACGAATGTGCATCCAGGCTCGATATAACGAACCGTAAGCACACTCGTCGCAGCGCGATGGTGATCGCTTAGGTCACTGGTGGGCGGCTAAGGCGCTGGATGCCGGGTGAGATCGGCGAAAAGGGTGTATTCGGGGAGGAAATTCATCTCGACTCGTCCGGTCGCTCCGGCACGGTGCTTGGCAACGATGACCTCGGCCAGGCCTTTGCTCTCGATCGCTTCCGGGTTGTAATACTCATCGCGGTAGATAAACATCACGATGTCGGCATCCTGTTCGATCGTGCCTGACTCACGGAGGTCACCCAGGCGGGGA
>CAWKAG010000045.1:0-12659 GCA_963847455.1 uncultured Acidimicrobiia bacterium
GCATTTCTTCGTTGCGACCCAGTAGTTCTTGCAACGTCCCGGTGTCGTCGACCCGCCCGTCCTTCATAAGGATAAGTTGGTTAACGCGTGGTCGGCAGGGTGGCGATGCGCGAGACCACCAGACAGGTCGCGTCGCGCAGCTCAAATCGACGCTTCCATAACTCAGCCTCCGTTCACACATCCAGTGCCAACGGAGCAAGTCGTCGAAGACCAGCAGATCGGCGTTGGTTGCGAACACTCGGGCGGCCGCCAGCGTTGAATCTGGCCGCCGCTGAGCCGAGCTACCGCGTCCCAACCACCGTGTCAAGGCCCGACTCGAGTTGCCCCAGATCCGAAGTCATTCTGGCCAGGTCGATCACTTCGCCGAGCGTGCTCTGGTCGAGTGAGCGCCCCCATGGTGATGTTGGAGACCAGGATGCCGAGAGACCAGTCGAGGTACCTGGGGTGTGTAGGCGGATCGGGGGGGTACGAGGAAGGACTCGGGTCACAAATCACAGCTGATCGTTCCAGCGAATTTCGCCTCCGTCGCGCGGAAGTAGACCCAACAACACCCGGACCAGGCGTGTCTTGCCCGACCCAATCCGTCCGGTAACGACCGTGAATGAGCCTCGATCGAGCGTGAACGATACGTCCCGGATCACCTGGGCGTCGCCGTCAGGGAACCGAAGCTCAGGTCGGTGACGTCAGTCGACGTTATCGACGTTCTGGAAAAAGCACAGCTGGCACGGGCGCCGGTGATGCCCGTCCTGCCGCAGTGGCGCTGGGTCGGTGATCTGCGTGATTGGCGCGTCGACGATGAGGCGCATCGACCCGGGTAACCGCCGACCGGGCACGGAAATGTCGGGCGAGAGTTTGTCCGACCCACGCCATGTACCCGGTCATCCCGGGGGTATGTACGAGAAGACTGTGAGGTCGCCGATGCTTAGTTGGCCGGCCTGGATGAGTGAGCCCCCGGCCAGCAAAACGACCCCGGTCGAGATATTGGCCATATTGCGATTGAGCGAGCGCACCGTCTGATCAAGGAATGTGTCGCGGAATGCCGACTTCTGGCGACCCTCGTTGAGTTCGGCGAGGTGGTCAATCATCGGGCCAGCCGTCCCGGTTGCCTTGACCGATTCGATGGCGGTGAAGAAGTCGCCAATGAATCCGGTTACCGATTCGGTTGAGGTACGCAGGCGTTCCCGGTACATCTTGATGCGCCCCGACAGGCTGCGGGTGATGATGAACGCCCCGATCATCGGCAGGATCGCCCACAGTGTCAGGACCGGGGATATCGAACGCATGATCCAGATTGACGTGGCGAGGAACCCGGCCAACCCGAAGAAGTCGAGCAGGTTCTCCACGTAGTCGACCAGCTGGTCGGAATCCTCCCGGAAGGTCGACACGGCCGCTCCGGTACTCATGGGGAGCACCCGGGCTCCTGGTGCTCGCATCAGATAGTCGAGCAGATTTCGACGGATGAGCAGGATCATGCGATGCCACAAGCGCGAATAGGAAAGAATGCTCGACTGAAACAGCACCAGGCGGCCGATGATGACGGCCAGATAGATCCACAGGGCCGTGATGGCCAGGTTCCGATCGCCCTGGTCAAGCGCGTCGAAGACCCTCCCCACCATCACGCCGATGATGGCGGGGAACATATGAAAGCCGGCCCACAGGAAAACATTGATCCAGAACATGAACGGCCACGGTTTTGAGATTCTCCAGGCAACCGGGAACGGGTTCATAGCTGCACCTCGTCCCTGATCAGGCCGTCTTTGGCTGTTTCCAGAAGATGGGCGAACAGGGAGTCCTGGCTGGCCGCCAGATCTGCCCGCAGTCCGTGCTCGACCACCCGGCCACGCTCGAGAACCATGATCTCGTCGACGTGCGCGACCGTTGCCAAACGGTGGGCAATGATGATGGCGGTACGCCCTTGGATCAACCGATCAAGAGCGGCCGAGAGCACAATTTCGGTCGCCGGATCCACCCGGGACGACGGTTCGTCGAGAATCACGAGGCCCGGGTCGAGGAGATAGGCCCTCGCCAGTGCCACCAACTGTGCCTCGCCGGATGAGAGCCCCTTCCCCGCGGTGTCGAGGTGGGTTTCTATGCCGTTGGGCAAGGACGCGAGCCACTGACCGAGCCCGATCTCGTTCAGTGCGTTTCGATCATCACGTCGTCGTGGTCCGGAACGAACATGGCGACGTTATCGCGAACAGATCCCTCAAAAAGCTGTACGTCCTGAGTGATCATGGCGACCCGGGCCCGTAGCGAGCCTTCTTCGATTTCCGAGATGGGGCGTCCGCCCAGCAAGACCGTGCCCGACGACGCATCATAAAAACGAGCGATCAGTTTGGTGATCGTGCTCTTGCCGCTTCCGGTCCGACCGAGTAAACCGATATGGGTGCCAGGGGCGATCCGGAAGGACACATCGTCGAGGACCGGCTCAGAGTCGTAGGCGAATGTGACTGATGCGAACTCGATCGCGAGCGGCTCCGTCGATAGCTCGGCGGTGCCCACCCGAGGTACGGTCGGCTGGCGGCTGAATAGCTGGCGAGTCGACCCAGTCCGTGAAATCTTCCCGAAACCTTCTGCATCTTATCGGTGACTTCCTCAATCGGTCCTTCCAGCTTCGACATGACCCGGACGACGAGAAATGCGACGCCATAAGTGATCTGCCCTTGAAAGATGAGGTAGACCGAGGGCGAACGCGAGCAGGTACTCGAGGGAGAACATGCCGATCGAGGTCGTCCATATCACCGAACGCTTTATCCAGGCATCGACCGAATGGTGTAGAGTCGCGCATCATGGTCTTGATCAGCCCCATAACGTGCTCGCCTGCGCCGGGATGGGCGCGGATGTTCACGGCGGCCGAGCGTTCTCGACCAAGTGATACAACTCGGCCGAAATGTCCGCGTTCAGCCTTGGGTTGCTTGACCGCGGAACCGGGTGGAGCAGAGCATGGGCGAGTACGACGAACGCCGAGAAAACGACCATGGTCTCGATCCGGGGCACAGGTTCGACGGAAGGTCAGAACGAAGATGCCGCCAGCAACAGAGATCCTGAGATATGGATCGCGAAGAGGGAGAACATCTTGGCGACCGCGTCGATGTCTCCGTTGTCCCGTTCGAGGGGGTACCCGCACTGGTGCGGGCGTGGTAGTCGAGGTCAACGATGCGACGTGTCGGTGGCGTTGATACGCAGGTCATTGGCGACGGACCAGCCAATGGCCGTCCCGACATATCGTGACGCAATCGACATGATCGGGGCGCAACCGGCGGCAAAAGATGGCAGCGAGACGAACCAGCTGACTGAGTGGCACGTCACCGAGGCTTCGTTGATGAAATCCGCCAGGATCTGAGGGATCGACAGCTCGAGGCTGACCCCGACCATGATGGAGAGCGTGGTCAGCGAAACCATCTGTGGAACGCGAGAAGGACGAAGTAGATCGAGGTTGAGGCGCGAACTTCTCGCGAGTCTCTTCGGGGTCCATGTCAGCAGGCTACGTGCGTCGACGGGGCAACGTCGACCATTTTTCGGCGCCCTACGGCCGCCCGGATGATTGCCTTGACAATGTGGGGGCGCAGCCCTTGAATCCGGCATGTGGCTGGGGCTTTACGGGGATCTATAGAGGCGGGCGGGACAAAGTGGCTGTGCGCCGTAGGAACCGGTCCGGATGACCTCGTCTCGGAAACCAGAATCGAGACGACCTTGCCAACCGAAACGCTTGGCCGGGTCATCGAATTCTTCCGCAACCAGCCGGCGATCGACGCACTTGGTGTGGCTTCCTTTGGGCCGTTGGAGCTGCGGTCGGATCGGTCCAACTTTGGCTCCATCACCTCCACTCCGAAGGCTGGTTGGTCAGACACCAACCTTTCGGGTGCATTGGGTGACGCGCTGAGGAGTGCCGGTTGGTATCGATACCGATGTCAACGGCGCGGCGTTGGGAGAGGGTCGCTGGGGGGCGGCCGCCGGGCTCACGTCATTTGTGTATTTGACGGTCGGAACCGGTATCGGCGGCGGAGTCGTCGTCGCGGGTCGGCCACTCCACGGATTGGTTCACCCTGAGATCGGGCATGTCGTGGTCACTCGCCATCCGGATGACGGCTTTGCAGGTCTGTGCCCCTTTCACGGCGACTGCTTTGAGGGGCTGGCTTCCGGGCCGGCTATCTCGGCGCGGTGGGGTGACGAACCCCGTCGGTTGGCGCCGGCCCTCGAACGGTCGGCGGCGGAAATGGAGGCGTTCTACGTGGCAGAAGGGCTGCGGGCGATCGTGTTCACGCTGGCTCCTGAGCGGATCATCGTCGGTGGTGGCGTCTCCCAGATCGAGGGGTTCCATACGCAAGTCAGGTCGGCGCTGGTGAAGACTTTGGCAGGATATCCAGGTTTGCCCGAGCACGAAGCCGATGCTTTTGTGGTGGCGCCTGGGCTCGGCGATAGATCAGGAATCGCCGGTGGGTTCGTTCTCGCCGATATGGCGTTAGCGACTTCGTGACGGAACGCCCTGAGGAATCATTGGGCCTAATCGGACGGAGATCTGCCAGACCTGCCGCCACCGTGGCAATTGATATCGAACTCGTCCAGGGACTGCTTCGGCTGCAATGCCCGGACCTGGGACATCTTCCACTTTCGAAGGTGGCGGCCGGTTGGGACAACGAAATGTACCGGCTCGGCGATGAACTTGCCGTGCGGTTGCCCCGCCGCGACGTGGCCGCTCCCAACCTCACCAATGAGCAGCGCTGGCTTCCCGCCTTGGCCGCCGGTCTCCCGATTCGGGTGCCGGTACCGTTGTTCAACGGCACCCCGGCCCTGGGCTATCCGTTCCATTGGAGTGTCGTGAACTGGGCGGCTGGATCCACCGCCGCCTCGAGTGACCTCAATCCGACCACCGCTGTCAAGATGGCCGGGTTTCTGTCCGCGCTTCACACTCAGCTTCTCCCGGCTGATGCTCCTAAGAATCCCTGGAGGGGCGGACCTCTGCGGGAGCGTACCGAAGCAGTGGAGGAGCGCCTGGAAGCGGTGTATACCCGTCAGGCCGGTCTGACGGTTGCCCATGCCGATGTCCTCGATCTGTGGACATCGGCGTGTCGGGCAACCAACGACACCCGGGGGACCTGGATCCATGGGGATCTGCATCCCAAAAACCTCATCGTGGAGGGTGGTGAAGTGGTCATGGTGATCGATTGGGGTGACATGTGCGCTGGCGACCCGGCGACTGACCTGGCCGTGGCCTGGATGCTCTTCGAATCGGAACAGATTACGGACTTTCGCGCCGCATATGGCGGGGCGTCAGAGGACACGTGGTTGCGGGCACGAGGCTGGGCGATCTATTTTGGGGCGGTACTACTACTCAATGGTCTGGTCGACGACCCGGCGTTTGCCGCCGTCGGTAGGAAGACGCTGAATAGAGTGGTAGGTAGCTGGTAACCCGACCGGCTGCCCGCGATTGATTTTTTCGGTCCTTGAGAACTATCTCGACGTCCGCGTGTCAAAGCGGTACACATCAGCTCGGTCAACTGAAGGAGGCCAATATGAAGCTCGGTGAAATGGGAACGAAGGTACGTGATTCGATCGTCGGAACCGTCAAGGGCGCCGGCACGGTGGCCGATACGACGGTCAGCGAAATCAAAGACACCACTGTCAACGTGTTGAAGGGCGCCGGTGGCATCATCCACGGCGGAACCGACGCGATTGGTGACGTGGTATCGGGCGCTTTGAGCGCCGTCGACCAAATCGGCGACGGAATCCTCAAGGTCGCCAAGGGCGTGGTGCTCGGTGTTGTTGGCACGGTTGGCGAAGTGGCCACCGTCACGGCCGGCACGATCAGCGACATTGTTCGGGCAGCCATCAAGGGCACATCGGAAATCGGTGGAGACCTGACGAAGGCGGCTAGCGGTACGGCCCAGGGTGTCATGGCAGGCGCCAAGGATGTCGGTATGTCCGCTACCGATGCGGCCTTCACACTCGCCAAGTCAGTAGTGACGGGTACGTCCGAGGTTGGTGGCGACTTGATTGGCGCCGTGACCGGAACCGTGCAGGGTGCTGTCAAAGGTGCCTCTGAGACCGGTGGCGATGTGCTCGGGGCGATTTCGGACACCGCTCGCGGCGCGATCCGTGGCGTCGGTGAGGTCGGTGGCGACGTCGCTGATGTGACCCGGGCAACGATCTCGGCTGCCATTGGTGCCGCCAAAGAGGTTGGCCTCGGCGTTGAGGATGCTGCTTCTGCTGCTGCCACTGGCGCTCTACAGGCGGCTGGCAATGTGGGCGAGTCAGCCGTGAATGCGGTGACTGGCGTGATTGGCACGACCGTCGATGGTGTAAAGGTTGTCGTCAAGGGCCAGTAATCCTGCCTGAAACGAATTGAGAAAGGCCCGGGCAATGCCCGGGCCTTTCTTTATGGCTAGATCGATGTCACTGCCTACATATGTTCGGGTACGTCGATACCAAGCAGGCCGAGTAGAAGTGTGAGCGTTTTACCGGTTAGGTCAACCAGACCCAACCACGACGCTTTTCGAACCTCGTCCGTTTCGCTGAGAATATGGCATTCCTCGTAGAAACGGTTGAACTGTTGGGCCAGTTCGTAGGCAAACTCGGCGATGTGGTTCGGCGCCCGGGTAGTCCATGCCCGGGCGATCACGTCGGGCGTGCGAAGCAGTTCGAGCATCAGACGCCGTTCGGTGTCGACCGTTGGCTCAATCAGATCGGCCGGTTCCCAGCCGGCCTCCCCGGCTTCGCGCAAGATCGACTGGGTTCGCACGACTGCGTACTGAAGGTACGGGCCGGTCTTGCCAATCAGGCTGGTGAAACGTTCGAGGTCGAAGTGGTAATCCGATTGCCGGTGATTGGAAAGTTCGCCAAACTTCAAGGCGGCGAGTCCCACAAGACGGGCGATCTCGACCCGTTCTTCCTCTGAATAGTCGGTGTTCTGCGATTCGGCGAGGCGTTCCAGGCCGGCATCGGTCACCATGTCGATAAGGTCGCGAAGCTTGACGACTCCGCCCTTGCGTGTCTGGAACGGTTTGCCGTCTGGGCCGTTCATGGTTCCGAAGTTGATGTGTTCCAAAGCCACATCGTCGGGCACGATGCCCGCTTTGCGACCGGCCCGAAACACCTGCTCGAAATGCAGCGCCTGCCGGGCGTCGACGACGTACAGGAGTTCTTGGCGTTGCAACTCGTCCATCCGCATCTGCAGCGTGGCAACGTCGGTGGTGGTGTAAAGGTAAGCACCGTCGCCCTTGAGTAGCAGGAGTGGGGGAATATCCATCTTGTCGTCTGGCTCGGCCACGTCGATGACGAGTGCGCCCTTGGATTCGGTGGCGACTCCGTTGACTTGAGCCGGTCGATGAGTGGATCGATGAGCTCGTGAACCGTGGCTTCTCCGTACCAAAGGTCGAATTCCACTCCGAGATCATGAAAGTCTGCCCGCTGGGAAGCTTGGGAGACGTCGACTAGATGTTGCCAGAGGGCCAGGTAGCCGGGCCGTCCCTGCTGAAGTTCGACGGTGGCGAGCCGTGCGGCTTCGGCGATCGCCGGATCGGTTTTGGCGCGACCCGAAATGTCCGGGTAGATCTCCTGGAGGTCGGCCATGGAAACCGGGGACGCATCCGGGTAGCCGTCGATGATCTTCGGGTCGAAATAGGCCAGGTCGGGCATCCGTTCCTGGATACCGATGATGACCTGTCCCATTTGCGTTCCCCAGTCGCCGAAATGGGCATCGCCGAGGACGTCATGGCCGACGAACTTCCCAATTCGGGCGAGAGAGTCGCCGATGATCGTGGCGCGGCAGGTGTCCTACGTGCATGTCCTTGGCGACGTTGGGGCCGCCGTAGTCGACCAACACCCGTTTGGGATCGGCAACCCGGTCGATACCGAGTCGATCGTTGCGCATGGCGCTGGCGTAGTTCGTCAGCGCTTCGTCGGTCAGCACGATGTTGATGAACCCGGGTCCCGCCAGGCTCAGGTCGGCGAATTCGGGCTGATCTTCAACGGCGTCAACGATCACCTGGGCGATCTCGCGTGGGTTGCGACCGGCTTGCTTGGCGGCCGGGAGCGCCCCGTTGCACTGGAACTGCCCTAAGTCGGGACGCGCAGAAACCACGACCTCGCCAAGGGAAGCATCGAGTCCCTGAGCGGTAAATGCCGCGCCGAAGATGTCAGACAGGTGGGTGAGGACGTTCATACGGACCTAAGGATAGGCCCCCGCAAGCGGGCTAGCGCTGATGGGCTACTGCTGTGCGACGTCGATCTGGAAGCCGGCAGGTCCGTCAAAGATCGTCACTGCGAAATCGCAGTCTTTATCTGCCGTGTCGATGGTGTTCTCAGCGATGGGGTCGTAGCTTGCGGAGAGTCGAACACCTCAATCACAAGGGGTAACCCGCCGTCAACGGCCACTGTTTGGCCGACGCTGGTGTCGTAGGGCCGAACGTGGGCATCGGGGGTGCTGGCCATCAGCCAATAGCCCTCCTGGCCGGGGATGATCGTGATCTGGCACCGGTCGTGTTTGGTCGGGATGATTCCCAGTTCAGAACCTGCCCCGGTGACTTGCAGAACGCCAAACCCGAGCATCGTGTACGACGGCCACTCCGGCGGCGGCCATCACGAGGTTGTTGAATCGGTTTCGGCGCGGTTGAAAAGGGACGACTTTGGTCTGGACGAATTTGTGGTCGGGAACTTCGATGAGACTCGCCCTGGCGGCCAGATGGCCGTGTAGGCGCTTCTCGAAGTCGGTTTCATTCACGTTGCTTCTCCAAGTGATTTCTGGAGTGCGGCGACACCCCGATGGATTCGGCTTTTCACGGTCCCTTTGGGGATCCCGAGCGAGTCGGATCCTCCTCCATGGACCAGTCCATGTAGTACCGCAACACGACCGGCGCCCGGTATTTCTCCGGTAACTGTGCCAGGGCTGCGTCGAGCTTTGGCTCGAACTGCGGATCTTCAATATGGGGTTTGTCGGTGACGTAGATCGAAGGCAGCTCACGTTTGGACCGGCGCAGCTTGGTGCGAGCCCAGTTCATGGCTACTCGATAGACCCACCCTCCCGGGTTGTCGTAGGTCTGCACGTCGGCCCAGCGCTGATAAGCGCTGGTCATAGCTTCGTCGGCCGCCTCAATGCCCAATTCTCGGTTGCCGAGAACGATCACCAAAGTGCGCACCAAATGAGGACGCTTCGCGTTGTAGAACTCTTCAAAGAGCTCAGCGCAAGGCCCTGTTCGACTGTCACGATTCCCTCCATACGAGAACCAGACGCATCGGTTTGCTTGTTGGTTCCCGTATTCCCGTCCATCGTGACCGCAGCCTAGAACCCCCGAACCCTCCCCAAAAACCCCCGAACCCTGCAACCCAGGGTTAAACCCAGGGTTCCAGTGCGCGGAAACCGATAGCTGGGGCCCGGAGAACAACCCAGGGTTGGTGTGAGAACCCAGGGTTCGTAGGCCCGATATCGGGCACTGGGGCCCCAAGGACAACCCGCCCCAAGAACAACCCAGGTTCAACCCTGGGTTCACAACAAGGGCGGTTCCGGCAGGATGTGGGAGAGGCGACCACTACGCTCAGGCCGATGTCTCAGACGTTCGACTTTGCCGGGACCGACGTAAGGTTCGTCGACGGCGACTCCGTGCTCACCGCCTTGGTTCGCTCCGGTATCTATCCAGCTGGTGGCGGGGCGCTCTGTTGCGAGGGCGATTGCCCCCATTGCGTTGCCACCATCGACGGCATCTCGTACGTGTCGGACTTGCCAAACGGCACCGCGCGAGAACCTGACGGTGCAACCGCATCCGGTCGACGACTACCCCCCGCTGCCCCAAGACCGAGGATACGGCGCCCCGCCCATCGAATACCGGCAATGTGACGTCGTGGTGATTGGCCAGGGAGAGAGCGGCCGGGAAGCTTACGACCGGGCTACTACCTCCGGTCGAGCGGTTGAGTCGTTCGATGCGAACCGCGGTGAGGAGGTGATCGGGATCTACGACGGACCGATGGTCATCGTCCGAACCCCCGAGCGCATGGTTCACGTTGAGTGCGAAGAAATCGTTGTGGCTACCGGCGCGGCCGAGCTTCAGCCTGCCTGCCCCGGCAATGATCTTGTTGGCATCGTTACGGGCCGCGCCGCCTTGCGCCTGGTTGCCCAGGGTGTGGATCTTGGCGTCACCGTGGCGGTCGGACAACCGCCCGACGGTCTTGACTGCGAGGTCGTGGAAGGAACGCTCGTCAGATTCGAAGGGGTCGATGGCCGCCTCGACGCGGTCGTCACGAGAACCGGCAGTGGCGACCGACGAACGACCTGTGACACCGCTGTGCTGAACCTCGGGATTTATCCGCGCGACGGGTTGGCCCGGATGGGCAACGGCCTGGCGGTCAGCGTGGTCGGTGACGCTTCGCTCCAGGCGACCGTGCCGCCATGTCCGAGCGAAGGGGTGATCTGCCCATGTAACAACGTCGATATCGACGACCTCCAGACCGTGTGGGACCGAGGGTTTCATGAGATCGAACTCGTCAAACGGGCCACGTTGGCGGGGACCGGTACCTGCCAGGGCATGGCGTGCATGCCCTATCTCCGGAGTTTCCTGGCTGATCGGGGGGCGGAACTGCAACCACCTTTCACGGCACGGCCGGTGGCCCGTCAGGTGACCATTGGCGAGATGTCGGCCGGTGAACACGATCGGCCGGTTCCGTGTACGCCTTTGCACGGTGAGCATGTGGCCCTCGGGGCGAGGATGGACCGCATCGGGGGCTGGTGGCGACCGTGGACGTACGGCGATCTGGATGCCGAATATGAAGCGGTACGTGAGCGAGTGTCGATCGGCGACGTGTCGACACTCGGCAAGATGATCGTGTCGGGTCCCGACGCAGAAGCCTTCCTTGAATATATCTACCCGACCAACATTTCGACCATCAAACCCGGACGATCTCGCTACGTGCTCATGCTCAACGAGCGAGGCTACGTCTTCGACGATGGGCTCGTCAGTCGTGAACCCGACGGGACCTTTGCCTTGACGTTCACATCCGGTGGCGCCAGCCACGCCGAAATGTGGATGCGCGACTGGGGATCGAAGTACGACGTCCGGATGCTCAACCAAACCATGTCGCTGGCTGCCATCAACGTAACCGGCCCCTTGGCGAGAGACCTGCTGACCAACGCCGGCCTGACCGACCCGCCCCCCTATATGGGGCATGTCAACGTTGAAGTCGTTGGCATTCCGTGCAAGGTCTTCCGCCTCAGCTTCACCGGCGAGTTGTCGTTCGAACTCCATCATCCGATCGATCGATCAGTGGAACTATGGAGGGCGCTACTCGACCTGGGTGCTGGGTTCGGGATTCATCCTCATGGTCTCGAAGCGCTGCAACTACTGAGATTGGAGAAGGGGCACATCCTCGTGGGCGTTGATACCGACTTCGACTCCACCCCGCGGCGCATTCAGCATGAGTGGGCCTGCAAGCTGGATAAACCAGCCGATTTTCTTGGCAGAAGTTCTGTGATGCGCACGAACGAGATTCCGCTCGATCGGCTGTTGGTCGGATTCCGAACCGAGCGCCCCACCGTCGATGGGGCGCTGCTCACGAACGGTGAATACTGCGGGTATGTAACGTCGGCGGGCTGGTCCCCGACGCTTGGGTACGGGATCTCCATGGCGTGGCTCTATCACGGGCGCGATGGGCAGCTTCCCGACGACGTCGAAGTCGACGGCATGACCGCTATCCGGGTTCCGATGCCGTTCTACGATCCGGAAGGGGTGGCAGTCGTGCTTGAAGTGCTGGCCGTCACCCGCGTAATCGCAGCCCCTGGCTCGCTCGATCGGGCAACATTTCCGGCCGAGTCGATCGTTCTGCGAACCGCACCAGATGACGTCATGGTGATTGGTGGCGGACACGTCGCTGTCGATGACCCACATGCGATCGTCCGCGATGATGCCGGCTGGAGCGGTGTCTGGGTGGACCGTGTCCCCGCCGAAGCGTATCTGCAGGCAAGTTGCTCATGGTCGCGACCAACCGCCCGACCCGCCTTTGCTCAGGGCGCCGTAGCCCACCTGGCCGTCAAGCTCTGGTTGGCTACCGAACGTACGCTGTTCGTGTTCCCGACTGCCTTGACCGCCGACTTCATCGAGCGAACGCCCGCGGAGTGGTCGGCATGAACGAGTTCCTCGAACGCAAAGTCCGCTTGACCTGGGGCGAAGATAGACCCGCCATCTACGTCGTGATCATCGGCGGTGGCGGTCACGGCCTTTCCACGGCCTATCACCTGGCCACCCGACACGGGATCACCAACGTGGCCGTGCTCGAACGCAAGTACATCGGCGGCGGCAACAGCGGACGGTAACACGACGGTCATTCGCTCGAATTACGGGGTGCCCTCGGAATCGATCCGGTTCTATCAACGGTCGGTTGAGCTGTATCAGCGACTCGAAGAAGAAACCGATCGCTGGATCATGCACAAGCAGAAGGGCATTCTCTGGACCGTTCACACCGAAGCCGGACTTCGCAGGGAGCATGCCGCTCGTTGATCAATCAGGCCAATGGTGTCAACACCGAGTTCCTCACTCCCGAGGAGATTGCGAGGATCGCCCCCGAGATCGACCTCAATGTCGGCGGCGGCAAGTATCCGGTTCTCGGCGCCTCCTATCAGGCGGCTGCCTCGACCGCCCGCCACGATCGGGTCAACTGGGCGCTCGCCGAAGGCGCCA
>CAWKAG010000046.1:0-12922 GCA_963847455.1 uncultured Acidimicrobiia bacterium
CTTCGCCAATGTTCACACCACGATGTCGTGTCGTCGCGGATCGCGAGCTCAGAGCTTCAGTTGACTCGGCCGAGCTCGTAGTCCCGGACGGGGTTCCGCTGGTTTGGGCGATGGACCTCCTGCACGACGAGAAAGTCGAGCGAAATTCGCGGGCCCACCTTTATGCGGCTGGCGCTTTCCTATGGTGTTGAGTGGGGCTGGCGCCACGTCTTTTATGGCAGCGATCAACGCACCCTCGACGACTTAGTGGCTAATGCTGAACGGTTCGCACCCGGCGTGCAGATCGTTGGTGCCATCGCGCCGCCCTTCGGCGTTTTTACGGATGATCGGGTCGCGGAGGATCTACAGCAGATACGAGACACGAACCCCGACGTTGTTTGGGTGGGCCTCGGAATGCCCAAGCAGGAGTTGTGGATGGCTGCCGCAGCTCGGACCGGGCTCGCTCCCGGCTTCGCCCTGCTCGGAGTCGGAGCCGCCTTTGACCTCTTGGCTGGCAGGTTGCCGGAGGCCCCTCAGTGGATGCAGAAGGTCGGTTTGGAATGGCTGTTTCGATTGAGGCTGGAGCCTCGGCGTTTGTGGCGACGATACATCTTGAACAACCCTTCGTTCATGGCGCATCTCGTATTCGCCTATGGGAGGAAAAAGCTTCGGCCCCTAGTGACCGGGTGTCCTGAATAACGCCCACGGGGTGAGAACGAGAATCCGCAAGTCGAGCAGCAGAGACCAGCGGTCGATGTATTGCAAGTCCAATTCCATCCGATCGGTTGAAGTCCGGATCGTGGCGCGCAGTGATTTGCCACAGGCCCGTGATACCAGGGCGCATGGACAAGCGGCGTCGGTGCCAGAAGTCGTAGGCGGCCACTTCGATGACCGGTTGGGACGCGGGCCGACAAGGGACATCTCGCCCTTGAACACGTTCCACAATTGCGGTAGTTCGTCGATACTGGTCTTGCGCAGGAATCTGCCGACCGGGGTGACACGTGGGTCGTCTTCTATCTTGAATACGGGTCCGGTTCGCTCGTTCTGACTGACCAGTGCGTCTCGCTGATCCTCAGCGTCGGCGATCATCGTTCGGAACTTGTGAGCCGGAAAAGTCCGGCCATTAAGGCCACCGCGATTTTGAGAGAAGAACACCGGGCGTCCATCCCGCACGGCAATCGCCGCGCTGACGATCAGGAAGATCGGGGAGAGGACAACGAGAGCGATCGCCAAGAAGGCGACGTCGAACGCACGCTTGACGACTTGCGTAATGCGCAGCTCGCCGGACTTCGAGATCGCCAGAACCGGGATGGTGTCGACGTGCAGCCACTCGCCTTCGGCCAGGCTCGAGCCAGCGACATCGATGGCCACATAGGTCGACTTGCCTTGTTCCCGGCACGCCGCGATGAGTTCATCGCCGAGGTGTGCCTCGCTGGCGGCGAGAGACAGCACGACGTCGTCGACGATTTGATCGCTGAGCGTTTGTTTGAGTACCGATAGAGGCCCGATGGGGATCGTCGCCGATAAGTGGGTCGCCTACCCGGCCGACGATGTTCATGCCGAGATCGACGCGAACCTTGATTCGCTCACGGAGTTGTCCGGTCCCGGCCGAGCTACCGACGAGCAGCACGTTGCGCATGCCGAGGTGCCGTTCGATCTGGACCTGTTGACTCGACGCACGGCGAAGCGGACCCCAAGGGACACGATGGCTAGCGCCAGAAAGGTAATCCCGATCATGATCCGGCTGACATGTTCCAATCTTAACCAGAACAAGATTCCCAGCGTTACCGCCAGCGCCGTGACCAAACCGCGGCCGAGGTGTCGAACTTCGGCTTCTGATGACCAGGCCAAGGTTGGTCGGTAGATGCCGGCGAAGCCATACGAGAGGCTGACAATGAGTGGGAATGCGACCAGTACCAGGGGCACTGCGGGCAACTCTCAGCGTCCGCTCCCACGTCTGCACAAATTGGCCGCCAAATCGAATGCCACCTGCGATGAGGAAGGCGGCAGGCGGCTGCCAACATGTCCAAACCGATGAGAGCAGCGCTCCACTGAGGTCTGCGTCGGCCCAACATTCGGTTCAGTCTGCCATCTACCGGGGGCGACCGCAGCCAATCGCTAGCCTGCGCCCACGTCGTTGGAGGGACTCGCGTTGTTGGTTCTCGTGAGAATGAGCTTGATATGCGCCGTCTGATCGACCGCCCGTGGGTCGGACCGATCCTCGTATTCGTGATCCTCCTCCCGATCTATCTCCTGACAAACACCGATGAGTTTCCTCAGAATCGCGACACCACCGCGTCAGCGATCCCCGCTTGGCGGATCGCGACTTATGGAGATCTCGACGTTACGGATTTCAAGGAACCTGGCCCACCGCCACGCGCGAGGATGGCCTCGACAGGACTGGTACGTCGATACCGGGGACCGACTGACGAGTAATCGGCCGCCGGGGGCAATCTTCTGGGCGGTGCCTTTCTACTGGCTATCGGGAGCCGAACCCGATCAGATGACCCTGCCTCCCGCGTCGGTTGCCGCGTCGGTGGCGGTAGCGCTGGCCGTGGCGGTCCTGGCGGCCGTGTTCGCTGCAGTCGTTGACCGGTGGTTGGCGTTTTGGTCGGCACTGTTGGTGGGTTTGACCACGCCGCTTTGGGGCGTGGCGTCGGACGCTCTTTGGCAGCACAGTGTTTCGGTGCTCTGGCTGGCGCTGGGTCTGTTATTTCTCAGCAGATCCCGATGGCCAGTGCAGGACTCATGGGTGGACTCGCGGTCTTTACCCGGCCTCTCCTTGGAGTAGCGCCAGCGTTATGGGGTATTTACTTGGCCATCAAGGAACGATCCTGGAGGCCTCTGTTCGGCGTCGGGATTACTTCCAGCATCGGTCTAGGTCTGCTCTTTTGGTATTACCAACTTGCGTACTCTTCGGCGGCTGTCACGGGCGGCTACGGGTCGTATCCGGTCGAAGGGTTGGTCGGTCGGGGCACTTGGTCCTATCTGGTGAACATTTGGAATGTGATGTTCTCGACGTACCGGGGCATCTTCATCTACACGCCGTTCCTGTTGGTGCTGGTACCGGGTTTGCGATCTGCCTGGAAAGCGGCTGCACAGTGGGTACGTGCTGGGGGCCATTTCGGGGCTGATTTACATGCTGATCCAATTGCGCGTCAATGACTTTTCTGGTGGCGGCGCCTGGCTCGGTTACCGTTTGCCCCTCGAAATGCTGACCTCGCCGTGCCGCTTTTGCTTCTGTCCTACGTCCACTGGGTTCGGCAGGCGAAGATCAGACGCTGGGTGTTCTGGGTGGCGGCGGGAGCGGCGGGGCTTTCCAGGTCTATGCGGCCCTCTATTGGGGGGTCATCAATACTGCTTGATCGGACGAGCCGGCGACTAGCTCACCGCTGGGTTGTCGGGAACATCGATCATGACGTCTCATGTTCGATCATCAACTCGAAGGTCTTGCGGAGGATTTCCGCCCGTTGCCGCGGGGCTGTCGCCGCCCACGACTTGGCCGCATCAGCGGCGGCGTCGAGCGCCTGGTTGGCTTCAACCGCGTTGGCCGCTCCGACCGCGGTCAGAAGGTCTTCGGTGGCCGGGTCGATAACGTCGATCAAGCTCGACCCGTCCTGCCATTCCCCCCCGATGAACAGTCCAGTCTTACCTTCGTCGATGAGCGTGTTGAGCATGGTGGTCATAGCGCCTCCGCGTGGTGTTGTGGCAAGACTAGACCTTTGCGCGTGGCAGCAAACTTGGGTTTGGCGGTCGATCAGGCTTTCGGGGGAACGTCGATCATGACATCGCCAAGTGGCTTTCGGTCAAGAACCGGGACCTGGGCATCGGCGGTTGGATAGCCTACGGGAAAGAGCACGAAGGGGCGCTCGTTTTCGGGCCGGCCGAGCAGCTTGGTCAGAAACGCCATCGGTGATGGGGTGTGGGGGAGGGTGGCCAGGCCCATGTTGTGAAGCGCAGCGATGAACAGCCCGCAGGCCATCCCAACGCTTTCCTTCACGTAGTAATGATGTTGCTTGGTCCCCTTCGGCGTTGAGCCGTACCGCTGCTCGAATACCACGACAATCCAGGGTGCTGTTTCCAGGTAGCCCTTTTGCCAATGCGTGCCGAGGTGGGCAAGCGCCTCCTGCCACTCCTCGTTCATCCGACCCTCATAGTTGATCCGCTCTTCTTCTTCGGCAGCGTGGCGGATCTGCCGTTTGGTGTCAGCGTCCCCGATCACGACAAACGTCCAGGGCTGCATGTGGGCACCCGAAGGCGCAGTCGCGGCAGTCTGGATGGCCATATCGATGAGCTCGCGGGGCACCGGTTCGTCAGAGAAGCTGCGCACCGAACGCCGCTGTTCCATGAGTCGAAGAAACGCCTCACCGCGGAGCCTTTGCTCGGCGTCGTCGTATTGCTCGATCCGATGATCTACGAATGGGTACCTGGCGGCATCCTCGGGCCGGGGATACACGTACGATTCGGTCATACGCTCAGCTCAGCCGAATCAGCGTGGGCTGTCAAGGGTCGAACGGCACGCGTCCAGCGGTTTCGGTACGGTGGTGTTCCATGAATCCGACCATCATCCCCAGGCTGGCCGATCCGACCTATGACGGTCTGGTGGCGGCCATGCAGTGGCGTATTCCGGACATATTCAACATGGGCGCGGCGTGTGCTGACGTCGCCCCGCCCGACGCTGTGGCGCTGGTATCCGTTGAACGGGATAGGGAGGGCACGTCGACGACGTTCGGGGAGCTGAGTCGTTGGTCTGGTCAACTTGCGGCGGCTCTCAAAGCCCGGGGCGTGGATCGAGGCGACCGCATCGGTATCGTGGCACCGCAATCACTCGAGACCGGACTCTCTCACCTGGCGGTCTGGAAGCTTGGTGCGATCTCGCTCCCACTGGCATCGCTTTTCGGACCAGATGCGCTGAGATACCGGCTGGATGATGCCGGTGCCCGTATGGCGCTCGTTAGCCCTGAGAATGTCGCCAAGGTACGAGAAGCCAGCCCCGGAATCGAGCTGATGGTGATGGACGATGATCTCTGGTCCGAGTTGCAGGCTTGTGAACCGATCGACTCGGTGAGTACGTTGGCGGAAGATCCAGCGTTTCTGATCTACACCTCGGGAACGACTGGACCGCCCAAGGGAGCGCTCCACGCCCACCGCACCCTGTTCGGACATTTACCGGCGTTCGAGCTCTACTACGAGTACGCCCCGCAGCCGCACGATGTCATCTGGACGCCAGCCGACTGGGCGTGGATCGGGGGACTCATGGACGTCCTCGTCCCGGCCTGGTACCACGGCATGACGGTTTTAACGGCCCCGCCGGGGTTCGAACCGTACGAAGCGGTTGACCTGATGGTGCAGCATCAGGTCACGTGCGCGTTCCTTCCCCCGACGGCTCTCAAGATGATGCGAGCGGCCGGGGCCGGATCGTCGAACCTGCAATTGCGGGCCATCTTCACGGGCGGAGAACCGCTCGGTGGGGAGATGCTCGGTTGGGCGGAAACCAACCTCGGAGCTCGAGTAAACGAAGGCTACGGTCAGACCGAAGCCAACATTGTGGTAGGGAATTGCGCTTCAACCTGGCCTGTGAAACCGGGATCGATGGGGCGTCCCATTCCGGGCCACCGGGTGGTAGTGCTTGATGACTCTGGAAACCCGGCTGTCGGGGAAGTTGGTGAGCTGGCCGTGCGAGCTCCCGATCCAGTCATGATGATTGAGTATTGGAATCAGCCGCAGGCCACCGCGGGCAAGTATCTCGACGGATGGTTACTGACCGGGGATCTCGGGCGCGAAGACAACGACGGCTACCTGTGGTTCGTCAGTCGGAAAGACGACATTATTTCTTCGGGCGGCTACCGCATCGGTCCCGGCGAGATCGAAGAGTCGCTGATGGGCCATGCCGCAGTCGCCCTCTGTGCCGTGACCGGTGTCCCGGACGAGATCCGCGGTCAAGTGCCAGCTGCTTACGTGGTCCTTAATGAGGGATTTACCAGCTCGGATCGTTTGGCCCAGGAACTCCAGCAACATGTGCGGGTTCGGCTGGCAGCCCATGAGGTGCCCCGACACGTCGTTTTCGTCGCCGAGCTGCCGAGGACGACGACCGGCAAGATCCTGCGGAGGGAGCTGCAACGAATCTTCGACCGGGCATAAGAGTTTGGCAGGTTCTTTGCGTTGGAAAGTAGTTGCAGGTTTCAAATGATTGTTCGAAAAGGTGAACGACAGTATCGGTTCAGGGGTAACATAGGTATCTGATCGAGTCCGGAACTCCCCACTCCCTCCGGACTCGAAAAGCGGAACCTCGGCTTGCCGAGGTTCCGCTTATTAACGAGCCGGTGTGGGCCCCCCCGGATGGGGGGCCGTTATGGCAAGTACTGCTCGGCGATCGAGGTGATCGTGTCACCATCGGTCGTGTACCAGATCCACCGTCCGCCCGAATACCAGTCGCTCGGGTTGAAGTCGTTGTAGACCGCCGCATATTCGGCTGGTGTCATCAGCGTCATGTCGACATATCCGCGATCCTCAAGGAAGCCTCCGGTCCCGGTACTGGGGATGAGGCACACGGGTGCATCAGCTGTTACTACCTGGGCACGACCCGAGGAGCTGACCCCCTGGATGTAGAACCCTCCTGGCGCCTCTTCGCCGGCCGCGGCGGCCGCATCGGTTGCCAGCTGACCGGTAAGGAAGCGGGCCTCATCGATGGTCAGTTCCACTCCGCCGGTCAAGTCCTGGGCCAACGTCACCTCGCCGAACCGCAGGTCGCCCAGCCCTATCGGCACGATACCGGGGATGGTCGGGCAGCCGTTTTCGAGGGTTGACGCCCATGGATCGAGTACCAACTCGTGCGTACGTTCGTTGATGACGCTGCCGTCTTCTGCCGAGAATTCCCAGACGGTAAGCGTGGCGGCCGTCTGCGTGCTGACGTTGTACGGGATGGCGGTATCGAACGAACCCCAGCCGGTCCCGTTGGACGTTTCGACGATCCCCTCCCAGAGGGTTGCGCCATCCGCCTCGAGACGGGCCTGGAAGACGGCTTCGAATACGGCCGCCTGGCCCCGCAAGTAGACCGGACCGGTGACGTTTTCGCCGTAGGCGGGTTGTTCCACGAGGATGTTGGGTACGAAGTCGGCGAAGTCGGCACGGGTCATCGGACCGTCGATTACCAGCCCTTCGCTTGAGAAGACATCCACCGGCTCGCCATCGATCAACAGGCTGACTGCGCCTACGTCACCAAAACTCGTGGCTGTGAAGACGAGCTGGGCCAACCGGCTTGTGATCGAGAACGTCCCACCGCCCGACTCGAAACCGCTCGACAGGTTGATCTCTGCAATGCCCTGGGTGGTCGGCGTGAAGTTCTCGTCGACGGTGAGCCCCGTGATCGTGACACCTAGCAAGGTGCTATTGGCGGGGACAGAACTGCTGATGCCAGCGGCACTTCCTGCTTCTTCGGCAGTGGGCCCCGCCAACAACGCTCTGATCGCCCCTTCAACCGTCCAGTCTTCGTACGGCAGTTGACGGTCGACCGGGATGAGAAATGGACCTGGCCGGGTTTTAGATGTTCCATCATCTGCCAGGAAGTAGATTTGGGCGGACAGCTGGTCGCCGGTGACAACCGGGGCCGGCTGGGTGGTGACGGGACTACTTCCTGGAATCGTAGTTGTCGTGGTGGTGGTCGGTTGGGTTGGGGTTGTGACTTGGCCCCCCACTTGTACCTCGCCAGTCCCGCATGCTGCGAACAGGACGATGGTGGCAGTAGTGATGGCAATTGCGGCTGTGGTGAACTTCGGACGCATGGTGCGCTCCTTCTCGGTAGTCAATGTTCACCCTCATGATGGGGATCGGACATCACACCCTCTTCACCATCCAGTAACAGTTCTGTCACAGGTATCTCGATCCGAAAAGAGAGCCCACCGTCCGGCTTCCGCATGGCAGTAACGTCGCCGCCCAACGAGCGAGCGTGGTCTCTGGCGATCGCAAGACCGAGCCCGGACCCGGCCCCCGATCGTGACCGATCGGCTTGGGAGAACCGCCCGAATAACCATTCAAGGTCCCCGTCAAAGCCAGGACCCCGGTCCGAAATCAGCACGGTAAGCCAACCGTTATCCACCGTACTCTGTACATCGACGCCGATGCCGGCTGCGTGCGACGTCGCGTTGCCCAGGATGTTCCCGACGATCCGGTCAAGTTTCCGTCGGTCCGTTGAGATCTGTTTTGGCAATGCGGCCAGGCGGGCGGTCGGGACACGATCCGATATGTGGGCAGCCAAAAAATCACGAATGTCGAATGGTTCGGGACGGATGGGATCTGATGATGCGTCGAGTCGCGAGATCTCAAGCAAGTCGTCCACGAGTCGACGGAGCCGTCCGACGTCGTGAATGAGCAGTTCTGCCACCCTCCGAAGTTCATCGGGCAGTTCATCTATCTGGCGCCTAAGCAGTTCGGCTTCGTTGACAAGACCGGTGACAGGAGTGCGGAGTTCGTGGGCGACGTCGGCGACGAACCGGCGCTGTAGCTCTTCGGAGTCGCGAAGCTGGACAATGGTCGATTCCAGGCTGACGGCCATTTGATTGAATGCCCCCGCCCAGTCGCCGAATTCGTCAGCTGAACCGTCATCGAGTCGAGTAGCAAGATCCCCGGCCGCCATCTTCCTGGCGGCCTGGGCAGCGTCGCCAACGGGTCGGAGGACCTGGCGGGCGATGCGTCTGGCCACCAGGCTTCCGATCGCTATCACGACCAGGCCCACCAGCAAAGCAGCGTTGCGCAGCGAACCCAACGTTGCATCAAGCTCGGCGGTGGGAACGAACAGGTACAAACTGGGCCCCGTCGAGGGCGTCCGCGCGCCGGCCACGAGGTAGCCCTCGGTTCCGACAGCCGTCCATTGCCAGGCCAGGTTGCCGCTCGCTACCGCCGATACCAGTTGTGGGTCGGGAGCCGACGAGAACCTGAATCCAGACACGAACGGTTCGCCTTCGCTGAACGTTGCGTACAGACCTTCGTCACTGGCCAAGCGCAGGTCGCTTTCGAAGCTTGCCGCGACGAACTCGTCGAGCGTGGGAGTCGTGTCGAGCCGGGCAGGGGCGAGCACCGCGGCTGCGAACTCGACCCGGCTGGAAGTCTCGGTAACTAGCTGATTTCGTAGCGCTCCAGACACAACGAGCCATACGGCACCGCCGAGTATCACGGCGGTCAGGCCGACCAGAACCACGGTCGTCCCAATGAGGCGTCGACGCACTATGCCTGTCCTGCCCGATAGCCGACACCTCGCACGGTGAGTACCAAACGTGGATCGGCAGGGTTGTCCTCGATTTTGGAACGCAGACGCTGCACGGCGACATCGACGAGGCGAGAGTCGCCGAGATAGTCATAGCCCCAAACCCGGTCAAGCAGCATCTCGCGAGTGAACACCTGCTTGGGTCGGCTGGCGAGCGTAGCCAGTAGTTCAAACTCGGTGTTGCTCAATCGGATGGTTTCGCCGTCTTTGGTTACCTCGTAAGCCCCTTGGTCGATCGCAAGCGGTCCTAACCGGATGAACTCGGGTTGGTGTGTTTCCGTCGATCGTCGGAGGACTGCTCGGAGACGAGCAACCAGGACCGGAAACTCGAACGGCTTGGTGATGTAGTCGTCGGCACCCGCCTCGAGTCCGACGACGACGTCGATCGTGTCGGAGCGCGCCGTCAGCATGACGATCGGCGTAGTGGCGTCCTTGCGGATCGACCGACAGACTTCCAACCCATCGAGTTTCGGCATCATCACGTCGAGCACGACGGCGTCGGGGTGCCAGTCGCGGAACATCTTCAGACCCTCCTGGCCATCGACCGCTTCAGCGACGGTGAACCCGGCCTGTCGAAGTCCGATGGCGGTTGTCTCTCGAATCGATTGGTCGTCCTCGACGATAAGGATGCGTGCGTCCATCAGGCGATTATCGTCGCTCGACCGGGAACGCCAGGCACTTATGCTCAGCGATGTGGATATGGACCCGCCTAGCTCAGCGACCAGAACGGGCCCGTCAGGCCAAGCGAGGCGAACATCGAGACGACGTCGTCGGCTTCGGGGCGGTCCCAGGCCGGGTCAAAGCGACCCGAGTACCAGTCATGGCCGAGCTGAAATACCGTCTGCATATCAACGATCGCGCCGACCTCTTTGCCGTGCAAGCGGGTCCAGCTGAGTACGTCACCTTCCGACCGGAAGGCGAGAATATTGCCTCAGGTGTACCCGATGTCGTCCCAAAACTGGCGGGCCGGCACGAGGAAATGCACCACCCCGCCCGGCGTGACGAGTCCGTCGCGTACCGTCCATTCGTTGGTGGTACCCGTTAATGGGTCTTTCGACGCGAAGGACCCATCGCCCAACAGCGCCAGGATGGCGATGGAGTCCCAGCCGCAGTTGGCGTACCAGGTGCGATCGCCGACGGTTGCGGTGTAATCGGTGGGGATGCCCGAAAACGGATGCGCCATCCAGATATCGTGAGTTCCTGGCTGAAGGACGATGGCATGCGACGCGGCCAACTCGTCAAGAGCGACGGTGACCGCCTCGTCCGACATGCCAAGGGATCTGGCGATGTGGTCAGTCGATGGTGCGGTGGCTTCGTCGCGGAAGTGCTGATAGATGTAGGCGCGCACCTGTCCATTCATGCCCTAAGTATGTCACTCGTGGAACCGTCCGGCGCAAAGAACCGTTCGAGCGATCACAGTCAGCTGTGACGCTGCCAGAATGGAGGTGAACTAAGAAAGGCACCCACCCATGGGCACAATTGTCGTCGGCTATGTTTTGACGTCCGAAGGTCAGGCCGCCCTCAACTGGGCGATCACCGAGGCGAAACGCAGCAACGCACGTTTAGTGGTCATTCACTCGTCCCGCGGCGGAGATCATGACAAGGACGAAGACGTGATTGCCTACCGGCAAGCCGGTGAGCGCATCGAGCGGCGGCTGGAAGATGAGGGGATCACGGACTTCCGTCTGGCTGGACTCGTGCTTGGCAATAAGCCGGTAGAGGACATTGTCGAGGTCGCCAAGATGGAGGAGGCCGAATTGATAGTCATCGGCGTGCGGCGCAGATCAAGCCTCGGCAAGTTGATCCTCGGGAGCAATGCCCAAGCCATCATCATGGAAGCTCCCTGCCCGGTGGTGACGATTCGCGCTGAGTAGGTCCCGGCCCTCAGGCCAGCTTGAAAGATAGGACCCGGGTATAAATATCCGTGCTCTCCAATTGGACGTGTACCCGATCGGCAAGTTGATGCGAACCCGAAGCGATGGTGGCGACCACCGCCGGTTCGGTGAGCTGAATCGTGGCTTCCGCATCGTTGAGATCGACCACTACGGCTTCGAACGTTTCTCCAACCCGATCCGTCAGAATGAGGGCTTCGGAGAAGTCCACCAGGGCGCGCTCGTAGCGAGTTTCGCGAGACCGGGCTTTCTGCATGATCTTGGGAAGTTCCGGAAGCGCTTCAATGACCCAGCCGGGGGACGTTGTGAAGCAGAAAGCGCAACGGCGATTTCGCTGGTGAACCGATCGACCAATCGGCGAAGCGGTGCGGTTACGTGGGTGTAATTGGCGGCGATTGCCGCATGTTCGGCGTCGTCCGGCGCGAACCCGTCAAAGGCCTGATACCCGGCGCCTCGCAGGCCATGGGTGGCCTGGGTCATCAAGGCGACCTGTGCCGGTATGGTGGGATCGAGTGAGCTGACCCAGTCCCCGTACGAGGAGTCGTCCGGGAATGGCACATTGAGTGCCCGGCTGGAAATGCGCAGCCTCGTCAGTGTTTTCGTATCAGGGGGCGGCAGAGTCCGAACCAGCCCCACCTTGGCGTCGATCATCATCTGCGCAGCCGCCATTCCCGTGAGAAGCGAGATTTGGGCGTTCCATTCTTCAACCGGTAGAACCTCGTCGTACTCGAGGTCATAGTGCCCGTCGACCTTGACCAACTCCTGGCCAGGCAGGTTGAGGGAAACCGCCCCGCGTTCGGAGGCGAGCTGTTGCCGGAGCTCACCGATTTCTTTGAGCAGAAGGAGCGATTCGGATCCTGCACCGGACTCAATCTGGTGCTGCGCGGTGCGATAGGACAGCTGTGCGCGATTGCGCACCACCGACCGCTCGGCAGCTACATCGATCAAGCGGCCCGACTCGTCCAGGTCAAGGGTCCAGAGAACGGCGGGCCGATCAGCGTTGGAAAGAAGTGAGGCGCTCGCCTCGCTCAGGATCTCGGGATGTAGGGGAGCGCGACGGTCCGGGGCATAGAAGGTCAAGCCCCTGGTACGTGTCTCGGCATCTAGTGCCGACCCCGGCTCGACGAATCGTCTGACATCGGCGATCCCATAGTGCACTCGATATCCCGAGGGACGCCTTTGGGCGTGATAGACCTGATCGAGATCCTTTGATCCTTCCGGATCGATAGCAACAAACTCGATGTCCGTGGCATCGCGACGGATTGCGTCGTCCTCCGAGGCGATGGCCCGGAGGGCCTCGGCTATGACTGCCGCTGGGAACTGATCGGGTACGGCAAAGTCGTTGCGAAGGCGGGCGAAACCGGCTTCGAAAGCAGCAGGATTGGGACAGCGGATGTAGACGTGGGGCACAGAGCGACGAGCCTAACCGGGTGATGGTGGGCGGACCGGAAACCCGGCCCGCCCACCATCGGCTATTCGACAGTTACCGTTTTTGCCAGGTTGCGTGGCTTGTCGACGTCCAGTCCTTTGGCCTTCGATATCGCGTAGGCAAAGAGCTGCAGTGGGATAACGGCGGTTACCGGGGCGATCAGCTCGGGTGCCGGTGGGACCCAGGCAACGTCGTCGGCCAGGCGCTGACCATCGGTGTCGCCTTCGGTAAGCACCATGAACAGGGTGGCGGCCCGGGCCTTCATCTCTTCCATATTTGAGAGGGTCTTGGCATGGAGGTGGCTCTTGGTGGCCACCCCAACGACGAGAACACCTTTTTCGATGAGAGCAATCGGGCCGTGCT
>CAWKAG010000047.1:0-9206 GCA_963847455.1 uncultured Acidimicrobiia bacterium
TTTCTCCGGCCGGATACCCCTGGCTGGATGTAGGCGATCTCCTTGAGCTTGAGTGCACCTTCGAGAGCGATCGGGAACGACACGCCACGACCGAGGAAGAAGACGTCCTTGACGTCGGAGTACTTGCGAGCCTGCTCCATGATCTCGTCGGCTTGTTCCAGCAGTGTCTCGACCTGGTCGGGAAGGGCCCGGATCGATTTGGCCATCACTTCGACGGTCGCTCCATCGAGAGCGCCGCGAATCTGGGCCAAATAAAGGGCGAGGAGCTGCATGAGTACCAGTTGACACACGAATGTCTTCGTCGATGCGACGCCGATCTCAGGACCGGCCCGGGTGTACAGGACTGAGTCAGCGACGCGAGCCATCGACGAGTCGACCACGTTTGTGGTCGGCGACGACGTAGGCACCCTGAGCCTGGGCGTATTCGATCGCCGCCAAGGTGTCGGCAGTTTCGCCGGACTGGCTCATGCCGATCACCATCGTTCGGTCGTCGAGCACGGGGTCGCGGTAGCGAAACTCTGATGCGATGTCGATCTCGACCGGGAGCCTGGTCCATCGCTCGATCGCGTATTTAGCCATAAGGCCGGCGTGGTAGGAAGTTCCGCAAGCCACGACGAACACCTTGTCGATAGCCCGCGCCTCGCGCGGGGTGAGGTTGAGTTCGGGCAGGTGGATTCGGTAGTGATCGTCGATGCGGCCAGCCAGCGTGTCCGTCAGCGCTTTCGGTTGTTCGTATATCTCCTTCAACATGAAGTCGTCGTATCCGCCGCGCTCGGCCGATTCAAGATCCCACTCGATGTCGCGCACGACCGGGTCGACGGGATTCCCGGCCAGGTCGGTAATGGAGATCCCGCCGGGGGTGAGCGAGACGACGTTGTCATCCCCAACGATGGCGATGCGCCGGGTGTGTTCGAGAATGGCCGGGATATCTGAGGCGAGGAAACTCTCGCCATCGCCGAGTCCAATGACGAGCGGGCTGCCCCGGCGGGCTGCGACGATCAGATCGGGATCAGACGCCCGAACTACGCCGATCGCGAGGGCGCCTTCGGCCTTTTCCATGATGTTGCGAACGACGATTTCCAGTTTCTCGTCACCCATCTGTTCGACCAGATGTGCAACAACTTCCGTGTCGGTATCAGACGTGAACGTATGGCCGGCGGCGATCAGTTCGTCGCGTAGCTGCATGTAGTTTTCGATGATGCCGTTGTGCACGACGGCCACATTCTCCGAGCAGTCGCTATGCGGGTGGGCGTTCTTCGTGACGGGTGCTCCGTGAGTGGCCCACCGGGTGTGTCCGATCCCAATCGAGCCGGTATAGGATCCCCGATCCGTCGCAATCGACGAGACAAGATCGGCGACTCGACCCGCCGTTTTCGTGACGCCGATCTTTGCGTCATCCATGACGGCGATTCCAGCAGAGTCGTAGCCGCGATATTCGAGGCGGGCGAGTCCGTTGACGAGTATTGACTGGGCCGGCTTGGTGCCGACATATCCAACTATTCCGCACATGTGCAGAGTCTCCTTGGGCGCGGATCAAGCCAGATTCGGAACGTTGAGTTCCCTCACGTCGCCGTGCGATTGTCCCCGGCGTTGCCGTCGGGTTTTGGCACGTACGTCTCGACCGTGAGCAGCCGGGAGAACATCCGCCGACGCGACCCCTGAGGGTCGCTTTCGATGATTCTCCTCCTCGTCACCCCTGGAACGGGGTCAGGCGCTTCAAATAGGTAGCTTGATCTCGGTTGTGCTGATCAGTGTACATCGGTCGGGACCGCTAAGGCTTGAGTTCGTCGGCCGGAACTACGGAACGGCAGATGGCTCCACGTCGGCCCCGAGGCGCTCCACTCGCTCGGTAGTGCGACTCCACGAACCGAGCAGCTGGCTGCGCAAGCTGGACGAGATATTGCCGGATTTGAGGGTTTCGGCGACCGGAAGAATCCGGTACGTTCCTGCTTGTACCCAGGTCGGGGTGTATACAACGTCTCGTGGCATCCAGTCGGTATCGCGCAGGGCCATTTCAACGGTCACCAGGAGTCCGTCGGTGGTCTGGGCGCTCCACAATTGATTCGACAGGGAGTTTCCGAGTCCGTAGATCACGTACTCCGACCCGTACTGACCGATGGGCTGAACCACGTGCGCGTGGTGTCCGACGACGAGATCGATACTGGTAGCGGCCGTCAGTTCCTTGGCGAGCCTGGCCTGTGCAGCGGTTGGATCAACCCGGTACTCCGTTCCCCAATGGATGCTGACAAGAACCACGTCCGCTCCGTCCTGGCGAGCCCTTTCGGCGTCCGCAATGACGACATCCGCATCTACGAGATTAACCAACCAGGGTTTGTCCGATGGCAGTCGCAGACCGTTGAGCCAGTCGGCGTAGGACAGGTGGGCAACGGTCACGCCACCTACTTCGTACGTCTGGGCCGCCAACCGATCGGCCGGGTCATAGGCCATTCCGTCATAACCGAGTCCGCGCGAGGTCAAAACGTCAAGCGTGTTTATCACGCCGGTTACGCCCCGGTCGTATGAGTGGTTCGAAGCCACCGAACACCCCTCGTACCCGGCAGCGACGATGGCGTCGGCGATCTCGGCCGGACCCTGGAAACCCGGGTAGCCCGATAGGCCGATCGAATCGGGATGGAGAGGTACCTCCAGATGACAAATGCCGAGATCGGCTGCGCTGACAATCGGTTTGATCGCGGCGAACATCGGCTCGAAGTCATACTTCTTCCCCGAGTTCTTGCCGTAGTTGGCGGCGGCGTAGTTCACCGGCATGTGGAGGAGGATGTCGCCGGTGAAGGCGACCGTGAAGCTGGGACGTTCGGCTGGCACCAGCGGCGTGAGCTTCAAGGCCCTGGCGAGAAACGACGCCATTTGGTCCCGCTTCACCGGATCGTGAGGACAGAATCGATCGCCCGCCTGGTTGCACCCGGCGGTGATCCCTGCCGCGGCCAGGGAGTTGATGTTGCCTTGGAATTCGGAGTCCGAGTCGTCGATAAACCGGTCTTCGCCAGGCGGGAGTTCCAGCACCCTGGTTAGGAACGCCGCCATCTGGCCGCGGGTGACGGCGCGGTCCGGGCAGTAGGCGTCCGGAGCACAACCAACCGTGATCCCTGCCGCGGCCAGGGAGTTGATGTCGGCTTCGAACATGGAGTCATCATCGTCCGAGAAGTGATCCACGCTGGTGGCGGGGAGGTTGAAGGCACGGTGCAGGAAGGCGGCCATCTGGCCCCGGGTGACGGGTTGGTCCGGGCAATATAGATCGGACCCACACCCGAACGTTATTCGGGCGGCGGAGATGGCCTCGATCTGGGCCTCGTGAATGTTGCCGTCGTCGTCCCAGAACGTTCCACCTGGATCGTCGGCAGACCCGAACGCCGGCGTCAATGATCCGAGCAGGAGCGCGCCCGCCATGGCGCCCGCTATGAACAACGTCCACCCGATGCGCTTCACAACATCCTCCATCGTCGAGCCTAGCGAAACACCGTTAGCGATCGCCTTCGGTCGGGATTGGTCTTCGGACCCTGTTCGAATCGGGGATTCAGCCATACAGTTGATGGGAAGCTCGAACAAGGGAGGTCTGACCATGACCACGCTTCGGAACCGTCCCGCCGTTCGGCGACCCAAAGAGGTTGCCGGCCCGTCGGGCCACCGGAAAACAGACTGGACGATCGGTGTGATCGCCACCCTCATCGGGGCGCTAGCCGTTTACCTGTTCTTCTCTCCCGAGACTGCCGTCATAAACTTCTTTGGAACCGAGTACGTAGTCCAGGATCTGGGTGAAGGTTGGCGCCTTGGTATGTCAGCGCTATCCATCGGGATCTTCGGTACCTGGTTCGCTTGGATTAGCAATCGCTGGTCGAAGTTCGGTGGGCAGGCAGAGGTACGGACGACCTGGTGGGCAACAGCGGCCGTTGTAGTGCTCGCCATTGCCATGGCGTTTGTTGCCATTTGGATCTTCTAGCCCTTTCCGGTGGGCATCACCCGGACAGGCCCGGCATGACGCAAGTCATGTCGGGTCTGACATTTCTTCAAGAAGATCGCCGAGTGACTCGACATGGTGGGCCGCAGTGTTGGTTTGTCCGACAGAAACGCGAATAAACGACGATCCATCAGGCAGCTTCGAAGCTGTGAGATAAGCCCGTCCCGATCGGTTTACCCCATCGGCCAATCGATCGGTTGCGGCATCGCCCGCTACGTGACGAAAACTGACCAGCCCAAACGGCGTCGGTGCGACCAATTCAAACCGGTCATCAGCCTCGAGTCGGGCGGCCAGGGCCTGGGCGGCTCCGACATGTTCGCGGATCTTCGAACGGATCCCTTCTGCCCCGAACGATCGCAGCGTGAACCAGAGCTTCAAAGCTCGAAACCTTCGTCCCAACGGAACATGCCAGTCCCGGTAGTCGATGACCGACCCTGATTGGGATGCGGCGTCCTGGAGATACGGCGGCAAGATGCTGAGTGTTTCGATGAGGGGTCGCCGGTCAGCGACATAGAACGCCGAGGCGTCAAAGTTCACGAACATCCACTTGTGCGGGTTGAAGACATAGGAATCGGCAAGCTCGAGTCCGTCCTGATGGTGTCGAAACTCCGGGCAGATCATCGCTGATCCGGCGTATGCCGCGTCGACGTGATGCCACAGACCTTCCCGGCGGGCAATTTCGCCGATGGCTCGCACCGGGTCGACTGCGGTCGTCCCCGTGGTACCGACTGCCGAACACACGAACGCCGGGTGGAGGCCGGCGGCCCGGTCGTCGGCTATTGCGGCTTCGAGAAGGTCAGTGCGTAGGGCGAATTGCTCGTCGACTTCGATGGGCCGGTAGTGCCGGTATCCCGCCACCCGGGCTCCCTTTTCGATGGAGCTATGTGCCTGGGCTGATCCGTATGCCACGATGTCGTCGAGAGAGGCTGTTTCCTGAGCGCGCTGGCGGGCGACTACCAGCGCGGTGTGGGTTGAGTCCGAAGCGCTCATCTGGATGACACCGCCGCCTGGCCCGGAGGTTTTCCAAGCTTGCGGTAGGCCGAGAAGGTCGACGAGCCAATCCATCATGTGCGATTCGATTTCGGTCGTGGCCGGACTGGTTGACCAGAGCATGCCCTGCTGAGCCAACCCGGCAGACACGAGTTCGCCGAGGATGGCTGGGAACGACGAGTCGCCAGGAAAGTAGGCAAACCAGTTGGGTGACTGCCAGTGCGTGATGCCAGGCATCACCACCCGGTCAAGGTCGGCGATCACCTCGGTGAATGGTTCGGGAAGCTCGGGCGCGAACTCTGGCAGCATGGCGCGGATGGCACCCGGCTCGACGTCCGGGGTTACCGGCAGGGACTCCACCCGCTCGTAATAGTCCGCTACCCAGTCGATGAGTTCCTTGCCGTGTTTGCGGAATTCGTCCGGCGTCATGCCACTCGTCATGGGCGATATATTCGGCGCTGAAAGTCCGGTCCGAGGATCGAGGCGTGTTCGACGGATGTTTCCACAAAGGCCAGGTCCGGTGTTTCGGGACTTCCAAAGAAGCCGGCGGGGTCGTAGGGCAGGACTCCGGCGGACCACAAACGTTGCCGATCTTCGAGCGCTGTGTAAAGCGTTGCCGTCCCGCGGGCGAATAGCTCACCCGGTCCGTCCGTCCCTCCGACGGGCCAATGGAAAGCGGCCCTCGGGTTTTCACTCAAGTTGCGAAACTTCCGGCTGCCGGTCCGGGTGGCAAACCAGATCGTATTGTCGGTGAACCCTGGCGCGACCGGTGCGACATGAGGTCTTCCGTCCGGTTCGGATGTGCCGACGTACACCAGCCAACTGACTGCTTTTGCTCCTTGCACAAACTCATCCCAGATCATCAGGGAACTCTCAGTTAACCGATGAGGCCGCCCTGTTGGGACGGCCTCATCGGCAATTCATCGTTTTCGGTGACGGCGGTTCTTGCGAGGTCGTTCCCACGGTGGCTGACGTATTGCCAGTCGTTGCCGCTGAAAAACCGGAAGATCCTGAACACGAACAAACATCGTGTTCTCCTTTCGTGATGGTTCTGCGCGCTTGGCGCAATGAGAATGCATGAGGTCGACCCTCGTACGTGATTCCGGCCCAGGACTTGGGCGAACGGCTAGTGGATAGCCGGAGCTAGGCCGGAGACAGCAGTGTGCATGAACATGTAGGTCTCCTTCCGTCAGGGCACCGGGAAGTGCCGATGTTCCAAGTTTGGTCCCGGTATGACCGATGGTGCAAGCTAATAAACAGCTGGTGGCGGTTGGTCTAGGGAGGCAGTTGAGCTTGCGTGGGTCGCCACGTAGAGTCGAGACATCGTGTCGAAACGGTGAGTCGTCGTTCGTTGTATGGCCAAGGTACCCGCCAAAACAGGAGGATGGCATGCCAAAGTACGCAGCACTTATCTATTCCCCAGCTGAGACGCAGGGAACCGGGACGCCCGAGGACTGGGCCAGGATCATGGCCGAGTACAACGAGTTCGGCGAAGCAGCCGGAGCTGCCGGAGTGCTGGCCGGTGGCGAGGCTCTGCATGACACGAACACCGCCACGACCATCAAGGTCAACGGTGGCAAAGGTGGCGACATGGTCACCACCGATGGTCCTTTCGCAGAAACCAAGGAAGTCCTCGGGGGTTTCTATCTGCTTGATTGTGCCGACCTTGACGACGCCATCAAGTGGGCATCGCAGATACCCGGCGCCTGGCATGGACGGGTCGAAGTCCGTCCGGTCATGGAGTTCCCGGCGGAGTGAGCCGGTCCCTTTCCGAAACCCTTCGGCTTGAGGGTGGTCAGGTTCTGGCCACCCTCATCCGAATGACCGGAAGGTTTGATCTCGCAGAGGACGCTCTTCAGGACGCGCTCCTGGTGGCCAATGAGAAGTTTTCGGACGACCGCCTGCCCGACAACCCGGCGGCCTGGCTGACCACGGTTGCGAAGCGAAAAGCGCTTGATCGGCTTCGGCGTGAGTCGAAGCGGGCAGCCAAGGAAGCGGAAGCCATGAGCCTGTTGACGTTTGATCAGGACACCGAACCTACCGACCAGTTGCGGTTGCTCTTCACGTGTTGTCATCCAGCCCTCAGTCCTGAGTCGCGAGTCGCGTTGTCCCTCCGGACCCTCGGCGGTGTCACGACCAAGGAGATTGCCCGAGCTTTCCTGGTCCCAGAGTCGACCATGGGCCAGCGGATCTCCCGAGCGAAATCGAAGATCGCTTCCGCCCACATTCCGTATCGAGTCCCTGAGGACCATGAACTGCCCGATCGTCTCGATGCCGTGCTCAACGTCATCTACCTGATCTTCACCACCGGTCACCACGCCCCGTTCGGGTCCTGGGACGATCGGGTCGATCTCGCGGATGAAGGTATTCGGCTCGCCAGGATGTTGGCGGAACTGATGCCCGACGAAGCCGAATGCCTCGGCCTGCTAGCGCTGTGTCTGGCTACGGCGGCTCGTCAACCGGCCCGCCAATCAGCCGACGGTACTGTCGTCCTGCTGGCTGACCAGGATCGGACGGTTTGGAACCAGGACCAGATCGCCGAAGCCGCCGCACTGGTCGATGTTGCGTTGCGGCGCCGATCGGTTGGTCCGTATCAGATTCAGGCGGCGATATCGTCGCTGCACAGCCTCGCCAAGACGGCTGAAGAAACTGATTGGCCCCAGATTGTAATGCTGTACCGAATGCTCGAACAGTTGGTCGATACGGCCATTATCAAGGTCAACCGTGCGGTCGCCGAGGCTGAGGTATCGGGTCCACAGGCCGGCCTGAACCTTCTCGAAGAGATCGATGGGCTAGATCATTGGCATTTCAATTGGTCCGCCAGAGCGGACTTCCTTCGGCGCCTGGGCCGGACGGTTGAAGCCGAAAAAGCCTATGAACGGGCACTCGATTGCGACATGAACGAAACCGATCGAGCGTTCCTGGCGAGTCGCCTGGAACAGATCAAACGCCCACCGAATGGCTAGAGAGCTCCGGTAGCGGCATCGGGCTTTCTAAGGTATGAGTTAGTCCGAGACTGCGGATCAAGGTATCGGACGATTTGTCCGATGGTTGACGTGACCGTTGTAAACCGGGGAAGTTCTTCGTTGAGAAAACTCATTCTGATCCTCAGCATGCTCGTTATGCTCGCCCCGATCCTGGCCGTCGATGTGGCCCGCGGAGCCGGGTCTGAGTACCTGGTCTTGCCCTTTGAAGCGGGACCCTCATCGTGGACCGCCGATTGGTATGACGCCGTTCTCGGTAGCAGGAACCGGATCACGCAGATTTCAGATGGGGTATCCGGCAAGGGGATTAACGTGTCGGTACCAGCCGGTTCGCATTTTGGGACTGCCGCCCACTATCGATTCGGGGATCAAGGGCTCAGCGATCCGGACGAGCTCTACTATCGCTACTTCATCCGCTTACCGACCTCGTTCAAGAACTACGGCAAAGGAAAGATCCCGGGTCCGGCCGGGTTGTATACGTCCAGCGGGCGAAATGGAACGAGACCGACCGATACGAACCCCGGATGGTCGGCACGCATGCAGTTCTCCCCATCGACGACTCCGACTCGTTCGAACACCACAGCCCTCGGGTTCTATGTATATCACCGGGACCAGGCCGGGTCCACCGGCGACAGTTTCGTCTGGGACGCCTCAGCTGGCCTGCTGACCCATGGAACCTGGCATTGCGTCGAGGGGCATGTGTCGATGAACTCCCCGGGTGTCAAGAATGGTGTCCTGGAAGGGTGGGTCGACGATCAGCTGGCGTTCTATAAAGACGACTTTCGGTTCCTAGGCACCGCCGACGCCGCCTTGGGCGTCAAGAGCTTCTGGTTCGATACCTATTACGGCGGCACCGCTGCCGCGCCGGGGCAACTCAACTTCCAGTTCGATGAGCTGGTGCTCAGCCCGGAACGGATTGGCTGTGGGACGGTGGCTGCTCCGCGCTTCACCGACACAGGCGACAGTGTCCATCGTTCGGACATCGAACGGTTGGCTTTTGCCGGCATTACCTATGGGTGCAACCCGCCAGCCAACGACAAGTACTGCCCGACGGCCCCGGTCAGTCGAGGGGCGATGGCAGCATTCCTGACCAGGGCACTCGATTTGCCACCGCCGGACGTTGTGGATCGGTTCGTCGACGACGATGACACTGTGTTTGCCGATTCGATTGATCGGCTGGCTTCTTCGGGAGTTACCTATGGGTGTAATCCGCCCACCAACGATCGGTTTTGTCCGGCCCGATCCGTGACCCGTGG
>CAWKAG010000048.1:0-26706 GCA_963847455.1 uncultured Acidimicrobiia bacterium
GACGACTCCGGCGTATGCGCGCCGAGTTCCGAAAACCCATAGCGGCGGGTTCCGTGGACCGCCCGAATGACGTATCCGAATCGTGTGACCTTCACGAGATTCCCGAGTTCGAGGTCGATCGCCAGACCCTGAATGACCTGGTCAGGATCGAACTCCTTATCTCGACCGGCCAACCACGCTCGAGCAGTCGATCGCGTGTGTTGTACGCCGATGCTCCCATTCGAAGGGGTTGTAGTGCACGAGCGTGTAATCGAGGTCGTAACCGATGGCCTTGATCGAACGGAGGTTCAGAGTTCGGTTGGCGAAGATCCGTTGGGACCTGTCAGGATTCATAGAGCCATGCTATCGGGCCGGGGACACTCACAGATGCCCAAGCGTTAGGCTCCGCGGAACATGGTGACTGCCCGCTTCGATGACCTCCGCCCGGGACGAAAGCGCTCATTCGGCTTTGGCGAACCAGTCGGTACCGTCGTCGCACTCACCCACGATGAAGTGCCGGCCGCCATCATCGAAGCTGACCGCCTTTCCCAAGAGGGTTATTGGTTGGCAGGCATGGTGTCCTATGAGGCAGCCCCCGCCTTCGACTCCTCATTGACAACCGCACCGGCCAGCAGCTTTCCATTGGTCGCGTTCAACCTTTACGAAGCGGTCATCAACAATCCGGCTCACGTAGGGGCATCAGGACAGGTTGCGAAATGGACCCCAAACATCGACGAGCCAACGTATATCGCACATCGATCAGATTCGAGAGTCGATCCGGCAAGGCGAGACCTATCAGGTCAATTACACGCTACGGATGCGAGGACAGTTGGAGGGCGACGCTCAGGGCCTCTACCGGGACCTCATCATCGCCCAATCAGGGGGGTTCGGCGCCTACTTGAGACTGGATGATTGGCAACTGGTTTCGGCCAGCCCTGAGCTGTTCTTCCGGTGGGACCGGTCGGGCAAACTTGTGACCCGCCCCATGAAGGGGACTACCCGTCGCGGCCGGTTTACCGCCGAGGATCGAGAACTCGTCGACGAACTGGTCTCATCAGACAAAGAGCGGGCCGAGAACGTGATGATCGTCGACCTCATCCGCAACGACCTGGGCCGTGTGGCCGAATTCGGATCGGTCACCGTATCGGAGCTGTTTGCCGTTGAGCAATACAACACCGTGTGGCAGATGACGTCAGAAATCGAAGCACAAGCCCGCCCCGACGTTGGCCTACACGACGTGTTCGCCGCTCTCTTTCCGAGTGGTTCAGTCACCGGAGCGCCCAAGGCGGCCACCATGGGGATCATCGCCGCGCTTGAACAGGTTCCCCGCAATGTTTACTGCGGGGCGATCGGTGTTTTGGCGCCTCCCTCCTCGTACGCTCCCGCGCGCCCAGTTCAACGTACCGATCCGCACCGTGCTGGTGAAGATCGGTACCGGAGAAGCCGAGTACGGCGTCGGCGGTGGGATTACCTACGATTCGACGTCTGGAGGTGAGTACGCCGAAGCGATGCTGAAAACCGAGGTGCTCGGCAAATCAACCGAGCGATTCACGTTGCTCGAAACGATGCGTTGGGACACTGGTCGAGGGAATCTGGCTCCTGGAGAAACACCTTGACCGTCTGGGCGACAGCGGCCGCTATCTCGGGTTCTCGCTGGATCACCGCGCCATCCGGTCAACATTGGAAGCGCTCACTTTCGACGAGCCAATGCGGATCCGGTTGCTCGCCAACGATGACGGGTTCTCGGTGGAATCCACCCCCTACGTCGAGCACAGTTCGGCCGTCCGGTTGGCGATCGATATGGTGCCGGTTGACCCGTGGGACTGGCGGCTGTTTCACAAGACGACGTCCCGGAAGACCTACGAAGAGGCCGCATACCGCCACCCGGAAGCGGACGATGTGGTCCTCGTCAACTCAGAAGGCCACATCACCGAAACCACGATCGGCAACCTCGCCGTCCAGATCAACGGTACCTGGTACACGCCACCGATCACGGACGGTGTACTTCCGGGGACGTACCGCGCACAGCTCCTGGATGATGGACAACTGCGTGAACGCTCCATCTCCACCGAGGATTTGCGTCGAGCTGACGACCTGGCCGTGATCAACTCGGTCCAGGGCTGGCGCGCCGCCCTGGTCGACTGATCGCACCAGCTCTCCAGTGTCCCCGAGCGTCGAACGCTCCAGCCGATAGAATCCCCATCTGCCCCAGTTCGGAGTACCCATGGCACAGACGAAGATGCCAAAAGGCATAACCAAAGTGTTTTCCGGAGGCCACACACTTCTTTACAAGCTATCCGGAGGCAAACTTGGATCGACAATGAGTGGTGGACAGATCGGTTTGCTCACAACTACCGGTCGCAAAAGCGGTAACGATCGGACGGTACCCCTCATTCTCGTAGACCATGGCGAAGGCTGGGCCGTGACCGCTTCCTACAGCGGTCACGATGTTCACCCCGCCTGGTACCTCAACCTACAAGAACAGAGCGAAGCCACTCTGACCATCGCCAAAACGAACCATCGGGTGCGCGCCCGCGAGATGGAGGGTGACGAACGGACCGAGACATGGGACCGACTCACCGCCGCCTATCCCGACTATGCCGAGTATCAGAAGGTCACCGATCGAGTCATCCCGGTACTGGCACTCGAACCGGTCACTTGATTTCTTGTGAAAGATTCACTGCGACCTGGTCTAACCCACCAACTGACCGAACGGGTGTCGGCGGAGTTGTCGCCTCCGCACTTGCTACCGATGATCGTGCTGTCAACTCCCAGCATGATCCTTCTTATGGAGATGGCTTCACTGTATGCCGCCCAACCGCACCTTGATGACAACGAGACGACGGTCGGTACTCACGTCGACGTTTCCCACCGGGCGGCTGCCCGGGGCGGGGAAACGGTCACCGTTGACAGCGAACTCATCACCATCGACCGACGACGGCTGACCTTCGCCGTTCGGGTTTCGGTTGGTGATCGCACCATCGGGGAAGGAACCCATCAGCGAGCGGTTATCGACACTGCGGGATTTGACACGTGAATATCGAAGGCATCGACGTCGTCTTCTATTGGGTCACCGACTTAGACCGGGCTTTGGAGTTCTACACCGGTGCGCTCGGGATAGGAGCAGGGCAACGACACGGGACCTGGCAGGAGATGAACGTTCCCGGGACGACTCGGTTCGCGCTTCACGGCGGAAGCCCGGCCAATCGATCCGTGAATGCGGTGGTTTCGTTCGTGGTTTCAGACCTGGAGACGGCCATGGCCGAACTTGCCGTAAAGGGCCACGAGCCGACGGTCGAAATCACCGACACCGGCCGAGCCCGATTCGCCGAATACGCAGACCCGGACGGCAACCTGATCCACATCCTCGAACACCTGGATTAGCGAGCCGTCGCATCGCCCGTTTGGGACGGTCCAAACGCATCAACGAACTCTTTGAGCCTGACTGCGTAGGCGTTGGTGACGTAGAAATTGGAGTGCCGTAACGGTCTCGGTCGCGGGTCAAGGCTGAGGACGGTTTCGGCCGACTCCGGGTCGAGCACCAGCTCATCGACAGCTTCGAGGACCGGACCACCGATATAGTCGGTCCGCCTCCACAGGTTGATCCAGGCCGGGGCGGCTTCCGAGACGCCCAGCTTCGAACGAATCGATTCAAAAAGCTCGGCGTCGAAGTATTCGGGAAAGTAGGTCGCGTACAGGCGGTTCAAGGGACATCCGTGCGTTACCCATCGAAGGTTTCTCGCTGTGTCCGGGTTTAGAACCGCCAGGGCGGCTGCGCCGAGCACGCTCCCCTGGCTGTGCGTCGACAAGATCACTCGCTCGTTCGCATCGACAAGACCCTCGATACGCAAACGGAGGTGTGGCACGGCGAACTCCCCGTAGGACGGCGGCGCCCACGGATGGAACCAGCGCGGCCAGAACGTGGAGACGTCCCAGATGATCCCGAAGCCGCGCCTGGCACTCGGATCTCGAATCATCCACCCGATGAGGGCAACACCGATGACCGGTAGGACCACTACAGCCTTTCCGGCCACAACTTCGTAGAAACCAGCCGTGTAGTTCGCACCACTCACGGTCTTGGGAACGAACAGCGTCCCCAACACCCAAACCAGCGGGAGCAGGGAGCCGAGAAACCCACCGAACATGATCCCCCCGACCCGATCGGTAAGGGCGGCCGTAGCTTCCGCACCACGGATCCTTCTGATGAAATCGAAGTCGCGTCCGGGATCCGACGAAATCTTGTACGCAGCCGTCAAATCTTCGATCGTTCGTTTCTCCTGTCTGAGCCGAAAGACCACGATGGCGAGCAGAGCACCGAGTAACCAACCGATGCCAACCAGGGCAAACCGGTTCGTGATCGCCAGGCCAGGCACCCGCGTGACGTTGAGCGCATCCACGGCAACCCCCAGTACCCCTCCCCAAACGGCGACGATCAGCAGCAGGCCTGGATACAAAAGGAGAATCCGGTCGAGTGACCTGCCCGAGCCGTCTGCGGATCGCGCCAAGACCGCCCAGACACCGGTGACCAGGAAGGTTATCCCGAACGCAGAAAAGACCACGATGGGACTCCAGGTGAAGACGAATTCCGGCAAGGCTCCGGGACCGGCCGTCCAGGCTCCGTACAAGGTCCAGGCAAACCCGCCACCTACCAATAGGAGCAACCGTCTTTGCCGACGAGAATCAGCCAAAGTCAACTTCCAAACGAACAGCACAACAACCGCCGCCAGTAGCAGCATGAGTATCAGCTGAGGCAGAAGCAGTCGACCGCTGACCGAACGAACTGCCTCAATAACCATCAATCCGATGAGTGCGATCGACCCCGAGGTATGGGCCAACCCGAGCCTTTCGGCCACATCGGGACGTTGCCACATTTCCATGGGTTCGCCGGAGTGGCTGCCAACCAGCGCGGTTTGGTAAGCGGGATCGGAAGACTCAGAGGGATCAATATGACCCTTACGAGCTTGTCCCATGCGAGCAACAAAGGCCAGAGCGAGAACAAACCCGGCGGCGATAACCGCCGCAACGGCAATTCCATAACCTGCGTTCGTTCCAGCCCATCGCCATGGCAACAGATACCAGGCACCCCCACACGTGGTGTTGAGGACACACCGAACCCCGACAATTTCGAGGGTGATGATGGCCACGAACGCAGCTACCGCCAGGGTCGAAGTCAGAGCCAACAGACGGAACAAACCAGCAACGATGGCGTCCTTGCGGGACCTCGGAAGCGGATGGGTGGCTGAGCCGGCGTGAGGAAACATCCAACCAACCAAATTGATGAGCGCGAAAGGAAGGAGCACGATCCACAGGGCACGAAGGACGGAGCTCGATGTCATGCCACCCCACGAATAGCCTTCAAGGTTGCGCTTCGGCCCCTCCAGCGAAATCCAGGCGGGCGATCGGTAAAAGCCGGCGCGCTGCGTGCCAGCCACCCGGTTGACGTGCGGAACCCCCACCAGAGCTTCGGGGCTGGAACCGCCCACCCCATGGACGCGTAACTCGGTAACGGTGAAATCGGAGGCTTCGGTTACATCTGAGACATATTTCACGTCGCTACTCCCCCCGGTGCCTCCCCGCGCCGTCGATCATCAACCTACGCCTCCCGGGGCCACCGCGCACATGCTTGTTGGATAGCCATCTCGAGGAGTCACCTATCCTCCTGCCCATGTCGCAATTCGTTCTCGCCTCCGGGTCGCCGCGCCGGCGCCAATTGCTGAGCCAACTCGGCTTGAAGTTTGTCGTCCGGGCACCCGACGTAGACGAATCGCTGTTTCCGGGTGAAGCCGCTGATCGGTACGTTCAGCGGGTCGCCGAACTCAAAGCCGCAACGGTTGACGATCACATCGTGCTCGCCGCTGATACCACCGTCGTGCTCGACGGCGGAGTAATCGGCAAGCCGGCCAACCCGGCCGAGGCCCAACAGATGCTTGCCCGACTGTCAGGCGAAACCCACATCGTGTTCAGCGGCGTCAGCACCAACGGTCCCGCCGGGCTCCTTACGCAAGTGGTTCGGACCGAGGTCACCATGGCCAGACTCACCCCGGAGCAAATCGCCTGGTACGTGGCCACCGGCGAACCCCTCGACAAGGCAGGCGCCTACGGCATGCAAGGGATTGGCATGGCACTCGTGGCACGCATTGATGGCAGTGTTTCGAACGTCATCGGCCTACCGCTCGATACGGCCATCGACCTACTCGGTCGCCAGGGCGTGGAGGTCATGCGTGTCTGAGGGCCTCAAGATCGGCAACCTGGCGATCTCTCCACCCGTTGTCCTCGCCCCCATGGCCGGGGTGACCAATGTTCCGTTTCGGGAGCTCTGTAGACGCTTCGGAGCGGGGTTGTACGTCTCGGAAATGCTCGGCGCCCGCGCCATCGTCGAAGAAGACGAACGCACCCTCCATCTTGCGTCTTTCGGACCCAACGAAACGACGAGATCTATTCAGCTGTATGCGACCGACCCGGCGGCGGCGGCCGGAGCGGTCGAGCGACTCATCGACCTCAAGGGCGTCCACCACGTCGACTTCAATTTTGGCTGTCCCGCTCCGAAGGTAACCCGGCATGGGGGCGGGGCAGTGTTGCCTTATCGGCATCGTCTGTACGGCGAGATTGTCAGAGCGGCGGTCAAAGCCGCCGGCGACGTACCGATCACCGTTAAGTTCCGTATGGGCATCGACGATGACCATCTCACGTTCATTCAGGCGGGTCAGATCGCCGAAGACGCCGGGGCCGCAGCAGTCGCACTTCATGCCCGCACCGCCGAGCAACTCTATTCAGGACAAGCTCGGTGGCCAGCCATCGGTGAACTCAAACAGGCCGTCACCACCATCCCGGTGTTGGGCAATGGCGACGTTTTCGAGTATGCCGATGCCGAGAGAATGATGTTGGAGACCGGATGCGATGGGGTCGTCGTCGGACGGGGTTGCCTGGGCAGGCCGTGGCTCTTTCGAGAGTTGGCCGAGGGGTTCGCCGGGCGCCCGATGACCAGTCCACCCCTCCTTGACGAGGTGGTCGAGATCATGGTTGAGCATGCCCAGCTGCTGGTTGATTGGTTCGACGAACACAGAGGCATCCGCTCATTTCGCAAACACACGTCCTGGTATCTGAAGGGATACATCGTCGGACGCGACGTGCGGACCGGACTCCACGCGATTGAGACGGTCGAGGACATCTATGCGATGTTCGATGGCATCGACCTCTCCCAGGCGTTTCCACCCGAAGCCGCGTCCATGCCGCGCGGCCACACACACGGACCCCGCCCGGTCAAGGTTCCCTACGGGTACCTCGAAAATCCCGAAGCGATGGGTCCACTCAACGCCGCCGCTGCCGTTGCCGTGTCGGGAGGCTGATCATCGCCATGCCAACCCGGAGCCGGGACTCACTGCAGGAGAACAGGTAGACAGAACGCCTACTCCGGGGCGGCCGCACTGCGTAACCGGCTGCGGGCCAGATCGATGGCATCCGCCAACGAGAGCTGATCGCCCGACCGTCTGATTGGCTCGTAATCCTGCCCAAGCCGACGGCGCCCCTCAGCATCCAGCGCCGTGCTCGCTTCAGCGTCCCGGCCATGCAGCGCGTTGCCGGATTCGGACAGCCACCGGTCCGCAGCTCCATGGAGGCGAATTGCCTCAGGCCAGTCGCCGGCACTTCCAGCCAGACGCGATGCGATGACCAACGAGTAGGCCACCAGCACGACTGACCCAACCTGTTCCGCCAGCTCCAGTGTCTCTAGCTGATGGACCGCGGCGTCCTGAACGCGTCCCGACTGCAACGCGTACTCCGCGAGGTTATTGTGTCCAATGGCAATCTCGATCGGGGCGCCCAGTTCTTCCTCCGCAGCGAGACCGAGACGCTGGGCATCGAATGCGCCTTCGGCGTCGCCTGCAGCCCCTTTTACAATACCGAGCGCGCTGTAGCGTCGGGCTCTGGCGACGGGAGCCGACTGACTGCCCCCGATGGTCTCGGCCACTCGAACGGCTGAGGCGTGGTCGCCCCGTTCGCTATGCCAAAACGCTCGCATGGCTGCCACCAATCCCTCGGCCCAGGGCGGCTCAGGTTCAGCTTCAACGAGCAGAGTTTCAGCTGCGTCCAGCAATGGTCCAAACTCACGATCACCTCCCCGATACCGGAGTCTGGCTGCTGTGGCGAGCAAAAGCGCTCGTCCGGCGGTCGGCTGGGTGAGCCTGCGCAAAAAACTTTCAAGCTCAGCGATGCCCTCAACGGCTTCCCCGGAAATGTCTCGAATGTAGCCGATGGACACGGCCAGCAATTGGGCGGTCTGCTGGTCAATGTCCCCCAGACCTTCAATTACCCCCGCGATGTTGTCCAACTCGACCCGGGCAGAACTGACGTGTCCCGGGTCGAACGTGACCCAGGGCCCGAACCGCTCCAGATACCACGCGCCAAGCCGAACGGCCGTTGCGCGTCCCTCACCCTCCTCAAGGCGCATCGCGGCATACTCGCGCACGGTTTCAGGCAGCCTGTACCGGGTTTCGTTGTCGCTGGTATCCACCACCAGTAAGGACTTGTCGACGAGTGCCCACACTGCGTCGATTGCTGCGTTTGAATCCAAGCTCGGATCCACGGTCGCCCGCTCGGAGCCATCGAGCGAAAACGAATCCAGGAAGAGAGACAACCGGCGTAGCACGGCCCTCTCAGAACTGAGCAGGAGGTCGTAGCTCCAGTCAAGAAGAGCGGTCATACTTCGCTGCCGGGGGTCGAGATCGCGACTCCGGCTACTCAAGATCCGGAAGCGGTCATCGAGTGCGTCTTCCAGCCCGGCGATACCGGTCGAAGCGGCCCTCGCCGCGGCCAGCTCGATGGCGAGTGGGTTTCCGTCGAGGCGTCGGCAGATGCGCTCGACGGCCGCGAGCTCCTCAGGCGTGTCCGGTTTGCTCAGCCCTGCGCTTCGAGCCCTATCGATGAACAGCTCGACGGTGTCAGGAAGGGCGGTGGTCGAACCCGCCAAATGCGCTCACCGGAAACACCGAGCGGCTCACGAGAGGTAATGACAACGCGAGCGTCGGGACTCGCTTTCTCAACAGGTCCACCAGATCGGCAATGGCCTCGACCAGGTGTTCGCAGTTATCGAAGATGATGACGGCCGAGTGCCCGGCGAGGTCGGCAACGATGGCGTTCTGAGGGTCACGCCCGGCAAGTGAGAGACCGAGCGTAGAGGCGACTGTCCCCGCCAGCGGGGCTTCGGACGAGAGAGCGGCGAGCTCGACCATCCACACGCCGTCGGGCCAGCTGTCGGCGATATGCAGACCCAGTTCGGTGGCCAAGCGGGTCTTCCCGGCCCCTCCCGGGCCTAGAGTCGAAACAATGGAGCCGGCCTCGAGAAGCGGGTGCGAGCTCGACCAGGTCCTTGTCTCTGCCGACGAAACTGGTTCCCGGTTGGGCGAGACTATGGCCGATGGCCGGGGTGGCTCGGGGCGGTAGCACGACTCGGGACCCCGATTGGGTCGGCTTGAAATAGCTCAACAGGTTCATCGAAATCGCGAGTTCGGGACCGCCGACCGAAGGTAAAGCTCCGGCCGTGTTCCCCGACGGCCCGCCAGGTTGCTTCTGACATAGAATCCGCCCGCCGTGCAGCCCCACGATCCGCGGCCGCCCGATGGACTGCATAGGCGATGTAGTCGCCGTCGCTGGCGACGCCAAACCTGAGTGGATCTCGATGCGAACCAGCACCATCGCATCGTCGGGCCAGGGCTCGCTGGTGATACCTCCTGAGCCGCTATTGCTGCTTGTACCGCTTCTGATGCATCGGCGAAGGCAACGAAAAAGGCGTCACCTTCGGTTTTGACTCGACCCCTCCATGGTCTGCCGAGGCGGCGCGCAGCATCCATGATGACGTTCGAGCAGACCGATGTAGCGGTCACCGATCCGCCGGAAGAGCCTTGACGACCCCTCGATGTCGGTGAAGAGAAAAGTCACCAGGCCGCTCGGCAGGTCCATACGAAAGGCTAGGCGCGATGTCGCCAGGAAAGATGGGCTCCATGGAATGTGGTTGGTGTTATGGATGGATGAAGGATCATCAACTCCAATAGGGATGCGAATAAGTGCCCGGATTGGATCGAACTTCGGGTTGATGAGAGACCACCCAAGAATCTCGCGAGTGTCGCTGGCGGCCGTTGGTGCGCGGCAACGGAGGCAAGCCCCGTTATGATCAATGATCGCGGGAGCACGCAGGCCCAAATCTATCGAGGCGACATGTCCAAGTGAACGGATCGAGGGGCTTCCCCGGATGTACGCCCCGCAAAACTCTGCATTTGGTCGTTGAAGATGTTCCAGTGATTCACGACGTCATCGAATTGTTGCTACGACCCTTGAGGCAAACTACGAGTTTTATACCGATGGCACAGCAGCGCTCGAGTGGTTGGAGGCGAGCGGCTGCGGACATGGTTGTCCTGGATTTAGGGTTTCCGGGAGCCACGGATGGGCGATCCTCTAGCCTGCGAGCTGAGCTCGGCTCGCCACGGTCCGGTCGTCGTCGTCACGGCCCACGGTCCCGGCATCGAGGAGGACATCATGGAACTTGGCGACGATGCGTATCTTGATAAACCGTTCCTACCGTCAGCCTTACGATCAATCGCCGACGACCTCCTCGACCGAACCTAAACCGACCTAACTGGAGGTAGGCACACTCCCAAGGAAACTGCTCAGAAACGGCCAGCGGCCAGTTCCCCTAAACCGGCTCAAATCGGGCAGTGAAATGGCGCAGCCAGGGTGCTTGCTCGGTGATCCGGAAAACCGAAGTCCACTGCTGGCTCAGCGACGTCAATCATCACCTCGCCGACGTAGTCGAGCGGCCTTCGGTATAGGTACGCCGTGGCACTGCCAGGCGCACCAGTTCCATCGCCGCTGGTATCTCGGAGCCATCGGCCTCGGCCTTCCGGAGATGACCGATCCGATTTCAACGCCGCGCACCCGCCGTCCAGGTAGAGCTCGGCGGCCAGGGCTTGGCGGGATACTGGCCGGGAGGGATATGGGGGAGGAGCGCGGCCGCGTCGAGATAGACCGCATGACCGCCAGCTGGCATTACGATGGGTAGGCCGGCCTTGGAAACCTTCTCGGCAAGGTACTCCGTCGAGCGAATCCGGTATTGCAGATAATTCTCTTCGAGCGCCTCGTTCAGCCCCTGGGCGATCGCTTCGAGGTCGTAGCCGGCCAAACCGCCATACGTGGGGAAGCCCTCGGTGAGGATGAGAAGATTCCGGCACGCCAGGGCCAGCTCGGGATCGTTCATCGCCAGGAATCCGCCAATGTTCGACATGCCGTCCTTCTTGGCCGACATCGTGCAGCCGTCCACCAGGGAGAACATTTCGAGAGCGATCTCGCGGGGCGTCTTATCGGCGTAGCCCTCCTCGCGTATCTTGATGAACCATGAGTTCTCGGCGAATCGGCACGCATCGAGGAAGAACGGGACGCCATATTGATCACAGACCTGACGGACGGCCCGCAGATTGGCCATCGAGACCGGCTGACCTCCGCCCGAGTTGTTGGTGACGGTAACCATGACGAGGGGGATACGTTCGACACCGACCTCCTCAATGGTGGCGATGAGCGCATCGATGTCCATGTTGCCTTTGAACGGATGGATCAACCCCGGATCCCGGCCCTCGGCTATCACCAGATCCCTCGCTTCCGCACCCTGGAACTCGACGTTGGCACGCGTCGTGTCAAAGTGCGTGTTGTTGGGCACCACGTCCCCGGCCGAAACCATGGTCGTGAAGAGAATCCGCTCGGCGGCGCGCCCCTGGTGGGTCGGGATGACCTCAGGCAGACCCGTGATGGTTTGCACCGTTTCCTCGAACCGGTAGAACGAGCGACTGCCGGCATACGACTCATCACCGAGCATCATGCCTGCCCACTGTTGAGCTGACATGGCACCCGTACCCGAGTCGGTAAGCAGATCGATGGTTACTTCTTCGGCCCGCAGCCCAAACAGGTTGTAGCCGGCTCTCGTCAATGCGGTCTCCCTGCCTGCCCGATCGGTCAGATCGATCGCCTGAACCGTATGAATCCGAAACGGTTCGATGATGGTTCGGTATGGCATGAGTGACCCTTTCGAGGACGGCGCTTTCGAGTCTGTCACGTTGCGACGATTGATGCCGCTGATTCGTCACTGCGGCGGGATTTGGATCCCTAAGCGCACTCTTAGATAGGAATCAGTGCGGTCTTAGGATGTCGTCACCAATGCCTCATTCAGAGGGTCGACAGTGATGACAAGTAATCCGCAACGAAAGGAACTCAACATGCGGAAAGTCACTGCCATTGCGGCGACGGCCCTAGTTGCTGCGGCCATCGCAGTTCCCACGATCGCCGGCGCCCAGGAAGACGCCACGACGGACACCACCACCACCGAAGCGCCCGATAGGGTCCGGCGGGGCGGGGGTGCCAAGTTCGAGTCCATCGCCGAAACCATCGGCATCACCGTCGACGAGTTGCGAGCCCAGGTATCCGAAGGCATGACAATCGCTGAAATCGCCGAAGCCAACGGCGTAAGTCCTGACACAGTCTCAGCGGCACTCACCGCCGAGATGCAGTCGCACATCGCGGACCATGTCACGGCAGGCGACCTCACCCAGGAAGAGGCCGACACCCGCCTGGCATCGGTCGATGAGCGAGTCGATGACCTCCTCAACGGAACGCTGCCTCTGGGCGGACACCGCGGCGAATTCGGTCGCGACGGTGACGGCATGCGCGGATTCGGCGGCCGGCTCGGCATCAGTTCAACCCTGCCAGATCTTCTCGGTATCGACGCCGATGCCATGAGGACGCAGCTTCAGGACGGTTCCACGATCGCCGAGATCGCCGAATCGAACGGCGTTTCGCTCGACGACGTTATCACCGGACTCGTGAGCGAGGCTTCCGATCGGCTCGGCACCGCCGTGACCGACGGCAAGATCACTCAGGAACAGGCCGATGAGGCATTGACCGAGATGACCCAGCGGGTCACCGACATGGTGAACGGTGAGGCGCCCCTCGGTCGGGGTGGCTTCGGTGGCCATGAACGTGGTCGTCACGGCGGTCATGGTGACGGCTTCGGCCCCGGCAACGTCGAGGACACCGTCGACGCTTAATCAACCCACCTAGACGTACGCATGGGGCGGGCCACCCGGCCCGCCCCCTTATCGCGCGTCGAGTGTGCTTACGGTTCGGTATATCGAGCCTGGATGCACACTCGTTCAGGCGAGCAGCGGGGTTACCAAAACGAGTGTGCTTACGGTTCGGTATATCGAGCCTGGATGCACACTCGTTGTAGGTGGGGGGTGGCGCGACGAGACGGGGGCGATAACATGCCAACCTCACGATGAGGTGTGATGGACTCCTGGCAACCGGACACAAAAGCAGTGCGAGGCGGCATCGATCGCACCGGATTCGAGGAAACCTCTGAGGCACTGTTCCTCACCTCGGGGTACGTCTACGACACCGCTGAGGCAGCCGAGGCAGCGTTTGCCGGGGAAACCGATCGGTTCATCTACTCCCGCTACGGGAACCCCACCATCCGCATGTTCGAGGAACGGCTCCGGTTGCTCGAAGGGGGCGAAGCCTGCTGGGCCACGGCCAGCGGGATGGCGGCGGTGTTCAATGCACTCCTCGCACTCGTCGAAAGTGGTGACCGAATCGTGGCTGCCCGGGGACTGTTCGGATCATGCTCGATAATTCTGTCCGAGTTGCTGCCCAGATTTGGGGTTCACACCGACTTCGTCGACGGGACCAACCTCATTGAGTGGGAAGAGGCGCTAGCCACTCCGGCCAAAGCCGTGTTTTTTGAAACGCCCTCCAACCCGATGCTGGAACTGGTGGACATTGCCGCCGTCTCAGAGCTAGCCCATGGAGCGGGCGCCACTGTCGTCATCGACAACGTTTTTGCGACTCCCGTCCATCAGCAACCGCTGCGATTGGGCGCCGATGTCGTTGTGTACTCGACGACCAAACACATAGACGGGCAAGGAAGGACACTCGGGGGCGCCATCATCGGGAGCACCGAGTACATCTCGGAGAAACTCCAGCCCTTTATGAGGCACACCGGACCGTCGATGAGTCCGTTCAATGCCTGGGTGGCCCTGAAGGGGCTAGAGACGATGCGCCTCCGAGTCGATCACCAACATGGCGCAGCTTTGGAAGTCGCGACATATCTCGAGTCGCGCTTGGAGCGGGTGGTCCACCCGTTTCTGGCCAGCCATCCCCAACACGACCTCGCCATGGCGCAGATGTCAGGAGGCGGCACGCTCGTGACCTTCGAGGTGCCCGGCGGCAAAGATGGTGCTTTTGCCATGCTCAATCGCCTTCGATTGATTGACATCTCCAACAATCTCGGCGATGCAAAAACGCTTATCACCCATCCGGCCACCACTACGCATCGACGCCTCGGTGAAGCAGGTCGGGCCGTGGCCGGAATCACCGACGGAACTCTGCGGATCTCCATCGGGCTCGAAGCGATCGAGGACATCATCGCTGACCTCGACCAGGCACTCACCCCTTAAATCCCGCGTTAGCACTCCCGTATCGAGGAATATCCGCTCAGAGCCATTTCCCTCCGTTCCTGGCGACTACAATCGATTGCAGTGGAGAAATCGGCGACAGCAGCTCGCCACGCGAAAGGGAGACGATGATGAGCGAATTCTCGCACCGGGTCGGATGGATCGGTACCGGACGAATGGGCTTCGAGCTCGCCAGTCGACTCCTCAAAGCCGGCGTCGACGTGGGTGTCTACAACCGCACCCGCTCAAAGGCCGAACCGCTGGCCGCACTCGGCGCTCAAGTCGTTGATCGGCCGATCGAACTGGCTGACCGCGACATCATTTTCACGATGGTGGCGAGCGGCAAAGACGTCATGGATGTGACCACCGGTCCCGATGGCGTACTTTCCGATCCGAATCACCGCCCCAAGATCGTCGTTGACTCGACGACCATCGACCCACCTACGTCGGTCAAGCTGCGCGAGGCGGCCGCCGCGCTAGGCGTGCAGATGCTCGCCGCCCCGGTTTCGGGCAATCCAAAAGTGGTGTCATCGGGGAATCTGACCGTGGTCACCTCGGGACCTCGTGATGCGCATGACACTGCCCTTCCGTACCTCGAACAGTTCGGCAAGAAAGTCACCTACGTCGGCGCCGATGAGCAAGCCAGACTGGTGAAGATCTGCCACAACGTGATGCTCGGGGTGGTGAGCCAGTCCTTGGCCGAAATCACGGTCCTCGCCGAGGCAGGTGGAGTCGAGCGATCTGCGTTCCTGGACTTTCTCAACGACAGCGTGATGGGTTCGGTCTTTACCCGTTATAAGAGCCCGGCGATCGTCAACCTGGACTACACGCCCACCTTCACCTGGCCCCTCCTGCGCAAAGATCTCGAGCTAGGCCTCGAAGCTGCCCATGATTTCAACGTGCCCATGCCGACGACGGCCCTCGTCAATCAGATCGTGATTGACGGCATCGGTCAGGGATACGGTGACGAGGACTTCATGGCCCTGCTCACCAAGACGGCGCGCGGGTCTGGCATGGAGCTCAAGCCGGAAAACGTCGACTACGACGACGGACTCAACTAGCCGAAATCGTCGATAGACCGGCTTCCGTGTCGGCCATCACTTCCCGGTGGCCGAGATCGAGCGTCTTGATCCACCGCTGTTGACCTGAGGTCAATGCAATGAAGAAACCAAGTTCGACGAGTTCTGGTTCACTGAAATGAGCATGCAGCTGCTCCCAGACGGCATCAGTAGCCAAGCCGGCATCCCAGACGATGGAGTCGGTATAGCGAAGTGCCGCCTTCTCGCGTTCGGTGTACTTATCTGATTTCTCAAACATGAGCAGGTCGTCGTAGTGGTCTTCGGTAACGTCGGCGTCGACGGAACGTTGCGCCGAGCAATAACCACAGTTCACCGTCTTGGTCACATAGACCCGGCAAAGCTCCTTGATCTCGTGATCCAGAACACCGTTGACGAATGTGTCCATCCAGGCCGCAGTGAAGGCCTTAAGGACTGCCGGGACGTGGGTCCGAATAGCCTGACTCTCAGGACGAGGCGTTCCAACCCTGCGGGCGCGATCAAGTATGGCGAGCGTCTCGGGATCGGTAACGGATTCGAGGTCGGGATACGAGATACGCGGCATGTGAGAACTCCAATCGTTTCGCCAACAATAGCGGACCGCAAACGATTGCAGCGAGTCAATCGAGAGGCATCTAGCGATGGGTCTCCGGCAGCCAACGAAACGCCGCAAGCAACACGAAACCCGTCAGCAACACGGACGGGAGGGTCGCCATGGCTTGACCCGACTCGGCGTACAGCCAACCGGCGAGAAGCGGCGCCACGACAAATGCCGAGTCACCGGTAAGTCGGAACACACCCAATCGATGCCCGAGCGCCCCACCACTGAGATCAGCCAGGATCGTTGTCCCGACGTTGACCGTCACAGAGCCGAGGCTTACCAGCAGGATGGTCGTCCACCAGGCCCACACCGACTCGCTCACCATCAATGCCGACAAGCCCACGACTTGTACAGCCAGGCCAGGCAGCAGGGCCGGCCGTCGACCGTACCGGTCCGAGACCTGACCGGCCAACATCGCCCCGGCAAACCGGCCGACCGCCCCGAGTCCAAGGGCGATTCCAACCACCCCGACCGGAATAACGAGAGGTCCGTCCGCCAGCAGTGGGATCAGCGTTTGCATAATCGCCGCGCCGACTGAGAACTGTACGGCCGGCAGTAAATACAAGACGGCCAGTACCAGCGGGGTGGCCCGGTCGTCACCAAGTTCAGCGTCGCCTTCGATCACGACCCGCTCGGGGCCACGCCACCGCAAAAACGGGACCGCAGCCAAGCCGGCCAGTACCGCGGCAAGAACGAGCGACCAGCGCCAATCGTAGATTCCAGCCAGAACTCCACCAATGGCAGGACCCACCGCCTGACCGGTCAAGAGCGCCCCTGCCATATAGGACAGCGATTTGCCTCGTCGGGCTTTTGGGGCTCGAGCGAAGTAGGCCATCGAAGTTGTCAGCGTCCAGGCAGACCCGATTCCGGCGATGAACACACCGAGAAATGCCAGGGGAGGCGTTTGGGCGACAGCCAGGAGAGCGCTGCCCACCATCACCTGTGATCCAGCAATCGCCATCATGAGTCCCGGCCGGACCCGATCGGAGAGTCGCCCGGCCGGGATGTCTGTGACGACTCGACCCACGGCAAAGACCGAGGCTAGAGCTCCCACACCGAGAGAATTGAGATTGAGGTCGTTGCCGATTTGGGCTACTACCGGAATCCTGCTGAACGCAGCAACGGTGATGACGAACAGACCAGTGGCCAACCCGAGGGAGAAGCCCCGAGAACTGGTGACCGTGGTCAGGTTGCAACCAGACCGGTCGATCCCCGAACGGCGAGCTTCGGAGTGAGACGAACCTCGGTGACCTCCGGCGAAGAGCTACGCATGTTCAGGAGGAGTCGTCGAGCCGCTTCGGCACCCATCTCACGGTACGGCACCCGTACGGAGGTCAAGCCGGGCTCCATGAGATCGACGAGCGGCATGTCGTTGTAGCCGGTGACCGAAATGTCCTCGCCAACCCGCTGGCCCATTTCGCGGATCGCCTTGTAGGTGCCGAGTGCCAGCAGGTCATTGGCGGCCACGATCGCTGTGAGATCGGGTCGCCGCTGCAAGAGCTTACGGGCGGCCACGTAGCCGGGGTCGACCTGGAACCAATCGGCTTCCTCGACGTTCGAGCCGTCGGCGACGAGTCCCAGCTTGTTCATCCATGCCATGAACGCATCGTGACGATACCGCCCGGTCGAAAGCGAAAGCGGACCAGCGACATGGCCGATCGCCACATGCCCGAGAGCCTCAAGATGCTCAACCGCCAGCCCGATCCCGGCGTAGTCGTCGCCGAGGATGGCCGGAAGGTTGACCCGCTCGGTGGTCCGGTTGACCAAGACGATGGGAATCTCCTGAGCCATCAAGGATTCGAGAAGAGCATCGTCACGGGTGGCGGTGGCCAGGATCAGGCCATCAACCCGCCGCTCTACGAGGGTGCGGATCACCGAATCAGGATCGGGGTGATGTCGTTCGGTGTTGGCGATCAGCAGTGAATACCCATCCTCGCCCAAGGCCGATTCAACGCCGCCAATGATTGGCCCGAAAAGCGGATTCTCCACATCGGGTATCACAATCCCGGCAGTCATGGTCTGGTTGGTTCGAAGACCGCGAGCCAGCGGATGCGGTGCGTAGCCAAGTCGATCAGCTGCGTCGAGTACCCGGGCCACAGTGTCCGCATTGACGACGGATCGGGTCAGATCGTTGAGGGCTCGCGAGGCAGTTGAGGTATGCACGCCGGCTTCTCTGGCCACATCCTTGAGCGTCGTCCGCTGCCCCATCATCTTCTCCAGTTTTGACCTCTGGACCATTGGAGGCCCACGCCAAGCCGTCGCCCGCCGAGTGTACTACAATCGATTGCAGCCCTGAAAGGAACCCGAAATGGCCCGAATCAGTTTCCGCCTACCAGCCGAGATCGACGACGATGAATGTCGTGGTTTTCTCGAAACGGCCATGGAACAAGGCAAGCCAGGGCCCGAGTTCCAGGCGATCCGGGCTCACGTACCCGGGGTGATGCGGTCGTTCACCAAAACCAGGCAGTGGATTTATCACGAGGGCGTCCTCGATTTCGATCTCAAGGAACTCATCCGCGCCTACATCGCCATCTCGGGTGATTGCACCTACTGCTCCAACCAGGGCATTGCGCGAACCATCAACACCGACGAGGACGAACGCTTCGAGATCCTCAACTACGAACGATCCGACAAGTACTCGCCCCGTCAGAAGCTGGCGATGCGGTACGCCGACGCCATCATGTGGAACCCCGACCTGGCCGATGACGCCATGTGGAAGGACCTCCTCGCCGAATTCACCGAACCGGAGATCGTGGAACTGGGCTACTGGGTTGGGTTCACGTTCGGAGGGCAACGCTGGCTGCGGACCCTCGGATCCCAGCAGGGTCAACTCCAGGAGGCCGTCGACGCCGCGCCGGTCGCGACGACTGTCGCCGGTCACAGTTCGGTGAGCGACTGAATGGGCCATCCTGAAGACTCACTCGGGTTCAAGCTGGTCGGACATTCCAACCTGGGAGGCAATGGCGACGGGATGCAGATCGCCCGAAATGGCGACGCCCTATACGTCGCTCACTTCGGTCCGTCCCGGCAAGGAACGTCGATCCTCGACATCTCTGATCTCACTGCCCCACGACTCGTCGACCAGTGGCCGGCCCCCGACGGAGGTCACACCCACAAAGCGGTCGCCGCAGACGGACTGCTCCTCACTAATCATGAAGCTTTCAGAGGCGGCCCGCCACGCGGGTCGGGATGGCCGTTTACGACACGACCGATCCGCTCGCTCCGACCGAAATCGGATTCTGGGATTCGACGGGCATGGGCGTCCACCGGATCTCATACACCGGTGGTCGCTACGCCTACGTTTCGTCACGACCGACCGGGTTCGTAGAGCGGATCTGGAACGTCATCGACCTTGATGACCCCACCAATCCCGTCGAGGTCGGGCGCTGGTGGTGGCCGGGCATGGCCGACGGAGAGACAGCAGATTGGCCCGAGACCGAAGACCGATCCGTTCACCACGCCCTCGTGCATGGCGACCGTGCGTACGCGGGTTTCTGGGATTCGGGCATGGTCATCCTTGATGTCTCCGACTTGACGCAGCCCAAGACGATTTCACGCTTGAACTGGGACATTGGTGGTCATACTCATACCTGTCTTCCGTTGCCTGATCGCCAGCTCGTCGTGGTGACCGACGAGGCAGTGACCAACGGCTGCGACGATGACCCTCACATGATTCGGATCGTTGATATCACCGACGAAACCCGGCCGGAGGTCGTGGCCATTTGTCCGGTCCCCGAAGGCGACTTCTGTGACCGGGGCCTGCGGTTCGGCGCCCACTGTCTCCACGAAAACCAACCGGGTTCGTACCAGAGCCAGACGCTGATCATGGCGACCTACTTCAACGCCGGACTCCGGGTGTACGACATCGAAAACCCGGCCGAACCGGTGGAGATCGGCCATTATCTACCAGCCACGCCCGAAGGACAGCCGGCCGTTCAGATCAACGACGTGTTCATCGACGCCGATCACACCGTGTTCATGACTGACCGGGTCAACGGTGGCGTCTACATCCTCAAGCCCGAGGATTGGCTGAGCGACCGCATGACGGCTGCCTATTCGGCGATCTGATCTGGTTCAATAACCGACCGGTTGAATGGTGCCGTCTGCTCCTCGAGCTGGGGATTGGTTGAGCGCCCGCACGACCGCTGCCTACTCGGGGATCTGATCTGTTTGATTATTCCCGCCGGGGTAAAATTGGCTATGAACATTGAACAGATCTTCAGGCAGGCGGGCATCGCCGTCGAAGTCATCGCTGACTGTGGACCTAGCTGCCCGGTGTGTCATCCCCAACAGGCCCAAGCCGCCTAGACGTCTGCCGGTCGGCCCCTACTACTCCGGTCGGGTCCCGACACCAAGCAGATGGGCGCTAGCGCCCCGTAACGACGGCTCCGATTCAAGCGACGCCAGGGCATCCAGGATCATCCAACGGTCTTTCGCGTCGGCCCATCGGGCATCCAGGTTTGGCAGCCACCCGGCCAGTCCCTCCAGTCCGAGCACTTCCACATCGGCTAGCCCGGCGGCCAGCATTCGGCTTCAAGCTCATCAGGCCGATGAAATAGGCAGTCGTGAACCAGCCGGGTCACTAGTCCCGGGTTGAGATGCACTCCAGTAGCCAGATCATGTTCGGCCATCACGCGAAACCCTCCCTCAAAAAGCTTCTCTCTGGCAAGACCATCATGCAGGGCGGCGAACCGGGAGATCCCGGCCACAAACAGCACGCCGCCGGGCTTGACAATCCGTCGGGACTCGGCCAGCGCCGTGAGCCGGTGTTCAGCTTGAGGCAGGTGATACAGCGGGCCGAGCAGGCAAAACGGCATCGAACGCACCGTCCTCCAACTCAAGGTGACGGGCATCGCCCATCTCCACCCGGATGGAACCCGACGCTGGTTGGATCTGCCGGGAATCCTCAACGTGGCGGGCAACCGGGTCGACCAAGGTGACATGATGTCCGTGGTTGGCTAGCCAACGGGCGTGTACGCCGGGGCCGCCCGGATATCGGCCACTCGCAGACCAGGAGTCGTCAGGTAACGGCGAACGATTTCTTGAGTTCGAGCGAACTCGATTTGGACCGAGACGCTCTCACCACGGGCAGCTCGTCATAGAGCGATTCATAGAACTCGACGATTTCGGACCCGTCATCCACGCTCCAAGCGTAGAACTTGGGAGCTGAGAAGCGCCGACATTTACGCTGAATCGAGTTTCGGGATACCTGCCGGAGAGGGGAACGAGCCCTCCCTACGCGGACTGGCTCCGCCAGTCCGTCCGCAGAACGGCGGAGCCGTTCTGCCACGTGACCGTAGGTCACGTGGCGGCCGGAGCGAAGCGAAGGTCGGAGGTAAGGGGGCTGGTCAAGCGACACAGACGACACGTTCGCCCAGTTGTTGCGAACGGGGGTTTGGGTTGCATGCTCGGAGAAGAGAACCGCGCTGGGTCACATGCTCGGAGAGGGGAACGAGCCCCCCTACCTCCGCCGCTAAGCGGCGCAGGAACCTTCCCCCCAGGCGCTCCACTTCGTTCCGCTGGGGGGACCGACTTCCGTGGTCGCAACCCCCGCACGGCGACCGGCATGTCGGACATTGTCGGTTCCCCCAGGACCGAAGGTCCGACCGGGGGAAAGGTTCCTGCGACTGCAGCGAAGCGAAGGTCGGAGGTAAGGGGGCTGGTCAAGCGACACAGACGACACGTTCGCCCAGTTGTTGCGAACGGGGTTTGGGTTGCATGCTCGGAGAGGAGAACCGCGTTGGGTCACATGCTCGGAGAGGGGAACGAGCCCCCCTTCCCACCGCCTTCCGGCGATGGGTCCCATCCCCCCGGACGTTCGCTGCGCTCACTGGGGGGACCGACCCCGTCGTCGCAACCCCCACAGAACCAGACGCTCCGCTTCGTTCCGCTGGGGGGACCGACCTCCGTCTCGCAACCCCCGCAAAACCCGCGCAATCGCGTCGCTCGCCGGGGGACCGACTTCCGTGGTCGCAACCCCCGCACGGCGACCGGCATGTCGGACATTGTCGGTTCCCCCAGGACCGAAGGTCCGACCGGGGGAAAGGTTCCTGCGACTGCAGCGAAGCGAAGGTCGGAGGTAAGGGGGCTGGTTAAGCGACACAGACGACACGTTCGCCCAGTTGTTGCGAACGGGGGTTTGGGTTGCATGCTCGGAGAAGAGAACCGCGTTGGGTCACATGCTCGGAGAGAGAATCGTGTTCGGTCACATGCTCGGAGAGGGGAACGAGCCCCCCTTCCCACCGCCTTCCGGCGATGGGTCCCATCCCCCCGGACGTTCGCTGCGCTCACTGGGGGGACCGACCTCCGTCTCGCAACCCCCACAGAACCAGACGCTCCACTTCGTTCCGCTGGGGGGACCGACCTCCGTCTCGCAACCCCCGCAAAACCCGCGCAATCGCGTCGCTCGCCGGGGGACCGACTTCCGTGGTCGCAACCCTCAAACTAAAGGCAAGGCGCTGTTTCGTCCGCAGAACGGCATAGCCGTTCTGCCATCTGACCGGCGCAGACGTGACCGCAGGTCACACCACGCCCTAGATGAATTCGCCTTTGTCGATTTGGTCTACCGAGAAGAGGCGGTCGCGGAGGAAGACGAACTCGGTTAGGCCGTCATCTTCTACGAAGGAAGCGATCTTGGTAACCCGGACTTTGAACTGTTTGAGGCGTTTGATCATCACCGCGTTCGGTTCGGTCTTGGCCATCTCGTCGGCCAGCAGACCATCCACCGCCGCCGCGTAAGCGTCACAGCCATCCAGCGCTGCGTACAGGCCCGATTCCAATGCATCGGTCGCCACGCTCATCGTCTCATACGGGCTCATAACCATTTCTCCCATCGCCTCCACCGGTACGGGAGCTCCACGAACTCGGGACCGGTGGCTTCTTCCAACAACTCGAGCAGCGCCCCGAACACCAATCGTCCCTGCTCGGGATGGTTGGGTTCGCCGAACGGGTTCCCCATCGGGAAGCGGGCGTAGGCTGCCCGGGAAACCTGTACCCCGTACGTAATCTCGGGCCGTAGCGACAGGCTTACCGTCGGCATGCCGGCGCGTTCAATTGCTCCCTGGACCAGTCCCACGGACCGGTGGCACATCGGTCAGCCGGGTACCAGCATGACGACGTCGACGCCCGCCTCGGCCAACATCGCCGCAACCGCCGGACCCGACACGTCCTGGAGTTCCGACGGATCCGGGTTGAACCCCATCATTCCGACATGAAACGGAGAAGCCGCGCCGACTCTTCCTTCGGCGACCGCCTCATTGAGCCGATCGATCGGCAAGACAACGTTGGAATCAACCTCGGCGGAAGACGTGTCGTAGTGCGTGTGGGTGAAGCGCAGCCGGGATTGATCGACGTCGTGGGGAATCTGGCGGTATCCGGCATCGCCGGCCACCGTTTCGACATGGAACGGCGTCTGATCGTCGAGATGGGCGCCGGCCGTCGTGACCAACGCCATGGTCGATTCGCTGAGCGGCTTCTTCAGCGCCTCGAAGGCGATCTCCGGATTGATCCGGCTGTTCTTTCCGTGGTGGTTGGCCTCGACGAACCCGATCCAGGTGTCAAATTTCTCCTGAAGACCGTCCGTATCAACTGAATTGAACACATTTGCTCCCGAAATGGCGACTTATGCAATCGATTTCATAACTAGGTTAGAACCTACACGACGAAGGAGTTCATCATGACGACAACGCTCGGTTTTACCCCCTCGGAGAACCCGTTTGTTGTCGAGCACGGCGGATTCTATCGGCGGTGGTTCTCCATGATCGACGACGTAGAAGCGCTCAAGGACACCGTCGCGAAACTCGAAGGGACCACCCAGGACCTCTGGGTCCCGGTTTGGAAAGAAGCGGGCGATCGTTATGAATCCGAAGGGGATCGCCTCGAGGCCGCCGGTGATTTTCCCGCCGCCCGCCAGGCGTATCTTCAGGCGAAGACGTATTTCGCAATCGGTCGTTTTCCGCGCGAACTCAACGACGTAAAAGCCGCCATCTCACAAGATTGCGCCAGGGCCTACCGCAAGGCATGTGCCCACCTCGACCCGCCGGTCGAGATCGTGGAAATCCCCTACGGCGACGAGGTCATCCGCTGCCACTATCGCACGCCCAAGGTCGACCACCCGGTTGCGGCGCTCCTCATAATGTGCGGGGCTGACGTCTTCAAGGAAGATCGTGGCTGGGCCTCGGACTATGCACTAGAACACGGTATGGCATCGCTAGTCATGGACGGACCGGGGGTTGGCGAGAATCCGGTGCCGTGGTCGCCCAACTCGGTTGACGCCTGGATCGCGGCGATCGAGTACCTGGAGAACCGTCCCGACGTCGACGCCAGTCGGATCGGCGTGTTCGGCATCAGCCGGGGCGGCTACTCGGTCATGCAACTCGCCGGAACGATCCCCGATCGGGTGAAGGCGGTCGTGGCCAGTGCCGGCCACCCGTTTGGATACGTCATGAGCGATGATGAGATGACGGCGTTCGTCGACCACGCCAACGCCCGGGCCAGTTGGAAGTTCGGGGAACCCGACGGACCGCCCTCATTCTCCCCGACCACTGCTGAGAACGAACGGGAGAAGTTCAAGAGTTGGGCTCTGTCCGAACAGGGCATTCTGGACAACATCACCCAGCCGGTCCTCATGATCAACGGCAAACACGATCACCTGGCACCAATCGGCAACATCTACTTCATGCTCGAGCACGGGCCTGCCACCGGGAAAGAAGCCAGGGTGTATGCCGATGCGGGCCACTGCGCGTTCAAGTACTTCGACGACTGGGCTCCGGCCAGCTTCGCCTGGCTGGCCGCCAAGCTGGGCAGTACGTGACTCTTGGGTCGGTTGCTAGTCGATGATTGACTCCCTGATCGGACCGGCGTTCGGGCTGTTGACCGCGGTGTTTTTCGCCGGAGGGTCGATCCTGGTGCGGATCGGACAGCGCGATCGACCGGACGACGACGGCGTGTTCATGACCGTGTTGGTCAATGTGGTCGTTCTGTTCGTCGCCACGCTGTTCGTCGAACCGCCTGAATGGAACCAGCAGGGCATCATTGCGCTGGTCGTCGGTGGAATCATCGGAACCGTGCTCGGACGCACGTTCCTCCTGCGCACGGTGCGCCTACTCGGCCCCAGTCGCGCCAGCGGATTCGTCGTAGGCACACCAGTGGTCGCCGCCATCGGCGGATGGATCGTGCTCGGGGAATCCATCACGATTATCGAGGGAGTCGGCGGGGCGATCACGCTTATTGGGTTCTGGCTGCTCGCCAAAGCACTATCGACCGGCAACATTACGGACGAGAAGCCGCCGGTTTGGTACTACCTGGTCGCAGTCGGCGCGCCGCTCTTCTTCGGGACTGCGTTCGTCTTCCGGAAGTACGGCCTGAATTTGTATCCGGACTCATACCGGGGCGCCTTCATCGGCGCGGCCAGCGCCTTTCCGCTAATCGTCCTTATCGACCTCCTCCGTGGCCAGCTGGGCGAGCGAATTCGATCCAACTTCTCGCAGATCAATTGGTGGTTCGTCACCGGAGGCGTTGCGTCGGGCAGGCGCCTCGCCTCAGCCAAGTCCACCGCGTTCTGGGTATCTGCCTGGCCTGGGCGCGGTCGCGCAGATCCTGGGGGGCACCAGGGCACCCCTGGCCACGGTGTTGCCGAAGCTGTTCCTTCGTCATGACGATCACCTCGACCGGGTCGCCATCATCAGTGTGGCGTTGTCTACTTTGGGTGTCGTGATCATTAGTTGGAGTCAGGGGGTTGGCGCGTGAATGAGCTGCCCGTCGAGTTCTTCTCTCAGGGGGTGAAAGTCTCCGGCATCCTCAGGACTCCAGATGGTCCAGGAACCGGGGCGGCATCGTCCAGGGGCCGGGATGGCTCGGGCTTAAGACGCCAACCTCTATGTGCCGTATCACGAGGCCTTCACCTCGGCCGGGTTCAGCATCCTCATCATTGACTACCGCGGCTTTGGCAATTCCGGCCCTGGAACGTTATCCCCGGCTGATCAGCTCGCCGACCTGACGAACGCCGTGACGTTTCTCCTGACGCTCGACGACGTTGACCATGTCGGGGTCTTCGGCTCGGGCGGCACTGGCGGCGGCAACGCCGTTCTGCTGGCCGCCACCGACTCCCGCGTCACGTGCGCTGTAAGCCAGGTACCGGTCTCGGACGGGGAGGACTGGCTTCGGCGGATGCGGGCGACCGACGAAGCGTGGCGGGTTTTCCTCGGACGGCTCGACGAGGACCGAATCAGACGAGTGCTCGTCGGCAGAGGCGCCTCCGTACATCGCGCGAGGAAATCATGATTCCATCTGCGGAGCGACGATCGACGACCGTTAAGGACGTCGATGGGCGAATCCCGACATCGGTGCCGCTGGCGGCGGCCGATGAGATCCTTGCCTATCGCCCGATCGACGTTGTCCACAAGGTTCCTGCGCTCATCGTAGTCGCCGTCGCCGATGACCTCGTCACCCCCACGGATCATGCCGAGGCCCTGTTCGACGCGGCACTGACACCAAAGCGGCTGGTCATGCAGTACAACACGACCCACTACGCCGCCTATGCCCAATATGGAGACGAGGTAATTCCGATGATCGTTGACTGGTTTCA
>CAWKAG010000049.1:0-9756 GCA_963847455.1 uncultured Acidimicrobiia bacterium
GAACGGCGAGTACCGCCATCACGATGCCGATGATCAGTAGTCGATGCCTTCTCATGATTTCCTTCACCTATCTGATTCGGTCTTGAGGGCCGGGCGAACGTCGCCCGGCCCGCTACATGTTGATGTTCAGTTACAGCGCCTTCACTGCGTTCTGCCAGGCCTTCTTGTAGTCCAAAACGGCCTTGGCGTAATCGCCGTTGGCGGCATTAGCCGCTGCGTCGGCCATGTTGCCCTGCGCCTTCGCAATGTCAGTGGCGTTACCGCCGCCCACGATTGCGATCGTGAGCTGCCTTAGGGCAAGCTGGCGGTCGGCGTCGACGAGCGCGTCGATCGCCGGCTGCACATCAACCGTGTTCACCTTCTGCAGCTCCTGCACGGCCTGGTGTTCACGATCGAAGACGCTGTTGCCAGTCTTCGTATCAAGCGTCGTTGAGTCGATCCACCACGCTGCGTTGAGACTCTCGCCCACCCGATCGATCGCCTTCTGGATCTTCTGATCGTCCTGCTTGTTGCCGGTCGGCAGCAGCGCTGACAGATCGTCGATCGTGTCCAACTTAAGTGACATTGGCGTGTTGAGGTCGAGGCCGATCAGCACTGGATCGTGGTCCGACGAGCGGTACGCGATCCGGTGCGTAGATCGCGTCCTGGGCAGCTTGCTTGAACGACGTGTCATAGTCGAGCATGTCGGGTTCGTCGGCGTTGATGTGCCACATCGTGGCTCCGTCACCTGTGACGCGCAGAGGCGCGATTCGCCAGCGGGTAGTCGAGGTAGCCCGACTGACCGCCGAAGACGTAGGAGTACGCGTCTTCGCCCAGGTAGTCGCAACACCAGGTCGCTGTAGCCGGCGGTCCGGTCAGGACATCGATCGGGTCTTCCTTGTCGTAGGAGTTGAGGTCACCGATGATCAGGACGTCGCCGTCACCGCTGCCGGTCGGGTCGGATCGCCAGCCAGTCGGCCAGCGCAGTCGCCGCCAGGGTCCGGGTCACGTTGCAGTTGCCCGAGCCGTCGGGCTGTCATCACCAGAGCCGCAGGACGACCCCTTCGACTTGAGGTGATTGACGGCGACGGTGCACTGGATCGCCGCTGCCGATTCTCCTCGAACGTCTGGGCGAGCACCGGGCGGTTCCGTGAATCGTCGAAGAGCGGATCCACCGACGAGTCTCGAGCACCGCGAAGGCGCCGGACGGCGTCACTGACGCCGGCTTGTAGATGAACGCCACGTGCGGATGGCGTCGGTTCCGATCGCGCCGGTCGCAACGTAGTCGTACGTCCCCGCGCCGACCGCTGCGTTGAGACCGGCCACGAGGTCGGCCGTCGGGCCGTCAGTCGCATGTTGTTCTCGATCTCGATCAGACCAACGACGTCGGCGTCGATTTCGGCAATGGCCGAGATGATCTTGTCGCGCTGACGGGTGAACTCGTCCGGTTCATCGGCGCCAGCGCCAGGCACCCGAGGGTTTCCGGACGGGCCGCACTTGTTGTCCAGCGGGTCACCGAACGGGTAGTCCAATGTCGTGAAGTAGTTCAACACGTTGAACGTGGCCACCTGGAGGCGTCCGCCGACCGCATCGGGAGACGCTGGTCCGTGGGTTGACGCTCGGTAGTCGGCGCCCTGCGTGGGCTGGATTCGGTACAACCCGAAGCTGTAGTCCATCACGCCGGTTACGTTTGCGACGGTGTCACCGCCGCGGAACAGGTTGCCCTAGATCGAACACGCCTCCGTTCGGATGAATGGCGGGGTCCGGGTTCTGGCTGGTCCGCCCGTCGTCGAGCGTGATTCGGTCCAGCAGGAATTGCCTGTGCAGCCTGGATCGCTGCGGGTCCCGGCTCGACAACCGCCGTTGGCGTCAGGTGCCGCTCCGACGTCAGCACGATCTCTCCGAAGCGATCGAAGTTGAAGTACTCGGAGATGACGAGATCCTGCGAGAAGGTGACCCTCATCCCCTCGGAGTACTCGAAGTCGTCTACGGAGTTGACGGGCAGCGACAGCGTCGCTGGGGTGGGCAACGGGTTGCCTCTGCTGAGCACGGTCACGCCGGTGAACGAGGAAATCTCGGTGAGGCTCAGCGGATCGGATGCCGGGCTCTTGAATTCCGAAACCGAGCCTTCGACCCTTACGAGATCGCCTATCGCCACGTCGACGGTCGGGTTACTGCCGTTGAAGACGAAGATGCCTTCCGACGTGAGCGGGTCGGCGTCCGCGTCGGTGTCCTCTTCCTGAACGTGGAAGCCGTTCAGATCACCGTTGGTGCCGGCGGCGCCGTCCTGGAAGTCACCGACCACGATGCCCTCGATGACGACGGTGGCACCATCCAAGGGACTCGTCGCTCCCGAGCCTTGGACGTCGTGGATGGGTGTGATCACGACGGCTGTCGACTCGACCTGGATGTCGATGTCGCAGGTCACAGTCTCACCCGTGAGGTTCTCGGCCAAGATGGTGGCGGTATAGGAGCCCACGGCGGCCACCGCATCCAGATCTACGTCGAGCGAAGCCGTGACGCCGACCCCTCCCAAGAGGGTGAGCGTTCCCTCCGTGACGTTGCCGCCAGGGAGAACGGTGTCAGCGATGAGCCGGATGTCGACGATCTCGTCGTCGGGATCGACGGCTGTGACGTTCCTGAACGCCGCCACACCCTCGTCGGTCACGAGCGGGGCACCGCAGTCGATCGTGAGATCGGCGCTGGCCGCGTCTGAATAGGTGCCTGCGGGGAACGGGACGGCGGCCGCGGCGTTGGTAGTCTCGCCGTCGAGTGCGTTCGGCCCGCTGAAGGTCCAGTTGTCCAAGTTGAACGTCGAACCGTCCTGGCCCGTCCCGTCAACTCGGTAGGTCCAACCGTCGAGGTGTTCCCAAGGCTCTCCCGTGCCATCCACACTGATGTCGCCGAAGACGTCTGCGACCCCCCCACCCATGAAGAGCTCGATGGCGTCATCTCCGTTGATGTTCACCGCGCTGTCGGTGTAGTCGGGATCGAAACCGAAGAAGCTTTCGAAACCGGTTGCCTCGCTGGCAACGTAGATGAAGTCGCCCGCGTCGCGCTGGTTACTGGGAAGGTGAACTCCTCGCCATCGGTCCCTCCGCCATTGTTGGCGGACCCGGAGTCCGTAGTCCGACAAGTCCGCGATGTTGTTGACTGCGTAGAGCTCGACAGCTTTGGGTAGACCGCCTGGAAGGGGACCGTCGATGACTCCGGTTATCACGAGGTCGCCGGTCGTCGCCCCCGCCGGAGCCATGCCGAGCACCGGCATCACCATCATCGTTGCTGCGAACAGGGCCGCTGCTACAGCCGCTCTGAATCCGCCTCTCGAGTTTCTACGTTGCGTTTGCATCATGTCCTTTGATCCTGTTCCAGCTTGGGTGTTTTCAGATGTCTTCAGTTGGGTTGCAACGGCCGACGCCGCTATTCGATTCGATTGGTTGTGAAACTTCGGGGCGCCGAACCCGCTCGGTCCGGCGCCCCAATAAATTGTCCTGCTACGGCAGCTCGTTGACCCGATCGGTCGGTGGCGGAGAGACTGGGCTGAACGTGCCCAGGTAGTTGGTGAGGGCAAGAAGATCGTTGCCACCGGCCAACTTCGGCGCCGTGATCGTGGCGAACGTACCGAAGTTGTCACCACCGTCGGCGAGGAAGCTGTTGGCCGTGACGAAGTAGATGCTGGCCGGATTGAGTGCAGTTCCATTGAGCTTCACGTTGCTGATCGTGACCGACGTGCAGTTGCGGGTCGGCGGTGCTGAGATCGTCTTCGCGAGGTCGTAGGTGAAGCCCATCGACACACCGAGATGCAGGAACGGGTTGCTCGAACCGGCTGGCTGGCACTGCTGTTCAAGCACCGAGGTGATCTGCGCCCCGGTCATCGGGAACGTTTTCAACTCGTTGCCGAAGGGCTGGAACGTGAACGCCTCGCCAAACGTGACGACACCATCTCCCTCGGTACCCGATTGGAAGTACGTGAGGTCGGAGCGGACGCCGCCCGGGTTCATGAAGGCGATTTGGGCACCGGCAGCCGATGTCGACCACAGCTGGGCGTCGGCGACCAAGTTACCAGCCGGCGACTCGACACCACGGTCAGACCCGGTCGGGATACCTCCACGGTTGATGTCGGCCGTGATCGTGCCAATCGGAGTGTTGCCGCCTTCATCGAACAGTGGCTGCCACTTCTCGATGATTGCGGTCATGGCCGGGTCGGGCGCTTGCGTCTGATCGACGACGTGATTGGTCGCAGTGCTGAGCTTGCGGCGAACATCCTTGGTGCGCTTGTCGAGCACGAGGTTCACCTCGGTCACCACCCGGCCGTACGAATAGGCGCTGGTCACGATGCGGGGGTTCCCCGCGGCGTCGTCAAGCTTGCAGTTGTACGGCAGGTGGGTGTGGCCGGTGATCATTACGTCGATCGCTGGGTCGAGCGCGTCGTTGATGGCGACGATCGGGCCGGAGATGCCGACGCAGGCGTCGACGTCGCCGGGAGGCGGCGTCTGTGATCCGCCCTCGTGCAACAGCACCACGATGGCCTCAACGCCTTGTGCCTGAAGCTCGGGGACGAGTGCGTTTGCTGTTTCGGCCTCGTCCAGGAAGTCATAACCCTGGATGCCGGCGGCGGCGACAAGAGTGTCGGTGGCCTCCAGCGTCATACCGATGAAGCCGACTTTCACGTTCTTGACCCGTTCGATCCAGTAGGGAGGCAACGGCGTCTCACCGGTTGCCGTCTCGACGACGTTCGCCGCAAGCCACTGGAAGTCCGCCCCGGAGAATGGATCATCCGGGAAGTAACAGCCGTCGACGGGGTGACATCCGCCGTTCTGCATGCGAAGCAGTTCGGTGACCCCTTCGTCGAATTCGTGGTTGCCCACGCCGGACACGTCAAGCTCCATGGCGTTCAGCGACTCGACCGATGGTTCGTCGTGGAAGAGTCCGGAGAAGGCTGGTGAACCACCGATGAGGTCGCCCGCGGCAACCGTGAGGCTGTACTTGTTGCCTTTGCGAAGTTCGTTGAGCTTTGCGGAGAGGTACTCGGATCCGCCCGCGTCGACGCCGGCGACCTGGCCGGGCGTCGTTCCGTTCAGGAGATGGCCGTGGTAGTCGTTGAAGCCAAGCAGCTGGAGATCGATGAGTTGGCCGGGCGGATCAGCCTTCCCGGGTGGGTTTGGCACCTTGGGCTTTGCTGCAGCGGGGCTGACCAGCGCCGTCGTCATCATCGCAAGTGTTGCGAGCACCGCCAACCAAACAGCGCGTCGAACGTGAACTAAATCGGTTCTTCATTTGCAGCTCCCTTGTGTCATCTTGATCCCGTCGAACAAGAAGTTTGTTGCATTTCCAGCCGTATCCGCCTCGACCCCAAGAGGCCGATGCAAGATTCGCGTCACCCTAGTTCCGTCCACATCCCGTGTCGAATGCCGTCGCACATAAATATTGGGGGACGCGGAATTGCTTCTTTCTTGCGATCGGAACTGTCGAAACGGAGAGGGACTCATGATCTGGACATTCGACCTCCCGATCGAAGCGACGCGGCCCTGGGCGAACTCCCGCCGCGACTACGGTCATCGCATGCATCGCCGATGGGCAATATCCACAGCTCAGCTGTTCGCTGTGATGTTGTTCGGGCTCGGCCTGGCAGCCTGCGGAGACGATGGCGACGATGCCTCGTCAACTACCTCGACAGTGTCTGAGGGCGCCGACGACACAACAACGACCGTGTCGGAGGTGGCCGTTGAGACAACAACCACAACGGTCCCAGAAACCTCCCCCACGACTACTGAACAGGAAGTAGAGGCGTTCGTCGTTGTGTCGGGTACTGGACTCAGCGTGCTCGAAACCGACGGCGCCGATTCACCCACGCTCGACTTCGGTGCCAATCGCTCGGAAGTAATCGAGACGGTCAGATCTGTGTTGGGTGCTGCCCCGCTCGAAAGTGACGGGAGCGCAGAGTGCCCCAACGCTCAAGCGAGCGTCGCAACGTGGCCCGATCTCATCCTCGACTTCGACGCTAACGATCGGTTCCTGTCGTGGCGACTTCCCGTCGGCTCACAACTGACCGACGCCGATGGCCTCGGGCTTGGCAGTGCACGGTCCGATCTCGGCGACACGCTGCTCGCCTCGATCGATGAATCATCCCTCGGCACCGAGTTCGGCATGAGCGGTTCGGTGTCCGGACTGTTGACCGGTCCGGAAGAAGACGCCACCGTGAACGTACTCTGGGCTGGCGACATCTGTGCCTTCCGCTGAACTGATGTTCTGGCAGACCCACTCATGGTCGTATTGACTTTGAGACCCGCTCGCTCAACCATGAGGTATGGGATACTTGGCAATCGAGGCGTCGAGGCTCGGGCTATTTGTTCCTCCCGTGGTCGCCGCGTCGACTCTCGAGCTTCGCAGCCGGTGTCCCATGGCGTCACAACAACGCGGCCTTCACACCACAGCGAAGATGTGGCGGTGTTGATATGAAGTCCGTTGGCGCTGGCATCCTCGTCGTGGTGCTTCTGGTGGCAGGCGGCTGCACCACCGTGGAACGGAATCCGGACGACTTTCCGCAGACCCAAACCGACGTTACACCGAGCTCGTTGGTGTCGGCCGTCGAAGTCGCCGCGCCCACCAGCGAATGGAACTCGGAGGAACTGGCACGAGTGCTCTTGCAGGCCGAGGGTCACCGGCGACCGGCGGGCTCACCTCGTGTATCGTTTTGAGAACAAACCGTAGAGGAGGCAACCATGCCAGCCACGCAGAAACCGACGCTGGTCGTCAGTGAACCCTGTTCGATCCGCCCAAGGCGCCGACTGACTCTTAAAGGAGTCTTGGCGATCGTCGTGATAATCGCCGGTGCCTGTGGAGGCTCGGACGACTCGGCTGCCGAGGGTAGCCCGCTTCGCGTGACCGACTCTTTACAGAACAGCTCGTCTCCGGGGACTGGGGTGCGGGCGGCGAGCCTCACCGCAGATGCAACCTGGCAGTTCCTCACCCCGACTGGCAACAGCCCGGTCATTACCTTTGCTGATGAACTGCCGCCCGAAGACGTTGCAGATTGGGACGGCGACGGAGTGACTACCGAACTCGACGCCTTCTCCTCGCTCGGGGCCGAGGTCTATGCGGGGGGGCTCACAGCTCTTTCACATGCGAGCAGCCCGATGCCGAGACGGCCGTGTGTGAGGAGGCCCGGGAGGGCTATGCCTTCCTGGAGCCCAGCCATTCGGCGAATTGGACGATCACCGTCGCCGATGGTCTGATCAGCAACATCGTCATCGACGTCAGGGGGGATGGTGAGAGTGGGAATAAGGTGTTCACGTTCAGGACTGGGTCAAGGACACTCGGCCCGAGCTGGACTCCGACCTCTTCAGCAACCGCGGTGAGCGGAACATCACACCCGACGACGTCGAGACTCACCGCGAGTTGGCAACGGAGTGGCTGGCGACGCAGTAGCGCATGGCCCCACCTCTCGCTTTCGGCGAGCTAACTCGATAGGAAATTCTCGGCAGCCAAATGTGTCTCGCCGCTCCATCGGTAGGCGACGAGCGGTCCGCCCTTGCCGGCGCTGTAGTCGACACAGGCGGTGAACCGACTGCTGGGTTGAGGTGTGCCGGTTTCCCAGAAGTGTCCGCCCGTAGATCACGGGGACTTCATCCGTGCACGCCTCGACGGGCGGTGGAATGGGCTCGTCTGGCAGGACCGGATACGGGATCACCTGCGGCTGTCACCGCGTTTGTGGGCATCACTGCTCCGGTCCGAAGACTGACCGCATTCAGATCCCACCATTTCCACCGGGCGTGTTCACGGGGATGACCGCTCCCATCCAAATAGGCGGGAGACGGAGTAAGGCTGACCTCCGGGCCTTTGAGAAGATGCTCAATTGCTCGCCACTCTGGGGATCCCTTCTTGCTCGCACGCTTCACAAGATCCGGGGTCAACGAGTTGCCAGACCCCACATGGCCAGCCAACAAGTCGATCGAGGCTGGATCCCAGCACGCATGCACCACCCGGAGATCACCGAGGTCAAGCCACAACGGCAACGTCAGGAACCATTCGATCAGCTCATCATGCGTTGCACTCTTCTCGCCCACCTCCGCCAAGAACGCCTTGTGCTGCTTGCGGTTCTTTGGCGATTTCTTACGGTGCCCGAGCCGCCATGCGATGGCATTGAACTCGTGGTTGCCAGCCACGATCAGAGCTGACCCGCTGGCGACCATTGACCGAGCGATCGAGACGGTCTCCAGTTGCTTCGGCCCTCTGTCCACCAGGTCACCAACGAAGATCGCCTGTCGGGTCGGATGCCGCCAGCAGCCGTCCCGGTCCTCGTAACCCATCACCGTCAGGAGCGCGACCAGCTTGTCAGCATGACCATGAACATCGCCGATCACGTCATATCCCTGCCGCTTCATAACGCCGAAGTTACACCACGCTCGTTCTGGGGAATCGCCGACAACGGTGCGCCTAACCTCCCCCCCAAATTCCTGTCCATAGCCACAATTCGTGTGGTTGTGGTGGGGGCAGAAAGCCCGATTGTGGCTCACAGCAGGGATTTGGAAACAAACGGATGCGTGTCGGTCGGCCGCACCGGCTCCGTGAAGGCACTAGTAGATAGGCTCCTTCCCGTGTTCGACGCGAGCGTTGCCGACGAAACCGTCGATGCCGTAATCCTCGGGGCCGGTGTGGCCGGACTGGTCGCAGCCCGTCGGCTTTGCGGCCGCGGGCTCCAGGTTGTTGTACTCGAAAGTCGTGACCGCGTGGGCGGGCGGTTACGTTCACACGCCGATTGCGACGGCAATCGATTCGATCTCGGTGCAACGTGGTGCTGGCCCGGCGAGCAACACATCTCAGCACTGATCGACGAGCTAGGAATCCGAACCCATTCCCACTACCTCGACGGCGATGCGCTCTACCACGACCCGGCCAACGGCTCGCAACGACTGGAGGGAAACCCGATCGACGTCCCGTCCTACCGCTTCACCGACGGCGCAACCAGCATCACCGACACGATGGCCAGCCAACTCCCCAACGGCGTCCTCCGTCTCGCCTCCCCAGCCCGATCTGTCACCGCCATCGAGACCCCGCTCGGCCGGGCGTTGCTCATTGAGCATGCCGACGGCCATATCGATGCCGAGCATGTGATCGTCGCCCTCCCACCAGCACTCGCGATCGAACGCATCCGATTCACGCCGCCCCTCGCCCACCAGGTTGCCGAGCTGGCCGAAATCACTCCCGTCTGGATGGGCGCAATCGCCAAGGTCGTCGTCCGCTATCCGACGGCTTTCTGGCGATCGCTCGGGCTGTCCGGCTCAGCGTTCAGCCGTGTTGGCCCGATGGGTGAACTTCACGACATGAGCGGGCCCGACGGCAATCCGGCCGCCCTGTTCGGATTCGCACCACTAGCTACGAACCGTCCTCCACCACCGACCCACAGCCAGATCCGTCAACAGCTGACCGAAATCTTCGGCTCCAGCGCCCCGGAACCCACAGAGATCATCGTGGCGGACTGGCGTTCAGACCCTCACACCTCCCCATCCGGCGTCGAAGCACTCGGCGCCTACCAAACCTTTGGGCATGATCTCTACCAATCGCCCGCGACCTGGAGGGGCGGCTGCACTGGGCATCCACCGAGACATCGCCGATCAACCCCGGCCACATCGACGGCGCCATCGTCGCCGCCGAACGTGCAGCCCAGGCCGTCCTCGCCCGGTCCACCCGTTCACCGGGCTGACCCGGGCGACTTGCCGAGAGCGAATTCGCTGCCACCCAACGGGAAGGAGTCTATTTGTCCGGGTTGTCGGGTCC
>CAWKAG010000050.1:0-10123 GCA_963847455.1 uncultured Acidimicrobiia bacterium
CGTCGCGAGCATCGCCAGCGCGGCGAGGATCCCCAGGCCCCGACGATTCCGAACGCTGTTGCCAATCATGGATTTTCTCCCTTGGTCATGAAGCGGGCCGGATCTCTCGACCCGACCCGAATCCGAGCATCAGTCCTCGCAGTTGATGACCGTCTCGAGGTTCACGCACGTGTCCTTGCCGTTACCGCCGGCAAGCGTGTCGTCGCCGGAACCGCCTTCGAGCGAGTCCTTGCCGGTGCCGCCGTTGAGCTGGTCGTCGCCCTGCTCGCCGAAGATCAGATCTTGCCCGTTGCCGCCGTCGACGATGTCGTCGCCGTAGCCGGCGCAGATCACGTCGTCACCGTTGCCGCCGAAGATCGTGTCGTTACCGCCGAAGGACATGATCACGTCCGACTTGTTGGTCCCGAAGATCACGTCGTCGCCCGGCGTGCCGATGATCGTGGCCGCCAGGCCGTTGCACGTCGGGTTGTCGGGGATCGAGTCGAGCCCGAGGCCGACGAGCACCGGATCGTGGTCCGATGACCGCAACGGGTCGGGCGCGTAGAGCGGGCCGACCGTCGTCTCCCGTTCGAACGAGGCCTCGCCGGGGATGTCCCGGATGTCGTCGTTGTAGTCGAAGACGGGATCTCGTCGGCGTTGATGTGCCACACGGTCACCCCGGTCACCTGCGGCAGCAGCGGACCGTTGGCCAGGGCGTGATCGAGATAGCCGAGCTGGCCGTCGAACACGAAGCTGTAGGCGCTCGGCCCCGGAACAGCGTTCGATCAGGTCGGTGTACCCGGCGTCGGTCAGCGCGGTGATCGGATCCTCCATCGCGTAGGCGTTGAGGTCGCCGATGATCAGGAAGTCGGGGTCGCCGCTGCCCGTCGGGTCGGTCGCCAGGTAGTTGGCGAGCGCCTCGCGGCCGCCGTCCGTGTGCGGTTGCAGTTGGCCTGACCGTCGTTGAGGTCGGGGTCGGGATCGCCGATCGTCGTCGCACGACGATCCCTTCGACTTGAGGTGGTTGACCGCGACGGTGAACCGTTCGCTCGGTCGCGTTCTCTCGAAGGTCTGGATCAGCACCGGCCGGTTCTTCGTGTCGATGAACGTCGGGTCGACCGAGCTGTCGAGGATGGCGAAGTCGCCGACCGGCGCTCACCGTGGCCGGCTTGTAGATGAACGCCACCTTGATCGCGTCGGTCCCGATGACGCCGGTGTCGACGAAGTCGTAGGTGCCCGCTCCGGCGACGGCGTTGAGCCCGGCGACCAGGTCGGCGACCGACGTGTCGTCGTCGTTCTCGATCTCGATGAGGCCGACGACATCGGCGTCGAGTTCGACGATCGCGGCGACGATCTTGTCCCGCTGGCGGTCGCAGCTCGGCGGCGCTGTCGGCGCCGCGGCAGTCGAGGGGCCGATCGGGCCGCAATCGCCGCGAGCTGCCGCTCGACGTCGAGTCGATCGTGGTGAAGTAGTTGAGCACGTTGAAGCTCGCCACCTTCAGCGATCCGCCGACGTCGTCCGGGGCGGCCGGTTCAGGATTCGCCGACGTGAAGGCGTAGTCGTACTCCTTCGGGACCGGCCGGATTCGCCACGCGTCGGTACCGGACTGATCCGGCGAAGCTCCAGTGCATCACGCCGGTCAGGTCGGTGATCGTGTCGCCGCCGCGGAACCGGTTGCCGACCGACAGGCCGCCCTCCGGGTAGTAGTAGGCCTCGTCGCGGCCCGTCGGAGATGGCGTCGTTCTTGTCGTTGTTGTCGTCGTCGAGGATGATCCGGCGAGTCGCCAGATCGTCGAGGAAGGCGGCGTAGCCGGCCATGCTCGGCGCGTTGTCGTGGGTGAACTGGAACGGTCGCGACGACTCGGTCAGCACGATCTGGCCGAACCGGGCCAGCTGGAAGTACTCGCTCACCACCAGCGTGTCGGGGAAGGTGACGAGCATGCCCTCGACGTTCTCGAAGGTCGCTTCGGCGACGGTGCTCCCGTCGCCGGCAGGTCGACCGCGGCACGGCGTCGGAAGCGGGTTGCCCGAGCTGACGACGACCGCGGCCGAACCGGACGCCATGTCGATCTGGCTCATGCCGAAGAACTCCTCGGCCTCGCCGGTGACCGTGACCAGGTCGCCGACGCGACGACGCAGCGGGACAGTTGCCACGGCAGAAGACGAAGATGCCCTCCGACGTTGCCGGATCGGCGTCGGCGTCGGCGTCCTCCTCCTGGATGAAGAAGCCGTCGAGCACGTCGTCGTCGCTCGAACAGGCTCGGTGACGATGCCCTCGACCTCGACCGGACCGGTGATGGCGACCGAGGAGCCGCTGCCCTGGATGTCGTGGATGAACTCGATCGTCGGCGGTGGGATCTCGCAGTCGTTCGTGGCGCCCGGTGTGATCGGACGGGAGCCGACGAGGTCGACGTTGTTCTGGTCGGTGTCGACGCCGTCGTCGCAACGCGAGATGCCGGCATCGGTGTCGCCGCCGTCGTGGCGAGCCAGACCACTCCCCGAGCCCTCGGTGTACGGGAAGCCGGTGTCGCCCTCGACGCTGACGGTGTCGATGACGGTGCTGCCGAGCACGACTGCGACGGCATCGGGCGCACCGTTCTGGATGAAGTTGGTGTTCGGGCCGTCGTCGAGGTCGCAATTGACGACGGTGGCCGCGTTGGCGTACAACGACGAAGTAGTCACCCGAGGCGAGCGCAATCGAGGGAAGGGCAATCGTGTCGTAGATCGCCGTCCGCCGGTGCCGTTGACGAGTACGACTTCGACGCCGGTGAGGTCGATCGAGCCGGCAGTCGTGTTCTTGATCTCGAGGAACTCGGCGGCGTCGGTGCTCGGCTGGTCGTAGTCGACCTCGTTGACCACGAGATCGCCGGGGGTCGGCGAGGGTGGCGGTGGTGGCGGCGTGAAGGACTGACCGACATTGACCTCGCCGAAGGTATGCGCTCCGGCGGCCGCAGTCGAGTCGCCGCCCATCGAGCCAGCGCCGGTGAGTTGCAGCGACTCGCCGACCGGAGTCGAACTCGGCTCAGAGACACCGATGTTGGTGCTCGTCATGCCGTTTGCCGGTCCGCCGACCGCCGCGTACGTTCCCTCGTAGCTGAGGAACTCGATGACGGTGCTTCCGGCATCGACCAAAGCCAGCCCGTCAGGCGATCCGTTCTGGATGCCTGCCTGGCTGAAGCTCAGCGTGCCGAATCCCGCCTCCTGGTTCGGGATCGTCCCGGACAGGTTGATCGTGCCGTAGACGGCTCCGCCGCTTCCGTTGTACAGCACGATCGACCACCCGGCCAGGTTCGTACCCGCTGGGCCGGCGACCTCGATCGCCTCGCCGGTGTCGCCCCCTGCGTTGTCGTAGTGGATCTCGTTGATGAAGACCGGTGGCCCGACGGCGCCGGCGACACTGGGCATCACTACCATCGTTGCCGCGAACAGAGCCACTACCAGCGCCGCTCTCAATCCGCCTGTCGAGTTTCTGCGTTGCGTTTCCATCATGTCCTTGATCCTGTTCCAGCTTGGGTGTGTTCAGATGTCTTCAGTTGTGTTGCAAACGGCCGGCGCCGTTTATCGATTCGTTAGTTGTGAAACTTCGGGGCGCCGAACCCGCTCGTCCGGCACCCCCATAAATTGTCGTGCTAGGCAGCTCGTTGACCCGATCGGTGCTCGGAGGAGCGACCGGGCTGAACGTGCCCAGGTAGTTGGTTAGCGCCTGGAGATCATTGCCACCATCGAGCCGTGGTGCGGTGATCGTGGCGAACGTGCCGAAGTTGTCCCCACCGTCGGCAAGGAAGCTGTTGACCGTGACGTTGTACGTCGCGGTCGGGTCGAACGGGGAGCCGTTCAACACCACGTTGGCGATCGTGACCGACGTGCAGTTACCCGCCGAAATCGTCTTGGCGAGGTCATAGGTGAAGCCGTCCGACACACCCAGGTGCAGGAACGGCCGGCTCGACCCGGTCGGCTGGCACTGCTCCTCGAGCACCGAGACGATCTGGGCCCCAGTCATCGGGAACGTCACCAGCGTGTTGCCAAATGGCTGGAACGTGAACGCCTCGCCGAACGTTACGACGCCGTCACCCTCACTGGCCGACTGTGGGTAGGTCAGGTTGGAACGCACGCCACCGGGGTTCATGAACGCAACGTCGGCAAAGTTGGACGACGTCGCCCACTGCTGGGCGTCAGCCACCAAGTTGCCGGCAGGCGACTCGACTGAGCGATCGTCGGCGCCCGGAGCCGCGTCGAAGCGCCGTTACGGTAAATCGTCTCGGTGATCGTGCCAACCGGCGTATCGCCTGCCGCATCGACCAATGGCTGCCATTTCTCGATGATCGCTGTCTGCACCGGATCGGGAGTCAGCGCTGCTTGTTCGACGACGTGGTTCATCGACGTGCTGAGGTCACGGCGAACATCCTTGGTGCGCTTGTCGAGGACAAGGTTCACTTCGGTGACGACTCGACCGAACGAGTAAGCACTCGTGACGATTCGCGGCTCTCCAGCGGAGTCAGGGAGCACACAGTTGTAGGGCAGGTGGGTGTGGCCAGTGATCATGACGTCGATCGCAGGGTCGAGAGCGTTGTTGATCGCTACGACCGGCCCGCTGATGTCCACGCATGCGTTGACGTCGCCGGGTGGCGGTGTCTGTGATGCGCCCTCATGAAGCAGTACCACGATGGCCTCGACGCCCTGCGCCTGGAGCTCAGGGACGAGTGCGTTTGCGGTTTTGGCCTCGTCGAGGAACTCATAGCCCTGGATGCCGGCAGCGGCAACCAAGGTGTTGGTGGCCTCCAGTGTCATGCCGATGAAGCCGACCTTGACGTTCTTGACCCGCTCGATCCAGTAGGGCGGCAATGGTGTCTCACCAGTTGCCGTCTCGACGACGTTCGCCGCGAGCCACTGGAAGTCCGCGCCGGAGAATGGATCATTGGGGAAGTAGCAGCCGTCGGCGGGGTGACACCCGCCGTTCTGCATACGGAGCAGTTCGGTGACGCCTTCATCGAACTCGTGGTTGCCCACGCCGGACACGTCGAGCTCCATTGCGTTCAGCGACTCAACCGATGGCTCGTCGTGGAAAAGTCCGGAGAATGCCGGTGAGCCACCGATGAGATCGCCGGCTGCGACCGTAAGGCTGTACTTGTTGCCCTGACGCAGTTCATTGAGCTTCGCAGAGAGGTACTCGCCGCCACCGGCTGGTACGAAGCCACCACCCACGAATTCTTCGATGCTGCCAGGTGTGTTTGCCTCGAGGTGGCCGTGGTAGTCGTTGAAACCAAGCAGCTGGAGATCGATGAGTTGACCGGGCGGATCAACCTTCCCCGGCCGGTCGGGCTTTGCTGCAGCGGGGCTGACTAGCGCCGTCGTCGTCATCGCAATTGTTGCGATCACCGCCAACCAGACGCGCGTTGATCGTGGACTAATTGGGTTATTCATTTGCAGCTCCCTTGTGTCATCTTGATCCCGTCGAACAAGAAGTTTGTTGCATTTCCAGCCGTATCTGCCTCGACCCCAAGGGGCCGATGCAAGATTCGCGTCACCCTAGTTCCGTCCACATCCCCTGTCGAATGCCGTCGCACATAAATATTGGGGGACGCGGCTTTACTGCTGTCTTCCGATCGGAACTGTCGAAACGGAGAGGGACTCGTGATCTTGACGTTCCACCTTCAGATCGAAGCAACGTGGCCGTGGGCAAACTCTCGCCGCGACGACGGTCATCGAATGCATCGCCATCTGGCAATATCTACAGCTCAACTGGTCGCTGTGATGTTGTTCGGGCTGGGCCTGGCAGCCTGCGGAGACGAGGGCGGCGATGGCGATGGTGGCGATGCCGCTTCAACTACCTCGACAGTGTCTGTGGGCGCCGACGACACAACAACGACCGTGTCGGAGGTGGCCGTTGAGACAACAACCACAACGGTCCCAGAAACCTCCACCACGACGACTGAACAGGAAGTAGAGGCGTTCGTCGTTGTTTCGGGTACTGGACTCAGCGTGCTCGAAACCGACGGCGCCGATTCACTGACGCTCGACTTCGGTGCCGATCGCTCGGAAGTAATCGAGACGGTCAGATCTGTGTTGGGTGCGGCCCCGGTCGAAAGTGACGGGAGCGCCGAGTGCCCCAACGCTCAAGCGAGCGTGGCAACGTGGCCCGATCTCATCCTCGACTTCGATGCTAACGATCGGTTCCTGTCGTGGCGACTTCCCGTCGGCTCACAACTGACCGACGCCGATGGCCTCGGGCTTGGCAGTGCACGGTCCGATCTCGGCGACACGCTGCTCGCCTCGATCGAGGAATCATCGCTCGGCACCGAGTTCGGGATGAGCGGTTCGGTGTCCGGACTGTTGACCGGTCCGGAAGAAGACGCCACCGTGAACGTACTCTGGGCCGGCGACATCTGCGCCTTCCGCTGAACTCACCTTCTGGCAGACCCACTCATCGTCGCATTGACTTTGAGGCCCGCTCGCTCAACCATGAGGTATGGGATACTTGGCAATCGAGGCGTCGAGTCTCGGGCTATTTGTTCCTCCCGTGATCGCCGCGTCGACTCTCGGCCTTCGCAGCTGGTGTCCCATTGCGTCACAACAAGGCGGCTTTCGCAACCACCACGAAGATGTGGCGGGGTTGACATGAAGTCCGTTGGCGCTGGCATCCTCGTCGTAGTGCTTCTCGTGGCAGGCGGCTGCACCACCGTGGAACGGAATCCGGACGACTTTCCGCAAACCCAAACCGGCGTACCACCGAACTCGTTGGTGTCGGCCGTCGATCTCGTCGCGGCCACCAGCGAATGGAACTCGGAGGAACTGGCACGGGTGCTCTTGAGGGCCGAGGAGCGCACCATCCCATTTGATCGGCTTACAGCGCCCCTACGGCGGCGAGGACTAGCCGAGGACGCAGCAGTTGATGCTGTCTGCGATGCACTGGGCCATGTTCTGTTGGGAGGCCCACACCTCACGCTCGACGACCTACTTAGCATCATCGTCTCCAACCTCAACGCCTCGTTACATGGTGACCAAATTGCAGCGCTTCTCGCCGGTCAAGGCATCGTCAACGAACTGAGCGACGGTACGGCCAACGATCAGCTGTGGGCACGGGTGGCGCTATCGAAATCTGGCCACTGCCGACTGAACTCGAGCTGAGCCAGTCCAAGGTCACCGGCGACCGGCGGGTACACCTCGTGTATCGTTTTGAGAACAAACCGTAGAGGAGGCAACCATGCCAGCCACGCAGAAACCGACGCTGGTCGTCGGCGAACCCCGTTCGATCCGCCCGAGGCGCCGATTGACCCGGGCAGGAGCCTTGGCGATCGTTGTGATATCCGCCAGTGCCTGCGGAGGCTCCGACTCGGCGGCGGCCGCCGAGGGCAGCCCGCTCGACTTGACCGAGCGCTTCACGGAACAGCTCGTGGCGGGAGATTGGGGTGGGGTCGGTGACCTCTACACCGCAGATGCAACGTGGCAGTTCCTCACCCCGACTGGCAACAGCCCGGTCATTCGCTTTGCCGATGAACTGCCGCCCGACGCCGAGGTTGCAGATTGGGACGGCGACGGAGTGATCACCGAGCTCGACGGGTTCGCTTCGCTCGGGGCCGAGGTCTATGCAGGAGGGCTCACAGCTCTTTTCTCATGCGAGCAGCCCGATGCAGAGACGGCCGCGTGTGAGGAGGCCCGGGAGGGCTATGCCTTCCTGGATCCCAGCCACTCGGCGAATTGGACGATCATCGTCACCGATGGTCTGATCAGCAACATCGTCATCGACGTAAGGGGGGATGGTGAGAGTGGGAATAAGGTGTTCGCGTTCCAGGACTGGGTCAAGGACACTCGGCCCGAGCTGGACTCCGACCTCTTCAGCAACCGCGGTGTGCGGAACATCACACCCGAAACGTCGAGACTCACCGCGAGTTGGCAACGGAGTGGCTGGCGACGCAGTAGCGCGTACCCCCATCTCTCGCTTTCGGCGAGCGGTGCCGTCGCCTGAATCTCAGTGGCCGGCGGTGCGGCGGTCCCGTTCGACGACGGCACATCTACCGCGGTCGGCAAACGTCCACCCGATGATCTAGCTCGACACGAAGTTCTCGGCAGCCAGCTCTTTCTCGCCGCTCCATCGGTAGGCGACGAGCGGTCCGCCCTTGCCGGCGCTGTAGTCGACACAGGCGGTGAATCGACTACTGGGTTGAGGTGTGCCGGTTTCCCAGAAGTGTCCGTAGATCACGGGGACTTCATCCGTGTACGCCTCGACGGGCGGTGGAACGGGCTCGTCTGGCAGGACCGGATACGGATCACCTGCAGCTGTCACCGCGTTCGCGGGCATCTTTGCTCCGGTCCGAAGACTGACCGCATCCACATCCCACCATTTCCACCGGGCGTGTTCACGGGGATGACCACCCCCATCCAAGTAGGCGGGAAACGGAGCAAGGCTGACCTCCGGGCCTTTGAGAAGATGCTCAATCGCTCGCCACTCTGCGGAGCCCTCCTCGGTGGCACGCTTCACAAGATCCGGGGTCAACGAGTTGCCAGACCCCACATGGCCGGCCAACAAGTCGATCGAGGCTGGATCCCAACATGCGTGCACCACCCGGAGATCACCGAGGTCAAGCCACAACGGCAACGTCAGGAACCATCCGATCAGCTCATCATGCGTTGCACTCCCCTCTCCCACCTCCGCCAAAAACGCTTTGTGCTGCTTTAAGTTCTTCGGTGACTTGGTGCGGTGCCCGAGCCGCCATGCAATGGCATTGAACTCGTGATTACCAGCCACGATCAGAGCTGACCCGCTGGCAACCATGGACCGAGCGATCGAAACGGTTTCCAGTTGCTTCGGCCCTCTGTCCACCAGGTCACCCACGAAGATCGCTTGTCGGGTCGGATGCCGATAGGAACCGTCCCGGTCTTCGTAACCCATCTTCGCCAGCAGCGTGACCAATTTGTCGGCGTGACCATGGACATCGCCGATCACGTCATATCCCTGCCGCTCCATATCGCCGAAGTTACACCACGCTCAAGCGGAAGCAATCGTCAGACAACGGTGCGCCTAACCTCCCCCCAAATTCCTGTCCATAGCCACAATTCGTGTGGATGTGGTGGGGGCAGAAAGCCCGATTGTGGCTCACAACAGGAATTTGGAAACGAACGGACGCGTGTCGGTCCGCCGCATCGGCTCCGCCTAGGCACTCGTGGATAGGCTCCTTCCCGTGTCTGCCCCGAGCGTTACCGACGAAACCGTCGATGTCGTGATCCTCGGGGCGGGTGTGGCGGGGCTCGTTGCCGCACGTCGATTGTCCAATAGCGGTCTCCACGTTGTTGTGCTCGAAAGCCGTGACCGCGTCGGAGGACGACTGCGTTCACACACCGACAACGACGGCAATCGATTCGATCTCGGCGCAACGTGGTGCTGGCCCGGCGAGCAGCACGTCGCAGCACTGATCGACGAGCTCGGAATCCGAACCCACTCCCATTACCTCGACGGCGATGCGCTCTACCACGACCCGGCCAACGGCTCGCAACGACTGGACGGAAACCCGATCGACGTCCCGTCCTACCGCTTCACCGACGGCGCAACCAGCATCACCGACACGTTGGCCAGCCAACTCCCCAACGGCGTCCTCCGTCTCGCCTCCCCAGCCCGATCTGTCACCGCCATCGAGACCCCGCTCGGCCCGGCGCTGCGCGTTGAGCATGCCGACGGCCATATCGATGCCGAGCATGTGATCGTCACCCTCCCACCGGCACTCGCAATCGAGCGCATCCAATTCACTCCGCCCCTCCCCCAGCAGGTTGCCGGGCTGGCTGGCATCACCCCGGTCTGGATGGGCGCTATCGCCAAAGTCGTCGTCCGCTATCCGACGGCTTTCTGGCGCACGCTCGGGCTGTCCGGCTCAGCGTTCAGCCGTGTTGGTCCGATGGGTGAGCTTCACGACATGAGCGGCCCTGACGGCAATCCGGCGGCCCTCTTCGGATTCGCACCACTAGGGGAGAACAGTCCACCGCCCACACCCCACCAAATCCGTCAGCAACTGACCGAGATCTTCGGCCCCTCCACCCCAGAGCCCACAGAGATCATCGTGGCGGACTGGCGTTCGGACCCTCACACCTCCCCATCCGGCGTCGAAGCGCTCGGCGCCTACCAAACCTTTGGGCATGATCTCTACCATTCCCCCG
>CAWKAG010000051.1:0-42298 GCA_963847455.1 uncultured Acidimicrobiia bacterium
AGGTACTCCGTAAGAGCTGGCCCGTAGAGGGCATTGCGCATCGCCAGGATGAGTGCCCCTGCCGTTGCGGCGATGACGGTGCCCTGGGCGGCAATGACCGTCACGAATGCGAACTGTGACGCACCGGTGAAAGTCAGGCCGGACAAGGCCATCGCTTGCAGGAGAGTGAGTCCGCTCGTGGAAGGGAAGACTCCGAACGTGGTCCCACCACACGACGGCGGCGGAGAGGGCGAATCCGTCACGACGGTACGTGCTGTCGGGCATGACGGGGGAGTGTAGAGGCGTCGGTCGGCACCGGCTACAGCATTGCGGTTGCCGAGGAGGTGGTCCTGATTGACAAAGGCACCACTACGCTGACGCTGATGGCTACTCAGGAAATTGCTGCAACTGACGCTTATGCGACTTCGGTCGATGCCACGGTCGTCGCCGTCATCGATGGGGATTGTCCTCGACTCGACCGTTTTTTACGCAAGGGGCGGTGGTCAGCCAGGCGATAGTGGGACGCTGGTTGGTGAATTCGGCGAACTCGACATCACTGATACGTTCCGCCTGAAGGGCGATCCGGTTCATAAGTTCGACGGGAAACCGCCCCAAGTCGGTGACCGCGTCACTGCGACCATCGACTGGGACCATCGCTATCACCTCATGCGCACCCACACCGCCCTCCACGGTTTGACGGCCATCATCTGGAAGGGATTCGGGGCCAAAGCAACCGGGTCGAACATGAGCCCGGGGGAGGCGCGGATCGACTTCGAGCTGCCGTCCATGTCCGTCGAGTTCGGACAGCTGGTCGAGGCCCAACTCAACGCGGCCCTGGCCGAGGGGCACGAGACCCGGGTCCACCACATGGAACGAGCGCTGGCGGTCCTCGACCCCGACCTCATTCGCACAAAAGTCAACCTCATCCCGGAGTCCATCAAGACCCTTCGGATCGTCGACATCGGCTCCCTCGACCGCCAGGCCGACGGTGGCACCCACGTGCGCAACACCCACGAAGTGGGACAGATCAAGGTGATCAAGACCGAGTCGAAAGGGAAGGCGAACAAGCGGATGCGGATCGCCATCCCGCGATGATCGACTTCATCCTCGGCCTCTACTTCGCTTCGCTCATCGTTCGTGGGTGGACGCGCGGCTTGGTGCGGGAGGTAATGGACCTCGTGGGACTCGTGGTCGGGGTGCTCTTCGGCGTGCGTTTCTCTCGAGGCGCCGGCGAGTTCTTCGAAAGCTGGAGTGGTCTCGGCCCCGGCACCTCGCGGGTCCTCGGGGGCATCGCAGTATTCCTCGGCGTCGGACTCGCGGCCCTCGATGGTCGCCCACTACGTCGGTCGGGTGATGAAGATGCCCGGCCTCAACCTCTCCAATCGGCTCGGAGGGAGCGTCCTCGCCTTCGGGTGGGGCTGGGTGTTGGCGACCGTCGTGATCTCGGTTGCCTCGGTGGCACCGCTCCCCGTCGAGTGGCAGGATCGACTCGAGGAGAGCGACCTCACGGCGATGCTCACCAACGAGGAGCAGCCCGCGCAACTGGCCATCAAGAAGTTCACGGGCGATCGGACGCTGCAGTCGGCACTCAACTTCGATCGGCTGATCGGCGACGAGCGGGTTGTGCTGGACCCGGGCGAGACGTATGAGATCGAGCCAGCGGCCCCCGAGGAGATCTTCCGACAGCGGGAGGATGAGCGTGTCATCTTCGACTTGGTCAACATCGCTCGCCGCGACGCCGGCGTGTCGACCCTGGAGTGGAACGAACGTTTGGCCGAGGTGGCCGCGGCCTACGGCCGCGACATGGCCGAACGCGGGTACTTCGGGCACATCTCACCCGAGGGCGAGAGCGTCGGCGACCGCGTGCAAGCAGCCGGGGTGCCCTCGCGGATCGTCGGCGAGAACCTGGCGTTGGCTGCCGACGCCATCCAGGTTCACGAGGGACTTATGGACAGTCCTTCACATCGCGAGAACATCTTGCGACCCCAGTTCCGCCGGGTCGGGATCGGGGTTGTGGACGGCCCGACCGGGTTGATGGTCGTGCAGGTGTTTAGCGGATGATTGACGAGGCGTCCCAGAGCCTGGCCGACGAGTTGGTGGCTGCCTATGGCAGTTTTGTAAGGACTCGGACCGAGGCGCTAGGGGTGGACCTGGCCGAGGCGTTGGGGGCCGGTGAAGCTTGGCTACGGGAAGAGCTGACCACCGAGTTGTCGCGGGCATACGACCAGCAGCGCCGCGGACCATTGGAGATCTTCCAGGCAGCCATGTCGTTTCCTACTGACGTATTGCTTGCAGCGGGCGTCGAGGAGTCAAGCCGGGACGCAATGGCCGTTCAAGCCTTGCCAGGCGATCGCTTCGACCTGGCACCTGCCTCATCGCGCGAACATCAGCGACGAAGTCTGGACAGCCCACCTCGGCTGGGGTGTGACAAAGGCCGCCGCCATGAAGGGGCTAGTTGGCTCCGAGGGCGCTTAGCTCTGCGAAGGAGCGCTCGATGCAGGTTACGAAGTCGTCAATGTCGGGCAAGAGGTCCCAATCGCCGTTGACACCCCAGCTCGAGTTCCCCGTTGTACGAGAACAGCGCCAGCCCGTAGGCCTGGTTCTGCCATAGCGGCACGAGTGGGTATTGATGGACTAGTTGGGCGTCGAGCATGTAGACGGGAAACTGTGGACCTGGGACATTGGTGATGGTGGCGGCAAACGGTCGTCTGCCGGCGGCCAATCTTGCCGCGAGTGACAATAAGGTGCCCGGGGTCCCGGACGACATTTGGACGATCGTTGATGCGCCGAGCGCCTGATCAGTCTTCTTGAGGTTGAACGTTGCCGCGGAGACTTTTTCGTACCGACTGCGTGGGTCGGGGTCAGAGATCGGGAGGTCAACTAGCCACATTGCTACCTGGTTGCCGAGGTTGCCGCGATGGTCGTCGGAACGGACACGACACCGGAGCCATGATCCGGTACTCCATGTCGGTGACGTCGACGTCGCGGTGATCGGTGAGAAAGATCCGGACGGCGCCGGCGACGGTCGCCAGGACGACGTCGTTGAGTGATCCGCCCAGGTTGTTCTTGACGGCTTTGACGTCGCCTAACGGCATGGTCGCCCAACTGAATCGCCGGTTCGGCCCGATGGGCTGGTTGAGCGGTGTGGGGGTGCCTTTGCGGAGCCAACCAGAGGTCAGTGATGCCCCAACTGCCGATGCTTTGTGAACCAGTCCGGTAACTCGCTCTTCAATGTCGGTAGGTCGGTTGCGAACCCGATCGAGGGTGGACCGCATCCGTCTGCCGATGTCGCCGGCGGCCAACTCGGCGCCGGTCGGAGTGGGATCCGGATGCCACGGTTGCGCCTCGCCGGGATCTGACTCAGGGCTAAACCCGTACATGACCGCCATCAGATCAACGCTCGAGATGCCATCGATCATGGAATGGTGGATTTTGGAGATCAGGGCGAAGCGGTTTTCGGGGAGCCCGTCGACGAGCCAGAACTCCCATAGAGGTTTGGCCCGATCGAGTTGCTGGGCCATGACCCGACCGGCGAGATCTCGCAGCTGCTGCTCGTTGCCGGGGTGAGGCAGGGACGTGTGCCGAACGTGGTAGTCGAGGTTGAAGTCCTCATCTTCGATCCACACGGGATACTTTTCGACGGGAATCCAGGCCAGCTTCTGCCGATAGCGGCTCACCATGTGAAGGCGAGCAGCAACGAACTGGCGGAATCGGTCGATGTTCATTTCGTCGCCGACGCTCTCGAAGATCGCCACCGACCCCACATGCATATGGGTTTCGGGCGATTCGAGCGCCAAGAACGAAGCGTCCAAGAAAGAAAGCCGATCAAGTTGTTTCACAAACTCTCCTTCACCCTGTTCAACGGCGAGATCCCTTGGCGGTTCGAAGCGCCGCAGTTTTGGCAAAGCCAAAAACTGCAATCGCTTTCTGGCCCAAGCCAGAAAGCGCCCGCGGCAGGAATCGAACCTGCGACCTACTGCTTAGGAGGCAGTTGCTCTATCCCCTGAGCTACGCGGGCAGTGTATTGCATTTGGCACGGTCCAACTCTAAACGTCGCTCACCTAACCGGCATCAGCGGTCTTGCCTCAGACCATTTGTGGCTATTTTGCCGCGGCCGCTCTTAGGTAGCCCACGATTTCTGGCAACTTGTCGAGGGTGGTGTGGCCGCCGGGGTACTCGTCGACGGTCGCCTCGAACCCGGCTTCGGTCAATCGGAGTGCGAGCAGTTGGGCAGCATCGACATTTGAGATGATTCCGTCTTCGAGCTGGCTGAGCCGTTCTAGGTCTGCCCGAATAGAGCCGTCGGGGTCCCGCAGTGCGAGCCACCCCGATTCGTCTGATGGGTCCTCGAACGGCCTCGATCCCGTGCCGCTGGCGGCCACCCACATGAAGAACTTCGCTTCCAACCCCGCAGGCCAGTACGTCGCCACGTTCATGAAGGCGACCTCCGCCTGCATCGCCTCGAGATCGGCCTCGAAGGCAGATTCGAAGTTCTCCGAGTGTAGGAAGTATTCGCCGTCACCGAGCACTGCGCCTTTGACGAGGGATGGTGAAGCATCCGTCTCGCAACCAGGGATAGGGCTCTCACTTGGTTCGAGTGCAGCTAGCAACGCGGCTCCTGCGCCTCCTGAAAACCCGTTCAGGACGGTGGTCCCTGGATCGCCCCCCAGATCTGCTGCGCTTACTTGTGCGAACGCGACCGCACAGTTCGCCGCGGCTGTGAATCCCCTGAAGGTGTCGACTGTGATTGGGAATGGCGGTGGGTCAAAGACGATCCATGTAGGGGTGAACACGAGCATGCCGTCGGCCGCGGCCGCCTCGGCAACTGCGACGGTCGATAGCTCGTCCTTCACATTTGAGTCGAGGCCATGGAATGACACCACAACCGGCCAAGGCCCCTCGCCGGCCGGAACATAGACGTCCATGAGAAGCTCCACGCCGTTCTGGCTCATGTAGAGCAGATCTGTGGTCTTGGTGAACGGTGCTCCAGCGGTGGTGGAGTCCGTTGTGGCCGCCGTGGCTGTGGTGGCTGCAGCACTTGCAGTTGTTGTGGTCGTTGACGATGTGGATGGGGCCGTCGAGTCGGCTACGTCGGACCCGCTTGAGCATCCGGTAATGATCACTCCGAGAGCGAGGGCGACCGTTATGGGGTAGCGCACGTTCCATCCCTTCGTCTGTGTACCGGTCTCGGGTACGGATCGGTGACCGACTCATTCGAATCGACCATACACGATGGCCGGTGGCGGCGGCCGGAAAGAAAGATCGGCGTCGTCCGTCGGCCGGCGCGGGAGCTTCCAGGCGACGTAGCCCGGAGTAGTGTCCATCTGGAGAGGGGTGATCGCTGAGTATCTGGACAGCTCTACTCGGTATTGTCATCGGCTACTTGCTTGGAGCAGTGTCGTTTACGCGGATTCTCGGCCGGTGGGTGCTCCCCGATGACGATCTGAGCGGCGTCGACGTTCAACTGGGTAAGGGCACGCTCCGCTTCAACCGGACGAGCGCATCGCTGATCTCGCTTAAGCGCGGGCCCGGCTACGGGTGTCTGACCGGACTGCTGGACATGGCCAAAGCGGCGATTCCGGTTCTCGGGTTCAAGCTGGCGTTCCCGGATCACGATTACGAATACTTCGTGGCGGCTGCTGCCGTCGTCGGCCACAACTATCCGGTGTTCTACCGATTCCACGGTGGAGCCGGGGTGTCTCCGTACCTCGGTGGTCTGGCGATTCTCGACTGGCTGGCTGTGCCTGTCGTAACGCTTTTGGGGAGTCTCACCGGCGTCCTGATGCGGAACGTGGTCGTGTCCTACATCTCCGGAATTGTCTGGTTGTTTCCGTGGTTCTGGTGGCGGGGTGCCGGGTGGGAGGCATACGCCTATGCGATCGTTGTCAACGTGGCGGTCTGGCCGACGATTTGGCCGGTGATGAAGGACCTGACTCGAATGCAGAAGGCCGGTGAGATCGATCGAAAAGAGGCCATGAAGCTGTTGACGAGCGGGCATCCGTCGCTCAATCGGGACAAGTACCTGCCCGACTAGCTCCGGCTACGCGGACTCCTGACTCGGCCGGTTCCTCAGGCATTCTCGATGGTGACGGTCCCGGTGTAGCCGTCGACGATCACGGTGGCGCCATCTGGTAGGCGAGTGGCGCCCGGAACCGACACGACGCACGGGATCCGGTATTCCCGAGCGACGATGCTGCTGTGCGAGAGTATTCCGCCGGCTTCGGCGATGACGGCTCCAGCTCTGGCGAATAGCGGGGTCCAGCCGACATCGCTGAAGGGATGGCGATCACGTCGCCTGATTCTACTCGATGCCAATCGTCGATGCCGCTGACGACGCGGAGTGTGCCCCGGTGGTGTCCGCGGGACGTGGCCACGCCGGTGACCAGGTTCGCCTTGACCGTGCTCTGTGTGAATCGGGACGAAGTCGTCGCCAAAGATGGTTTCGGGCATGTCGACAGCTTCGAGGTCGGCCATTTCCTGTTTGCGGAGCTGCACGAGCTCTTCGGGAGGAGGTGTGAGGCGCCATCCAGCAGCGCGGTCTCGACCTCGTCGAGCTCCAGATACATCACGTCGTCGCTCGAGTTCAGGAGGCCTCGCTCGACGAGGCGCCTTCCGACCTCGAGAAGGATGGGTCGGAACAAGCCGTATCCGTACGTGTAGACGAAGCTGACGTGCTCGACGGTGGTCGACGAACTGACTTGCTCGATTTCGAAGGAGATGCACGCTCCGCCTGGCGACCGGTCCAAGGTTTCCTGTGGCGTCACGCCAGGGAATGGCTCGATGCTCTCCGGTGACCTCGGCGTGGTCAATGGCCATTCGCAGCACGGCGTCGGGCTGTTCGACCCATGGGGGAATCGAGAAGTCATTGCCGCTGTCGGACAGGTGGCCGAAGTCTTGCAGGAATCCCTCGAAGGCCGGCTCGAGGTGCCGCGGAAATGCTCCGCGGCCATGATCTCGTATTGCCGCCACCGTCTCCGGGCCTTCACCAGCGATGAGTTTGCCGAGGCTGGTCGAGAGACCGATTGGGACTGTAAGGGTTCTCAGGATCGCCGAGTTCAAGGTCGAGTTCGTCGGCTCGAGCCCTTGTCTGGTCAGTGACCGACGTAGGAGAGCCACGTAGATGTTGGCGAGCAGTGGGGTGACGATGTTCGCATAGGCCGCTCGAGTCGTTACCGCGGCGAGTTCCTCGACCTTCCCCAGGAGACCCGAATCGCTCAAGGCATTCAGGTCCGACGCGCCGATAGCCTCGAACTGTTCACGGAGCTCATCAATTTGAGGTGCAACCTTTCTTCCGTACCTTGTCTTGGCGGTGATAGCCACACCCATGCGGGGTAGGTGCCGCATCGTGGTCACCGATGGGCGAAACTTCGGCTTATTCTCCGAGGGCAGGCCCAGGAGCATTTCGAGTCCATCACGGGGCATGCCCAGTAGTTCGAAGATCTCGCCGATGGTTCCCATATTGAAGTACGACCGGTAAGCAAACGCTTTGGCGAGTTGTTCGGGTTGGAGGTGGTTGGGCCCGATCAGCTCACCGAATAGCGTGATCCAGGCCCGGTTGACTACGGGGACATTGACCGACCAAACGAGTGGTTTGATCATCCCGGGCATCACCTCCCTGGAGATTCGGTTGGAGTAGATGGTCACGTCGTCGAGACCGGTGATCGGGCGGACTTGGACCCACCAAACTTCGTTTCCGTCCCACACCCACTCAAGATCGATAGGTGATCCGAAGTCGTCCGCGATCCTGATGGTTTCGGACGCGATGCTGGCGGCCACTTCTTCTGTGAGGATCGATTCGCCATCGGGCCGGGTGCTCCACGCTCCCCAGCGCTCGATCCAGCGTTCCGGAGTTATGCCACTACCGACGAGTGCGTCGCCCCGGCCTGGAACCGCCTCGACGACGACCTCATTGAGCCCTGTCATCGGGTTTCGAGAGAAGGCGACACCCGAAATCCTGGGTGTGACCATCCGCTGCACGATCACCGCCATCGCGACCGGTTCCCCCTCTCCCATCCGTTGTCGATACGCCTCGGCATTGGAGCCGGTTGCAGAGTCTCGGACCACGGAGATGGCGTCGCCGACGGCCGCCGAACCGGTGACGTCCAGGACGGTGGCGAACTGTCCGGCATACGATGACTCGAAGCCATCTTCGACGGCAGCCGATGACCGAACCGCCCACGGTCCGTGATCGGGCAACCAGTCATCAACCGAACTGTCGGCGTCGTCGGCGTCGGCCGCGATCACCCAGGTTTCGGGAACCCTCGAACCATTCTTGAGAAGCCACAGTACGTGGCCGGCTTTTCCTCCGATGGTCGAGTTCGACTCGGTCCGTTCTGTGAGGATCATTGCCCGCATGGTTCCTGCGCTCCCAGTTCTGTCATCCACTACGCTGAGTGGTTCCGTACACAGAGTACGTGACGAAGGTAGAGGATGGATGATGACTGAGAAGGTTGCGGTGCTCCTGTGCGGGTATGGCGAGGTCGAGCACTACGACGAATTCGCCGAATACAACGAACGAGGGTTCCGGCTCCTCGTGGCGAAGTCGATCAAGTTTCCCGACTTTTCCATTCCCTGGCTCTCGCGTCGTCTCGAACGGCAACAGAAGAAGGAATGGCATGCCGCCAACCACTACCACTCGCCCCACAACGCCATATTCGAGCGCCAACGAGCGGGAATCGAGGAGCGTCTCAAGGAGACCTACGGCGATGACGTGACCGTATTCAAGGCATACAACTTCGTCGAGCCATTTTTGCCCGAGCAGGTTCTCGGCGAGATCCGAAGCCAAGGGTACGAGCGGATCGTGGTGTACCCGTGGCTGGTGGTCGATTCGGTCTTCACCGGCGGGCTCGCCCTTCAGCAAATCAATGAAGCGTTGACCCCTGACGGAGGATGGGTCAAAGATATCCGCTACCTCCCCGCTTTTTGGGAACGGTCGGATTTCCAGGAACTGCTGACGAAGCAAATCGAAGCTGAGATCGCACCGCTGCTTGAACGGTATGTTCCCAGCCAGGTCGGGATCGTGTTATGCCTGCACGGTTGCCCACTCGAAACCAAAGGAATGGAGACAGGTGTTCGCGACAGCACCGCCTTGTATTACGCCATGCAAGAGCGACTGATACGCCGGTTCCCCTTGATCAGTCCTGGTTGGATGAACCATCCGGTCCCGGGGAAATGGACGACGCCCGACGTCGATCAAGCGGCAAAGAACCTCATCGGCCTCGGCGCCCGGGCCCTGGTGTTCGCACCGGTTGGCTTCGTCACGGAGAACCATGAAACGCAACTGGATATCGGGTACACGATCGACGTGGTGAAAGACCAGGTTGAGACAGTTCACCTGGCCACCCTCAATGATGATGCGGAGTTGCTAGCCATGGGTGCCCGCTGGATTCATCCCCTGATTGATGAGTTGCGGGTGGGATAGGCGTGTCGGTGGAGCACCTCTTCTGCGAGCGAGGGTCTGAACCACCAGGTTGAACCGTTACTAGAGCACCTACGGGTGTCGAGCTTCACCCGTCCCGAGAAGTGCCACGGAGATGATCTTGTCGGCGGGAAAGCGGGTGAGTGCGAGTTCACGGGCGCGCTCGGCTCTGGCTCCAAAGGTTGGGTACGTTCTCGAGTCGAGCTCGTAAAGGAACCGGGCGGCGACACCCATCCAACCACGAGGGTGGTGGATTTCGATCCGGTCGTGAAATACCACGGCGTGGTCATTCTCTGAAACCCGGATGACGACGTCGGAGACGAACAATCGATGATGCGAGACGGGGTCGGGTCGTGACGTTGAGTCCACATCGACTTTGACGACGCAAAGCCAGTCGGGGCGCAAGACCGCAAACGGGTCGTGTGGGTTCGGAGTCGGGCTGACAGCCGTGACGTTCCTTTCCGCCGATAGCCAACCATAACCGTTAGGCGCGGCCGGTGCTCGGGGTTCTGCGCCTGGACGCACCGGGTAGGCCGGGGCGACGCGCTTCCAGCCGAAACGTTCAGATTCAGTTACTCACAACGAACATGGGCCCGACCGGAACGGTCGGGCCCATGTTGGCGCGCGGATCTCGTGTTCGTTGGGTCTAGGGCAGTTCGTTGACCCGGTCGGTGCTCGGGGGAGCGACCGGGCTGAAGGCTGCCAGGTAGTTGGCCAAGGCTTCCAGGTCGATTCCGCCATCGAGTCGAAGCGTCGTTGGGATGGTTGCGAACGTGCCGAAGTTGTCACCACCATCAGCCAGGAAGCTGTTCACCGTTACGATGTAGGTAGAGGCCGGGTTTACAGGCACGCCGTTCAGTTGCAAGTTCGAGATTGTCACGCTCGTGCAGACTCCAGCCGTGATTGTTGTCGACAGGTCATAGGTCACTCCGTCGGACACTCCGAGATGCAGGAAGGGACGCGACCCCGGAGGCTGACATTGCTCCTCAAGCGCGTCGACGATCTGAGCCCCAGTCATCGGGATGGTAACCAGTGTGTTACCGAACGGCTGGAACGTAAAGGCTTCACCGTAAGTGACAACACCGTCGCCCTCACCCGTCGACGACAGGTACGTTAGATCCGAGCGCACTCCACCCGGGTTCATGAACGCCATCTGAGCTCCGTTCGAAGACGTGGCCCAAGCTTGAGCGTCAGCGACCAGGTTCCCGGCCGCTGACTCGACGCCACGGTCTGTTCCCGGAGGGGTCCCACCCCGCGTGATGTCTGCCGTGATCGTGCCAAGCACGATGCTGTCTGCCTCCTGGAACAGCGGATCCCACTTGTCGAGCACGGCAGTGATCGCCGGATCGGGAGTGAGAGCGGACTGATCGACAATGTGGTTGGTCGACACACTGAGGTCGCGCCGGATGTCGTTGGTGCGCTTGTCGATCACCAGGTCCATCTCGGAAACCACCCGGCCGTACGAGTAAGCACTCGTCACGATGCGCGGCTGGCCTGCCGAGTCGGGAAGCACGCAGTTGTACGGCAAGTGGGTATGGCCGGTCACGAGCACGTCGATAGCCGGACTGAGAGCGTCGTTGATGGCAAGAATCGGTCCGGAGATGTCGACGCAAGCGTCCACGACTCCAGGGGGAGGATTCTGGGAGCCACCCTCGTGCAAGAGGACGACGATCGCATCGACGCCCTGAGCCTTGAGGATTGGTACGAGTGCGTTGGCGGTTTCGGCTTCGTCGAGGAAGTCGTAACCGACGATGCCAGCCTTGGCTACGAGCGTGTCGGTTGCCTCAAGGGTCATGCCGATGAAGCCGATCTTGACGCTCTCGAACTTCTTGATCCAGTACGGGGGTAGTGGCGTCTTGCCGTCCTCATCAACGGTATTGGCGGCCAGCCATTGGAAGTCGGCTCCGGCGAATGGGGTCCCAGGGAAGTAGCAACCGTCGACCGGGTGGCAACCGCCGTCTTGCATGCGCAGTAGTTCGGTTACGCCCTCGTCAAACTCGTGGTTGCCGACGCTGGAGACATCGAGGCCCATGGCGTTGAGCGACTCAACAGATGGTTCGTCATGGAAGAGGCCGGAGAAGGCAGGCGATCCACCGATGAGGTCGCCGGCCGCCACGGTGAGGCTGTATTTGTTGCCAGCACGAAGCTTCTTAAGCATCGCCGACAGATATTCGCCGCCACCTGCCGGAGCGCCATCCACGGTGCCTGGGGTCGTCGACTGCACGTGGCCGTGGTAGTCGTTGAATGCCAGCAGCTGGATCTGAACGAGTTGTCCTGGTGGGTCGGCCTTCTTCTTGGCGTCGGCGGGTGCGGCGAGCGCACCGAGTGATGCCAACGCAGTTACAAGAGCTACGAGAAGGGCAATTGTCCTTCGGTGTTTACCTGCGGCCGCGACCTGGCCCCCGGTGTTGATACTAGAAACAGACATCTGTTTTTTCTCCTCCCAAAGCAAAAGGTGCCCGCCGAACGACGCGGGCTGGATGCCCTTGTTTCTAGCATGTCACACACCGTGGTTGCCACCTCTAACCGGTTAAAAGTGTTTTCTTGTTCACTGTCGGCGTTGTCGGCAGCTCGACCGTGGCACCCAAACAACTTTGCAACAGCGTTCAGGTGCATCGGCACTGATCCACCTTGGCGGTCGGCGCGCCGTCCGTGTCCGACTCCGAGTGGCGTCTAGTGAGGCTCTGACCACACGAGATCGTGGATCTCAGGATCTGAAGAGAGGATCTGGTGGAGCGCCTCGGTGAGTTGGGTGAGTTCAACCGTGGCGTCCATCTTCTTGAAGCCCTTGCGTACCGTTGGCGTGCTCGGGTCGGTGAAGCACAGGAACTCATCGTCGTCTCCGTCTTGATGGCCGCAGCAAATTGCCAGTCTGAATTTTTTGTTGCGGATCGGGATGTACCAGCCCCAGTCTTCGGCAATCAAGTCCGCCGTCTCGATCTCGGTAGCCGACAGCTTCTCGACAAGGTATTCGGCTAGTCGTTTACCCCAGACCCCTGGATTGAGTTGGTCCTCTTCGCCGTCGTATGGCGGGAACTTGTCGGAGTGGAACTCGAAGTGGGTCTTCATTGGCTATCCGAAGAGGGGTTGCAGGTGGTCGTTGAGGAATACTCCGTTGGGATCGAACCGACGCCGCACGTCCAGGAAGTTCTCGTAGCGGGGAAATAGGCGGGCTAGACGGTCGGCGGTCATGAAGTGCAGCTTGCCCCAGTGAGGTCGTCCACCGAACTCGGCGAACAGGCTGTCACAGGCTCGCAGGTACGGCCAGTATTCTGCTCCCGGCTGGCCCGATATCGATACCACCAAGTTCTCACGGTGATAATTGGGACTCATCCAGGCGTCCTCGGCCGCTACCAACCGGATCTCAAGCGGGTAGATACTCAGCGGATGCCAGCGGAGCATCAGACGCCGCATCTCAACGAGGATGTCGCGCCATCGTTCCAGTGGCAGAAAGTATTCGACCTCGTGGAAGTTGGGGTCATAGACCATGGGATAGATCCGGTAGGCACGGTCGATACGTTCATGTGGTCCGAGCTCGATGGTGTCGGTGGGGTCTACTTCGAGATATCGCTTCACAACGCAGTCGTCGGCCCCTGCCCCCTCCAGGTTGTAGAGACGTCGCCGACTCGTCGGTCGGCATCCAAAACAGCCCGTAATGACGATAGGTGTCGATATCGTCAGCAAAGGTTTCCAGGACCTCGTCGAAGGGCAGGATATCGGTTCGGGCGTGGAGGTGATAGGCCGGGGCAACCTTGATTGTCAGCTCGGTCATGATGCCAAGCAGGCCGATCGATGTCTGCAAGGCATCCAGGTGATCGGGGTGGGTCTGGCGGGTGACTTCTACGAGTTGTCCGGTCCCGTCGACCAGCTTGGCGCCTTCGAGCGTCGCCGAGAATGACGGAAACCGACGCCCCGACCCGTGGGTGGCGGTGGCAACAGAGCCGGCGATCGCCTGGGTATCGATATCACCCTGATTGGCAAGCGCGAGGCCGTGTTCCCAAAGCGGCTCGCCGAAATCACCAATCGTCGTCTTTGGTAACGCCCGGACCACCTGTTGGGCGGCGTCGACCTCTACGATGCCTCGCATCGCCGAGGTGTCGAGCAGGAGATCGGTTTCGACGATCGGAGTGAACGAATGTGCGGTTCCGACGGTGCGTACCCTCGATCGGCTCACAGAGGCATCGGCTACCCGCTGCTGGATTTCCTCGGCGGTTGAGACGGCGACGACCTCGCGTGGCTGGAACGATTGATTACCAACCCAGTTGTTCCACGTTGCCATGGGCCGATCCTACTCAAGGGCAACCCGGGGCTGAGTCCGCCACCGCGGGGTGACCATCAGCCATAAACGAATCCGTCGGTATGCTGGCCGATACAGGATTTGAGGAGCAGTGATGACAACCTACGACGATGTTCTTGGCCTTCGGACGGTCCGACGCTTTCAAAAGCGTCCTGTGTCGGCCCCGGACCTGGCAGCCATTCTGGAAGCAGCTCGTTGGACGGGTTCAGCGAAGAACTTGCAGCTCTGGTCGTTCATCGTCATTGATGATCCGGATCAGAAGGCGGCCCTCGCCGAGGCGGGCAGTTTCATGACGCCGGTCGTCAACGCACCGATGGCTATCGCTCTGGTGCGTCTTCCGGGAGGCTACGACTTTGACACCGGCAGGGTTGCGCAGAACATCATGCTCGGCGCAGCGGCCATCGGGGTAGGCACCTGCCCCGTGACCTTGCACAACGAAGAAGTGGCCCGCCAGGTGCTGGGCATACCGGACGAGGCGTTCTGCCGCTACGCCATTGCCGTTGGGTACGAGAACAAGGACGCCGAGCGAGAGGGCCGCCAAGTCCAGCGATCCACTCTGCCCGTCGGTAGGAAGCCTCTCGAGGAACTTGTGCATCGCAACCGTTGGGACGGCTGACCGGGTGGCAACGTTCCGGGTGTCGGAGATGGCACCGGTCGACGGTTACAAGCTCGCCACCGGCCTGGTGGTGCCACGACCGATCGGTTGGATCGGCTCGGTGAGCGAGACGGGCGTATTCAACCTGGCACCCTTTTCGTTCTTCAATGCCATCGGAGCTGCGCCGCCGTGTGTCGTAGTGTCACCGTTGACCCGCGAAGGCCACCCGAAGGACACTCTGGCGAACCTCCGCCACACCGGCGAGTTCACGCACAACGTTGTTACTCGCGAAGTTATTGAAGCGGTCAATATGACGGCGGCAACCCTCGCTCACGAAGTCGACGAGTTCGCTCATGCGGGGCTCACGGCGGTCCCTTCCGACCTCATTGGCGCGCCGCGGGTCGGCGAGGCGAAGGCGTCTTTTGAGTGTGTCGTCCTCGACATCATCCCGGTCGGAACCGGCCCGATGAGTGCCAATCTCATCATTGGGGAGATCAAGGTCTTCCATGTCGACGATGAACTGCTCGACGGGACCCGGATTGACCAAGCCAAGCTCCAGGCGGTCGGCCGCATGGCTGGAGCGGATTACGCGACGACCAGCGATCTGTTCTCGCTGCAGCGGCCTTCCTGATGCCGACCGCACTTATCACTGGTGCCTCGGCCGGTATCGGCGCCGAGTTTGCCACTCAACTCGCTGAAGACGGATATGACCTGGTGCTGGTCGCCCGACGGGCTGACCGGCTCGAGGCACTCGGAGCTTCCCTTACCGACCGATTCGGCGTCAACGTACTAGTCGTGGTGGCCGACTTGAGCTTGCCAGGCGCTCCCATATCGATCCAGCAACAGGTCGCGGAGGTCGGCATTGAGATCGATTACCTGGTGAACAACGGGGGGCCTCCGGACCCGATCTGGTCCGGGATCGAGACTGGGATGAACACGAAGCGTTCTTCCGTCTCATGATGACCTCGGTCGCGCATATGTGTCATCTGTTCATTCCGGACATGCAGAGGCGGGGGTCTGGTCGCGTCATCAATGTGGCTTCGGTGGCCGGACTGATAGCGCTTTCGGGTGGTGCCAATTACGGACCGGTGAAACGATACGTGATTGGACTGTCTGAAGAACTCGCCATCATGGTGAATGGCGATGGTGTCCATGTCACGGCGTTGTGTCCCGGCTTCACCCACACCGAGTTTCATGATGTTGCCGGACTGACGCAGATGAAATCTCGAATGCCCAAATTGCTGTGGTACGACGCCGCAGTTGTGGTGCGGGAGGGGCGCCAGGCGGTCGAGTCCGGCAAGTCGGTTCAGGTGAGCGGTAGTCTCTACCGACTTCTTGTCCCGTTGCTGAGGTTCCGGCCGGTCCAGCGGATTGCCGCCCGGGTGGGTGGCCGCCAATGAACCCATGGAGGTTTGCCGCTTTTGTTTGAACTATCCGATGAAGGGGTGTCTGCCGCGCTCGGCAGCGGGGCCACCTACGCCGATGCCCGGGTCGTCATCCGACGCGAGCAAGCCGTATCGGGCCGCAATGGGGCGGTTGAGGGCTTGCGTGAAACCGAATCGGCCGGGATCGGGGTCCGCGCTCTGGTCGGTTCTTCATGGGGGTTCTTCGCAACTGAGGACTTGACGGCTGAAGGTGCCAGGTTTGCTGGAAGAAGGGCGGCAGCTATCGCGTTAGCCTCGTCCACCGTCCCCGGACCTGCCCTTGAACTGGCATCGGTCCCGGCGGTTGTCGATACCTATGAAACGCCCCATATGGAAGATCCGTTCGAGGTTTCGCTCACCGAAAAGGCTGAGCTGGCGATCGCGCTCACCGGGGCGCTCATGCTGGGCACTGATATCACCAAAGCCGAAGCGATCTTTATGTTCTGGGACACCGAGAAGTGGTTCGTGTCGTCGCAGGGCTCACGGATTCATCAGCACCTCGTTGAGTCGGGCGGAGGCATGAACGCATTGGCGGTTAAGGACGGCGAATCCCAAATCCGCTCGTATCCTCAATCGTACGGCCAGTTCGAGACCGGCGGTTACGAAGTTATCCGCGACCTGGCGTTCGAGGGACACACCGGACGCCTCGCTGACGAAGCGGCCGCTTTGTTACGGGCCGACCATTGCCCATCGGGGGAGGTGGATCTGATCCTCGATGGCACCCAACTCTCCTTGCAGATCCACGAGTCGGTGGGTCATGCCATCGAACTAGATCGTATTCTTGGCTGGGAGGCAGCCTTCGCGGGTACCTCATTTCTCCCCCTCGAAGAGCTCGGTTCGTTCCGCTACGGGTCGCCTCTGATGAACATCACCGCCGACGCGACGATCCCTGGAGCGCTGGGCACCTACGGGTACGACGACGAAGGAACCCCTGCGCAAAACGTCCCGATCGTCGAAGCGGGTGTCTGGGTTGGAGTGCTTTCCGGGCGTGATTCGGCAGCGATCGCCGGTGTGGAACCCGGGGGTATGGTCCGGGGGGACGGGTATGCCCGCATGCCGATGGTGCGAATGACCAATGTCGGTTTGCTCCCCGGTGAAAGCAGCTTCGAGGAGATGGTGGCCGACACCAAAAACGGCATCTACATGTCGGTGAACCGGTCATGGTCCATCGATGATCAGCGACTCAACTTCCAATTCGGGACCGAAATTGCTTGGGAAATCAAAGACGGCAAGTTGGGTCGCATGTTGCGCAACCCCACCTACACGGGCATCACTCCGACGTTCTGGGGGTCAATGGACCGACTTGCTGGGCGGGACGAATGGGTGCACTGGGGTACGCCGAACTGTGGAAAGGGCCAACCCATGCAGACCGGGCACACCGGCCACTCGGCCTCGCCGGCCAGATTCCGAAATGTTCGTGTGGGGGTGACCGGATGATGGACCCGACGCATGTTCGAGATCAGCTACTGGAGCGAGTTGCCGATCGGGCTGAGGCGCAAGTAGTGGTGACCGTTGGGCCGTCGGAGCTGACCCGTTTTGCCAATTCCTTCATTCACCAGAACGTTGGCGAGATCAAATCCCGGGTAGTCCTAACCGTTGTGTCGGAGGGGCGAACCGCCGAGCTGGTTGGATCGTCGACGACCGACGAGGGCCTGGCCCGCCTCGTGGAGCAGAGCCTCGATGTGGTTCGCATATCGCCCGTCGATGCGGATTGGCCGGGGCTCGCTCCGCCCGCTCCCTGTGCAACGGTGCCGAGAACTGAAGAGCCTTCCCCGACTCCACAGCAACGGGCAGACGCGGTCAAAGCGTTCCTTGCCGCCGGTCCGACCCTTAACGGAGCCGGGTATTGCGAGACCGAGACCCTGGCGTCGGCGTTCGGGAATTCGCTCGGACAATCAGCCAATGGTGTAGCAAGCAGGACGGTCTTTGATGGCATCCTTCGCACCGGGACGTCGTCGGGGTCAGCCCACCACTGCTCGTCCGATTTCGGGTCGCTTGACGCGGCCGACCTGGGTGGTCTGGCTGCCGAACGGGCCCGGCTCGGCGTCGACCCGGTCACCATCGACACGGGCGTCTACGAGGTGGTCCTGGGACATGATGCCATGGCAGAAGTCGTCCTGGAATTAGGGATCTTCGGCTTCGGCGGCCCGCGAGTCGTCGACAAAGAATCGTTCGTGCAATCAGGTGTCCAGCAGTTTGATCCGGCGATCACGCTGGTCGACGACGCCCTGGCGCCTGGAGGGCTCAACTACGGGTTTGACGTGGAAGGGACCCCCAAGGAACGCCTGGTTTTGGTTGACGCTGGTGTCTCGGGAGATGCGTGTCACAGTCGTCGAACCGGCAGGCGGATGGGGATGCCATCGAACGGGCATGCCCCGGTTGGTGAACTTGGCGAATGGTATGGCGGGGGACCGATGGACCTTATGCTCGCCCCCGGGACGAACACCATAGAGGAGCTGATCAGCGAGGTTGAACGGGGAATCTACGTGGCTACCTTCAATTACTGCCGGTGCCTCGAACCGCTCACCGTCGAAGTAACTGGACTCACACGCAACGGCACCTTCCTCATCGAAAATGGTGAGATTGTCCAGGCTCTCACCAATATGCGATTCACCCAATCGTTTGTCGACGCGCTCGCTCCCGGAAACGTCTTGGGTTTGAGCAACGATCCGAGGTTCGGCAACGCCGATGCCGGTCCTGGCTACGTTCGGGCGCCGGCCGCCCGTTTGGCCGAATTCAAGTTCACGGGCAACGCCGACGGCTAACGCTCCCGACTGGTTCGACCAGCCTAGCGGTGGACGTCCGGGTCGGTTTGGTGTGCCCGGGTCCGGACGGTAAACACCGAATCCCCCGAAAGCACTCCGCCCCTGGCGAATAGGCGGCCGAACTGCCAGTTTGATAGGCCGAGCTCAGGTCGGTTCAGCGCGTACTGGCCGTCCACCCACCTGGTGAACCCGTCGCCTACGAACGGCGAGTCGATCGAGGCGAAGAACCGGTCTTGTCGGTCCTGGTCGAGGTCGATGAGTGAGGCGGCGAACCGGGGACTTTGGGAGTTGAATAGCTCAACAGCCTCGGCGATCGAATCGACAACGGTGATGGTCAGTTCCGGGCTTTGTTCCCATTCCCATTCCCAGCCCAACTGATCGTCGGCGATCGCCGCGGCCTTTGGTTCGGCGACGTCGCCGGTCGCCCGATCGATGATCACATCTGTCGTGAACCAGTCAGCGGGCACGAATGGGCGCGCCGACTCGGTGACGTGCAGCTTCGGGTTCGTGCCGAGGCGTTTGGCTGCAGCCTCCAGTCCCTCCAAGACGACGGGTACCAGGTCGGTTCGATCAGCGACCACGCAGATGGTGTTGAGGGTGTTGCAGACTTTTCGATCCAGCGAGTGTTGGACCACCTGCCGCAGGTAGTCGCCCGGGGCGTCGGGTCCCACCACGATCCAGGCGCCTCCGGTCCCGTGGAGACTGACCGGTGTGCCAGCCTGGCGGGCCACCGAGCCGAGCTGACTTACCGCCGCGCCGCTCCCGCGGGCAACTGCCAGGGCCAGCAACGGATTGGAAAACATCGCCCACCCGGCCGCCCTCGACGGGGAGTCGACGAGCGACACGGCACCGGCTGGTAGGCCAGACGCTTCGATGGCTGGGTCGAGGGCGTGTTCGACAATGGCACGGGCGGTTCCGAGGGCGTCCGAACCAATCCGGAAAACGACGGTGTTGCCAGCCCTCAAAACCCCAGTTGCATCGGCGAACACATTCGGTCGTCCCTCAAATACAAACCCGACAACGCCCAGGCCAGCCTTTACAAGGCTGACGGACCAGCCCTCGTGGGAAACCTGTTCGACAGCGGTACCCGACACCGAGGCAGTCCCGGCCCAGCCTTCGAGGCCTTTGATCATGTCCGCCCGCATGGATTCCGACAGCACTAGCCGGGTGGTCGACTTTCCGCGAGCGCGGGCTGCGGCGACATCGGCGTCATTGGCTGCCTGAACATGGCGGAAGGAATCGTCATCGTTAAGTCGGGCTGCGAACTCTCTGTAGAAGGCAGTTATCTGAGACTCGGTGACGGTGCCCATAGCGGAGAACGCCGTTGCTGCGAGCTCCACCGCGTTGGCAGAAACCGACCAGACCGCTGCGGGAATGTGGAGAAGATCGCCCGTGTCCTGGACGACGACCAGACGATCACCCGGTTCGAATGCAGCGGCCAGCTCGTCGGAAACATAGGTGACCTGGTTGCCTCCGAAGGGAATCGGCATGTCTGGTGTGAGACGATCCAGCTGGGTCATATCGGCAGCGTACTAAATCCAGATGTATCCGCCAGATTTGTCTCCGACCGTCTCGGCCTGTCCGCTGGCAATTCGTCCGGCGGTCCACGCCGCGGCGCAGGCATCGAGGAGATCGTCGGTGGGGAGCTGTCCGACCGGTCCGAGGCCGTCAGGAGGAAGCACGATCCCTTCTGTCCGTAGAAGAGCGAGTCGCTGTTGCATCCCTGCCCATGACTTCTTCTTGGCCAGTCCCGGCCCGCCGTTCATCCGGGCGAAGCTCAGCTCCGGATGCACCTCGTGAAGCCGGAGGCCGCTTGCGCGTGCATCAGCAATGGCATGGCGGAGTGCATATGCCTGGGCCGAAATGCCGTAGCCGTACAATCGGCGTGCCAGTGCCAGCGCTTCCTGGTAAGTGGGCTCGGCCAGGACGTCCGCAGGCGGGGTGGAGAACACCGAGGAGGATCTTCCGGTCAGTATTCGGCGGGCTTCGGATTCGGCAGATCGTTTCCCCTCGGTGGGGGACGTAAGTGGGATGTCGATCCCGATTGCATCCGCTTTAGCGAGAATCGGCAGAGCACGGGTCAATGAAGTGACAACCGCTGCCTCGACAAATCGACCGTCGACGAGCGCCACGACCGCCCATCGCGTCGCACTCCCATCGATCCCTACCGCTTTCTCAAACTCCATCGCCAGACCCTATCGGGTACATCAAGGAAGCGATAGATAAGTCGGGGCGGCGGCACTGCCACGTTTGAGACTCTGGGATGGCTATCGGTCCTTTAGCCGTAGGGGCGTTGGTTGATTGTCCCAGCCTTCCTCAAGAATTGTCAGCAAGTATCGCCCGTAGTCATTGCTTTTCACCTGATTCGCCAGAGCGGCGAGTTGGTCGGCGTCGATATAGCCCATTCTGTACGCAATCTCCTCGATGCAGCTTATTTGCAGGCCCTGGCGTTCCTGGACTGTCTGGATGAAACTTGCTGCCTGTTGGAGTGAGGCTGGTGTACCAGTGTCGAGCCATGCGTAACCCCGTGGCAGGATCTGCACTTCGAGTTCATTTCGTGACAGATAATGAGTGTTGATATCTGTTATCTCCAACTCGCCACGCGGGGAAGGCTCAAGGCTTGCGGCAATGTCCAAGACCTGGTTGTCGTAGAAATATATTCCCGTGACGGCATAGTGTGAAACGGGCTCGAGTGGTTTTTCAACGATCGCAACCGGGTTACCGGACCCATCGAACTCTACGACCCCGTACCGTTCCGGGTCCCTGACGTAGTATCCGAACACTGTTGCGCCACGCTGGCGGCCAGCAGCACGGCGTAACAGAGGCGCTAGCCCGTGACCATAGAATATGTTGTCGCCGAGAATGAGGGTCACATTGTCGGTCCCAACGAATTCCCGGCCGATCACGAAAGCCTCGGCCAGGCCGGTTGGAGCAAGTTGAGTTTGGTAGTCCAGCCTGATGCCCCATTGTCGACCATCGCCCAGAAGTTGACGAAAGAGATGCTGATCCTGAGGCGTAGTGATGATGAGAATCTCGCGGATTCCCGCCAAGAGCAGAGTCGACAGCGGGTAATAGATCATCGGCTTGTCGTACACGGGCATCAGCTGTTTGCTCACCACCAATGTCATCGGATGAAGACGAGTCCCTGACCCTCCAGCGAGGATGATCCCTTTGCGGCTCACGAGTGGAGTCCAAGTCGTTCGCCCTGGTATTTCTCCTCGCGAAGTGGCCGCCACCACGATTCGTTTTCGAGGTACCAGACGACGGTTGCCTCTAGCCCGCTATCGAAGTCGCGTGACGGCAGCCAACCAAGTTCATTCTCAATCTTCGATGGATCGATGGCGTAGCGACGATCATGCCCGGGCCGGTCAGGTACATTGACCACGAGATCGCTGTATTTCCCTCCATCCGTCCGTGACCGCAGTTTGTCCAGCAGCGCGCAAACCAGTTCCACGACGTCGGCATTGCGCAGTTCTTTCCTGCCTCCGATGGCGTAGACATCTCCGATCCGCCCGCGGGAGGCGACTTCGAGCAAGGCGTCGACATGATCGTCCACGTGTAACCAGTCACGCACCTGTCCACCGTCGCCGTAGACAGGTAATGGGTCTCCCTCCAGGGCACTGATGATCATGTGGGGCATCAGCTTCTCAGGAAACTGGAACGGTCCGTAGTTGTTGGAACAATTGGTCGTGATGACCGGCAGTTCGTACGTGCGATGCCATGCCCGAACAAGATGGTCTGAGGCCGCTTTGCTGGCCGCGTATGGCGAGTTCGGGGCGTAGGGCGTTGTTTCGTCGAATGTGCCCGTATCGCCCAGGGTTCCAAATACCTCGTCGGTTGAGGTGTGGATGAACCGGAAGCCATCAGGTCGGCCCGCCGAAAACCAGTATTCCCGGGCAACCTCGAGCAGGGAGTAAGTGCCGACCACGTTCGTGTTGATAAACGCGGCAGGACCATCAATCGAGCGATCGACGTGTGATTCGGCTGCCAGATGAAAAACCGTCTGCGGTTCGTACTGGGCGAAGATCCGCCGGAGCGAGACCATGTCGCGGATGTCCACCTGTTCGAGGGAATAGGATGGTGAGTCTGCGACGGCGTCGAGCGACCTGAGGTTTCCTGCGTAGGTCAGAATGTCGATGTTTACGACTGGCGCCATTGATTCGCGAATCAATTTGCGAACTAGCGCCGAGCCGATGAAACCGGCGCCGCCAGATACGAATATCGGCGATGTCATTGTGTTTCTTCCTCCCCGGCCGAACTTCGATCGTCGACGCTGCTTGCATTCTCGCCAGCCGGGAATGAAAGGGGCTTACGGCTGCCCGCTTCGGCGAGGAATTGGTCGTAGTCGTGGATGTAGTCATCGGAGCTATAAGGCGCGCGACGACAGAACTAGACATATCGTCGATATCGAGAAGTCACTCAACTCACGCCATACCATCGGTGGCACATAGACGCCTTCATCCGATCGGTCGAGTCGCCACCTCTCTGAGCGCGTCCCGTCATCCAGCAGTAGTTCGAGGCTGCCTGAGACGGCAACCAGGACGTGTTCATCCCGATTGGCGTGGCTCCCGCGACGTGCGCCTTCAGGAACATTGCCAATGAAGAACGCCCTTCGTATCTCGAAGGGTAGATATTCGATCACGGTAAGGTCGCCGGCATCGGAAGTGAACGAAGGAAGCGGAAGGCGTCTGACGCTTTCAATCCCCATCTGTAGAGTCCAAGCGTTTGGCGAACCTGGCTGGCACCCCGATGGCGAGGGTGTGTGCCTCTACGTTCCTGGTGACTACTGAGCCGGCGCCAACGATCGATCCGCGGCCGACCGTTATACCGGGAAGCAGCGTTGCTCCCACCCCGATGGCCGCACCATCCTCGATCGTCGGTCCGACGGCTCGTGCTTCGTCGTAGTCATGTCGCCCGATGGCGTTGTCATTCGCCATGCCAACGCCCATGCTCACGAAGACGTTCTCACCGATCGTGCAGTTCCCCGTCACGATGGCATGGTCCATAATCTTGGTCCGATGCCCGATCTGCGCGTTGTAGTTGACGGTGACATAGCGGCCCACAATGCAGTATGAACCGATGCGGCATTTCTCTCGGATTGATGCGCCGTCGCCGAGGAGGGTGTTGTTACCGATGCTCACGTCCTGGAAGACGACTGCGTGCGGACCGATTGATGAATCAGCTCCGATGACGATTCTTCGCTCGAATTCGGGGATCCTGGATATAGCACCGGCACCTTTGGGTTCCTTGCCGATGTAGGCGCCCGGAAAGATTTCGACGCCATCCCCGATTTCGGCACCTGACTCGATGACGACGTGAGGATGAATCACGACGTTGCTGCCGAGAACCACCCCGGGTCGGATCACCGCAAACTCGGCGATCGAAACGCCGTCTCCAAGGTGGTCAGTTTGTACAACTGCGTGGGCGCTGATCATCCGTGTTCACTCTCGTTCGTGATTGGCTGCGGGGCGGCAACGGCCGGTGCGTCTTGTCTAAGAGTATTGGAGAACGACTGCGCTTCCATCACAATCGACTCGGGCCGGCCTTTGGTGTTTTCGAACGCGCGCCACACGTAGGAACCAAGAAGGCCGAGGCCGAATGAGTTCAAAGCGGCAAAGAAGGTGATCAGCAGTGCTGTGGCTGCGTAGCCCGGCACTTCGACCAATCCGCTAAGCCGGGCGGCGAGTACGAGGACCGACATTGTGATTGCGAACGTTAAGCCTAGAATGCCGGCCAGCATCAAGAGTCTTATCGGAAGGTCTGAGAACCCGAAGACACTGTCCATCAAATAGGTGAAGCGGCGTCGCAACGTCCAGCCGCTCTTTCCGTGTTGACGCTTGGAGCGCGCATACGGTATGAACTTGCGACGAAAGCCCACCCAGAAGAGTAACCCCACCAGCGACGTGTTGGCTTCGCGAATCGCCACTAGCTGATCTCGGACTGCTCTATTGCAGCCGAAGACGTCAACACCCCCCGCAGGGACCTCCCTTTGAATAAACCGACGGTAAAGGCGCCAGAACACCGACGAAGCCCATCGACTGAGTAGCGGATCGTCGCGTTCAGTGCGAGTCCCGATGGTGATGTCCACGGAACCATCTCGGAGTGCGCTGAACATCTCCTCGATCAGCTCCGGGGGTTCCTGGAGGTCTGCGGCCATGAAGGCAAAGAACGGACCGTGAGCATGGGCCAACCCAGACCGAATGGCGGCTATCGACCCGAAGTTCCTCGAGAGGCCCAAGAGTTGGGATGCGAACGCTTGGGTTGGAAGGCTTTGTCGGAGCAATTCGTATGATCGATCAGGGCTCCCGTCCACGACAAAAACCACTTCGAGTTTCCTGTCGAGGTGAGCATTTAGGCGGGTCACGACCTCAAGCAACTCGGGGATCGAAGCCTCGTTCTTGTAGACGGGGATAATCAGTGAATACATGTCAAACCCAGGTGTTGCATGCAGAGATCACTCTGGATACATCGTCATCTGAGAGATACGGGTGAATAGGAATCGACAATTCGGATTGAGCGATTCTCCTGGCATTGTCGATCCTAAGGGTGGCAGGATCGATGTTTCCCTTCAAAGCTGGCTGATCGGGAATGGTTACCGGGTAGTGAATGCCAGCGTCTATTCCCCGTGCAGAGAGGTGCGCTCGGAACTCGTCGCGGCCATCCTTCACCATCAGCGGGAAGAGGTGCCAAACCGAATTCGAGCCGTCCGAATGAGCCGGTAAGTCGACTCGAGGGTTGGACAGAGAAGACCGGTAACGCTCGGCAATGTCACGTCGGCGGCTGGTGTACGAGGCAAGTCGAGGAAGAACGGCCTCGGTGAGGATGGCAGCTTGGACTTCGTCGAGTCGGCTGTTGAGCCCTAGCTCGACGTGGTGGTACTTGCTGGTTTGGCCGTAGTCGCGCAGTGCCTTTGCCCGCTCGGCCACATCATTGTCGTTGGTGAGAAGTGCACCTCCGTCGCCCAGAGCGCCGAGGTTCTTGGTTGGGTAGAAGCTGACGGCACTGGCCATCCCGACCGAGCCGCATGGTATTCCGTTCCAGCTCGCACTGATCGCTTGGGCGCAGTCTTCGATGACTGTGATCGCGTGCGTATCGCGTAGTTGCCTTAGCCGGTTGAGGTTTAGCGCATGGCCGTACAAGTGAACCGGTAGGAAGAATCGGACTTCGGGATGGTCCTCAAAGAACCTGTCCGCCGTGTCAAGGTCGATGAGACCTGCGTCGTCGACGTCGATGAACACGGGAACTCCACCAGCGCGGAGGATGGCGAGGGTTGTAGCAAACGCACTCAGAGGGGTGGTCAAGACGAGATCGCCCTCTCCCAAACCTGCGCACCGCAGAGCGATCTCCAGCGCATCGAGGCCGTTGCCGCATCCGACCGCGCGGGACACGCCGAACTCTTGGGCAACGAGGGACTCAAGTTGCTCGACTTCTGACCCCAGGATGTACCAGCCGCTGGATCCGACCCGCTCGACAGCACGTACGGTGTCAGCGGCGATGTCACGCCACAGCGATCGGAAGTCGTTTGACGCCACTCGGGTGCCTTGATGGCTGGTTCCACCCATGGTCAGCAAGCCTACAGCTCAGAACCTACGTGGCTGTGGAACCTCGACAAGCCGACCGAACCCCACGACCCGCCAGCGAGGAGCGAACCCCACGACCCGCCAGCGAGGAGCGAACCCCACGACCCGCCAGCGAGGAGTGTGATTGGAACCGAGAGGGTTCCGCGACTATTCCTGGGCGAGCCTGTTCCGAGGTGGGCGTCGACGATACGTTGGCCGTCCGGCCCGCGCGAACCCTATACGAGAATCGGGTAGTTCGACCGATGCCGCCAGCCCCGATGCTTCGTACGTTCATGGATGCCAAAGGAGGGCTGATGTACCGGGCTTTGAGCGAAGGCCACCAGGTCGAAACAATCGATAAGGGGGGCGGGCAAACTGCGGCCTGGCTGTTGCGACCTAGGGGAGTGTGCCGCGAGCATCGGATCCTCGGTGCCAGGCGTCGGCGAATTCCCGTGTAGCGTGAATTCGCTTCAGGCTGGCACGATACAGCGGATTGCAGAGCATGCGGTTCCGTGACCAAGAGACCGTCCCGAAAGGACGACTTGGCGGATTACCTCGAGTATATGCAACCGCCTGCCGATTCAACTGGGTGTTCGTGTCAACCGGGTAATACATCGCGGCGATCGTTACATAGTCGAAACGAACACGCCCACCCTGACCGCAGACAATGTGGTCGCGGCACCAAGGTCCGGGTTCAGTGCGCATCCAGTGTGGACGTCGTTCAGTTGAACTCGTCCGAGTAGAAGAAGTCTCAACAGCTCAAGTGGGGTCCAGTCCTAGTGGTCGTGCTGGGCAATTCAGGAGCCGGCATCGACGTCCGATGGTTGACTTGGAGTTCGCTCTGTCCGGGCCGTTCGCCGCTAGGTGGCGAGTTGGTCGATGGCCAGGATGTTGCCTTCGGTATCGGTGAACCAGGCAGCTTGGGTCCCATCGGCTTGAACCGCGATCCCGTTCTCGGTCTTGAGGCCGGGCAGGTCGTACTCGTGGAACCGAACTCCCTTGCTGCGAAGCTGCTCGACCGTCGATTTGATGTCGGGCACTCGCCATCACGCGGCCGTCGCCTGGTTGGTCCCGGCGAACGACGAACGGTAAACAAAGAAAGCGGTTCCGTCGCCACACGGGAAGAGGGCTTCTTCGTTCCCGGCGACGGCATTGGGTTTGAGTCCGAGAGTGTCCTCGTAGAACTTCCGGGCCCGTCCCACATCACTGGCCGGAAGCGCTGCGACGATGGGGTAGTCGGAAAGCATGATGAGTCTCCTTTGGCTCATGGATCCGAACCAGAAAATCGTACTCCTCGGCGGTTGGCCTGGCGGAGGTCGCGAAAAGTCTCCTTACTCGAAATCCCCTCAGCGGATGGCTTTGGGTGGTGTTACCCATGGGTCCTTGTGAGCGAATTTGGGTAATTCAACCGATGCGGGAGGCGCCGATCTTTCGTACCTTCTTCGAGAGGACCTTAGGAGGGTTTATGAAGCGAACATTGCGTGACGGAGACCACATCGACACGATTGTCATTGGCGGAGGTCAATGTGGTTTGGCGGTTGGCTATGACCTCGGACAGAAAGGACGGCAGTACGTGATCCTTGATGCCAACGAGCGAGTTGGTGATGTCTGGAGGAGACGATGGGATTCCTTGCTCATGTTCACGCCCGCCCGCTACGACGCGCTTCCGGGGATGAAGTTTCCGGCGAAGGGCGACACGTTCGTGGGGAAGGACGCGATGGCGGATTATCTGGAGAGCTACGCCATTGCGAATGACCTTCCGATCTACCTGGGCGTCCGGGTGGAACGCGTCAATCACGACGGCGAGCGGTATGTCGTTGATACGGATCAGATGACGCTGTATTCGGACAATGTGGTGGTGGCAATGGCGGAGTTCCAGGTGCCCAAGATCCCGTCGTTTGGGGTCGACCTCGATCCCTCAATCGTTCAGTTTCACTCAACGGAGTACAAGAACCCCGGTCAGCTGCAGCCAGGTCCAGTGCTGGTTGTCGGATTGGGTAACTCCGGTGCGGACATCGGCCTTGAGGTAGCCCGAACGCACGAGACCTACATCGCCGGCAAAGAATCGGCTCACATACCGTTTCGGATTGAGCCGTGGTTCGGTCGCAATGTCCTGGTCCGCCTGGTCCGGTTCATGATGATTAACGTCATCACAACCTCCACACCGATCGGGCGAAGATTTCTGCGTAAGAATGGGGCGGGCAAAGCGGCGCCGCTGGTTCGGGTCAAACCAAAGGATCTTGCGGCAGTCGCGGAGCGAACCGGCCGGGTTGCCGGGGTCCGCGATGGCCGCCCGGTGCTCGACGATGGCCGGGCGCTCGACGTTTCCAACGTGATCTGGTGCACCGGCTTCGAACGCGGGTTCCCCTGGATCGACCTTGATGTCTTTGACGAACACGGTCGTCCTCGTCACGACCGTGGCGTGGTGGCAGACCAACCCGGCCTGTATTTTTGTGGACTCGACTTCCTACACTCGTTGTGGTCAGAGACCGTCGTCGGAGAAGTCAATGACGCTCGCTACGTCGTTAAGGATCTGTTGGCCAACCGGCCCGAGAGTCGAAAGGCGACGGTCTAGATGTAGGCGTCTGTTGTACCGGTCCCCAATAAGGCCACCGAGATCATCTCTTCTGAGGAGATCTCGGTAATTGCTTCTCGATAGGCGCAGGCGGCCCGCTCCTCGAACGTCGGATATATCCGGGAGTCGACGTCGTAACAGAACCCGGCTTCGATTCCCATCCACGCTCGCGGATGATGCACGGTGAGCATGGTCGCCCGACGAGTCGAGTTCGGCCCCTCGGTAATCCTGGCTTCTACCTGGACCCGGAAGGTGTGTCGCCGCGTCCCAGGCTGGGGGTGCGCTATCGAGTAAACGTCGACTGAGACGTGTTTCATCCCGTCGCCGATGGTGTCGGGGTGGGCTGACCCCATGTCGCATGCGTTTGCCATGGCTCTACGGTGCGCCTCATCTCCGGTGGAGCCAAGAGGCTTTGGGCCTATTACCCGTCGCGACTACTCACCGAGGGTGGCCGCACGGTCGCGCAGGATGCGCCGAACGTCTTCGATGTCGCCCGGGGTGGTCTTGGTGAGGCGCCAATAGCAGTACCCGGTTGGCAGAAAGAACAGCTGGAATCCAGCGAGGGCGATGGCGTAGCTGCGAGACGATGCTGCTGATGTGATGAAGGTTGCCGTGATCCATCCGACGAGTCCGTTCCCGGCGCTGCGGGTAATGCCCTCCGCCAGAGTTGCGAGTCCGAAAACGGTTCCCCGATGCTCGGGAAGGTTCACATCGACGATAAGGGCGAAGGCGTTCGGTGAGTCAATCGAGGTTAGGACAATTGCCGCAAACGCCAGTGCGAAGGCAAGCATGACGGATCGATTCGTCAGGAAGCTTGCCAACACTTCGCTACTTACTTGTGATGAGCTGGCTCCGTCGGTGATCGGCAGATCGCGCAATGGAGCTGCGAAGAAGGCGATGAAGAAGGGAACGGCGGCGAGGATGCCGATCATGGATAGCCGGGCGCGACCGCTGAGGCGGCGTGCTTGCCACCGGTCGCCCAGCCATCCTGCTGCAATCGAACTGATGGCGGCAAGTTGGAGCAGCGAGAAATACAGGCCACCGGCGCGGGTGGCGGTTTCGATGCTGTACCCGAGTTCAACGATCTTGGTTTGATAGAGCAGCGGAACCCACAGCAGCGATCCGTAGGCGAGCTGAGCGACGAGTCCTTTTGCTATGAGCCAGACATTCGACCGCCGGCGGATGAGGTCGGGTAGCTGGTCGAGTTCGATCCGCTCTTCCAGCTCGACGGCTCGACCGACCAATTCCGGGTCCGACTCGCCGCGAGCGGGATCCCGGGTGGTGAGGAACAAAATGGCGAACCCGAATCCGGTCGCCCCGATGACCCACATCGGCCGTCGCCAATCATTGGCCCCGAGCTGGCTGGCCGCCAACCCGCCGACGAGGCCCCCCGCCCCCTGGGACAGCCCCCAGAAGCTGAGGGCAAGTCCGCGTCGGTGAGGCGGCACAAAGTCGGATACCACTGAAAAACCCACCGAGGTTATTGACCCGAATCCGACCGCCGCCACCACCATGGCGGCAAACAGGCCCCCGTAGGTGCTGGAGTTGGCGGCTCCGAAAATTCCGGCAACCCAGATGATGGTTCCCCAGAACAGCAGATTCTTGCGACTGGCCCGATCCCCCAGGTAGCCCCACAGGCCTGCGGTAACGGCCGTGACCAGTATGACGGCGGCGGTGAGCCCGCCCAGGGCAGCCTCGGACACGCCCAGGTCTGCAGATATCGGCAGGATCATGCTGGGGATCATCATGATGGCGGCGTTGTCGAGGGAGGCGAGAACAACGAATACTGCGATGGTCCAGAGTTTCTGCACGGACGCATTGTGGCAGGGAGGTAGGTGATGCTGCGGGTGGTCGACCTGGCGCGCCACTAGGGTCGCATCCGATGCGCGTGCAACTGATTTCTCCCCAAGATGCCGTGGACCTGCGGCGCCAGGTTCTGCGCCCGGAGTCACATTCTGACGACGGTGTCATCTATGCCGAGGACGAAGCCACCACGACCGCTACATATGGGTGTTTTGTCGATGATGCGCTGGTCTCGGTCGGGACCATCATGGAAGCCGACCATCCTCTGACGCCGGCGTTGGGCGACTGGAGGATTCGTGGCATGGCGACAGCCGACGAGTACCGCAATCGCGGATGCGGCCAAAGCATCCTCGAAGAACTGCTCAGGCACGCCAGGAGATGTGGTGGTCGAAGAGTGTGGTGCAATGCCCGTTCCGACGCAGTTGCCTTCTACGAACGAGCTGGGTTTGTTCGGCGTGGCGATGTGTTTCTGACGGCCGGTGGTCGGCCTCACTATTTAATGGATCTTCACCTGTCCGGCGTTTCATAACTGGGCCGGGCGGGTACCCTTTGGCTGTGAACAACAACCTGAAAACTGTCGCTCTTCTCGGCTTCATGTCTGCTCTCGTTTGGTGGATCGGCATTACGCTGTTTCCCGATGGCGGGATCTACATCGGACTGCTCTTCGCGGTCGGTATCAATGCCATCGCCTACTTCTTTTCTGACAAGATGGCGATCGCTGCCACCCGCGCCAAGCCTGTGGCCGACAACGAACTCCCTGAAATCCAGGCGATGCTAAATCGGCTCGCCCAATACATGGATATGCCCAAGCCCCGCTTGTATTACATCGACTCCCCACAGCCGAACGCTTTCGCCACCGGCCGCAACCCGAAAAACGCGGTTGTGGCCGTTACGGCTGGGATCATGCAACTCCTGACTCGCGACGAACTCGAAGGTGTGATCGCCCACGAACTCGCCCACGTGAAGAACCGCGATATCCTCATCTCATCGATCGCGGCGATGTTGGCGGCGGCCCTCACCATTTTCGGACGCATGGCACTGTTTACGGGTGGCGGCCGCGGTCGCGACAACAATCCGCTCTCAGGGATTCTGGCGCTGGCATCGATCATCGTCGCGCCGGTCGCCGCCATGATCATCCGGATGGCCATCTCCCGTTCCCGCGAATTTGAAGCCGATCAAACCGGCGCGTCGGTTACTGGCCGACCACTCAACCTGGCTTCGGCGCTCGCCAAGATCAGCCAGGGGACCGCCCAGATCCCGATGCGGGTCAACCCGGCCGTGTCACAACTGTTCATCGCCGACCCTCTCAAGGCATTTGGGGCTCGCCAGACCCTCGGCCGATTGTTCTCGACGCACCCGCCTGTCGAAGAACGGATCGCCCGCCTGACGGGTCAGTCGAGCGGGATGCGTTGATCGTTCTTTCTCAAGAAGACGCCACAATCGTGGCGATCGTCCTGACGTTGGTTGTCGCCGGATGGGGTATGGCTACTTCGGTGATCTCGGCAGTGCGAGGTCCGGCGTGGGGTGTCGCCTTCATAACCCGTACCCGGCGTCTGTGGCTGCTGTTGGCGGCCGCCGGACTGACCTGGCTGTTCCTCGCCGAACCTCAATGGCTCGGATTTGTCGGTGCCTACCTGGGAGCCTCGGCCTGGTGGCTGGGGTCCGTCGTACGACGCCGGACGGCGGCGCTGCTCGAAATCGGTGAAGGGCATTCGGTGCCGGGGCTGCGCCAAGCCCAGGTCTTGCGATGGACCGGCTATGGCATGGGGGGAGTGGCGGTGATCATCGGCTACGCCGCCCAACTGGCCTGGGGACGGTTTCCGGCGCTGGCGATCGCCTCAGGCGTGTTCGCCCTTTCTGCGCTCGCCGCAGGCCTGTTCCTCGTCGTTCGAGCCCAAAATCTTCAACCCGACGACCAGATGGAGTGAGGGTTCTAGACTCAATTAGGCCACTGACGCAGAATTGCTAATCTAACCCCCGCCCGAGAGCAGTCTCGGTCTGCCGGGATGCCCGAGCGGTCAAAGGGAGCAGACTGTAAATCTGCCGGCTACGCCTTCGGAGGTTCAAATCCTCCTCCCGGCACGAATCTCGGATTTATCCCGGGATCGACTACAACTTACGCCTCCTTAGCTCAGTTGGTAGAGCGCATCCATGGTAAGGATGAGGTCTCCGGTTCAAATCCGGAAGGAGGCTCTGGTTTTCGAGAGGAAGCCAGACAAACCAGCAGTGTCACGACGTTGAACCAGTGTTCGCGCCGAACACGAGGCGGCGTAGCTCAGTTGGTAAGAGCGCTCGACTCATAATCGAGAGGTCGGCAGTTCAAGTCTGCCCGCCGCTACGGAAACAGCTAGGTGTAAACCAGCTTTCAGCTATCAGCTGTCTGCGCCACGGTGCGGAGAGCTGACGGCTGACAGTACGCCTAGTCGTTCCAACGAAATGTCAGAGCCACGCAACAAGGAGAATCGGCATGGCCAAAAGTAAGTTTGAGCGGACAAAGCCGCACGTAAACGTCGGAACGATGGGTCACATCGACCACGGTAAAACCACCCTGACCGCGGCCATCACCAAGGTGCTCGGAGAACGCATTCCTGGTTCGCCGGTATACGCATTCGACGAGATTGACAAGGCGCCGGAAGAAAAAGAGCGTGGTATCACCATCTCGATTTCCCACGTCGAGTACGAAACGAAGAATCGTCACTACGCCCACGTCGACATGCCGGGCATGCTGACTACATCAAGAACATGATCACCGGTGCGGCCCAGGTCGACGGTGCCATCCTCGTGGTGTCAGCGGCCGATGGTCCCATGCCCCAGACCCGTGAGCACGTGCTGCTTGCCCGTCAGGTTGGCGTGCCGCACATTGTCGTGTTCTTGAACAAGACCGACATGGTCGACGACGAAGAGTTGCTTGAGCTCGTCGAGCTCGAAGTTCGTGAACTCCTCAGCGAGTACGAATTCCCCGGTGATGACGTTCCGGTCATTCGCGGTTCCGCGCTCAAAGCCCTCGAGGGTGATGAGGCAGCTGCCGAGCAGATCATGGAGCTCATGGAAGCGGTTGACGACTACGTCGCCGAGCCAGAGCGCGACACCGACAAGCCGTTCCTCATGTCGATCGAGGATGTGTTCTCGATCACCGGTCGTGGAACCGTTGTGACCGGTAAGGTCGAGCAGGGCATCCTGAAGGTGAACGAAGAGGTCGAGATCGTCGGCATCAAGGCCACCAAGAAGACGGTTGCCACGGGTATCGAAATGTTCCGCAAATTGCTCGACGAAGCTCGTGCCGGTGACAACGTGGGTGTGCTCATCCGCGGTATCGGCAAGGACGACGTAGAGCGTGGACAGGTGCTCGCCAAGCCAGGTTCGATTACTCCGCACACCGAGTTCGAGGCTTCGGTCTACGTTCTCACCCGTGATGAGGGTGGTCGCCAGAACCCGTTCTTTGCCGGATACCGTCCGCAGTTCTACTTCCGTACGACTGACGTAACCGGTTCGGTAACCCTGCCAGCAGGAACCGAAATGGTCATGCCAGGCGACAACACGGAAATGACCGTGGAACTCATCGCCCCGATCGCCATGGAAGAAGGCCTCAAGTTCGCCATTCGTGAAGGTGGCCGCACCGTCGGTGCCGGCTTCGTCACCAAGGTGATCAAGTAGCTCGATAGTTGAGCAATCGCAGCTCCCGGGCGGGACACCGTTCCGCCCGGGTTCTGCAAAACCGAAGGAAACCAGAGCATGCCCTCTGACAAACGTCCGGCCATCACGCTGGCTTGCGAAACGTGTAAACGTCGCAACTACGTGACGACCAAGAACAAGTCCAATACCAAAGAGCGCTTGGAGCTTTCCAAGTATTGTCAGTGGTGTCGTAGCCACACCGCCCACAAAGAAACTCGCTAGTCGGATCGGGGCCTATTGGCCTCGTTTTCGGTTTCGCCGAGCGTTGCGAGCGATTCTCCAATAGTGCTTCTCGCAGCACTCGGCGTGATACTTTCGAGATTCTCAAACCACACGAATGTTGTTAGTGATACCGTGTCCGCACTGAACCTGCGGGTGGACAATGTGGGTCTTTAGAGAGAGGGCGGCCATCGGCCGTCCTCTTTGTTTTTTCACGGAGCTGTCGGTATCGCGATTCGTGCGGGGGCAGCTGACCACGTAGGTCGGTCCCCCCACGAGCGAAGCGAGCGCTCTCGAGGGTTGCCGCCACGTAGGTCGGTCCCCCAGCGAGCGAAGCGAACGTTCTCTTGGGGGTTGCGACTACGGAGGTCGGTCCCCCCAGCGGAACGGAGTGGAGCGCCCAGGGGGGAAGGGTCCCATCGCCGATAGGCGGTGGGTAGGGGGGCTCGTTCCCCCCTCCGAGCCTGCAAGTACATCTCGGTTCTCCTGTTCCGAGCATGCAATTCAAGCCCGCTCCCATCATCGAACACGGACGTGCTGTCTGTGTCGCTTAGCCGGCCCCCTTACCTCCGACTTGCGCTTCGCTCCAGTCGCAGGGACCTTTCCCCCGGACGGACCTTCGGTCCTGGGGGAACCGACAAGACGAGCCGTGGGCTGCAGGGGTTGCGACTACGGGGTCGGCCCCCTAACGAGCGAAGCGAACGTTCTCTTGGGGGTTGCGACTACGGGGTCGGCCCCCCCAACGAGCGAAGCGAACGTTCTCATGGGGGTTGCGACTACGGGATCGGTCCCCCCAGCGGAACGAAGTGGAGTCGCCCGGGGGCAGGTCCCTGCGGGCTGCAAGGCCGGAGGTAGGGGGGCTCGTTCCCTCCAAGCCTGCAGAAGTACATCTCGGTTCTCCTCTCCGAGCCTGCGACTACGTCTCAGTTCCCCTCTCCGAGCCTGTAAGTGCATCTCGGTTCTCCTCTCCGAGCATGCGCACCAGTTCCGTGCCAAGCGACGACGCGAGCGTGCTGTCTGTGTCGCTTAACCCGCCCCCTTACCCAACGGCTGCGGCGTCGGGTCCCTTTCCCCCGCTCGGGGTCGGCCTGGGGGAACTGGCGATGCCCTGTCGGCGGCAGATGGGCCAGCTGCTCTTGGACCGCGACGCGAATCATGTCTTCTACGGCTTCGGGTTCGAGGGCTATGAAGCGGTTCATGAGCCGAATGACTCGGAAAACCTGCGGCTGCGAGATATGCGTCCCGGATCTCGTCCGCATCACCCTCATCGTGCTGGGTCCCGTCGGCTTCGACCACCAGGCTCGCCTCGTAGGAAAGGAAGTCCGCCACATATGGTCCGACCGGTTCTTGGCGTCGGAAGTGCACGCCCATCCGCTTCCGACTCAGGAACCGCCAGATGACCTTCTCGGAGGGCGTGAGCTTCCTCCTCAGTCGCCGGGCGGACGATTGCGACTCTGGCGATGACTTGGGCTCTCTTCATCGCCCGATCATGTCGAATAGATTGCGAACCTGGAACCCTCTCGTCTGAGCGCCGATCGCAAGGTCTCGCCCGCCTCTACCGCCTCCGCCTTTGCTGCGGTCTGTGTCGCTTAACCGGGCCCCCTTACCCAACGCCTGCGGCGTTCGGTCCCTTTCCCCGGACGGCCCTAACGGGCCTGGGGGAACCGACAGGACCCCGTGGCGTGATCTGCGGGGACTGTAGTGACGACGGTAAACCAGCCGTCGGCTGCGGGGTTGCGACTGTGGAGGTCGGTCCCCCGGTGATCGACGCGATTCGCGCGGGTTTTGCGGGGGTTGCGATCACGGAGGTCGGTCCCCCCAGCGGAACGAAGTGGAGCGTCCGGGGGGAAGGTTCCTGGCGCCGCGTAGCGGCGGAGGTAGGGGGGCTCGTTCCTCTCTCCGAGCATGCAACGCAAATCTCGTTCCCCCCTCCGAGCATGCAACGCAAGTCTTGTTCCCCCCCTTCGAGCATGCAGCGCAATCTCGTTCCTCCCTCCCCGCATGCAACGCAAATCTCGTTCCTCTATCCGAGCATCAAAGTCCGACTCAGTTCTCCACTCTCGAGCCGGACGGCCTTCGGCACTGGGACCGACAAGACACGAACGGCTCGAGGTTTGCGGGGGTTGGGGCGGGGACCTGGCTACTGTGGGTGGGGTGAGTATTGATCATCTGGCGGGAAAGTCGTACGGACCGTTCTCGGTGGCAATTACGCCACAGCGGGTCAGCGCTTATGTCTCGGCCACGGGTGACGATCCGATTCGCTGGACCGATGTTGCCCCTCCCTCGATTGCTTCGGTGGCCCTCTTCGCCGCAGCACCAGAATTCCTATTCGGCTCTGACGTCGGGGACTACAACCGCATCTTGCTGCACTCTGATCAGAAGTTCGAGTGGCATCGGCCGGTTCATGTTGGCTCCGAGCTAGCGGTGACCGGTTCAGTCGACCGGATCCGCGAGCGGAACGGAATGGCCTTTGTGTCTTTCAGTGCTTCGGTCGTCGATCACCATGGTGAACCGGTCATCAACTCGGCATCGACCTTCATCATGTCGCCAGAAGCGCCCCCGGCCAGCGAAGCCGAACAGCCCGAACCCGATGTGCACCGTCGCGGCGACAACGACATTGTCCGCTCGACAGCGATACCTGGATCAGGCATTGACATCGAGCCGATTGCCAAATCAGCCAGTCGAGCCGACCTCGTGAGATATGCATCAGCATCGGGCGACTTCAATCCGATCCACTGGGACCATGCCACGGCCCGCGTCGGAGGATTGTCTCGAGTCATCTGCCATGGGCTGATGATGGCCGCTTGGATGTTCCAGGCAGCGGCCCGCTACACCGACCAGGACCTACCGCTTTCCCAAGCCAATCTACGTTTTAAGAAACCCGTCCTGGCCGGGGATAGCGCCATGATCGAAGGTACCGTGTCAGCCATGGACGCAGCACAAGCCCAGTTAGACCTGACCCTGGCTTCGGCCGGCGAGGTCTGCATCACCGGCCAAATTCGGATGAACCGATGAGCCTGCATCCGGTTCAGCCAGAAAAGCTTTGGGTGATAGCGGCGCGTGGCGGTGATCGCGATGCTTTCAGGATGCTCGTAGAACAGAACCAGCGTGACGTGTACACCCTGGCGGTTCGACTGGTATCGGACTGCCACCTCGCAGAAGACGTCGCGCAGGAAACCTTCGTTCGGGCCTGGCGAGCCTTGCCTAAGTTCCGAGGCGATTCGGCGTTCTCCACCTGGCTGTATCGGATAACCGTCAACACGGCGTGGACCCATCGTGGGCGCCAGAAACGACATCGGCACGCCGACATAGATGACGTACCGGCGATCGCAGATGAAACCCGGCGGCACAACCCGGGCCATCTCGACGAGACGCTGCACCTTCCGGAAGCCCTCGGCGAAGCACTCAACTCCCTGTCGGCAGAACAACGGATGGTGGTCGTGCTCAAAGACGTTGAAGGCTGGTCACATAGCGAGATTGCCGAGTTGCTCGACATTACGACCGGGGCGGCCAAAGTGAGGCTCCATCGCGCCAGGCGGAGACTTCGGACTCTGCTGGCGGACGTGGACTGGTGAACCTCGACCGGATAGGTGCTGCAGCCGCCTCACGGACCTATCAGATCCGGTGCAAGGGCGTGCGCATGTTGCTGCCTGAATATATTGGGTCATCGGCGCCCTTGCCCGACTCGATCGCCACGCACCTGTCTTCCTGTTTGGTGTGTCGGGTCGAAGCCGATCGGTTACGGCAGGTCGCCGAGCTCCTCGCCGATGGTCGTCAGTCGTCCTGGACGCCTCCGTCCACTCTGGTCGATGCGGTGATGGCTCGTCTCGATGAGAAAGTCGAGTCTCGTTTCATGGGTAGACTGGTGGTAGCAGGAGCCGTCGCGGTGGGACTCGGAGTCGTTGTCGCGGTGGCTGCAACTAAGCGAAGTTCGGCGATTTCGGTCGCGCAGTTTGATTCGTGAGCCGATCTCGGCTTTACAGTTCGACCATCGGATTCGTATACTTGCATCCCGCGCCTGAAATTCCCCTCTATAGGGGTGTAGCTCGAACTGGCAGAGCGCCGGTCTCCAAAACCGGAGGTTGTGGGTTCGAACCCCACCACCCCTGCTTCACGGACAGAATAAGGAAACAACAAGACCATGAACCGAGATCAACGCCGCATCCAAGATCGGGAGCAACGGCGTCTTGAACGTGCCGACCAGCAGGCCAAAGAAGCGCAGGCAGGCAAGTCAGCTGTTCAGCGCGCCGCCGCCAAGCGCGGTGCCCCTGCTGTGGCTGCGAAAAAGAAGGATCCGTTTCTCAAGCGCGTCTGGCATTTCCTCAAGGAGGTTCGGGCAGAGCTGAAGCGAGTGTCCTGGCCGACTCGTGAGCAGATGGTCGCCTTCACCGCAGTCACGATGATCACGACTATTGCGATCACGGCATTCATTTTCGCCATTGATATTGGGTTCAAAGAGGGTCTTCTGTACATCTTGGAGTTGGGACTATGAGTGACATCGCGCAGGACGACGCGGTTGACGAGCTAGCCGAAGCTTCGGCGGCACCTGCCGAGACGGTAGAAGCTCCCGCGGCTGACACGCCAGATGTGGTCGACGCACCCGTTGACGATACCGCTGCCACCCCTGAGGAGGCCGAAGAGGTTGCAGATGAGGACATGGCGGATGTGCCCGAGGCCACCGATGCGGCCGAAGCCGACGGTGAGGCTGACGCGACCGAACCGATCGAGCCACCGGCACCACCGAAACCAGTCAGCCCCTACGACAAGCAGGGCGACTGGTATGTGATCAACTCGTACTCCGGGTACGAGAACAAGGTCAAGATGAACCTCGAGACTCGCGCCAAATCCATGCACTTGGAAAGCCGCATTTTTGAGGTCGTCATCCCTATGGAAGACGTCATCGAAATCAAGAACGGCAAGAAGGAAACGGTGCAGCGCAAATCGCTGCCCGGTTATGTCCTATGCCGGATGTACCTCGACGATGACACCTGGTACGCCGTGCGTAACACGCCGGCAGTAACCGGCTTCGTCGGTTCAGGTACCAAACCAGTACCGCTTTCCCGGCGCGAGGTGGAACGGTTCCTCGGTGGAGCCGAAGTGGACGAAGAGGTCAAAGCACCGCAATTCAAGCCCGAATGGGAGATGGGCGACTCGGTTCGCGTGGTCGTTGGCCCGTTCGCAGATTTCAACGGCATCATCGAATCGATCAACCTCGACCAGTCCAAGGTCACCGTGTTGGTTGACATCTTCGGGCGAGATACACCGCTCGAGTTAGGTTTCACAGACATCCAGAAGAACTAGCAACATTTTGGGTAAGGCTCCGGCTTTACCTTCAGAACCGATCCGGTGACGGCGTCTTGCTCAGGCGTCGCCGCCAGCTTCTGATGGGTATCTGAGAAGTAATCAGAACATTCGAGTCAAGGAAACACAAATGGGTCGCAAAAAACTGATGACCGTAATCAAGTTGCAGATCCCGGCTGGCCAAGCCAGCCCGGCTCCGCCCGTCGGACCGGCGCTCGGTCAACACGGCGTCAACATCATGGACTTCGTGAAGGCCTACAACGAGGCAACATCGAAGCAGACCGGAACGATTATCCCGGTGGAGATCTCTGTCTTCGAGGACCGGTCGTTTACGTTCATCACGAAAACGCCGCCGGCACCGGTTCTACTGCGCCAGGCCGCCCGCCTTGAGAAGGGTTCAGCCACGCCGCACACCGAGAAGGTGGGAAGCGTCACTCGTGACCAGGTTCGCCAGATTGCCGAAACCAAGATGACCGACCTCAATGCCAACGACATTGATGCGGCCATGAAGATCATCGAAGGTACTGCCCGTTCGATGGGTATCACCGTCTCAGGCTGATGCCAAGTACGGAGAAGTTAGACACATACGTGGGAGGCTCACGCCGCTTGCACCACAGCCTGAATTTGAATCAGGTGGCACTTTCGGCTTAGCCGAAACTGCGCAACAGAAGAAACATCTAGGTGGGAGGCTCACGCCGTTCGGACCACAAGGAGAAATGATTATGGCCGGAAAGAAGACGGTCGAAGCTAAGAAGCGGTACGACGATTTGAACGAGTACTCCCCGAGTGAGGCGCTCGAACTGGTCAAATCTCTCTCGTCGGCCTCGTTTGATGAGACCGTAGAAGCAGCCTTTCGGCTCGGAATCGACCCCCGCAAAGCCGACCAATTGGTCCACGGAACGGTGTCGCTACCAAATGGAACCGGCAAAACGGTGCGCGTCGCCGTTATCACGTCATCGGACAAACAAGCCGAGGCCGAAGCAGCCGGAGCCGACCTCGTTGGTGGCGAAGAGCTCGTCGCTGAACTTACTGCTGGGCGAGCCCTCGATTTCGATCTCATGATCGCCTCACCAGACATGATGGCCAAGGTTGGAACGCTCGGCCGCGTATTGGGCCCCCGGGGTCTCATGCCCAACCCGAAGGCTGGAACCGTTACCCAGGACATTGGCAAAGCGGTTACCGAGTTCAAAGGCGGACGCATCGAATACCGCAACGACAAGTTCGGGAACGTGCACGTACCGATCGGCAAGGTGTCGTTCGACGCCGAGAAACTCGTCGAGAACTACATGGCCATTTCCGGTGAGATCAACCGGGCACGCCCGGCTTCGGCCAAAGGGGTGTACATGCGTAACGTGTCTGTATCGTCGACGATGGGACCTGGTATCAAGGTACAGGCCCAGGTTCCCCGCAAGGCCTAGCAGCCGAATCAGCAACGCCTGGAATCCCGTCCGCGGGGTCTCCGCCGCAGGGTGGCCTTACCGTTGAGCGCGCCGGTTCGTAGGTTCGTCCCCTTGCATTGCCACTCGCTGTTTATCGAGTTCATTGATGGGGCGTGTGGCGGTGCATGCGGGTTCTTGGGAGGTCAACGATCCTTCGATCAGTTTGGAACGGACCTGGTCGAACGCCCTCGAATGGGGTCGTCGACCGCGATAACGGACGGCCACGTGCCCACTCTGATTCACTTGCCGCACGATCTCATCTCGCGCTTCGACGCCCACGCTGGTGGTCAGGCACAGACTGGGTTGGTTCGGTTGGCGAGCCAGCGGCCCTGCTCGTAGAGCGGTCCGTCGTGGTCTCCGGCGACGATGCGATTTCGGGCGTCGTCCCAACCTTGCGCGTAATCCGCCGGGTCAGTCACCTCGCTCAGCGGCTTGGCTCGACTCCGCAGAACAAAGGACGGGAACGCAGGCCGGCCAGTTGGCTTTCCGGTCGGCTGGTAGCGCAGGTCGAAGCTCCACCGGAGACGATCAGAGTGGTTTGGCAGTGCTCCGTGCTCGGTGAAGCGGGTGAGGAGGATGATCGAGCCGCGCTCGCATGCCAGCGATACCGGGGCCGTACCATGGCGGTCGAGTAGCGCCTGAGGGATGTAGTTCTCTGCGGCGTTGCGCACGCCAGGGCAATGCAGAGTCAGTTCGCTGGCCCGGTGTGAACCGGGGATCGCTTGGAGGCAGCCCATTTCCTCGCTGGCTTCGGTCATCGCGATCCACACGGTGAGCAGTTCGGTGTCTGCTGCCTCCTCCATGACGGCGCCGTAGTCCTGATGCCAGGTTGTTGCGCCCACGTTGGAGTACTCGGCTACAGCGCCAGACAGCAACCGCTGGGGAGGTTTGAGGCGGACCTGCTGCACCGGGTTCGAGCTGATCTCGGGGCCTAGTACGGACTCCACAACGTCGAGGACCCTCTGGTGACGCATGAGTCCGAACACCGCCGGACCGGTGTGCGCACGGACGAAATCGGGGTCGAGTGTCTCGTAGTCGAGAGGCAGCGAGATACCCAGGTGATAGAAGATTGCGGGGTTCTCGCGAATTGACGCGGTGTATCGCTCGGCAAACGGCAGGTCGCTGCGAGGCGATTGGATCTCACCACGTTGGTAGAGGTGCCGTGCCGCGGTGATCCAACGCGGAGTCATACTCCGCAACGACCGGGTCGAGGTCGGCGTCGGTGAGTACGTCTCGGACGACGAGGAAACCG